>CALBMM010000242.1 GCA_937896535.1 uncultured Pseudomonadota bacterium
GATGCCGCTGGCCGGCCTCGTCGACGTCGCCGCCGAGACGCAGCGCCTGAAGAAGGACCACGACAAGCTCGGCAAGGAAATCGCGGGGCTGGAGCGCAAGCTCGGCAACGAGGGCTTCTTGACCAAGGCTCCGCCCGAGGTGGTCGCGAAGGAGCAAGAACGACTCGCGCAGCTGCGCATCGACGCCGACAAGATCGCGGCCACGCTGCAGCGGTTGAGCTGACGTCTCCCCGGCGCCGGGTCACCGTCTGCGGGTGGTGGCGCCGGTGGTATGATCCGTCGTCGATGGCCGACGACACGCTGGCGCGCCTGACCGAGGTGTTTCGGGACGTCTTCGACGACGACGAGCTGGTCGTCACGCGTCGGACCACCGCCCACGACATCGACGAGTGGGACTCGTTGATGCACGTGTCGCTGATGGTCGCGGTGGAGCAGCGCTTCGGCTGTCGGTTCTCCAGCGGCGACGTGGCCGGGCTGGGCAGCGTGGGCGAGCTCGTCGACCTCATCGATCGGATCTCGGGGTGACTCCCGGGGGGCCGACCCGTCCTCGGGAGTGAGCGATGGTCGGCGTCGACCTGGCGACCCCGCCGTTTTGGATCTTCGTCGGCCTTTCGATCGCCATCATGCCGGCGTGCCGGGGTCGGGTCCGGCCGGTGGCGTGGGCGCTGCTGTGCACGGGCTTCGTGGCGATGCTGCTGCAGGGGCGGCTGTCGGGGGACTGGACGCTGATCGGCTTCGACCTCGCGCTGTTCGTGGTGGTGCCCGTGCTCTTGCTGCACGTGGGCCTTTCCGCCGTCGATCGGATGGGGTCCGGTCGCGACCGCACGGTTGCCGCGATCGTGGTCGGCCTCGGCGTCGGGGCGGGGTTCGTGCTGCACAAGCGCCCCGAGCTCGGGGCCGCTTCAGCCGGGGACCTCGGCCCGGTGCTGGCCGTGATCGGCTTTTCGTACGTGGCGCTGCGTGCCGTCGACCTGCTGCGCGCGCTCGTGCAGCGTCGCGTCGTGCGACCGAGCTTGGCCGCGCTGGTGGGCTACCTGCTGCCGATCCACATGCTCGCCGCCGGGCCCATTGCCCCGGCCGAGGAGGCGCTTTCGGCCCCGCCGCCGCCGGCTCCCGACACCGCCGCGGCGCTGCAGGGGGTCGAGCGCATCGCGTCGGGCCTGTTCAAGAAGTTCGTGCTCGCGGGGCTGCTGCGCGAGATCTTTCTGACCGACTTCACGGCCGGTGGCGCGTACCTGCTGCTCGAGGTGCAGCTGTTTTACCTGTGGGTGTACCTGGACTTTTCGGCGCTGTCGGATATCGCGGTCGGGGTCGGGCGTCTGTGCGGGATGCCGGCCCCGGAGAACTTCGATCGTCCGCTGACGGCGAGAAACCTGATCGTGTTCTGGGAGCGCTGGCACATCACGCTGTCGCAGTTCGCCCGGCGCAACCTGTTCGTGCCGCTGCAGCTGTGGCTCGTTCGTCGCGACGGCGGCAAGGCGCCCGTGCGCGCGGCCGTCATCGCGCTGGCGATCACGTTCGTCGCGATCGGGCTGTGGCACGGCCTTTCGGCGGGCTTTTTGGCGTGGGGGGCGATGCACGCCGCCGGGGTGGTGGCGTGCCATCTTTGGCAGCACCGGATCCGCAAGGGTGGGGGCGCCAAGGCGTTGCGGGCCTACATGGCCCGTCCCGTCGTGCGCGTGCTCGCCACGATCGCCACGTTCGAATACGTCGCGCTGTCGCTGGCGCTGGTCAAGGCCGTGTGGATGGGGGGCGCATGAGCCGAGTCCGCATCGCCGTCCGGATCCTGTGGGTCGCCGTGCGGCTGCTCGCCGCATTCTGGCTGATGCAGCCCGGTCGCTACTTCTTCTACCAGGGGTTTTGACGTGGCCGACGACGACACGACGCGCGTGCCCGAGCGGGCCCCGGGGTACGGCGCCGCCCCGGCGGTCATCGCCGCCGTCGTCGCGACGCTGCTGCTGATCTCGGCGGCGCTCGATGCCGTGCTGCCGCGCGAGCCGGCGTCGCTGCGGTTGCTCGAGCTGCTGCCCCGTGCGGCGCGGCAGGAGGCGGGGCGTCGCGTGGCCGCGATGGACGGGCGCGTGTTCTCGGCGGTGGTCGGGTTGTCGTCGATCCGCGACGGGGTGGACCGCGACCAGCTCGCGGTGGCCGACCCGGATCACGACTGGATCGTGGTCAGCACCGGCGGTGGATCGATCACGCAGCTGCGTCACGTCGCCAAACCACTGCTGCTGGCCGACCCGCCGCCGCGGGTGGTCGTGCTCGGACTGCACGCCGCGTGGCTCGTCGACGCCGGGCTCGCGCAGCTGCCGGCGGCGCGTGGCAACTGGGTCGACGCCCGGGGTCCCGTGCAGATGGCACTGTGGCCCTGGCGCAATCGCAACGGGATGACGCTGCTGCTGCATCACCTCGCGGACCTGACGCGGTTGGCCGTGCTGCCGCGACTGGGGGTGTCGCTGCCGGGGCTGTACCGGCCCGACGACGATCCGTACGCGCCCACCTACGAGACGGGGGACGAGCCCGCCGGCGCCGGACACCTCGCCGACCAGCTGCTGAACTGGACCGAGCGCGGTTGGTTTTCACCCGACGCGTACCGCGAGGACGCGGTCGAGGTGCAGCGGTTGCTGTCGTTGCTGGACCAGCTGCGAGGGCAGGGCACGCGGGTGCTGGTGGTGCAGATGCCCGAGTCGAGCACCTGGCGCGCGCGCATGCCTGCGGATGCCAAGGCGTTGCTGTCGCGGGTGCTGGCGACCCGGATCGATCCCGCCGATGTGCTGGACCTGTCTGCGTCCGTCGCCGACGCGGACATGCACGATCACTCGCACGTCTCGGCGCGCGGTCGTGGGCAGGTCACGGCGCAAATCGCCGCATTCGTGCGTCGTCGCGCCCGGTGAGACTGCGTTCTTTGCGGATTGGGCACGGGCACGGGCGCGGGCACGGGCACGGCGCAGGCTACGACAAAACGCTCCGCGTTTTTGTCGTAGCCTGCGGGCGATGTCCGACCTGATGAACATGCTGTCCAACGCCATCGACGCCGACACGATCTCGAAGATCAGCGAGCACATCGGTGCCGACTCCGGCGCGACCAAGAGCGCGATCGGGGCGGCCCTTCCGGCGCTGCTGGGCGCGCTCGGCAAGAACGCGCAGACGAAGGAGGGCGCCGAGGCGCTGCATAGTGCCGTCGCCAAGGACCACGACGGCGGCATTCTCGACAACGTCGC
>CALBMM010000243.1 GCA_937896535.1 uncultured Pseudomonadota bacterium
GCCCGCGGCCAAGAAGAAGCCCGCGGCCAAGAAGAAGCCCGCGGCCAAGAAGAAGCCCGCGGCCAAGAAGAAGACCGCGGCCAAGAAGAAGACCGCGGCCAAGAAGCCTGCGGCCAAGAAGACCGCCGCCAAGAAGAAGACCGCAGCCCGCAAGGTGCCCAAGGTCAGCCCCAAGCGGGGGATGTCGGTGCAGTCGTATCTCGACGGGCTCTATGGCTGGCAAGCGAAGGTCGTCCGGCAGATCCGCGACATCGTGCTCGCCGCCGCCCCCGGGGCGAGCGAGTCGATCAAGTGGGCCCAGCCCGTGTTCGAGGACGGGGGACCGTTCGCCTACCTGCGTGCGTTCAAGCAGCACGTCAACTTCGGCTTCTGGCGCGGCAACGATCTGCCCGATCCGCACCGACTGCTGGCCTCCGGCGGCGCCCGCATGGGCCACGTCAAGATCGGCGCCCCCGAGGAGGTCCAGCCCGACGCCTTCACCGAGCTCGTCCGCGAGGCCGTCGCCCTCAACCGTCGCGAAGGCGACCCGACCAAGCGTCGCTAGAACGCCCGAGACCGGGCCCGCCGGCGCCGGGACATCAAGGGAACGGGTCGTACAGCGTCGCGGGATCCAGCGTCTCGTCCATCGAGATCGCGATGGCCCCGATCCCCGCCACCGACGGCACGTTGCCCCCCGCCTCGCGGTTGCGGATCGTCAGCGTGTACTGACCGGCCGCGGGCGCGGACAAGGTGATCGGCGTGACGTCGCACGGCTGCGCATCGAGGCGCTGCAGCGGCTGCCACGTCAGCGCCATCGACGAGCCCCCGGTCTGGCAGCCGTAGCGCCACGTGAACTCGGTCGGGCTGCCGGTCGAGACGTAGAACGAGTCCGGGTCACCCGACGCGTACGCTCCCGGGGCGGCATCCCAGACCAGCCCGTGCACGTAGAAGTCGCCGGCGCACGGCAGGTCGAGCGTGAACTCCACCTCTCCCTGCTCGGCGTCGAACGACACCGCGATCAACGGCTCGCCATCGGCATCGACCGCGGGCAGCATCTCGATCGGCCCGGAGACCATCGCGTCGTCGGCCCACAGCAGCGCGTCGTACGACGGAGGACATTCCTCGATCGTCGGCTCCATGTCGCCCGTCTCGCCGTCGTCGCTGCCGCCCGGCGGATCCTCCGGCGGCGGGAGCTTGCCCGGGTCGTCCGGTGGCGGATCGTCGGGCGGCATTCCGTCGTCCCCCGCCGAGGGATCGGGCGTCGGGTCGGGCTCGGGCTCGGCCCCAGGCTCCGGCTCGGGCGCAGCGCCGCTGTCGGCCGTCGGCATGGGCATGATCGTGGGCTCCGCCAAAGACGGCCCCTGATCCGTGCCGCCGTCGCCGACGAACGTGCACGCGCTCCCGAGCAGCCATACGGCCGCAGTGATCCCCCGTCGCATCCGAACGCCAGTGATACGAGCGTGGGACAGAGTGCGCAAGCGTCCCACTCGCGACCGGAGTTTGGCCCCCAAACACGGTCCTGCCCGTTCCACGGCTGAAATCCGGCGCTCTGGGGCTGCCCGACCCGGCGTCCGCTCACCTACCTCGGGATCTCACACGCATCCGGCGCAGTGGCTCGCGCGACTGCTAGCCTGTCGACATGCGTAGCTTTTCTTGGGGCATCGTCGCGGCGGTAGCGCTCGCGGCGTGTGGAGACGACGGTGGCAGCGCCAGCGGAGAGGAGACCGGCACGGGCGCGGCATCGAGCTCGTCGTCGGGCGAGCCGGGGTCGACTTCGGGCGCCGGCGAGACCACCGGTGGGGGCGGCGGCAGCTCCGGGTCGTCGTCGGGCGTAGGTGTCGACAGCTCGTCGGGCGGTCCGACCGAGGTCACCGTGTCCGGGGAGATCCAGGACTTCTTTGCCGGCGCGCCGATCCCCGACGCTGAGATCTCGTTGCTGTCGGATCCCTCGATCGCGACGGTCTCCGATGCCGACGGATTGTGGGAGCTCGTCGGCGTGCCCGCCACCGGCCTGGACCGCATCCTCATCGACCCGACGACCGAGTACTGGGGTGCGCTCGTCCCTCTCGAGACGATGGGCGAGGACCAGGACGACGTCGACCTGTCGCAGGTCTCGCTGCAGGTCGTCGACCTCCAGGAATCCGCCCTGCAGAACCAAGAGCCCACGGTCGTCGTCGACGAGACGAAGGCGGCGTTCCTGGTCGTGCTGCGCCAACCCACCGCGGTCGGCCCCACGGGCATGCCCGTGACGGTGCAGCTCGATCCACCCCCGCCAGCCAACACCTACTACGCGCCGATCAGCGCGACCGAGCCGATCCTCAACCTCAACGAGATCAACTGGCCGGTCTACCCGGTCATGGTGTTCTTCAACCTCGATCCGGCCCCCGAGGGCACGTACACGCTGACGGCAACGCACCCCGAGCGCGAGTGCACGTTCCCCGACGCGAGCCCGCCCACGTTCGAGCGGCACATCAACCTCGTCTACGTCGACTGCTTGCCGCCGTAGCGCGGCGTCAGCCGCCGGCCGCCGGATCGACGCAGATCATCGAGGCGCAGACCAGGCCCATGTCGCACGCACCGCCCTGCGTGCACGGGCACCCCTCGGCGCCGATCGGGCAGCCGCCGTCGAGGTCGACACAGAAGTCCGACAGGCACTCCAGGCCGGGGTCGCAGTTGCCGCTCGGCGTGCAGGCGCATCCTTCCTGACCGACCATGCAGCCGCCGGTGTCGGTGGCGGTGCCGCCGGTGGCGGTCGACGTCGCCGACGTGCCGGACGAGTCCAGCGAGTGCATCGGATCGGTGTCGACCGGAAGGCCGCTGCCCCCCGTGTCGGCGGTACCGTCCGAGACGGTGGTGGTGGTGGTGGTACCGACCGGCTCGATCGGCTCGATCGCGCAGGCGGCCACCGCCGCGGCCACCGCGATCCATGACCCTCGCGTGCCCATGCCCCGCATCATGTCACGGCCCGCGATTGAGGGCGTCGACGACCGCCAGCAGGTCGCCGACCTCGTAGAAGTCCACGGCGATGAAGGTCGGCGAGCGGCCCGCCGCGCGCAGGCACTGTGTGACCCGGGACTGGATCATGGCGCCCTCGTTGGCCGTGGGCGCCAGGTGCGAGGCCGGCAAGCCCAGGTCGGTGCTCAGCCAATGGTTGATGAGCAGCAGGTCGTTGCCCAGCGCGCCGCGGTTGAGCGAGCAATCGAACTGGCGCGGATCGGTGAACTCGTAGGGCGTGTCCCAGGCCAGATCCCACACGTGGTGGTACCAGGCCGGCGGAGGTCCGCCGAACTCCGCGGTGACGACGAGGGTGGTGCCGGCGTCGATGAGCTCTCCCAACGTCGGCCACGCCGCGCCCTCGGCGTGCACGTACACGTCGTCGTCGAGGCCGACCTCGGCGAAGTCGGCCTCGACCGCCGAGGCCGGCGCATCGTCCTGGTAGATCAGCACCACGACGTCGCGGGGGTGCGCCTCCATGAAGTCGCGCAGGATCGTCAGCGCCTGCACGTGGGGGATCGATCCGAAGGCACAGTTGCCGTGGCACAGCTTCGTTTCGTCGGCGTCGATCGTGACGTCCCACAACATCGCCCGAATGCCGTCCTCGAGCTGCCGTGCGATCCCGTGGGTCTGATTGGCGGCCACCGCGATGAAGCCGTCGTCGGTCGCCGCGAAGGCGTTGTGGGTCGCGGCAAAGACCACCGCGGGGAGCGGGCGGTCGCACAGCAGGGCGTGGCCGTTGCACGCGGTCGCCGGGTCCACACCGGTGGTGGTCGCGTCGTCGGCGGCCGCCGTCGTGTCACCGCCGGTCGTCGTCGCCGTCACCGGATCGGGGATCGTCTCCCCGGACGAGGACGAGGACGTCACGGGCGCGGCCGCGGTGCTGTCCTCGCCGGACGCGGGCGGGTTGTCGTCGCTGGCTGCGCAGGACGCGGCGAAAACGGCGAGCAGAACCCCGTGACGCATGCTGATCAGAGTACCAGCCCCACCCTGCCGTGTTCTTGCATGCGACGGCGGTCGCGAGACACACTGCGGCCCGACCCACCGGTCCCATGAACGACTCCGACGACCAGATCGAGGCCGAGGACGACGTGGAGCGCTCCGCCGACGCCGGGCCCGACGAGGACGACCCCGAGGCCGAACGGGAGGGCGAGGGCGAGGACCACCCGGGCGCCGACGAGACGGACGAGGACGGCAGCGACGAGGAGCACGAGGCCGCCGCGAGCGAAGCCGCGCCCGCCCGTCGCCGCTCCCTGGGCCCCACGCTCTTCGTGCTCGGGGCCGGGCTCTGGGTCGTGGCCGGAGCCCTGCGCTGCTCGGCACCCAAGGGCCCGACCGCCGCGATCGACGTCGACGCGCCGGAGGTCGCCGTTGCCGACGACGAGGCGCCCGGCGATGACGACGACGACGACCACGTCGCGGTGGCGCCGCCGGCTCCGGTGCCGGCCGCCGACGACGTGTCCCCGATCCCCGAAGAGGAAGAGGACGCCGAGGACGAGCTGGCCCCGGTGGCCCCGGCGGACTGGGCCGCCGGCGCCCCTGCCCCCGACACGGTGACCTACACGATCCGCCGCGGGGGCTCGGCGAAGAACGTCGCCAACCTCTTCAAGATCTTCCATCACGAGATGACCGAGCTCAATCCGGGCGTCGACCTCGACGCCGAGCTCGCCCCGGGAACCTCGCTGGTCGTGTACCGCCGGCCCTCCGACGGCGTGTCCGAATCGGTCGGCGCCCCCAGTGCCGGCTCGCTGGTCGGCGGCGTGCCGATGATGAGCGGTCGCGGCCGCGAGCTGAAGATGATCCCGTGGAAGTCGTACGCCACCGCGCACACGGTGTCGACGCTCGACAAGATCCTGGACCAGTGGGCGGCGCGGGGTCACGCGCAGCCGGTGCTCGTGGGCAACATGTCGGCGCGCGACGGCGGCCGGCTCGAGCCCCACAGCACCCATCAGTCGGGCCGCGACGTGGACATCAGCTACATCCAGCGCCTACCCAAGGGCGAAGAGCTCAATTGGCGCGAGATGACCCAGGACAACCTCGACGCGGCCGAGACTTGGGCGTTGCTGGAGCTGTTGCGCGAGAGCGGCACCGTCGAGATGGTCTTCATCGACCGCGCCGTGCAGAAGCTGCTGTACGACTGGGCCGTGGAAAAGGGCGGCAAGTCCAAGGGACAGCTCAAGCGCTGGATGGAGTACCCGCGCAACGGTCCGGTCACCAGCGCGTTCATCCAGCACGTGCCGGGGCACGTCGACCACATCCACGTCCGCTTCGACTGCCCGAAGTCGCAAGCGCGCTGCATCAGCAAGTCGCGCTAGCCCGAGCGTCCAGGCCAGTCGCGCCGAACGAGCCGACGATCAGCTCGCCGCGCGCGTCGGGACGCGTGGGCTCGCTCGCGCGATCGGGCCCGGGCCGGGCGCCGCGGAACTTCGACATGTCGAAGACGTTGGTCTCGAGCTCCTCGGGCGGTACGTCCGCGCGCATGGCGTGGGCGACGAGGTTGAAGACCCCCGTCTGCTCCCAGGCGGTCTTGGTCGAGGGCGAGACCGGGGCGGCGACGACGACCGACTCTTCGATCACCTCGATCATGTCGTCGTCGATGACTTCGGCCTCGAGCTCCGCGGACAGCCGTGCGAACACGGCCTCGCCGGGATGTCGACGGACCGCGCGCGCGACGACACGGCGCGCCACCGCGATCGCCTCGGCGTCGCCCTGGGCGAGCAGGACCTTGCTGACGAGCTCGGCTGCCGTCCGGGCCGCACGCGGACGACGGGCGACGAGCAGGATCTCGACCATGAGCTCACCGGCGACCGCATCGCCCCGCGACGCCTGCAGCAGCTGTCGCAGCGCGTCGAACGTGCGGGGCAGATCGCGTGCGCGCAGGTGCGTCGCCGCGAGCGCGCGCAGCGTGGGCACGTGACCGCGACGAACCGAGAGCAGACGATGAGCCGCGACCGTGAAGTCGCGGTAGCGCTTGGCGAGCAGCAGCAAGCGGCCGGCCTCGTGCAGCTGCTGCACGGCCGCGTCGATCATGCCCAAACCCGCGTAGAGATCGCCGAGGCGGTGACGGCGGTCGGCGTGGTCGGGATCGAGGACCACGGCGCGGGCGAGCACGTCGGCGGCCTCGAGCCAGCGACCGTGGGCCGACAGCTCGACCGCGGCCCAGTCGAGGATCGCGACGGCCTCGGTCGGCGCGCCGTGGGCGGCGTAGTGCTCGGCGCAGCGCAGTTGGGTCGCGACGCAGTACGGCGCGAGGGTGGCCATCATGCGAAACGTGGACGTGGCCAGGTGCGGCTGGCCCTGGCGACACAGCGTGTCGGCGACCCACGCATACTGCGAGAGCGCCGCTTCGACGTGTCCGGACCACCAAAGCTGCTGGGCCAGCGTGACGGCGACCTGGAGGTCGCAGTGGGACGCTTGCGCGCGCCCCGGCGTGTGCATCGCAGACACGAAGATTCCCCTCACCCTCGGGGGTTGCCCCCCTTCCGCACACTGTCTGACACCGAGCGACGGCGGGTTTCCGGGAACCTTTCGATCATTTCGCGACGCGAGGGCGCGCGGCCCAGCGATCGGCGACGCGAGCGGCGTACGTGGCCGTCTCCGCCGGCAGGGGCACGCCCGCCTCGGCGCGCAGGGCGACCTCGATGCCACCGTTGTAGGCCGCCGCCACGCGATGGACGGCCGCGCGATCGAGTGGGCCCTCGGTCAGGTCCGCGATCAGAGCGGCCAAATGCGCGACGCCGAGCTCGAGGTTGAGGGCCGGATCGTCGAGCTCGTCGGCGGTGGGCACGGCTCGACCCATATCGCGGGCGACGGCCCGTGCGGTCGCCGGCATCAGCTGCATCAGCCCGCGGGCGCCCGCTGGGCTGCGGGCGGCGGCGTGACCATTGGACTCGGTCCAGACGACGACCGCGACGAGCTGGGGGTCGACGCCGTGCCGCTTCGCCGCGGCGGAGATCTGTGGCCAGTGGGCGCGGACGGCCTTCGGCAGGCCTTCGGTGGCGGTCCGGGTCGTCGCGGCCGAGGGCCCGGGGTTGGCGGGGGCGCCGGCGCAGGACAGGAGGGCCGACAGCAACACGGAGGGGACGGTGGCGAGCATGCGACCGAACTACGAATATATTCGCATTAAGTCAACGAATATATTCGTAACGAAGCCGGACCCCTATGCTGCTGCGGTGCGGCGAGGGGTGTGGGTCGGCCTGGCGATCGCGGTCGCGGGTTGTCGCGAGCCGGTCGGCGGCGAGCCGTTCGCGCTCGACGACGGGGTCGGCACGGGCGTCGGCGGCACCGAGGCAGGTACGACGGACGAGGCGACGTCCGGCGCGACCGAAGCCGACACGACCGCCGGTGACGAGGCGACGGACACGACCAGCGACGAAACCGACGGTGTGATCGATCCACCCGACGGCCCACAAGTCTATCCCGCGGGCCGGGTGCACTCGCCGGTCTCGGCCCACGTCGCGCAGTGGTGGCGCGACATCGCGGCCGCGGGGCCCGACCAGGCCGACGACGTGTTCATGAAGGTGGGCGCATCGAGCACGGTGAGCACGTCGACCCTGTACTGCTTCGCCGACGACGCGGCGGTCGATCTGGGGGCCCACGCCGAGCTCGAGACCACGCGGCAGTGGTTTCTGGGCGGGAACGCCGACGGCACGACGCCGTTCGATCGCGACACGCTCGCCGCCGAGGTCGGACGCACGGCCGGCTGGGCGATCGACGGCGATCCGTCGCCGCTGACGCAAGAGCTGCAGGCGCTGTCGCCGGGGCTGGCATTGGTGCACTACGGCACCAACGACATGGGCCTGGGCGCCACGTACGACGCGGCGCTGTCGGCCTTCTACGAGAACATGAGCACGCTGTGCGACGCGCTGCAGGATGCCGGCGTGGTCCCGGTGCTGTTCGGCATCACGCGACGCGGCGACGATGCGAACGCCCAGCGGTGGGTCGCGACGTACAACGCGACCATTCGAGGGCTCGCGCAGCAGCGGCAGATCCCGTTCGTCGACCTGTTCGAGGCGATCGATGGCCTCGAGGGCAGCGGATTGTCCGGCGACGGCCTGCACCTGTCCGCCTCGCCCGACGGCGCGTGCCGACTCGACGAGGGCGGGCTGGCCTACGGCTACAACGTGCGCAACCTGGTCGCGCTGCAGGCCCTCGACCGCGCCGTATCGGTGCTCGTGGACGCGGCGCCGGGTCTCGAAGACCCCCTGCCGCCGCGCGAGGGCTCCGGCACGTTCGACGACCCGATCGTCGTCGACGGCCTGCCGTTCGCCGACGCGCGCGACACGAACGTCGACGGCGTGCCGGTGATCGGGCAATACCCCGGCTGCAGCGACAGCGATCAGTCGGGGCCGGAGGTCTGGTATCGGCTGTCGCTGTCCCGACCGCAGGCGCTGCGCGTGGTGATCCTCGATCGCGAGGGCGTGGATCTCGACGTGCATCTGCTCGCCGAAGGTGCCGACCCGGCGACCGACTGCCTGGCCCGCGCCGATCGACTCATCGAGGCGAACCTGCCTGCGGGCGATCACTGGCTGGTCGTGGACACCTGGGGTGGGGCCGGCGTGCCGCTGGCCGGACCGTATCTGCTCGTGGTCACGGCCTGCGATCCGGGCGACCCCGACTGCAGTTGATCGGACTCACGGCACGGCGCGCGCGAGGGCATCGAGGCGCTCGCGCTGCGCCGGGTCGTCTTGGGCATCGAGCACTTCGCGGGCGGCCGCGACGTGGCTCGCCAGATCGTCCGTGCGGCCTTGCGCGAGGTCGATCTCGCCGATGCCCAGATGTGCGGCGGCCCGATCGGGGTCGGTCTTGGCGTGCACGTCGAGCATTTCGGTCGCGACCACGTACCGACGCCGCGCCTCGTCGAGCTGTCCGGCGCGCTGGAACACCTCGCCGAGGTAGCGCTGCGAGCCGGGCAGATGCAGCAGTGTCGGCGCGACGAGGGTCCGCGCCCGCGCGTCGCAGTCGTCGACCGTGGTCAGGGCCTCCTCGATCCGGGCGGCACGGGCGTACGCGACCGCCAGATTCACGCACAGGGTGTACCGGTTGGCGGGGATCAGCTGGGCCCGGCCTTCGTCGGACGCGGTGCCCACCGACACCAACAGCGCGATCGCCTCCTCGTAGTTGCCGGCATCGAGCTCGACGGCGCCGGCGGCCATGCGCAGCACCGGCGTCATGGTGGCCTCGGCGCCGGGCCACCCGGCCGCCGCGTCGAGCACGTCGGCGACGGCGGCACGGGCCTCGTCCCTCCTCCCCGAGGCGTTGAGCGTCTGGATCCAGCCGAGACCGGCGGACATCTTGTCGCGCGGACTGACGTCGGGATGGTCGGCGATGGCGGCATATGCCTCCTCGTACAGCGTGACCGCGCGCGCGTGCATCCCCGAGTCGGACAACAGATGAGCCTGACTCGTGCGCGCCCGAACCGTATCTGGATGCTCACGGCCGTAGACGCGATCGTAGATCTCGATGACGCGCTCGGCGGCCGCGAAGGCTTCGTCGACGCGGCCGAGCTCGCGCAGCAC
The DNA here is from genome assembly GCA_937896535.1 of uncultured Pseudomonadota bacterium. Taxonomy (GTDB): domain Bacteria; phylum Myxococcota_A; class Polyangia; order Nannocystales; family Nannocystaceae; genus CALBMM01. The sequence goes on from CALBMM010000243.1 coordinate 9,492, forward strand.
CTTGATGTGGTTGGAGAGCAGGCGGGCGCACAGGTAGCTGTCGGGGCCATGCAGCTGCTCGGTCGCACGCAGTGCCGCCTCGCCCGCTTGGCGTGCTCGTTCGTTGTCGCCGAGCTCGTGCCATACGGCCGCCTGCGCACGGTCGACGGTCGCGCGCGACCAGGGCAGATTGCCTGCACGTTGGACGAGCGAAGCGGCGCGGTCGAGGTAGAACTGGGCGTCTTCGAGCTCGTCGGTCGCGCGCGACGCGTCCGCGAGCAAGACCCACACCTCCGCGACGAGGTTCGCGTCGCTTCCCTCTTCCGCCGGACCGAGCGCGGCGCGCCCGTGGTCGATCGCCTTGGCATGGTCCCCGGAGCGGTACCAGAGCATTCCGTCCACGTACTCGATGCGGCCACGTAGCGACGGGCTGCCGGTTTCGCCGAGCCGCTGCCGCGCGCGCTCCAGCAGCATGCGAGCGCCGGTGTGATCCTGCACGCGACCACGCACGATGGCGCGCGCGACCAGGCGGGCCGCTTCGCGGTCGACGTCGGTCGAGGCCGGGCCCAGCTCCGTGCCGAGCTCGCAGGCGGCCAAGCCGGGAAGCGTGTCGAGGATCCGAAACGCATTGCTGGTGTCTTCGGCCTTCGTCACCTCGTCGACGACGACCTCGAAGCGGATGCGGGCGTCCGACAAGCACGCCATCGACGCGCTCGGATGCGCGAGCGGATCGACATCGTGGGGGAGGTCGACCTCGGCCTCGAGGCGACGGCACGCGCGGGCGGCCCCCTCGGACCATTCGTCGGAAAATCCCTGCAGGCGACCGACGATCCGCTCGGCGGCCGTCTCGTCCCGACGTTGCCCTCGCGCGAGCACCGATGCCTCGACGCTTTCGGCCATCTCCTCGTCGAAGATTGCGGCCGTCGCCTCGGTGATGCGTGTGCACGGCGACACGGACGAGGGTGGTGTCGGACGGGTGACCCAACCGCCGAGCGCCACGGCCCCCAAGACCACCGCCCCCGCCGCCATCTGCTGCCGGCGCGGTCGCTGGCGGCGCCGCTGCAGGTCCTGCACGAGCGCGCGCATCGAGGGGTAGCGCGCGTTGGGGTCGGGCTGCAGTCCGCGGGCGAGCACGCGGTGAAACCAGCGGGGGACCTCCGGCCGCGACGAGGGGGCCGACGGCGCACCTTGCTGCCGGCCGCGGCGCAGCTCTTCGAGCGATCCGCCCTCGAAGGGTCGGCGCCCGTACACGGCCTCCCACGCCGTGGCACACCAGGCCCATTGGTCGGCGCTGGCCCCCCCTCGCCCGTCGAGCTGCTCGGGAGCCATGTACGCCGGCGTGCCGACGATGGCACCGCTGGTGACGTCGGCGCGCAGCTCGTCGTCGGCGTACGTGGGACCATCGATGTCCTCGCTCGCCGATACGTCGGCGCGGGCGAGGCCGAGATCGGCGACGCGCAGGCGCCCTCGTCCGTCGACCAGCAGGTTGGTCGGCTTCAGATCCCGGTGCACCAAGCCCGCGGCGTGAGCCGCTTGCAGACCTCGGGCGGCCTGCAGCATCAGCTCGAGCACGTCGTCGAAGCGGCGGCGATCCGCCGGTGGATGGTCGACACACCATGAGGCGAGCGTTCCGCCGTCGACGTGCTCCATCGCGACGAAGACCTGGTCGCCATCGATGCCGGCGTCGTGAACGGCGACGACGTTGGGATGGTTGAGCTTGGCCATCGCCTGCGCCTCGCGTAGCAACCGTGCGGCCGCCTCGGAGGAACCGCCGGCGCGGGGGTGCAGCACCTTGATCGCGACCTTGCGGTCGAGCTGGGGATCGTAGGCGGCATAGACGACGCCCATGCCGCCGGCGCCGAGGGGCTCGATGAGGACGTGACGTCCGAGCTTGGTGGGGGCGCGGACCTCGTCCTCGCCGAACAGGCGCGAGCCGATCGCCGCGCGCAGCCGCTGCGTCTCCAGGCCTCCCTCCCCCGGTGTGACGGCGGCGCCGTCACCGTCGAGCAGGGCGGTGACGCCCTCGGGTGGGGCTCCCGCGTCGCGGGGCGTCGGCGCTCGGGAGTCGGACACGCAGTGCGCAGGATCGCACAACCGGGGTCGGCGGCGTCGCCCGTCAGCTCGCACTCGTGGCGTGGTAAGCAGCGGGCGTGACGGATGCGTCCCCGGCGACCGACGACGGTGACCTCTTGCTGCCGGATGCGGAGCGACGGCAATGGCTCGTCGATCGCATGCGCGACCTGGTCGGGGTCGGCGGCATCGCCCCGCTCGTGAGCGCGCCGCTGCTCGAGCCGACGGAGGTGTACTTCCCCGACCCGTGGGCCGGCGGCGAGGCGAGCATGCGGCGGCTGATCCGTCGGCTGCTCGGCTATGCGGGCCTGCCGGATCAGCCGGTCGCCGTGACGATCGCCGAGGACGGTCCAGGTGGGCCAGCGGTCTCGGCCACCGCGATCTCGCCGGTGTGGTTCGACGGCTACCGCGAAGGCAAGATGCACTTCTCCGCGTCGTCGACCGCGCTGCGATCGCCACTCATCGTCGTGCCGGCCGCGGCGCGAGCGGTCGCCGAGGCGTGGCGCGTCGAGAAGAAGCTCAAGGTGTCCGACGACCGCGGGGTGCAGCAGCTCATCGACGTGACCGCGGTCTACCTCGGCTTCGGGCGGCTGACGCTCGACGCGGCGATCCGTCACTTCACCGGCGCACAGCTGGGCATGACGAGTCGCCGTCACCAGACGCGGCTGGGCGTGGTCTCGCCGATGGACCTCGGTTTCCTGCTCGGAATGGTCGCCGTGGTGCGGGCTTTCGACGACAAGGAAGTCCGCGCGATCAGCAAGAAGCTCCAGCCCAATCCGGCGGCGTTCTTTCGGGACGCGGTCACGCTGCTTCGCACGTACGAGCCGCACATCTGCGAGCAGCTGCAGCTGCCGGACCCCGACACGTGGCCACCGGACTACGACCTGCGGGCGCTGACCGCCGCGTTGCCCGATTACGACGCGGACGCACAGGTCGAGGCGGCCGAGCCCGAGCGCCATGCCGACAAGGGCGTGGTGGGCATGAACGTGGGACAGCCGGTCTTCCGGGTCGAGCGTAGCAAGGCGCTGCGGCTGGCGAAGATGCTCGCCCTTCCCGTCGCGATGCTCGGCATGGTCGCGGGGCGCATGAACCTCGGCGTCGACGTGCCGATGTGGCAGATCGGCCTGGCCGCCGCCGCCCTGGGGATCCTCGGGCTCGGCGTGGGCCGACTGATGCCGGACTCCCGCTGCTCCGAGCCCAAGTGCGGCGCCGCGCTGGGCACGGACGACACCGTGTGCCCGCGGTGCGGCGGCAACGTGATGGGAGTGATCGCGCATCCCAAGGAGCGCCTGGCCGCCGAGGAAGCGTTGCGCCGCGGCGACGCGGTGGCGGCCG
>CALBMM010000244.1 GCA_937896535.1 uncultured Pseudomonadota bacterium
ACTGGCCGGTTTTCAGGTGACCACGACTGGCCGGATTTGACCCGACCGCTGAGGGCAGCTACGCTGCCGCGGGGCGCACCTGAAGCGTCAGGTACGTTGGGCAGTCGGTGGAGCGGCGTAGGCCCGTGCTGTCGCATTCGGCGAGCGGCCCGCGGGCGGCTCGTGTTCGGGCCGTGGAAGAACTACGATGGCGACGTGAGCCGCCAGCGTTGTTCCGCCTACGACCTCACGCTCGCGCAAGCGGTTGGTAGCGCCAAGTGACACGCCTGTTCTCGACAGCGTTTGCGTCCCTGTTGCTAGTGGCCTGCAAGGGTAGCGAGGACGACAAGCCCACCGCTCCGCCACCCGCCCCCAAAATGCGGCCCGTCGACGCGTTCCCCACCGCGCTGTCGCCTGGCTGCCGCGGCGGGGTCGGTAAGTTGTACGACGAGTGCAGCGACCAGCGTGAGATCTTCAGCGCTGCGCTCAAAGACGCCAACTCGAAAGGGAAGACGCTGCTGGTCGTCTACGGCGCGGAGTGGTGCATTTGGTGCCACGTCTTCAACAAGTACGTGCGCGGGCAAACGCGATCGTTCGAGTACCAGTTCGAGCTCGAGGGCAAGGTGCAGACCTTCGAGTTCGACGAAACATCCTCGCCTGCGCTGGACGAGGCTGCGAAGGCGCTCAACGACTACGTCGCCGACAACTTCGTGCTCGTCGAGATCGACTCCCAGTACGCGCCGCACGGAAGCGACGTCCTGAGCGACGCTGGCTACGACCCTGAGACGATCGAGTCGATCCCGTTCATCATGGCGGTCAACTCTCACGGCAAGTACACCGCGCACATGCCCCCCTACTCGTCCGTACCTGGGCTCGAGATCAGAGAAGACGCAGGGTTCGACTACCGGGGGTTCGAACGTCAGATCCTGCTGCGCGAACTTCAGAAGCTACGAGACAGCGCGAAGTGAGCGGCGTGCTCGGTGCCACGCCCAAAACGCGGAAGGCCCGAAATGCGCTGCCTATCAACGGTTGCAGCTGCCGCCTCACGGCAGCTACGCTGCCGTGGGCCGCACCTGAACTCCCGGTACGTTGGGCTGGCAGCGAAGCGTTTGGGTGCCACGGTTTTCGGGCACAACCGTGGTGCCACCAACTACCGTGCTAGGGTACTTGCGTGCGCTTGTGGGTTTGGATGCTGGGGCTGGCGGCCCTTGGGTGCGCACCGCAAGAGGAGAATCCTTGGCGTACGTGCGAGGCAGCGTACGACTCGTTGCCCCAAACCGATGCTACGCCTCTGATTCCAGACTTGCGGCCCATCAGTGCTGGGGACCCGCTCCCTGTCCTCCGCACCACGGTGGTAGAGGCCGATGCAGACTCGCTCGCCAGCCGCGTACTTGCCCTCGGGTGCGCGATGACCGACGACAAGCTGGAAGCAAGGGCGGAGCTGTTCGACTGGGCTGGCGTGGCGCTCGAAGACCCCTACGAACCAGCGTCGGAAACTCCACTGTTCAGCGCGGATCTCTATCCGTCGTACTGGAGCTCCGGTCCCGGGCCAAGGCTGGAGCTCCGTGCGGCGCGTCCGGACGGGTGGGAGCCCGACTCTGTGCCCATCGAGGACGCCGACGGGATCGGGACCGACGCGGCCCGCGAGATTGCCGACGCCGTGCTCGCTCGAATGGCCGACGTCGGGCTCATTTCCGACCTGCCGTACACGGCGGTCCGGTCGACTGCCAGGCACAGGCGAGCGTGCTTCGACCAAGAGTGCGTCTCCGTCTTCACGGAGACCTACAGCTTCGACTACTTCGCGACGTACGGCGGAATCGAAATCCTCGGCACCGCGACCGAGGTGAACGTCCTTCGTGACGGCGCGGTCGAGTACGTCAGCACAACGGAGCTCTACCTGAGTCCGGACGGCGAGCAGACCGCGGTCTTCTCGGAGGCCGATGTCGCCCTGCGATTCGACTCGAGTTGGCCCGGCCGCGAAGTCAGCGACGCTGACGGAGACATCGCCTATATCGCGCGGCGCCCAGACGACCTGGCGTCGGCACCGGTTTGGACGGAAAGCCTCTCCTTCATCGACGGTCCGACGGGACCGCAGCGGACCCCGGAAACGTCAGAACGCTCCGTTCTGTACTGGCTCTCCCTCGTGGACGAGGACGCAAGCCCGGTCCCGCTCGACTGGTGACGGACGTCGAAGTCTCGGCTCCAGTGACGAGTGATGACGGCATGGGTAGGCAGCCCGACGAGCCATGGCCGAACGCCCGCAGTCTGTGACCGCGGGCGTCTGGTTGTCGAACGACTCTTCTCGGCTACTCGAGGCCGCCGAGCGGGTCTTCGGTGTCGGGGCCGACTTCGATCTTGTCGTTGCCGCCGCCTTCGTCGGGTTCTTCCGCGGGCGGGGCCGGGTTCGGGTCGTCGACCTTGACGTTGGTGGGGGTGACGGTCAGCGCGATCGCGGCGCCGTCTTCGATGTGGATGACCTCGCGCTTGCCGACGCTCGAGTCGAACGTGTAGGGCTCGATGACGGGCGAGCCGTCGACGCCGTAGCTGAGCGTCACCGTGATCTCGTTCGACTCGCCGCCGCGCACGACCTTGAGGCCGACCGCGTGCTTGGTGTCGCCCGCGGCGAGCTCGACGTTGCCGTCGGTGCCCCAGTCGAGGTTGAGGTTGCTCTTGAGCACCGCGCCCGACCCGGTCTTCACTTCGACCTTGGCCTGGGCGATCTGCTTGGTCGCCTGCGGCGCCTTCTTGCCCTTCTTGTCCTTGCCCTTCGCGGCCACGGGGACCGCGTCGGCGGCCTCCACCGGCGAGACCGGGGCGGCGACGATGCCGACGGCGAACGCAACGCCCAGCAGAAGGGAACTGACCTTGAACCCACGGTCGATATGCGAACGAGCTACGTCAGTCATGGCACGAATGGTGGGGGATCGGGGGAACGGGTGCAACGACATCCCGCATGTCACACGGGCCCGCCGGCGTCCCTGTTCCCGGCGCAAATCGTCTCCCCTGCTGCATGGACCCTCGCTGCCGCGACCTTCACCGGGCGGCGCGCCGGCCGTCACGACCACGCGTGAGCTATCGCGCGGGTACGCGGCGATCCTCGCCGTCTCAGGCCCGCGCGGCACTCATTCGAGGCTACGCAAGTACGCGACGAGCTGATCGCGCTCGGTCGGCGTCAGCCCGGAGGTCACGCCGTGGGCGTCGGTCACGTTGGCCGCGAGCACGTCGGCGAGGGTGGCCGCTGAACCGTCGTGCAGATACGGGGCGTCGTTGAACAGCCCGCGCAGCGTCGGGGTGTCCAGTCCCAGCAGCGGTCCGCCCAGACGCTGGCCCGATGCGGCGGTCAACGTGCCGACGTCGTGGAGCAAAGGATCGGCCGGCGCGACGAACTGGCTGTCGGTCATCGCGGCGCCGGCGTGGCACGTGGTGCAACCGAGCGCGGGAGACTCGAAGAGCGCCTGCCCGGCCACGGCCTCCGCCGTCAGGCTGCCGTCGGGATTGCGTGCGGGCGAGCGCGGGAAGGTGTCCAGCGACGCCACGTACGCCGCGAGCGCGTCGAGGTCCGCGCTCAGCCCCGCCTTCGGGTCGCCGAGCGTCTCGGAGACGGTGCCGGTCTGCCAGTCGGCGTCGGCCATCAGGCCCACGCCGCCGAACGGCCCGCGAATGTCGTGCTCGAAGTCCTGCACCTCGTCGAAGTTGGCGCTCCAGTGGATCGGCCCGTGCGCCACGCCCCCGCGACCCAGCAGCGAGATCGTGTTGCGCAGGCCTTCGCCGCGGTCGGTGAAGTCCCAGGTGCGGTGATCGGACTCGCCGTCGAGGTGACAGTGCGCGCACGCGATGTAGCCGTCCTTGGCCAGCCGCGGATCGAACGAGTCGTTGAACAGCTGCTTGCCGCGCAGCACGTCGGCGGGCAGCGGCTCGGCGTCCACGATCGACACCAACGCCAGCGGCTGGGGCAAGTCGGAGAAGTCCGACACGTCGTAGATCGCGACGTGCCGCGACATGAAGGCGTCGACGTACAGGATGTCGTCGTCGTCGGCCTGCAGCGCCAGCCCCGACGGGGCGTAGCCCACGTCGAGCAGCGTGCCCGACTGACCGCCGGTGAACATGTCGATCCGCTCGACGGCTCGACTGCCGCGCCCGGCCAGGTACAGCCAGTCGCCACGGCTGGACAGCACGCCGGCGGACATCAAGCCGCGGTTGTCGAAGTGCTTGCGCCGCGAGAAGTTCTCCGCCGCCGTGCCCCCCGACAGCTCGAGGTACGACACGATGCCACGCACGGTCGTCTCGAAGGTCAGCGGGTTGCCGTCGAGGTACTCGCCCTGGCCCAGGTTGGCTTGCAGCGACCCGATCACCACCTCGTGGCCGATCGGCGAGACGAGGATCTGGTCGAGATAGCTCGGCACGCCGCCGGACTCGGTGTCCGAGGCGGCCTGCGGGTCGAACTGCAGCGTCACGATCTCGGCGGGGGTGTCCGGCGGGGCGAGCGGATCGACGAAGGCGATCTGCGCCTCGTCGTCGGGCGAGCGCCAGCGCGACACCGCGATGCGACCGTCGGGCATGCGCGCCAGTCCGCGGGGATCGGGCAGCGCCTCGTGCTCGGCGACGAGCGTGGGGTCGGCCGACACGTCGATGCGCGCCAGTCGTCCCGTCGCCCCGAGCGAGACCCACAGCTCCTCGCCCACCGCGATCACGCCGTACGGGCGCGAGCCTCGGGGCAGCGCGACGAGCCCCGGCACGTCGCCGAAGACCTGCACCGCGTCGTCGTCCTGGCAGGCGACCGCCCAACCCGTGGCCGTGCGCGCGAGCGTGCGCGGCCGATCGCAGGTGGCCAGTCGTTGCTGCACGCCGTAGCCCCCGGGACCGTCGACCGGGCCGACGAGCACGATCTCGTCGGTGTCGGGACTGACCACCGCGACGCCGGGCGCGTCCACTCGCGGCACGATCGTCGCGCTGTGCACCGGCACGTGGGTCGGCACCTGCGTCGCGGTGACCACGATGCTGGCCGACAGCTGCGCCCCCGCGTCGTCGCGGACGGTGAGCACGGCCTGGTAGCGACCGGGTGTGTCGTAGGTGACCTCGAACGTCGGCGTCGCGGCGGCGGGTCCCGGGCCGGAGCCGTCGCCGGGATCCCAGGTGTAGGTCGCGACGCCGGTCGAGCCCGAGCCGTCGAGCGTGACCGACTCGCCGATGAATGCGTACATCGACGCGCCCGGGTCGACCGTCAGCGCGTCGCCGCCCGTGGCGTCGGTGCTGCCCGTGCCGTCGGCGGACATCGACGTGGAGCCCGAGCTGTCCACGCCCGTGAGCGGAACCATGTCGTCGCCCGACATGGGCCCCGTGCTCGCGCCGTCGCCTCCGCCGTCGTCGCCGCAGGCGAGCAGGGATGCCGCCACGACCCACCCCACGCAGCGGACGGGCGACACGTCAGCCCTCGCGCGTCGTGAACGTGATCGAGAAGGTCTCCTCGATCGGGTTGCCGTTGTGGTCGGTGATGCCGCCGGCCGGGATCTCGAACGTGTACTCCGTGCCGGGCAAGAGCGCCTCGTTGGGTCGGAAGTTCACGATGTTTTCCTGCACGCTCGGCGTGCCGTCGACCGGGATCACGGTCCCGTCGTCGTCGGTTCGGTACACCCGCACCGAGCCGAACCAGGCGCTGCGGGGGTCGACGAACTCGCTGACCATCACCCCGAAGCGGCTGGTGACCGCGAGGTCGGTCGCACCGTCGGACGGCACCGACCACTCGACCACCGGAGGCTGCGTGTCGACCTCGGCGCGGAACGGCACGATCGAGGTCGGCATGCCGGGCATCGCCTCGTCGTCGACCGACAGCACGGCCACGTTGCCGATCGGCGTGATCGTGTCGAGGTCGCCGGGTAGGTTGAGCGTGACGATCTGGGTCATCGCCGCCGGGTCGGACACGTCGTAGACGCCGGCGAAGTTGGACTCGCCCACGAACGCCACGTGCTCCTTGACGAAGACGTAGCCGCCGTTGCCCCCGCTGTCGTAGTGGCCGGCCAGCGTCGGCGCGCTCGGATCTCGAATGTCGTAGGCGAGCACGCCGCCGCCACCACTCTTGATCGCGTACCAGACCAGCCCGCCCGACACGTTGGAGAAGTAGCTCTCCCGATTGACGCCCATCGAGTCGGCGATCTCGAAGTCGCCGCCGGCGATGGGCTGCGGCAGCTCGGGGATCGACACGTCCAGCAGCACCGTGCGCGGACCCTCGGCGGCCGTCGCCACGAGGAGGTTGCCGATCACCTGCACCTGCCCGGTGCGCATGACCGGTTGGATGTCGTACTCGCCCACGATCGACGGGTTCATCGGGTCGGAGGCGTCGATGACGAAGATGCCGTTCTCGGACGCGCCGACGTACACGTACGGGTACTGCCAAAACGCCGACAGCACGACGCGCGCGTACGCGTCGGGGTAGAAGTGGCCCGGGATCTCGATGCGCGCGGCGTCGAACGGCGCGCTGGGGTCGGTGATGTCCCAGAACCCGACGCCACCTTGCGTGGCGAACAGTCCCGCGTTCTTGAACGCCAGGAGGGCAAAGCGTCGTGCGCCGACCTCCGCGAAGCCGATCGCGTGGCTCTCGCGGATCTTGTCGGAAGAGCCGACGCCGATCTCGACCGGATTGCACGGGTCGGAGACGTCGAAGAAGCTGAGCCCACCGCCGGCCCACTCGGGTGCCCAGGGCATCACGAGGTAGCCGTCGAACATCTGCACGAGGTTGTGATGCTCGAAGTCCCCGGGGCCGCCGAGCAAGAACGCACACTCGGTGTACAAGTCGGCCTCGTCGAAGGCGACCGCGGGGCCGCCGGGCCCGGCGTTCGGTTCCCAGTCGCCGGGGTCGGGGTACTCCAGCGGACCCGCGCCGCCGCCGGTGCCGCTGCCATCGGAGCCGGCGGACGCGTCGGCGGTACTGGGCGTCCCTTGGGTGCCGCCCGTGGAACCGGCCGCGGCGCCATCGGTCGCGTCCGTCGTCGCCGACCCGGTGCAGGTCTGCGGACAGGCGGACTCACCGACCGAAGGCACATCGTCCCCGCATGCCCCCACGGTGAGCGCGGCCAAGAGCCACCATGACGAGCTTCGAACATCCATCGACCGATCCCCGGCGACATCGTCCGGGTCGACTCTGGGCGGCGTCAAGTCGCGCGGCGCCGACCCGAACGCGACGCGATCGGGCTCGAACGGGCTTCCTGGACCCGATCGCGGCAGCGCAGCGTGCGCTGGGGCCGGCCCGTGAGCGATCTCGGCCGGGGGCCGAAGTTCGTGCTGCCGCATCGGGTCCCGACCGCGTCGACACCACGAGTCCGAGACGAGGACAAGTCGTCGACGAGGCTAGGGCCATCCACCTCGACGGCGACGGCGCCGCGGGTGGCATCCGCGGACACCGACTTCGCGCACGCACAGCGGTCGACAAACACCGATTGATGGTTGAGGCGGACCGTGCAAAAAATCCCCTACCCCCGTCTGCGCTCGTCCTTTCGCGACGCCGCCACGTCGCAACCCGGCCCACCCAATGACGCTCCGCGCACAACTCGACGCCGTCGCGACCCTGCTCGAAGAAGGTGCCGCGAGCTCGGCCGTTCGGATGCTGCGAAACTCGTGGGAACCCGAGATTCCGCCGGACGAGAGGATCCCGCTGTACTGCATGTGGATCCGGGCGCTGTGCGACACCGCCGATCTCGAGCACGCGCTGACGTTGGCCACTCGTGCCGCCGACGAGCTGCCGCGCCAGCCCGACATCCTCATCGCGCTCGGCAACGTGCACGACCTTCGCGGCGAGCTGCCGCAGTCGCGAGACGCGTTCCGCAAGTCGCTCGACGTCGACCCCGACAACGCGCTCGCCCACTACAACCTCGGTGCGGTGCTCGAACGGCTCGGCGACGAAGACGGGGCGGAGGTCTCGTACCGTGACGCGCTCGCGATCGAGGTCGACGGCGGATCGATGTACGAAGCCGCGGCCGCCCTCGGGGCCCTGCTGCGTCGGACCGGGCGACTCGAGGAAGCCGCCGGCGTCTACGAGGTCTACCTCGACGAGGACCCGATCAACGTCGACATCCTCGTCGAGCACGGCATCTGCCTGTCGGACCTCGACGAATTCCCGGAGGCGGTCGAGCGGTTCGAGCTCGCGCTCACGCTGGAGACCGACCACGCCGGCGCTTGGTACAACCTCGCGATCACGCTGTACCGCATGGGCCAGAACGCCGATGCGATCACGGCGATGGAGAAGGCCCACGCCGCCGACCCCCGCAGCCCGCTCACGCTCGCGGTGCTCGGCTCGTGGTACATGGCCGGCCACGATCGCAACCTCGACGACGCGCTGAGCATGCTGTACGGCGCGCTCGATCTGCTCGACGAGCTCGATGCGACCGAAGGCCTCAACTGCAGCTACGCGAGCCTGGTCTACGAGGAAGTGTTCGAGGCCCTGTGGCAGCGCAAGCGCTACAACGAGGCGCGTCGCGTGGCCCGCTCGGCCGGCCGGCGGGACTGGATCACCGCCCACATCCTCAACACGCTCAACGAAGCGGACCACGGCCGCTGCCAGAAGGTGACCGCCTTCCGCGTCGACGCCGTCGCCGAGGCCCCCGAGGCGCTCGAGCACTGGCCCGAGGACGCCAACGGCTACCGCACCGGGCTCGCCGTGCTCGCGTCCACCGAGGACGAGGCCCGCGAGTACTCCCTGGAGTACCTGCGCTCGGTCGAGTCCTCGCCCAGCGTCCGGATCCAGATCGAGAAGGTCCGCCCGGGACCGGCCGAGGAGCTCGGACCGTCCGACGGCGCACGCGCCCGCGGGGTGGTCGGCGTCGTCCACGGTCGCGCATACTTTCGGCTGTGAAGCACGGTTGGATCCTCGCGCTCGGCGTGCTGGCCGTCGTCGGCTGCAAGCCGCCGACGCAGGGATCGTCGCCCCCGGCCCCGGCCACGCTCGAAGAAGCGCAGGCGCGGCTGGACGCCAACGCCGACGCCCTGCAAGCCGAGGGCGTGTACCTGCCGCCGGCCACCGGTGAAGTGCCTGCCGGCGAGGAAGCCGACGGCGACGAGCGTACGCCGCACGACGACGAGGCGCCCCCCGAGCCCGGTCCGGCGCCGACGACCGCGACCGACGGCGTGCAAGCGGATGAAGCCGAGCGCGGCGCGGTCAGCAAAGCGTTCAAGCGAGAACGCCGGGCCGCCCGCAATCGCCCGTCGACGCGATGCGAGCGGCTGTGTGGGCTCGCCGAGGCGACATGCGACCTGCAGGTGCAGATCTGCGAGCTCAGCGATCGCCATCCCGGCGACGTGCGGTACGCCGACACGTGCGCGCGGGCCGAGCTGCAGTGCGACGCCGCGGCGCGCGAGTGCCAGATCTGCGACGACTGATATCCTGTGCGCGGCATGCCGAGCTCGCCCTCGACGATCGCGACCTATCTGGCCTCCCTGCCGCCCGAGCGGCGCCGCGCGATGGAGGCGGTGCGCAAGGTGATCCGCAAGAACCTCCCGAAGGGCTTCGAGGAGGGCATGCAGTACGGGATGATCGGCTACTACGTGCCGTTGTCGCGCTACGCGGACACGTACAACGGACAGCCGCTGGGCATCGCCGCGCTCGCGTCGCAAAAGAACTACATGGCGCTGTACCTGATGGGCGTGTACGGCAACCCGAAGCTGGCCAAGCAGTTTCACGAGGCCTACGCCAAGGCCGGCAAGAAGCTCGACATGGGCAAGTCGTGCGTCCGCTTCCGGTCGCTCGAGGACCTGCCGCTCGACGTCATCGGCGAGGTGATCGCCGCGGTGAGCGTGGACGACTTCCTCGCTGGGTACGAGAAGGTTCGCGCGGGGACGAAGACCGGCAAGAAGAAGGTCGCGGCCAAGAAGAAGGTCGCGGCCAAGAAGAAGGTCGCGGCC
>CALBMM010000245.1 GCA_937896535.1 uncultured Pseudomonadota bacterium
GTGGCTACGCCCCGGTGGCGGGCATCCTCGCCAACGACGAGCTGATGGGGCTGATGGGTCCGGGCTCGCACGGCAGCACGTTCGGCGGCTGCCCGATCTCTTCGGCCATCGGCTACGCCTCGCTGTGCGCGATCGAAGCCGAAGACCTCGTCACGCAGGCCAACGTCAAGGGCGACAAGGTTCGCGCGAGGCTCGACGAGATCGCAGCCAAGTCGCCCCGCATCGCCGAGGTCCGCGGCCGCGGCATGATGTTCGGCATCGAGGTCACCAAGCAGGACCCCGACGCCAACGCCTACTCCAAGAAGCTGCTCGAGCTCGGCGCGGTCATCAAGGGCACGCACCGCTGGGTCCTGCGCTTCACCCCGCCGATCGTGTCGACCGAGCCCGAGCTCGACCACGTGCTCGACCTCATCGAGCAGGCCTTCGCGGATTAGATAGCAAGCCTCTCGAGGGCCCGTCCCCGTGGCGGGCCGCCTGCTCACCCCTTGAAGGTCAGCAGCGGCCGCATCCGTGCGACCTTCGAGACCACGCCCGCTCGCACCTGAATGTCGACGACGGGCGTGATGGGCTTGTACGCCGCGGGCGCTTCCTCGATCAGCCGCTCGGCCTTTAGCGTGATGCACTCCACCCCCTCGAGCCCCAGCGAACGCGGATCGCTCGGGCCCCGCCGGCCGACTTCGAAGCGGCTGAGCGCACGGCCGGCCCCGTGCGAGGCAGAGCTGTGGGTCAGCGCGCAGCCGTGGCCCACGGCCAGGTACGACGAGTGACCCATCGAGCCCGGGATCAGGACCGGCTGTCCGGCGTGTGCCGGGGTGGCGCCCTTGCGGTGCACGAACCGATCGCCCTCACGCAGCACGATGTTGTGCGGGACGTCGAACACCAGCGGAGCCTCGAGGTCGGCGCGGTACACCTCGCGCATCCGCAGTCGCACCAGCTCGGCGAGCAGCAACCGGTTGGCAAACCCGTAGTTGGCGGCGGTGTGGATCGCCTCGAGGTACTCGGTGGCGTCGGCGCCGTGCAAGGCGAAGATCCCCGCCTCGGGGTGGCGCACGCCGGCCGGCCAGCGGCCGCGCGCGCGATCGATCCACGCGTTGCCCACGTGTCGCCCCACGCCACGCGAGCCGGTGTGGATCATGAACGCCACCTGGCCCACGCGCACACCCCATGCGAAGGCGAGGCGCGGCTCGAGGACCTCTTCGACCACCTGCAGCTCGCAGAAGTGGTTGCCGCTGCCCAGCGTGGCGAGCGTGGGGTCGCGCAGCACGTCGCGGGACGGGTCGCACAACGCCTCGGGAGCATGCCGGGACGCACCCGGGAAGCTCCCGCTCTCGAAGACTCGCGACAGATCGCGCCAAAGCTGCCGGATCTCGCTGCGCGCCAGGGCGCCCAGCGGGCGCTTGCCCACGACCTCGAGCCAGCCCAAACAGCCTTCGTCGAACATCGCGGCCATCGACCGTGTGGTCATCGGGAGATCGCGGGTGCCCAGCAGCAGGTCGCCACGCAGACGCTCGACGAGCGCCTCCTTGCCGGTGACGAACGCATCGACGTCGAGGTCGGTCACGTGCAGGCGCATCCCGCAGTTGATGTCGGTGCCGATCGCCTGCGGCACGACGAGATCGGTGGTCGTGGCCACCACCGCGCCGACGGGCACGAGATGGCCTGCGTGGAAGTCGGGGGTGGCGCACACCTGACACACGCGACCCCCTGCGGGATGGCGCGCGCCGGCGAACGCCATGAGCTGGTGCAGCGCCTTGGACTCCAGCGGGAAGTCGGGCGGAAGCACGAGCTCGGCCGGCGGGATGTCGTCGCGATCGGGGCGACGAATCCGGTAGCCGTGGTCGGTGGTGGACAGATGCAGGCCCTCGCGGGCGAGGGCCGCGAAGACGCGATGAAGGCGAGTGGACATGACGGATGGCTGCTCGTGGCGCCGTCGCACGGCCTGCAGGCAGGCCGACGCGCGCCGATACGCTCGGGAAAAGAAACGGACTCACGCGCCGTTTCCTCCGCGGTAGCGGGGAACCGGACACCTGGTCCACGAGCGAGGACAGCAGCCAGCAATCTCTCGCGAGGCGGCAGTATGACCGCCGCCCGCGGTTGCGCAATCGGTTTTTCGGCCTCGACGATCGCGCGAACGGCGACAGAGGCCGGACGCTACGCGTCGCCGGACTCCTCGAGCTTGGCCGCGGTCTTGGCGAGCTGCCGCGCCGCGTGCAGGTCGAAGAACTTGTCGGGGATCCGCAGGTCCGGCTTGCTGCGCGTGTTGGTGACCACGGTGCGCGGGGGGACGTCGCGGTCGACGACGGCGCCGGCATTGATCAGCGAGTCTTCACCGATCTCCACACCGCAGGCGATGATCGCCCCGGCGCCCACGGAGCAGCCGCGCCGTAGGATCGTGGGCTTTTGCTGCTTGGGAAACAGCCGGGTCATCGGTTTGTTGGGGTAGCCGTCGCCCACGTTGAGGTGCGTGAGCAGGATCGCCGGCATGCCCACGCCCACGCTTTCCTCGATGATGAGCTTGTCGGTCAGGTCCAAGAAGACCTCGCGACCGATGTGGACGGAGCGACCCAGCGACAGGTTCGAAAAGTCGTGCTTGGCTTCGTGGATCGTCACGTTCGGGCCGACCGGCAGGCACTCCGGGTGAATGTCGGCGCCGAACTGGGCGAGGATGTCGCGGGTCAGCGTGGGGTTCCACGTCTGGCGCAGGAACGCGGACAGCCCATAGATGCCGTGCCGGTCGTAGATGTCCTGCGGATCGGAGCGCGTCAGCTGCTCCCAGATGCGGGTGCGGGTGTAGCGGAGAGCTCGGCGCAGCGGACCTTTCACGGCGGCGCGCAGCATAGCATCGCGCTCGGCCGCTACCGGCGCACGCGCATCGACACGGGCGTCTTGCGCCCCAGGTACAGCACCAACCGCTCCACGCCCTTGACCCTACGCGCGATCGCCTGCAGCTCGGTGACCATGCGCTGCAGCAGTCGCTCGGACGCACGCGGGCCGTCGCGGCAAAACGCCTCGTGCACGACGACGAACAGCACGACGAAGGCGTCGCCCTCGCGCGTGTAGACCATGATGCCCACCGGCATGTCGCCCTCGGGCGTGGTCGCCGTCACGAACAGGGTCTGTGTCTGCACGCGCGAGGCGACCTCGACCACGATGCGGTCCCGGACGATCCGCAGCTTCGGTCGGCCGTAGCGCTCGACCACGTGCCGGATGCACTCGACCGAGCGATCCTGGTCGGGGTGAAAGAACAGCAGGCGCTCGATCGCGGGCTCGTGCGCGGCCTCGAGCGTCGACGTGAGCGCGAGCTCGGTCATCGCCGCGCGTGCCGACGTCGCCGCGCGATCGCGCCGACGATCAACGCCCACAAGAACGCGGAGCCCTTGCCCGGGACGGAGGTCCGGCAGCTGCACCCGCCGCCAGCGCCGTCGTCGGCCGCCTGTCCATCGGTCCCGCCGCCGCCGTCGGCCGTGCCGTCGCCGCCATCGCCGTCGGGCGTGCCCCCGTCGGTGCCGCCCGGGCCACCGGTGTCGCCCGGGCCGCCGTCGCCGCTGGAGTCGAGACCGCCGTCGGCCGTGCCGTCGCCGGTGCCGTCGGTCGGATCCGTGGGCTCGTCGTCGGTCGTGCCCACGTAGTAGATCGCGTTCGCGAGGATCTGGAAGTTGGGGCCCGCCAGGTCGTCGAGGGCCTGCGGCTGGTACTCGCCCGGCTGGTACAGCACCACGTGGCCGGCCCAGTCCGGGCGACGCAGGTCGTAGCCGAGCGCGATCGGTCCGGCATAGTCGGACGCGAACAAGGTCGTGCGTGTCTCGCCGGGCGCGGTCAGGTACGTCAGCGACGGGTACCGCTCGTCGGGCACGTTGGCGAACATCCCGTAGTCGCCCGCGGCTACGCCGAGCTGGTCGGCCGAAAAGTTCGTCGATCCGGAGTAGGTCACGCCGTTGTCGACGACGAAGTGCTCGGGCGCCACGCCGATCACGTTCTGCCCCGCGGCCACGTCCCACTCGATGCTGCTGGCGGTGACCCCGAGCAGCTGCAGGATGCTCTCCTTGCCGGGCATCACGAACGAGCCGTGGTGGAACACGACCACGCCACCGCCTTGGCGCAAGAAGGTCTGGACCGCGTCGTGGAACGCGGCGGACTGGTCGCTGCCGTTGCACCCCAGGGCACCCAGGTGCGCGAAGTAGACGAGCACGTCCGCGGAGCCACTGTCGAGGATCGTCAGGGCGTCATCGATACAGTCGCTGGCGATCTCGTCGATGGCGGCGACCGAGATCCCGCTGCCCGGGTTTTCGATCGCGGCGGAGATGTCCCCGGGCTGCGTGAGCTCGGCGGGAGACAAACCGTTGGGGTTGACCTCGTCGCTGACGACGAGGATCGAAAGCGGATCATGTGCCGGCAGCGTCGCCGCGGCGGCGGTCGTCGCCACCGCGAAAGTCGTCGCACCCGTCAGCCACGTTCCGAAGCGCCAAGCCAGCTCGCATCGCATGGCGCGTGGTGTAGCACAAACGACCTGCGTCAAATCTCGACGAGCGGGAGGGTTTTGAGGCTCTCGGTTTCGACCATCAGGCCGGACCAGGAAAGCCCCACCCCGAAGCCCATCATCGACCACTTCGTCGGGCGCGCGAGATGCTCACCGCCGGCCACCACCATGGTCAGCGGGATCGAGGCGCTCGAGGTATTGCCGAAGTCCTCGATCGACAAGAGCACCTTCTCCTTGGGGATCTTCATGCGCTTGGCGAGGAAGTCGAGCATGAACTTGTTGGCCTGGTGCGGCACGACCGCGTCCACGTCGTCGATGCTCCATTGCGCGCCCTCGAGCAGGTCCTTGAACATCTTGGGCACACGCTTCATCGTGAACGTCAGCACCTCGGGCCCCCGCAGGATGAGGTCGATGGGCCGTCGTTCCTCCCCGTCCTCGTCGGTGCGCCGCTCGAAGAGCGCGGGTGACCAGAAGGAGCCGCCGGCCCCGCCGGGGACGATGATCTTGTCGAAGCCGGTGCCGTCGGCGCCGAGCACCGTGCTGCGGACCTGCGTGGGTCCGTCCGCCTCCAGCGCCGTCGCCGAGCCCGCGTCGCCGAACAGAATCGCGGTGGGCAGGTCGCCGCGGTGGACGCACTCGGCCAGGCGCGCCCGGAAGGTGCCCGACGTCATCTCGCCGCACAGCAGCAGCGCGCGCTTGACCAGCCCCGCCTTCATCAGGCTGTCGAAGAGGATCAGGCCGTGGGTGAAGCCGGAGCAGCCGAGGTTGATGTCGAAGACCAGGCAGTGCGCATCCAGGCCCAGCGCGGCGTGAGCCTTGTGGGCGCTCGCGGGCATGATGTGGTCCGACAGGGTCGTGACGAGCACGACCGCGTCGATCGTCTCGCGCTCCCAGCCGAGCTCCTCGAGCAACGGCTCGGCCGCCGCGATGCACAGGTCCGAGACCGTGGTGCCCGGCTCGACCTCGCGCTTTCGGTGCACGCCGGTATTGCCGATGATTCGCCCCACGTCGTGCTCGGGGAACCGCTCGAGCGCGAGGTTGCTCTCGACCGAGTTCTTGGGCACGGCCGCGCTGATTGCCGCGATGCGCATGACGTCTCCGCTACTGCAGCGTGTCGCCGGCGAGGTCGATGACGTCCTGCACCGTCTGGCACTCGGGCAGCTTCTCCTCGTCGATCTCCACCCCTTGCTCGTCGAGCAGCACGATCATGTTGATGACGGCGGTCGAGTCCCAGCCCTGGAACTGCTTGAGCTCGGTCTCGGGCTTGAGCTCGTCCGCCGACACCTCGAGCACCTCGGCCATCTTCTCGATGAACTCAGCCTTCGTCATGGCTCGATCCCTACACCCGCCGGCCGGGGCCCACAAGACGGACCGAACCGGAGCCCGCCGTGGCATCATGGACCCCGATGGACGTACGCCGCGCGGGGCTCGGCTTGGTGGTCGCCTTCGTGGCGGGGGCGTCGGCCGGCAGCTGCAAGTACCGGCAGGGCGAGGAGTTCAACGAGCAGGCGGCCGAGTACATCTGCCGTGCCGTCACCGAGTGCGACAACGCGATCCGCACCGGCGAGGATCTGGTGCAGGGACACGACGGCTGCAAGCTCGAGCTCATGAACGCGCTCGACGAGTGCGACGCGCACTGCGAGTACCACCCGGCATCCGCGCGCAGTTGCATCAGCGATCTGAAGACGTCCAGCGAGTGTCGTCGCGACCCGGCACGTACCAAGGCGTGCGAGCGCGTCTACACCAACTGCGACGAGGATTTCTTCGACCGCGATATCTGCACCCTCGACGTCCCGACCTGCGCCGTTTCGCGCGGGGCCGGTGACCCCGGCTGGGCCGTGTTCTCGGTCGGGCTGGGGCTGTGGGCGATCGGCCGCCGTCGTCGACGGTTTTTCGGACCGACGTCACCGCGCTGTTATGGTCGATAGGTGCGCCGATGTGCAGCGATCGTCGCGGCCCTGGTCGCGGCCTGCGCGCTCGAGGAGGACCTCGGGATCGACGCGACGACCGAGGTGCTCGAGCCCCGCGCCGTCGTCGAGGAGGAGGTCGCCGACGAGGGGCCGGCGCGCGCCTCGTTCGCCGGTGACCCCGAGGCGGGCGAGCGGCAGATCCTCGACCTGAGCCACGCCGAGCTCGACGACGACTGGCTGCTGGACCTGCCGGGGTCGGAGGGCCTGGTCGCCCAGGGATCGCAGGCGGAAATTCCCACGACCGCGGTGTCGGTCGGCAGCCCGCAGCGCGGTCGCCTCGACGGTGGCGTGCAGCTGCCCTACGACCCGGCGCTGTACACCCGCCGCCATCCCGAGCGCTCGTACGGATCGAGTCACACGATGCGGACGATCCGCGCGGCGATGCGGGCGATGCGACACGACAAGCACGTCCACGCCGAGGTCATCGTCGGCGACATCTCGCGCCCCGGCGGCGGATGGTTTCCCCCGCACGTGTCCCACCAGAGCGGGCGCGACATCGACATTCGGCTGAGCATTCGACCGGGCCTTGCGCGCGACGCCAACCCCACCGAGGCCGACAACGTGGACTGGGACGCGGTGTGGGCGCTCGTGCACAGCTTCCTCGAGACCGGTGAGGTTCGGCTGATCTTCCTCGGCTGGTCGCGGCAGCAAGCGCTGTTCGAGGCCGGCCTTCGCGCCGGTGTCGATCGGCGCGTGCTCGATCGCTGGTTTCAGTGGCCGGACCGCTACGACGCCGAGTCCATGATTCGCCACGAGGACGGCCATCTGGGCCACGTTCACATCCGACTGCAGTGCGGGCCCGAGGATCCTCAGTGCGATCGCGGCTGACGTGTATCCTCCGCCCGTGCCCACCCGCCGACAGCTGATGCTCGGAGCCGCCGCCAGCGCGGCCGCGCTCGTGCCCGCGCCCGGTCACGCCGAAGGGGACGCCGACGGCAAGAAGCGGATCATGGTCGTCGGGGCGTCCGCCATGCTCGGCGCCCTCGGCCGGGAGATCGAAGAAGCTCTCGACGCCGGGGGCTACGAGGTCGAGCGACTCACGAAGGGCTCGTCCGGGCTGTCGCGGCCGGACTTCTACGACTGGCCCAAGCACGCCGCGAAGACGTACGAGAAGTTTCGACCCCACGCGACGGTGGTCAACTTCGGAGGCAACGACGCACAGGGTCTCAAGATGCCCGACGACCACGACCCGCCGTGGATCCGCTGGCCCGAGAAGGGGTGGAGCGCCGAGTACGGGCGTCGCGTCGTCGCGTTCGCGAACACGATCGCCCCGCGGGGCGAGCACATCTTCTGGCTCGGCATGCCGGCGATGCAGTCCGAGGGGTTCGACGAGCGCATCCTCAAGATCAACCGCATCGTCTCCTCGAGCCTGCAGGGACGGCCGGGGGCGCACTTCGTCGACATGCGCAAGATCCTCTCGCGCAAGGGGGAGCGGTACTCGGACTCGGTCGTGGTGGGCGGAAAGACGATCCAAGTTCGCGAGCCCGACGGCGTTCACATCACGCGGGGTGGTGGACGCCACGTCGCCAAGAAGCTGCTGCCGATGATCGGTGAGGCGCTCGAGCGCGAGCCCGAGCCCTCGGTGCCGCTTCCTTCGTTGCTGCGGCTGCTGTTCACGCCGCGTGCGCGCTGAGCCGCGGACGCCGTCAGCTGCGAAACACCGTGGCGTCGATACCGTGTCGGCGCAGCAGGTCGTGGAAGTCCGTGCGGTTGCGACCGGCGAGCTTGGCGGCAGCGCTCACGTTGCCCCCCGCGTGTCGGAGCGCCTGCTCGAGGTAGCTGCGGTCGAACGCCTCGCGGGCTTGTCGCATCCGAGGGAACGCCCCGTCCTTGCCCAGGATGGGCCCGAGCGCGACGTTGGGGCTGGACTCCGCCGGCGGGGTAGGGGCGGTGACGATCCGCCCGTCGGGCAGCACGGCACGGACGTGGGCGGGGCGCAGCACGCCGTCGGTGGCCAGCAGCGCCGCACCTTCGACCACGTTGGCGAGCTCGCGCACGTTGCCGGGCCACGCGTGACTCATCAACAGCTCGAGCGTCTCGGGAGCGAGGTGCGCCGCACCGACGCCGTGCTTGGCGCGCGCGCGCGTCAGGAACACCTCCGCGAGCGACGGGATGTCCTCGGCCCGATCTCGCAGCGGAGGCATCGAGATCGGGACGACGTGGAGGCGATAGAAGAGGTCCTCGCGAAAGCGACCAGCGGCCACCTCCGCTCGCAGGTCGCGGTTGGTCGCCGCGACGAGGCGCACGTCGACGTACGTGGGCTCCACCGAGCCCAGCGGCAGGTAGCAGCGCTCCTGAAGGACGCGCAGGAGCTTGACCTGCACCGCCGGCGGAGCATCGGCGATCTCGTCGAGGAACAACGTGCCCCCGTCGGCGACGCGAAGTAGGCCTTCCTTGTCGGAGGCGGCACCGGTGAAGGCGCCGCGCTTGTGGCCGAACAGCTCGCTCTCGAGCAGCTCCGAGGGTAGTGCACCGCAGTTGATCGCGACGAAGGGACGGTCGGCGCGGCCGGACTGCGCGCACAAAAAGCGGGCGGCGACTTCCTTGCCGGTCCCGGATTCGCCGAGCAGCAGCACGTTGGCGTCGGTGGGCGCGATGCGGGCGATGACCTCGCGAACGTCGGCGATCGCCTCGCTCGTGCCGAGGATCCGGTCGTCGGTGCGGCCCGACCCTCCGACGATCCGACGCAGACCGGCCACCTCACGCAGCAGTCGGACGCGCTCGACGGCATGGTCGAGCTTCTGCAGCAGGTCGAGATCCTCGAACGGCTTGGTCAGAAAATCGTAGGCGCCCCGTCGGATCGCCTCGACGGCGGTCTCGATGCCGCCGTGCGCGGTCAGGATGATCACCGGCAGGTCCACCGAGCGGTTTTGGACCTCGGTGAGCAGGTCGAGACCGTTCTCGCGCTCGAGGCGGACGTCCACGATCATCGCGTCGACCACCTCGCGCTCGAGCACCTCGAGCCCACCGCGCGAGGTCTGCTCCGTGGAGACGCGGAACCCGTGATGCTGCAGTCGCAGCGCCAACAAGCGGCACAGGTCTTCCTCGTCGTCGACGACGAGCACGTGGGCGCGCGCCTGCGGGTCGGTGGGGCGTCCGTGGGGGCCGGGCTTGCTCGAGGAATGCACGGGTCAGGCGATCTCTTTCGGGGCGGGGAGCCAAAGGTGGAACGTCGAGCCGCGCGAGCTCGACGCGTGCAGGACCAGGTCGCCGTCATGGGCACGTGCGACCTCGCGCGACAGCGCCAGGCCGAGGCCGAAGCCGATGCCCTTGCTGGAGTTGGGGACCGGTCGCGTCACGAAGGTCTCGAACATCGACTCGCGAATCTCCTTGGGCACGCCCGGGCCCTCGTCGCCGACCACGATCCGAATCCAGCGATCGGCGCCCTCGCGCTCTACGTCGACGATCTCGCGGACGACCCGAACCCGGCCGCCGGACCCGGACACGGCGATCGCGTTGCGGACGAGGTTGGCGATCGCGCGCTCGACCAGGATCGGGTCCATCCGACAGCGGGGCGCGTCGCCGCCGAGCTCGACGTCGATGTCGACGTCGCGCGCGCTGGCTTCGCTGCGCTCGTCGCCGACCGCCTGCGTGACGACGTCGTCGATCGACGCGCCGTCGCGCGGCCGGATCGGGCTGCCGGCGCGGAGCCGCGAGAGGTCCAACAGCGTGGTCACCAGTCGAATCTCGCGCTCGCAGGCGTTGCGGGCGATCTGCACGACTTCGCTGGGACCCGGCTCGAGAGGCCCCACCACGCCGTCCGACAGCAGCGCGAGGGCCTCCCGGATCTTGGCCAGCGGGGTGCGCAGCTCGTGCGAGATCGACGCGAGAAACCCCTGCTTGAGCACCTCGAGCTCCGCGAGGGCATGCCGCATCCGTTCGAGCTCGGCCGCGAGCTCGACCACTTCGACCGGGCCACCGGCTTGGACCGGCGTGTTGAAGTCGCCGGACCCGACCCGCTGTGCGCTACCGGCCAAGGCTCGCAGCGGATGGGTCAGCACCCGCGCCAGCCAGCCCGCGACGAACAACGCCAGCAACGTGGCGGCGACCGTGACCACCGTGCCGCCGACGATCGCGGCACCGGCGGTGCGTCGCGCCTCGGCGCGCCGCTCGGTCACCTGATCGTGCAGCTCGTGCAGGCGCTCGATCCACAAGTTGGTCAGCTCCTCGTCGAGCTCTTCCCGTCGTGCATCGATGCGCGGTGTGATCAGGCCGGCGCATACCCCCGCGGCCATCACTTCCGAGGCGACGGCCAGGTAGCCCTCGACGACCCGTTGGATCTGGGGCGTGACCGGGTCGGTCGCACGCAGCGTTCGCTCGACGAGCTCGGCGTTCGCGGCGATCCGCTCGCCGATCGCATCGGTCGCGCGGTCGTGACGGCAGTCGTCCTCACCATGACGCATGCTCACGTCGAGCAGCCACGCGGCCCGGTGCAGGTCGCTCTCGCGCCGCAACGCGACCAGCTCGGAGCGCTCGAGATCGTCGAGATCGGACGAGACGCGCACGAGCGCCCACAACGTCACGCCGAGGGCGCACGTGACGACGAGGACGGGGGCCAGGTGCGAAAGGAGCAGGCGGTTGAGCAGACGCATGGGATCGCGGGAGCACTCGCGGCCGTCGGTCGGGCGGGATAAGGCAAGACGCGGGCCAGTTTCTTCGCACACGTGAATCGGACCGCCGCGAGGTGCACCGACGTGTCGGTGTCGGCCGACCGTCTCGTCGATCGTCGGCGAGCACCGACGCGTCGGTTTTCACCGACGCCCTCGTCGCGTGACACCGACACACGGGCGCGCGGCGCCGGCTCCGATCGGCGTGGATACGACGGTTTCCGCCCGCCGGGACCTGGCACGTTTCGTGGAAACGAACCCCGCCGCAGTGAGCGCGACCGTCCGCCCCCATGTCCTCCCGGCATCTGCGTACTGGCGTGCCGCGGCGTCGTCGACCGCCGCGTCGTGGCGTGAAGCGCTCACGTCGCGGATCCCGGGCAACGTCATGGCGGGCGTGACGGTCGCCCTCGTCGCACTTCCCCTGAACATGGCCCTCGCGATCGCGTGCGGCCTCCCGGCGTCGGTGGGTCTGATCACCGGCGCGGTGGCCGGCGTGCTCGGAGCCATCCTCGGCGGCGCGCGGCTGCAGATCACGGGGCCGGAGGTCGCGCTGGCCCCGATCACGTTCGAGCTGCTGACGCGTCACGGTCTGGAAGGACTGCTCGCCGTCACGGTCATGGCGGGTCTGATCCAGATCGCGTTCGGGGTGCTTCGGGTGGGACGCCTGGTGCACGCGATCCCCGTGCCCGTCATCGCCGGTTTCCTCGCCGCGGTCGGGATCATGGTCTTCGACTCGCAGCTACCGGTCCTGCTCGGCGTGTCCGACCAGGCACGGCTGGTCACCGAGCTCGACGGATCGATCCTCGCCGGCGTGAGCTGGCCGACCGTGGCGGTCGGGTTGCTCACCATCGCCCTGCTGGTCGGCGTCCCCAAGTTCGCCCGTCGGGTCCCGGCGCCACTGGTCGGTCTCGGGGTGGCGATGGCGGCGGTCGCGGTGCTGCAGCCGTCGATCGCGATGGTCGACTCGATCACCGGGGGCTGGCCGGTACCGGCGCTGCCGTCGATGACCCGGATTCCGTTCGGGGAGCTGTTCGCCGAGGCGTTCGCGCTCGCGCTCATCGCATCCATCGACTCTCTTCTGTGCGCCGTGTCGATCGACACGCGGACGGGGAGCTCGGGGACGCGAACCGATCAAGAGCTCGTCGCTCAGGGCATCGCCAACGTCGGCAGCGCGTGCTTCGGCGGCATGCCGGTCGCGGCGGCCATCGTGCGCTCGGCCGCCGCCGTCGAGGCCGGCGCGACCTCGCGCCTGGCCCCGTTGGTGCAGTCGATCGTGCTCGCGCTCGTCGTGCTCGCGTTCGGGTCCGTCGTCGGGCACATCCCCCTCGTCGCGCTCGCGGGCATCCTACTCGTCGTCGGTTGGCGACTCGTCGACTGGGGCCTGCTGCGCCAGATGTGGACCAGCGCCCGCTTCGAGGTCGGCGTGGCCGTGGCGACCGCGGTCGGCATCTTGCTCACCGACTTCGTGATCGGCGTGCTCGTCGGCGTCCTCGCGGCGCTCGCCGAGTTCGCGTACCGGCAGCGAGCCCTGCTGCGGATGCACGCCGAGCACGTCCATGACGACATGGGCGTGCGCGTGGTGCGGCTGCACGGCCCGCTGTTCTTCGGCTCCCAAGCCCAGGTCGCGCGGATCTTCGAGGCGATCGTGGAGGTTCGGGTCGTGGTCGTCGACCTCCAGGGCGTCCCGACGCTCGACAGCTCCGGTGCCGGGGCCCTCGCGCGGTCGGTCGAGCGGCTCCGCTACGACGGCATCGAGGTGTGGCTGACCGCGCTGCCCCCCGGGGGGCGAACGTTGCTCGCGTCCGCGATCGATGGGGCCGACCCCGGCGTGCGCCTGCTGTCGAGTGTCGATGCCGCGCTACGCCGATTGGCCCGACGCGCGTCCGAAGCGGCGGCGGACACCTCGTTCGTCGATGGCCATCGTCCGTTGCTGGCGGCGGCAGGAGATCCGCGCTGAGGCGCAGAAAGGAGAAGGGAAACCATGGACATCGCCCAGCGCTACGAAGAGACGAACGGACCCACGGTCCTCGGGCGCACGCGCGTCGCGAGCTCCCGCCCGGTCGCCGATCGATGGCGGCTCGCACGGATCGTGACCGCGATGCGGACCTCGGCGGCGTTCGTCGCGGTCGCCGGCGCGGTCGCCTTGCGCGATGCCGTCGTCGCGTCGAGCTCGAGCACGGCCGGCTGGGCCTGCATCGGCGCGGCGCTCCTGCTCGCGCTCGTCGCGAAGGCGGCCGGCGACTCGATCCCCGACGAGCGCTGAGCCTGCGCGGTCCACCCGCCGCTTCGGCGACGGCGCGATTGACGCAACTCGGGGTGGCCGGGACCGCGGCCACTTGGCTCCGCATATGCACTCTCGCCCACGGTGCGTCGATATCCGCTTGCGCCGCATCGTCACCTCCACGCCCGTTGCCCACGCGCGCGGTTGGAGCGCGCGCCTTGGAGCCGCGCGCCGGAGGCTGGCTATGCATTTTTGCCACACGGGGGTGCACGAATTCCCCACCTCGCCCACGCCCCGGGTGACGGGGTCGGACCCCGCGACCCGAACCGGGGGGCGGCGTGAGCGACGCGTCCGAACCCACGCGGGGTCCCAAGTGGCTCCCGGACGCCCTCGCGTCCACCGTCGTCTTCCTCGTCGCGTTGCCCTTGTGCATCGGCATTGCCGTCGCCTGTGGCGTGCCGGCCGAGAGAGGTCTCGTGACCGGCATCCTCGGCGGGATCGTGGTGGGTTTCTTCTCCGGTGCGCCGCTGCTGGTCAGTGGACCGGCGGCGAGTCTCATCGTGCCCGTCGTGGAGCTGATCCACAGCCATGGCCTCGTCGCGCTCGCGCCCGTCGTCACCCTCGCGGGGCTGTGGCAGGCCCTCGCCGGCGGTCTGGGCCTGGGCCGATGGTTTCGCGCCGTGGCGCCGGCGGTCATCGTCGGAATGCTGATCGGGATCGGCATCCTCATCCTGATCTCGCAGCTGCACGTCTGCCTCGATGCCGAGCCGCGCAATACCTTCTTCGACAACGTCTTGGCGCTCCCCGAGAGCTTGGTGCCCGCGGGCGGCAGTGGCGATGCTCTGGCGCCGCTGCTGATCTCGTCGGTGACGATCGGGCTCATCGTCGGTTGGGCGAAAGTTCGCCCGCGCTGGCTCGTGCTGATGCCCGGACAGCTGATCGCGCTCCTCGTGGTCACCGTCGGCGCGGCCGTCCTGCACGCGGACGTGAAGTTCCTCGACATCTCGCCTGACTTCTTCGCAGGCCTCGCACCGACGACGTTGGGCGACTTCGCGATGCTTCGCGATCCGAGTCTCGTGGGGCTGTCGTTGACGTTCGCGTTCGTGGCCAGCGCGGCGACGTTGTTGACCGCCAACGCGATCGACCAACGCCAGACCCGGTCCAAGGCCAACTACGACCGGGAGATGCTCGCGCAGGGCCTCGGCAACATGCTCACGGGGGTGGTGGGGGGTCTGCCGATGACCGGCGTCATCGTGCGCAGCTCCGTCAACGTCGACGCGGGGGCGCGGACCCGCCTCGCCACGATCTTGCACGGGATCTGGATCCTGCTGTTCGTGTCGGCGGCGCCCGAGGTGCTCGAGCTCATTCCGCAGGCGAGCCTCGGGGCAATCCTCGTCTACACCGGCTACAAGCTCGTCGACCGGCAGGCGCTCGTCGACCTGTACCGGCAGGGGCGCTCCGAGCTCGCGATCTGTCTCGTCACGCTCTTCGGGGTGATCTTCATCGATCTCTTCGTGGGGATCCTGGCCGGCCTCGCCGCGGCCGTGGCCAAGATCGTCTACACGTTCGCGCGGCTGGAGGTGCGCAGCGAGCCGGGGAGCGACGGTTCCGTGCAGGACCTGCATTTGACCGGCTCGGCGACGTTCCTCCAGTTGCCCCGGCTCGCGGCCGCGCTCGATGACGTGCCCACCGACCGAGAGCTGCACGTGCACATCGACCGCCTGGACCACATCGACCACGCGTGCCTGCAGCTTTTGTCGAGCTGGAGCCGCCGACGGGAAAGCGAAGGGCGTCCGGGCATGGTCGTGGAGTGGGACGAGCTCACCGAGCGCTACCGCAACGCGCTCGTCGGCACCGGGGGCGTCCCCGAGCTTCCGCGGCAGTCGATCATGGGGTTGGTGTGGGACGAGTGGAAACGGATCTACGCGCCGCCCCGCGGCGCGTCGTCGCAGGAGACGACACCGTGGGGGGACTTCATCGACGCCTCGCGGGTCCGGGTGCGCCTGGACGCGACGACGCTCGACGACGTGGTCGACGTCGCGTCCGAGCTCCTCGCGCCGCTGGCCGGACAGCCGGCGTCGGCGATCGCCGATGCACTACGCAACCGCATCGAAGGCCACGTCGTGCTCGGCGGGGGTATCAGCGTTCCGCACGCTCCGATCCGAGGCCTCACCCGGTCCCTCGCGGCGTTGGTGACGACCCGGGAGCCCGTGGAGGTCGGCGACGAGGAAGCCGACGTCTTCTTCGTGCTGTTGGCCCCCTCCGACGAGCCGCGGCTGCATTTGCAGGCCCTCGCCCATGTCGGTCGCCTCTGCCACGATCTCGTGCTGCTGGATGGACTGCGCGCGTCGTCGACTCCGGAGGATGCGGCGGCGGTTCTGCGCGCCGTCGACCGGGCGGTCATGGACACGGACGCCGGCGTGCTCGACCACAGGCTGCTCGCGGTGGTCGAGGTGGAGGATGCGGGGCGGGCCGACCACGTGGCGCGGCTCGTCGAAGAAGCGTTCGGCAACGCGCACGTGGCGTCGGATCAGGACGGCTCCACGTTCGACGCGCTGCGTCGAGCGCTGCGCTTGAGGCGGGGGCGTCGGGTCGTCGTCACGGTGCTCGAGGAACGTGACGTCGTGGTGCTGTACACGCTGCTCGCCGAAGAGCAGCGCATCGTGGGGGGCGCGCGCGGTCGCGTGCACTTGTTGCGTCCCGAGCAGAGCTCGCGTCGTCCCACGGAAGGGCCGGGCCCGCTGTCCGAGGCGGGTGCGGCGTAGACTCGGACCGCATGCGGATCTCGACCCGAGTCAGCTTGAGCCTGAGCATCCTCGCGCTCTTGATCTTCGGTGGGATCGGGACGGTGCAGGTCCTGATGGAAAAGCACGACCTCGAGCGGGCGTTCATCCGCGATGCGGCCACGCTGTGCCAGGCGACCGCCGAGGCGCTGCGCGAGGATCTCGGCGAGCACGATCCCGAAGATTCCACGCTGGTGCGCAGCATTTCCCACTACGACGAGGACTTCGACGTCAAGATCTGGCGACCCGGGGCCGCGCCCGCGGCCGGCTCGGCGGCCGAACGGGCGGCGCTCGCCGAGCCGGTCGTGGCACGGGCCGTGGAGACCGGCCGCGTGGCGAGCGAGATCGCATCACTGCGCGATGGCGGTCGCGTGGCGATCGTCGCGACGCTCATCGACGCGTCCGTGGACTCCCGAGCCGTCGTGCTCGTCCACCCGCTCGACGAGATCGACGCCGACGTGCGGGCGGCCGCGGCGATGACGGCCCTGGCCGTCGCACTGTTCTCCCTTCTGGGAGGCCTCGGTGGCTTCGTGCTCGGCGAGATGTACATCGTGCGACCGCTGCGTCGGCTCGACGACGCCATGTCGCAGGTGGCCGCGGGCGAGCTGAAGCTGGCACCGCTGGGCGGCAGCCGCGACGAGGTGGGGCGCGTGTTGACCCACTTCGACGAGATGAGGGCCGAGCTCGCCAAGGCGTGGGACCGGCTCGGTGAAGAACAAGACGCCCACCGCCGCACGCTCGAGCGGCTCGCCGACGCCGACCGCCTCGTCACGGTCGGCCATCTCGCGGCCGGGCTCGCCCACGAGATCGGATCGCCGCTGCAGATCCTCGGCGGGCGGGCGCGCAAGCTGGCGGCGCGGGCCGAGCCCGACAGCGAAGTGGCCAAGGCGGCGTCGATTCTCGTCACGCAGACCGATCGGATCACGGGCATCGTGCGCCAGCTACTCGAGTTCGCCCGGCCGCGGGTGGTCGAGCGGCGGGCGGTGGACCCCGTCGCGTCCATCGGGCCCGTGGTGGAGCTGCTCGAGCTCGAAGCCGGGCGCCGCGGCGTCGCGGTGCATCTGCACGCCGGGACCGGGGGGGCGGGGTCGACGACGGCGCTCGTCGACGCCGATGCGCTTCAGCAGATCGTCTTCAACCTCGCCCGCAACGGACTGGCCGCGGTCGAGGACGGTGGGACCGTGGACATCCGGGTCGATGTCGAGCCGGCCCGCGACGGGCGGCCGCGAACCCTGGCGCTCGTCGTCGCCGACGACGGCGCCGGTATCTCCGAGGAGACCCGCGAGCATGCGTTCGAGCCGTTCTTCACCACGCGCGGGCGAGAGGGCGGTGTGGGGCTCGGGCTCGCCGTGGTTCGGTCGCTCGTCGAAGGAATGAATGGCACGATCACCTTCTCCCCGCGCGACGAGGGGGGGACGGAGTTCGTGGTGAGGTTGCCGTGCTGACGCCCAGGCGCGCAGAGCCCGAAGGCAAGCCCCGTGTCGTCGTCGTCGACGACGACGCCGGAGTCGTCGACGATCTCGTCGACACGCTCGCTGAGCACGGCTACCAGGTGGTGGGCTCGACCTCGCCGGAGGCCGTGCTCGAGCAAGTGGCGAGCGGTGAGGTGGATCTCGTCGTGGCCGACGTCGTCATGCCGCAGATGCGCGGTGACGAGCTGCTGCGCCGCATCCACGAGGTGGTTCCCGACCAGCTCGTGATCCTGATGACCGCCTTCGGATCGATCGAGCAGGGCGTCGCGGCGATACGAGTCGGGGCCTGCGACTTCGTGGCGAAGCCGTTTCCTCCCGAAACGCTCGTGCTCGCCGTCGATCGAGCGCTGCGCGAGCGGCAGCTCATGCGCGAAATCGTGCGCCTGCGCCGTGCCCCAGCGACCGCCGACGACGAGATCGTCAGTCGTAGCGCGGCGATGGCCAAGGTCGTCGACGTCGCGCGGCGGGCATCGCAATCGCAGGTCACGGTGCTGCTGACGGGCGAGAGCGGCGTGGGCAAGGGGCTGATCGCACGCGCGATCCATCAATGGAGCGATCGCGCGGCGTCGCCGTTCGTCAACCTCAACTGTGCCGCGCTGCCCCCGTCGCTGGCGGAAGCGGAGTTGTTCGGCGCCCGCAAGGGGGCGTACACCGACGCGAAGACCGATCGCGACGGTCTGTTCGTGAAGGCCTCGGGTGGCACGCTCTTCCTCGACGAGATTGCCGACCTTCCGCTCGAGCTTCAGCCGAAGCTGCTGCGCGCGCTCGAGGACGGGGCCGTGAGACCGGTCGGTGGGGTCGAGGAGGTCCAGATCTCGACGCGTCTCGTCGCGGCGACCAACGCGTCGCTGGAGGAGGCCGTCGCCTCGGGGACGTTTCGCGCGGACCTGTATCACCGACTCAACGTGGTTCGCATCGAGCTGCCGCCACTGCGAGCGCGGGTCGAGGACATCCCCGCCCTCATCGATCGGCTCCTGCCACGGATCTCCGCGCGCCTCGGACGGCCGATCGACGGGGTCTCCGCCCCCGCGCTGCGCTGGCTCATCAGGCACACGTGGCCGGGCAACGTACGCGAGCTGTCGAACACGCTCGAGCGGGCCGTCGCCCTCGCCGAGCACGACGTCCTCGTTCTCGAAGACGTTCAGCCACGTGCGCACCTGCCCGGCGACGAGCTCGATCTCGACACGTTCGCCGCGCGCGAGGCCCCGCTCGCAGAGGTCGAGGCCGCCTATACCCGTCGCGTGCTCGAGTCGGTCGACTTCAACAAGGCACGTGCTGCACGGATCCTCGGCATCGACCGGCGCACGCTGTATCGCAAGCTCGCCACCGGCGAAGACGACGATCCCCAGGGGCTCTGACCGCGTCGGTGCTCGCCCCATCACCGCGACATCGATGTCGTGGCCGCCCGACGTGGTTGTCGGACACTCGATGCGGACGAGGGCGTGCTCGCGACATTTCGTCGATGAAATCCGAGGGTGGGGACTGGCACGGATCTTGAGTGAGGGGAGGGACGATGGACGCGCGTCACACCGAACGGCTCCTGCGGATCTTCGCCGCCCTCCTGCCCGCGTTCGCGGTCGGCTGCAGCGACGACATCGACACCTCGCAGTTCACCGAGGACCTGTGCAACGAGGCCGGCCTGCAGATCCTCGACGCGATCGAGCCGACCGCTGCCGTCGACTACGTCGAGCTGCGCGACGCGCTGAACTACGACTGGGGCGAAGGAGAGATGTGGGAGTCGGTGAACGTGCTCGACAGCTCGGGGCAGCCGTGCGCCGGCGCGTCCGATCCCGCCGCGTGTCAGGCGGCGTTCGAGGCGTTGAGCCCCGCGTCGGCGTTCATCCTCGGCGGGTTCGAGGGGCAGATTCACCGCACCGTCGCGCTCACGCGCGGTGACGACGTGCAGGCGATCGGCGCACGACCCGAGCTCGACGCGTTCCTCGGCGAGATCGACACCGCCGGGGACGCCGCTCTGATCGCGACGATGGAGGGCCACCGGCTCGTGTGCGACAGCGACAACGATGCGGTGCTCGGCTCGGGGGGCTACCGCCTGCACACGACCACCGGCGGAGGCTGCGGCGACGGCGACGACGTCGAGGAGCACATCATCGTCGTCGACGCCAACGGCGGCATCGAGACGATCAAGACCGTGCTGATCGAAAAGGGCGACCCCGGCTGCGCGGTCGGCCGTCTGCCGGCCGGTCGCTGCCGCCGCCGTATCGTGCGGGCGGCCCATCCGGTGGGAGCGTTCCTGGCCGAGGTCGCGCAGCTCGAGGCAGCCGCGGTGCCGGCGTTCGATCAGCTCGTCGGCGATCTTCGTCGGCACGGCGCCCCGGCTCGGATGGTGGTCGCCGCCCGTCGGGCCCGGGCCGACGAGGTCCGGCACGCTCGGGTCACGCGTCGTCTCGCGGCCCGCTACGGCGCGCGCGTCGTCGCCCCCCGGATCGAGCCGACCGAGCACCACGACTTGGAGGCCGTCGCTGCCGACAACCTCGTCGAAGGCTGCGTTCGCGAGACGTTCGGTGCGCTCGTCGCCCATCTGCAGGCGCGACGCGCCGCCGACCCGGTACTGCGTCGCGCGCTGGGGCGGATCGCGATCGACGAGACGCGGCACGCGGCACTGTCGTGGTCGCTGCAAGAGTGGGCCCGCGCGCGCATGCCCTCGGCCGCGCGCCGCCGGCTCGCCCGCCACGGGGCGGACGCGGTGCACCGGTTGTCGCAGGAGCTGACCGGGGCGCACCCGGAGGCCGTGTACCGGCTCGCCGGCATGCCCCGGCCCGACGATGCCAAGGCGCTCTTCGGACAGCTGCATGCGCGGCTTCTCGCGGACGCGACGCGCGCGGGGTAGGGCCCCTTCTGCGGCCCCGAAAAAGCCGTATCCTTCCCGGCGATGGGCCTCAAGGCGACCGGCAAGCTGCACGTCGTTTACGAAACGAAGCAGATCTCCGACCGATTCTCCAAGCGCGAGTTCGTCGTCGAGCTCGCCGACAACCCGCGCTACCCGCAGCTGGTGATGTTCCAGCTGACCGGGGACCGCTGTGCGCAGCTCGACGGCTTCAACGCCGGCGAGGAGGTCGAGATCGACTTCAGCCTGCGCGGTCGTGAGTGGCGGAGCCCGAAAGGCGAGACCAAATACTTCAACAGCCTCGACGTGTGGACGATCGAGCGCGTCGGCGCGGGCGGCAGGTCTGCGGGCGGCGGGGGCTCCGACGACGAGCCGCCCTTGCCCGATGGACCTCCGCCGGACCTCGTCGACGACATCCCGTTTTAGTCCGAGGAGTCACGCGGATGGGACGTACATTCGAAAATCGCCGACAGGCGATCGCCAAGCGCAGTGACCGGGACGCCAAGGCGTTCACCCGGTGTGGTCGACAGATCGCGATCGCGGTCAAGGCGGCAGGCGGAGACCCCGACGCCAACCCGGCGCTGCGGCGGGCGATGCAGAACGCACGCGCCGCCAACATGCCCAAGGACAAGATCCAGGGCGCGATCGACAAGGCGCTCGGGGTCGGTGCCGACGCCGACTATCAGGAGATCGTCTACGAGGGGTTCGGCCCCCACGGGATCGCGCTGATGGTCGAGACCACGACCGACAACCCGACCCGGACGGTCGCCAACGTGCGCCTGGCGTTTCGCAAGGGCGGCGGCAACCTCGGCAACTCGGGGTCGGTCGCGTTCATGTTCGACCAGTTCGGCGTGTTCCGCCTCGATCCGGAAGCGTTGAAGGCCGACCGCGACGAGCTCGAGCTCGAGCTCATCGACGACGGTCTGCACGAGATGCTCGAGGGCGAGAGCGACGACGGGGAGCCGTTGTTGCTGTTGCGTTGCGCCCGTGACGACTTCGGCAAGCTCCAGGCGGGCCTGGAGGCGCGCAACATCACCCCGGTCTCGTCCGGCTTCGAGTGGGTCCCCAAGACGACCACGGAGCTGTCGGACGAGCAGGCCGAGGACCTGTCCAAGCTCATCGACCGCCTCGAGGCCGACGACGACGTTCAGGCGGTATTCCACAACGTCGAGTAGTCCCGAGGGGATTTTTGTCGCCGCTCGTGCGACACCGAAGGTGGGCGTGCGTCCTTGGAAGGGCCGCACGTCCTCGACGGCGTCGCGGTAGCGACGCGCGTTTGCACACGCGGACAAGGACGGACCCATGGGACTGCTCGACAAGATGTTTGGTGGCGGCACCAAGCTCGAACTCCACCTCGATACCGACAAGATCCCCGAGGGGGGCACCCTGTCGGGCCACGTGACTCTGTCCGGCGGCAAGAAGCCGCTGACGCTGACGTCGCTGAAGGTGCGGCTGGTCTACGTCAAGGTCGAGATGGAAGGCGACTCGCCGATGCCGAGCATCGACATGCAGGTCCTGCTCGACAACACGATCACCTCCAATGGTGAGCTCGCGCCGGGCTCGCTCAACAAGTACGAGTTCTCTTTCAAGGTCCCGACCGGCACCGATCCCGACGGCGACTACCGGGTGATCGCGGTGGCCGACATTCCGAAGGTCAAGGACCC
Source organism: uncultured Pseudomonadota bacterium (assembly GCA_937896535.1). Taxonomy (GTDB): domain Bacteria; phylum Myxococcota_A; class Polyangia; order Nannocystales; family Nannocystaceae; genus CALBMM01. The sequence goes on from CALBMM010000245.1 coordinate 22,040, forward strand.
GAAGGCCGAGGCCAAGCTGACGGTGATCTCGCCGGACTCCGAAGGTGCCAATCAGGGCATCTTCAGCCGGTTGACCGGCAAGCCCAACGAGAACGAAATCCTCGCTCAGTTCCCCGGCCTGATGTCCAACGACGAGGACGAGCAGGCCGACGCGCTGCGTGACCTGACGTGCGCCGCCTACGACGACGACAACAACTTCGTCAACATCGCCGGCCATCTCGGACGGATGATGACCGGCGGCACCGCCGAGGTGCGTGCGGCCGCGCTCGAGGCATGGGGCAACGTGCTCAACAATCGCGCCAAGCCCGAGCACATCGCCGCGCTGTCGCAGATGGCCGCCGACCCCGCGGTGTCGGGCGACCGCCGCTTGATGCGGGAGGTCGTCGCCGTCGCGGCGAAGTTCGCCGAAGAGGGCGCGGCGGAGCTCGTCAAGTGGTTCGCACGGCACCCCAACCCCGAGGTGCGCAAGGACATGGCCGAGCGCCTGCGCTTCGACGCCGACGACAACTTCATGGAAAAGCGCGCGATCCTCTCGGCGCTCGTCGCCGACCCCGATCCCGCGGTGCGGGCCGCGGCCGTCGGTGGCCTCAGCGAGTGGAACAGCGAGGCGGCGATGGTGGCCGACTTCGCGCAGCGCTCGATGTCGGATCCGGCCCCCGAGGTGCAGGCGGCGTGTCTGTCGGCGATGACCCTGTCGCACCACAACGGCCACGGCGAGGTGGTGTGGGGCACGTTCCTGCAGCACCTGCAGAACCCGCACGAGCTGGTACGCAAGGAGATCGCCGAGTCGTGCCACTGGCTGCCCTCGGATCCGCGGCTGGGCCAGATCGTCTCGGCGCTGCTGAGCGATCCGAGCCCCGAGGTGCGCCGCGCGATGGCGTGGCAGGGCGTGAACATGAGCGAGCATCCGCAGCTGGCCGAGCTGTTCATGCGCGCGTGCGAAGACCCCGACGAGGAGGTCGCCAGGGATGCGCTCAAGGGCATGGGCCGGTTGATGGGTTTCGAGCGCGGCGTGCAGTTCTATCGACAGCGCCTCGCGGCCAATCCGACCGAGAACACGTACTGGGGGGTGCTGTACGGGCTGTGGAGCGACCTGGACGAGTCGCCCGCGCGCGCGCTCGTGCAGGAGCTGACGGCGGCGCCGTTCCCCGAGGTGGCGCAGAGCGCCCGCGAAGCGCTCGACAACGCCTGAGCGTCAGGGACTCTCGCACGCGCCGCAGTCGGCCACGGCGCCGCGGGCATCGGCCGTCGCGCCCCACCACACGGGGTCCGGCGGTCCGTACACGAGGTGATAGCGGCGCAGCGTCTCGCGAAGCTGCGCCGCGTGCTCGGGCGAGGGCTCGGCCGGTGCGTGGTGGACGAAGCGGCCGAAGCGCTCGCCGAGCTCGGCGTACGCGCGGGTGCACAGCACCAGCTCGTGCCAGACCGTGTCCACGCGCGCGCTCGGGGTCAGCGGGACGTCCGCGACGGCGGCGAGAGAGACGAACCGCAGGGCCTCGACCACGCCCGCGTGGACCTGCGCGGCATCGTCGAGCCGGCAGGCCGCGGCGATCTTGTCGCCGAGCACCTCGACCTCGGCCAGCAACGCCGTCGCGAGCGCGGCGTGGTCGCGGTAGGGCGCGGCACGTCGGCGCAGACGGTCGCGCGTGCGCACGAGCTCGTCGTCGATCGCCGCCAGCCCTCGGTCGCCGTCGCGCACCAGCGCGGTCGCGTGAGCCCGGAAGTCCGGCACCGGCTCGGGCAATCCGGTGTCGGCGAGCTCGAGCTGCAGGCGACCGAGCCAGCGGACCAGTCGCGGACGCTCGCGATCGGGGGTCGAGCTCGTGGCGAGCTTGCGGGCGTACACCAGCGCGTTGTCGGCCATGTGCGCGGCCTCGTCGCACGCCAACGCCATGCGCGTCGTCTCGTCGCCGTGGCGCGGGTCGTCGGAACGCCCCACGACGGCGGAAGGGGTCTTGCCGGCGAGCGCCGCCTGGAGGGATGCGAGGTCGCGCCGGGTCTCGAGGGCCACGACCGCCTCCGCGTCGTCGCGTGGCGGGTCGGCGAGCCACGCGGTCAGCCGCGCGCACTGGTCGGTCCAACGCGCGCGCTCGATCGTTCGCAGCCGGCTCACCGCCGAGACGATAGCGCGCTCGGCGGAGGGACGAGGGGATCCCGCCCCGCGGCGCGAGTCGCGATTCACGTCTTCGAGAGGTTGCTGAGCACCAGGCGCGACAGCCCCTTGAGCGTCTCGAAGACGCCCTCGCCGGTCATCGCCGAGGCCTCGAACTCGGGGACGCCCCGGGGGTTGAGCTGCTCGCGGAGCTCCTCGATGGACATGATGCCGTCGAGATCGCGCTTGTTGTACTGGATCACGTACGGCACCTGCGACAGGTCGACCCCCATCGTCGCGAGGTTGGTCTCGAGGTTCTCGACGCTCTCGACGTTCGCTTCGATGCGATTGGGCTGCGAGTCCGCCACGAACACGACGCCGTCGGCACCCTTGAGCACCAGCTTGCGGCTGGCGTCGTAGAACACCTGGCCCGGCACCGTGTACAGGTGGAACCGAACCTTGAAGCCGCGGATCATGCCGAGATCGATCGGCAAGAAGTCGAAGAAGAGCGTGCGGTCGGTGTCGGTCGCCAGCGAGATCATCTTGCCCTTGGCGTCGGGCTTGGTCTTGCCGAAGATCCACTGCAGGTTGGCCGTCTTCCCGCACAGGCCGGGCCCGTAGTAGACGATCTTGCAGTTCATCTCTTTGGCGAGATGGTTGATGTAGGTCATAGCGCGAGTCGTCCTTTGACGGAGTTGGCCGCGGCGGTGACGAGCTCGCAGATCCTGTCCGCCGCTACCTTGCCGTGCTCACCGAGCTCCACCAGCACGGCAAGCTCTGCGCCGGAGAGGGTACCGTCACCCATTGCGACCAGCGCACCGAGTCGGACCGCTTCTTCCACCGCGGAGGTGTCGCCGAGGTCGGCCGCCACGCGAGCGAGTCGCTCGCGCCGACCGAGGGCCTCGACCGCCTCGTCGAGGTCCATGAAGTGCAGGGTCAGCGTGCCGTGGTCCACGGCCGAGCCCGTGACGGCTTCGAGCAACGCGGCGAGGGACGCCCGCTCTTGCTCGGCGAGCCCGTCGGCCGAGGCGACGAGGTAGCCGATCTCCAGCAACGCCTGGAACGTGCGCGCGGTGTCGGCATCGCTTGGCGCATCGGCCACGGACGCCGACGCGCCGCGACACAAGCGCGCGGCGAAGTCGGCGTCCTGGGTGAGGGCGGCCTCGATGGCGGCCGCGCGCGCTTGTGGCGGCACGTCCGGTAGCTCTACGAACGCGGTGTCCTCGGCCATGGGGCGCAGCGTATCAGTCCCGGGTGTCGGACCGGGGCCGGGCATCGGCGAGCGCCGGCGCCCGGCTGCGCGATCCCGCACGCGCGAGTCTGACGCGATCACATCAGGACACGTGCATGGCCGGCCGGGTCGTCGTGCTCGAGCCGTTCACCGGCACCGTAGGCCTTGACGGCCCGGTAGAGCAGGCGAACGAGCTGCAGTCCGGACATGTCCCAGTACTCACCGGAGATCGGCTCGAAGCGGACGAGCACGATACGGGGGCTCGTCTTGCCCTCGGGAAACCATGGCCGCATGGTTTCCGACCACAGCTCGCGGACCTTGTCGGTGTCGTCGACGAGGCCGACGAGCCCTCGCAGCGCCACGTACGTGCGTGCGCTCTGCATCGTCACGGCGGCGCCGGCATCCCCTTCGAGCTCCTCGATGAGCGAGGTCTCCTTGGAGGTGACGAACCACAGCTGCTCGTCGTCGAAGGCGGCGATCGACATCGGCCGTCCTCGCGGCGCGCCGTCGCCGGGGCGGGTGATGAGCATGGCGGTGCGGAACTCGCCGACCATGCGGCGAAGCTTCTCGGTCGTGTCGATACCTTGGTCGTTCGGGGTGTCGGTCATGCCCCGGGAGTGTGCAAGGCTCGTTCCACGGCGCACTCAGCGGCGCGCCGGCGGAAGCGAGTCGGCGAGCTCGTCCATTCCCGACAGGCGCCGGTCCGGATCGCGGCGCAGCCCGATCTCGCCGGTGTCGAAGCGCGTGACGGGGTTGCCTTCGCCGTCGTGGCCGATCAGTCGAAAGCCCACGCCGACCCAGTCACCGTGGTCGAACACGTCGACGATGCCGGCGTTGAGTCCTCCGTAGGGGTTGTGGTCGTGCTCGCGACTTCGGCCGCGCAGCAGCGACACGTTGCCGGTGCGGCCGTCGCCCAGCGTGATCGCTTCGGCGGTGTGAACGGACTGGCCGCTCGCCACCTCGGCCAACCAGCCCTGCTGGTTGGACAGTGCGCTCGACGTGAACTGAAGCAGCTGCGCGCCCTCGTCGGCGAAGTCGATGGAGAACGCCGCGCCGGCGTGGACGTCCCCACCGAGCAGCACGATGCGCTGACGCGGGGCCGCCTGCGCCTGCGCGAGCAGCAGCGACACGAACTGCTCGCGCGCATCGTGGCACTGCGGGTGGGCCCAGCGCTCGTGCAGGTCCGAGCCGTGACCGAGCACCCGGGCGATCTTCGCCACCACGCCCTCGTGCACGTGCACGAGCGGGATCGGTGCCATCACGACGAGCAGTGGTGCGTCGACGTTGGCGTGCAGAAAACCCTGCAGCGACGCTCGCTGCGCCTCCGAGAACACGGTCGTGCGCTCGCCTTCGGTGCGCCGGTTGGAGCGAACGTCGAGGCCGAACACCGCGGCGGGACCCCAGCGAAAGCCCCAATCGAGCGCGGCCGGCCGATCGCCCGTGGCCGGGTCGCGAGGGTGCACGCGCGAGCCCTGGTAGTCGAAGAAGGCATCGAGAGCGCCGTTGCGCAGCGCTTGCCAGTCCTCGCCGGCGTGGGAGGGGTCGGACCCGAAGTTGTCGACGAGCTCGTGGTCGTCGGGCATGCAGTAGCAGCTGAACTGCCGCACGAGGCGATCGAACGCCTCGCATCCCCAGAAGTTGCGGTGGCGAGCTTGGTACAGCGCGCGCAGCTCCTCGCGCGTGCACTGCAGCGGGTGTGTCCGTCCCCGCGGCGCGATGCGGCGAAAGTACTCGTCGTCGAACAGGGAGTGGCTCGCCGGCGAGTCCGCGTAGGTCTGATCGCCCATCATCAAGACGAAGGCCACGTCCGCCCGCACCAACGCCGCCCGAGCCGCGCGCAACATCGACACGGAGACGTCGCTGAGGCTGCCGTCATCGTCGAACGGCTGGTGGCACGACACGGCGCCGAAGCTCCACCGCCGCGGCGCGTCGTCGCGACCGGCCGGCGGGGTGCGAAAGGCCGCGTGTGACACGACCTCGTCCTCGCGTCGTAGCTGGACGCGGTACCTGGTGCTCGGCGAGAGGCCTCCGAACCAGTCGGCGTACGTTCCGTCGGCGATCGATGGATCGAGCATGATCGCGTGCTCGTCGACGAGCGCACCCGTGTCGTGCTCGAACCGCAGGGTGTGCGGGCCGGCGTGGGCGCTGCGGGCCCAGATCCGTACACGGTGAGGCTCGACCGCGCCGGCGGCGACGCTCTGCTCGAGCTCACGCGTTCCAAAGCTCATGGTCGACGTTGTAGCCACCACGGCGGGGGAGGCAATGTTCCGCGCGTGTCGACGTCCGGTGCTCCTGCCGGCCCGCGAGCGACGCTCATCCTCTACTTTAATTGAAGAGGCAAGTCAATATCAGAACCCGGATGCGTCCGCACATAGGGTGGATGGCCCCTATTCGGCCATCTGTTCTGCCGACGTAGATATTGATTTTGAAATCTGTTTTCAGTATGAAGGCGAGGTGATCTCCCAGCATGCTCATGGATTCGTCGTCACTGCGTTCGCGCTGAGCCTGGCCGTGGCCGGTTGTGGCGACGACGGCGGCGGGGGTGACGGAAACACGACCGAAGGCGCCGCGACGGCCACGGCGACCACGCCGACCGGCGACGACACGGCCGGGGACACCGGGATGGCGGTCGAGCACGACCTCGACCGACTGCGCATGGTCCTGACCACCAACGCCGACCTCGCGTACGCGGGGTACTCCGACTGCGTCACCACGGCGCAGGGGCTCGCCGATGCGATCGATGCGCTCGTCGCCGATCCGACCGAGGCCAACCTCGACGCCGCCAAGCGGGCCTGGCTGGTCGCGCGCGAGCCCTACGGCCAGACCGAGGTCTTCCGCTTCCGCGCCAGCCCGATCGACGACACGAACTACGACGCGGCCGACGGCGAAGACGGACCCGAAGGCGACATCAACGCCTGGCCGCTCGGCGAGGGGCTGATCGACTACGTCGTCACCGGGACCGACTTCGGCGACGACCAGGTCAACGTCACCGGGCACGACACCGGCGTGGCCGATCCGATCCCGGACAACAACATCATCAACTCGACGTCGATCGTGATCGACGAGGCGTTGCTGTCCAAGACGGCCACCGCCGAGGACGAGCACGACGTCATCGCCGGCTACCATGCCATCGAATTCCTGCTGTGGGGCCAGGATCTCAACGCCAACGGGAGCGCCGACACGGTCGACAGCCGCGACGGCACGCCGGGCAATCGACCGGTCACCGACTTCGCGCTCGACGACACCTGCACCAGCGGCCCGACGGTCCACGGCGCGCCCGAGCTGTGTGCGCGCCGCGGGCAGTACCTGCAGGTCGCCGCCGCCAAGCTCCTCGCCGACCTGACGTCGGTGCGCGACGGGTGGGCGCCGGGCGCGGCGTACCGCACCGCGTTCACCACGGTCGACGACATCGACGCCGCCAAGGGCAAGCTGCTCGAGATCCTCGTCGGGATGGGGACGCTGTCGGAGGGCGAGCTCGCGGGCGAACGCATGCAGATCGCGCTGTCGGCCAACTCGCAGGAGGACGAGCACTCGTGCTTTTCGGACAACACCCATCGCGACATCTGGCTCGACGCCGAGGGCGTCTCGAACGCCTACTTCGGTGAGTACGCCGGCTACGACAGCACGCTCGACGGCACGGACGACCAGACGGGCAGCGCCGTCAGTGGCTACGGCATCGACGACTACCTGACCGACCTCGGCTTGACCGACCTGCACTCCGCCGTCTCGGCCGCACTCGCCGACACGCAGGCCAACTACGTCGCCATCGACGCCGCGGCGCGGGCGGGGACGCCCGTCGACAATCAGATCCTCGATCCGAGCGCCGCCGCGGCGGGACCGATGCGCGACACGATCGTCTCGCTCAACGCTCAGGCCACGCAGATCGCCAACATCGCCGTCGAGCTCGACGTCGGCAGCCCCGACGATGTCGTCGACCCCGACGCGTCGGGGTGCGACACCACCGACCCGACCAGCGAGTGCTGAGTCGTTCGCCGAGGCCGGGATGCGACCATCGGGACGTGATGTGCCACGAAGGCCGGCGCTCCTTTCGTGGGGCGTCCCGGCCGTCTGTTGCGTCGCGATCACCGGCGTGTGGTGGACGGCACGCCAGGACGCCTCGGCTTCGACCGACGTGGACATCGACGAGTGCGGGCGGCCGGCTCCCGTCGCCCCCGAGGCCGTGTCGCAGCGAGTGCGTCGTGCGCCGCACGCCGCGACCCGTCCCGGCGGGGACACCACCGTGGCGCTCGGACCCGAGCCTTCGATGGTGCGCCCGGCGGCCAATCTCGACGACGCCGGCAAGGCTCGCTTCTACGCCGGCAAGGCGCTCGCGACCCAACCGTGGGTGCGTGCGCCGACGTTGACCGATGCGCGTGATGGCCTGGGACCGCTGTACAACGCGCGCAGCTGCTTGGCGTGCCACGTCGAGGGAGGGCGGGGTCGTGGCGTGGAGGACGGTCAACCGTTGTTCGCTTCGCTGGTTCGGCTGAGCGTGCCGGGCCGGGGTCCGCACGGCGAGCCGTTGCCCGAGCCCGTGTACGGCACGCAGCTGCAGTCGCAGTCCACGTCGCTGAGTCACCAGGTCGGCGAGGCCGTCGACGGCGACGAAGGGCCGCCACCCGAGGGGCAGGCGTTCGTGGACTGGGCACCCGTGCCCTTCGTCTACCCGGACGGAGAGACGGTGTCGCTGCGGTCCCCGCGGCTGCGCCTGGGCGCGCTCGGCTACGGACCGATGCATCCGGATACGGTGCTGGGCATCCGGCACGCACCGGCGATCGCCGGGATCGGGTTGCTCGAGCTCGTCGAACAGGCGGACATCGATCGCAAGGAAGATCCGGACGATGCCGACGGTGATGGCGTGTCGGGGAGGGTCAACCGCGTCTGGGATCCCGAGCAGGAGGTCGAGCGTCCCGGCAGGTTCGGCCTCAAGGCCAATCAGCCGAGCGCGCGCGTGCAGGTCGCGGCGGCGTTCGCCGGCGACCTCGGCGTCTCCAATCCGGTATTCGGCAGCCAGCCGTGCACGGCGCTCCAGACCCGCTGCCTCGACGCGCCGACCGGCGCTGGTCCCGACGGCACCGAGCTGTCTGCGCAGCTGCTCGATCTCGTCGTGTTCTTCAACATGTCGATCGGCGTGGTGGCGCGGCGAAAGCCCATGCATCCCGACGTCGTGCGCGGTCGTGACCTCTTCGAGGACGTCGGCTGCGCGAGCTGTCATACGCCCGACTACGTCACCGGCTCCGACCCCGCGTATCCGCACCTGTCGGACCAACACATCTGGCCCTACACCGACTTGCTGCTGCACGACATGGGCTCTGGTCTCGCCGACGGTCGTGCGGATCACCTGGCGAGTGGATCGGAGTGGCGCACGCCGCCGTTGTGGGGCGTCGGGCTCGCCCGTGCGATGCAAGACCGCGTCGCGTTGCTGCACGATGGACGCGCCCGCAACGTCGAGGAGGCGATCCTGTGGCACGACGGCGAAGGACGCGGGGCTCGAGATCGATTCGCCGAACTGCCGGTCGCCGACCGGCGTGCCTTGATCACGTTCGTGAGGTCGTTGTGATGCGTCATCGCTCGCTGTTGCTCATGCCTCGTCGGCGGTTCCTCGTAGGCTCGACGGTCTCGATCGCCATGCTCCCGCTCGGCTGCGACGAGGCGGCAGCCCCCGAGCTGGAGCGCTGGCTGTCGGCACAGGGCGATGACGACGACACGTACAGCCTCGTGGTCGCCGCTCGAGACGGCAGCGTACGCTCGGTCGCGAGCGGATTTCGCGGCCACGGCGTCGCGGTCAGTCCCGTCGACCCGAGTCGCGTCGTGATGTTCGGTCGCCGTCCGGGGCACGAAGGCCTCGTCGTCGACATCGAGCGGGCGGAAGTCGTGACTCGTTTCGTGGCCGGTGCC
>CALBMM010000246.1 GCA_937896535.1 uncultured Pseudomonadota bacterium
TGGTCTTGCGCAGGTCGGTGAGCACGAGATCGCCCGAGCCGGCGAGCTGAATGTCGTAGGCGGCGTGCTGTGCTCCGCCCCGCGAGGTCTCGGTGCGCTCGAGCGTCTCGTCGAACGCGAACTCGTACGCCTCCACCAGCGTGACCATGCGGTCGCCGTCGACGTCCGCGGCGCCGCGCAGGCCCGTGGAGAAGAAGTGGGTGAAGTACGAGCCGCCGACCCGGTCCGATTCCTGCGCGGCTTCGTCGGCCGAGCTCGAGGTCAGAAACGCATGGCCCTCCACCTTCGAGGCCGAGGCCGCCAGGAACGGGGCGCGTCGCTTGCCGCCCTTGAGGCGGGTGAAGGCTCCGGACGCGCACGAGTCGAGGATCGCGATCCGCACGTCGGCCCCGACGGCCTGCACGCGCTCGCGCAGCGTCTTGTAGTCGACGCGGGACTCGCCGAGCAGCAGCCCCTGATCGTCGGAGTGTCCGGAGTAGTAGAAGACGAACTGGGTGCGCGCGCCGTCCTGACTGGCCAGGCGCAGCAGCCGGCCGATGCTGCGCAGCGCCGAGTCGAGCTCCTCGGGCGTGGGGTCGCGCAGCTCGAGGAGGTCGCCGCCGCGCACGCCGCCGAGGTCACGCAGCACCGTGGCCATCGCGTCGGCGTCGCTGGTCGCGAACCGCAGGCGCACGCGCTCGGCCCCGCCGTCGTTGGCCCCGACGACCAGCGCGAAGCGACGCACCGTCGTGACCTCGGTCGTCGCAGGCTCGTCCTCGGGCGCCGCGGCGCGCGCGACGGAGGCGTGCACGGCGAACCAGACCACGTACCCGAGCACGAGCAGCGCGATCCAGCGCAAGCGTTCGAGCGTGTCGTGCATGGTCACCGTTTGCGCAGCAGCACCGAGGACTGGTGCCAGGTGGAGGGTAACGGTAGTCGCGCGGTGGCGGCATCGGATCGCCCGTCGGCCACCTGGTGGGCGGCCTCGAGCACACGGGCGGGGGTCAGCGCGTCGTCGGCGGCCGCGACGAACACGAAGCGCTCGAACGCCTGCGCGTCGTCGAGCTCGAACGCAAACGACAGGGGCTGGCGGCCGCGGGGCTGCAACCGCGGCGGCAGGTCCGGCGCGGCCGGGTGGTGCAAGGTCACCTGCCCACGACCATCGATCGAGACGATGACGCCGCGGGTGTGCCCGGCGGCCACGTACCCGACCTGCACCAGGTCACCGTGGGCCACCGCGGTGCCGTCGGCGAGCCACTCCAGCGCGTGGGGACCCTTGCGGACGACAAAAAGGTGGGGAAACAGACCCTTGTCGCGCTCGCCCGCGACCTCGGGCACCTGGGGCATGTTCGGCGTCACCTCACGCGCGTGCACGTGCGCGCCAAGGGTCGCGTCGTCGGACTCGGAAGCGGGTTCGGTGCAGTGGGTCACGGCCAACAGCGCCAGGGCGGTGAAGCGACGCTTCATCCGAGGGGTTCAACCCCGCGACGCCGAGGAAGTGTCACCGCGCGACGACCGCGATCGCGATCTCTTTGGTCGCCGACCGCTCAGGGAAGGTACAGCTCGACGATCAGTTCGCCCCCCGGGGTCTGCCCGCCCGAGAACTCCGTGCGCGACTCCACGAGCCGCGCGTTGTCGGTGATCGTCTCGGGCAGGGTCGCGGTGTCGACGTCGTAGGGTTTGTCGTCGCTCCCGACCCAACATGCGTACAGCGGCACGGGCTCGGCGCGGCCCTCCACTTTGGCGCGCACGCGGATCCCGGTGAGGACGCCCGCCGAGAGGAAGCCCTGCGCGGACCCGACCAGCTGCACGCGCCGCTGCGTCGCGGCGGATCCCTCGATGCCGGCCCCCGCCTCGGCCCCTTCGCCGCCCGTGGGCGCCGAGGGCTCGTCGGAGAGCTCACCCAGCAACGCGGCCCAAGCCAGGTTCGCCAGGCCCCTGCCGATCGTCTGCGCGAGACGGTCTTGTCGTTCCTTCTGACCGGCCTCGGCGCGTTCGGTGGCCGCGTCCGACTCCCGGCGGCAGTCCACCTCGGTCCCGCCACACGCGCTGAAGACGAGGGCGTGCAGGGCCACTGCGACCGCGCGAGCATGGATCGACGTCATGCCACCCACGGTAGCCGCGTTCGTCCACGCGCCATCGTGCACGATGATGTCGCTTCGATTTCGGCACGGTGACATGCGCGTCGCCCGACCCGGCACCCCGGGCCCGGCGCGCCGCCGGCGGGAGTGACTTCGCGCGCATGGCCCTCGCACGCGCTTTTTCTGCGGTTTTCCGTGGGCAGTGACACTCGCCACGGGTCCCGGTGTTCGATACACCGGCGCGCAGCCCCGTGGGCATCGACGTCGAATCTCTCTACCGCCGCTACGGACCCATGGTCCTGCGGCGTTGCCGGAAGCTGCTCGGGGACCCCGAAGCGGCCGAGGACGCCATGCACGACGTGTTCGTACAGCTGTGCCGACGAGGCGACACGATCGAGGACCGGGGGCTTTCGAGCCTTCTGTACCGGATCGCGACCAACGTATGCCTCAACAAGAAGCGCAGCCAGCGGCGCAAGCCGGCCGAGCCGGCGGGTGAGCTCTTCGAGCGGATCGCCGAGGCCGACGACGCGCTGGGCCGAACCGAAGCGCGCTCGCTGCTCGATCGCGTGCTCGGTCGCGAGCCCGAGTCGTCCGCGACGATCGCGGTGCTGCACCTGCACGACGGTTTGACGCTCGAGCAGACCGCCGAGCTGGTGGGGATGTCCGTGTCGGGGGTTCGCAAGCGGCTTCGCAAGATCCAGGCGTCGATGCGCGCACTGGAGTCGGGGATGGAGGCGACGGCATGAGCGACGCGATTCCGGAGATCTGGGTCGAGCGCGTGGCGCTCGGAGAAGCGACCGAGGAACAGACCCGCGCGGTCGAGGAGGCCCTCGGCGACCAGTTCGAGGCGCGCATGGCCGCGCTGCGGGCCGACGACGCGGCGATCCGGGCCGAGGTGCCGCCCGGCCGCGTGGCCAACGAGGTGGCCCGCCGCCTGCGCGCGGCCGAGCGCGACGCCGCGTCGACGGCCACCCCCGCGCGCTGGTGGATTCCCGCCGGTGCCCTCGCGGCCGCGGCCGCGCTCGTGCTGCTGTGGGTGCGCTCGGGCGACGACGACCCGGAGCCCGATCCCATGGTCGCGATCGCCGACACCACGTCGGTCGACGACGACGGGCCCGAGCAGGTGTACCTCAAGGGCGACGCGCGGCTCGTGATCGAGCGCGTCGACGGCTCGCGCCGGACCGCGCTCGCGGCCGACGACACCGTCACCGAGGGCACGCGCCTGCAGCTGAGCTACCTCGCGGCCGACCAGGCCCAGGGCGTGATCGTCTCGATCGACGGTCGCGGCGAGTCGACCCTGCACTTTCCGTCGACGGTCGATGCCTCGCCGGCGCTCGCGGCCGGCGGCAAGACGTCGCTCGACCACTCGTACGAGCTCGACGACGCGCCGAAGTTCGAGCGGTTCTTCTTCGTGACTGCCCCGGAAGGGACGGCGATCGACGTCGCGGCCGTCGTGGACGCGGCCCGTTCGCTCGCGACTTCGGCCGACGCCGTGGTCGACCCGCTCGTGCTGCCGCAGGGCTGGAACCAGCGCTCGCTCGTCCTTCGCAAGCCGTGATCGGTCGGGCACGGTGACACGCCGGGCCGGGCCCGGTGTTGGACCCGGTGCCATGACTGGACTCGTCGACCTCCCCCTCGCGCTCTTGACCTGCCTTGCGGCGCCGGCACCGGCCGCCCCGGCCGCCCCGGTCGTAGCCCCGGCCCCGGCGGACCCGGCCCCGGCCGCGCCGACCCCCGAAGCGGCTGCGCCCGCGCCCGCCCCCGCGCCCGCCCCCGCACCCGCGCCGTCTCCCGAAGCCGCCGCGCCCGCGCCCTCGCCCTCTCCCGAAGCGCCCACGCCCGCGCCCGCCGCTACGCCCGCGCCCGAGGCCGCGACACCGACGCCCGAGGCCGCTCCGACCGCGGACGCCTCCCCTGCCGCGGCGCCGCCGTCGGCCACCGACACCACGCCGGCGAACAAGACGACGATCAACGCCGGCGACGCCACCGTCGTCGTCGACGAAGACGGCGCGGTCACGGTCACCACCAAGCCCACCGCCGCCGCCACGCCGGCCCCCGAGCCCGAGTACATCGAGCAGAACTGGGACGTCGGCCTGTGGCCGGGCGTGTCGCTCAACGCCAAGCACAAGGGCAAGAAGGTCCGAAACAAGTACGCGATCGCGCTGGGCTGGACCCGCTCGACGCAGCTGGACGGCTTTGCCGCCGGCTTCGGTGCGACGGTGGTCGACGAGGACGCGCAGGGCGTGACGCTGTCGATGGGCGCCAACATCACCCGCGGCACGCACCGCGGTATCCAGGCGACCCACGGCTACAACTACGCGATGGACCTTCGCGGCGTGCAGTTCGGTGGGATCAACCGCGCCAAGACGGCCCACGGGGTGCAGTTCGGTCTGATCAACGTCTCGGGCAATCACCGCGGCGCACAGTTCGGCCTCATCAACTACGCCGAGCGAGCCGACGCCTCGTTCGCGCTGCTGCCGATCACCAAAGAGGGCGGCATCCGACCCGAGGTCTCCTCGAGCGACACGTCGCTGCTCGAGGTCGGCATCCGGTTGCCGGCGCGCTTCACCTACGCGTTCGCGTCCGCAGGCTTGCACCCGTTCGGCTCCGACGCCAGCGGCCATGTGGGCACCAACCTCGAGCGCGGCAAGGCGTGGCAGTTCGGCGGCGGCTTCGGTGGCCACATCCCGGTCGACGACAAGTTCTTCATCGACCTCGACCTGGCCTACTACGGCGTGACCTCGGGCCTGCGCGCGGGCGCCAACATCGGCGGGCTCGGCAAGTTCCGGGCGATGGTCGGCTGGCAGGCCGCCCCGCGCGTGGCGATCTTCGGCGGCCCCACGCTCAACGTCCTCGTCGACGACACCGACCGCCCCGTCGACCGCCCCGGCTACGGCTGGGTCGCCTACTCGACCCATGCGCGCAACGTGGTGCTCCCCGACGACCCGACCTACACGCTGCAGGACATTCGCGTGCGCGTGTGGCCCGGCTTCGTGGCCGGCGTCCGGTTCTAGCGCGGGCCGTCGTACAACGACGCGCGCGGCCGCGTGCCGAGCATGTCGCCCACGAGGTCGAGCACCGCCTCCATGCGCGCATCGGGCTCGCTGGGCATGTCCGCCAGGTCCGCTTCCAACGCACGCAGCGCCCCGGACAAGTCGAGCTTCCAAACCCCTTCGCGGACGAACTCGACCTCCGCCTTGTCCGCCGGATCGCCATCGACCTTCGTCACGACCGCCTTCGCCTTGTCGCCCTCGACCGTCACGGGTCCGAGGGCGACGTTTTCGAAAGCCATGGCCATGAACGCGTCCTCGTCGACCATCTTCGCGTACAGCCCGGCGCCGTCGAGCGCTCGCAGCTGGAAGCGATCGAACGACTGCCGGATCAGGATCACCATCACCTGCCGCGCCGTCGACTGGCTCAGCAGCGCCGACCGGTCGGCCATCCGTGCGAGGTAGGCCAGCTCCTCGTAGGTGCGCAGCGTCTTGGCGTCGACGTATTGCACCGCGCGCTGACCGTCGTTGTTGGACACCGCGTCGGTGAAGTCGGCGAAGACGGTCTGGATCGCGCTCGCGTCCGACCGAGGTCGGGGCTTGGACGCGGCGGGTGGGGACGTCGATGCGCTCGTCGTCTTCGACTTGCCGCACCCCGACCCGAACCCGAGCCCGAGCCCGAGCGGGACCGCCAGCACCGGGCCGAGGTACCGTACAATCATCTCCTGCCGCGTCATCGGTTCACCCGCAGGCGAAGATAGCTCCCCAGCGACAGATCCGTGCGAACGACTTCTTGCGGCGGGCGGCTGTCGAACTGCACCCCGAAATCGATGCCGAACGCGAACGCGCCGTCGGCGAGGCGTGCCTCGATCTGGGCGTTGTCGAGCACGCGGACATCCGTGAAATCGTCGAAGCGGGGCTGAGCGTAGGCGGTATTGCGAAACACCAGCGTCTCGGCGAGCAGCTCCACCTGCAGCACGCCGTAGCTGGTCCACCGGTGATTGACGACGCGGGCCGGGTGCGGATCCCCGACGACCGTGTCGTTGAGCTCGTACTCGGCCATGTACCCCGAGCCCAGCCACGACTGCACGAGCCGGCGATGGATCACGTCCGCGCGCGCCCCTCCGCCGCCGACGATGCGCGCCTTGAGGCGGGTGAACTCGTTGAACTGCTCCTGGACGAACACGTCCAGGCCCAGCCGGGGGATGAACATCCGCGTGTAGCGGGCATGCGCGAAGCCGCGGTTGGTGACGTTGTCGTCCGAGACGCGGGTGAACGCGCCATCGGTCAACAGAAGGTAGCGATCTCGGAAGAACGGCTCGACCCCGGCGGGCGGCGGGCGACCGCGGAACCCGACCCCGTCCGGGTACATCGTCTGATACTGCAGCAGGCCGCCGTAGCCGAGATCGAGGCGGTCGACGTTGCCGCGAGCGAGGGCGAAACGGGCGTCGAGCGAAGCGAGCCAACCCGGCTCGTCCGCATCTCCGCGCATCTTCTCCGCATTGACGGGGTTGGCGTGGACCCGGCCCGAGGCCGCGAATGCGGCGACGGCAACCCCGAGTGCGAGTGCGTGCGACCGCCTCACGGGCCGCAGTTTGCGGGCAGGGCGGCGCGATGTCCATCGCACCCGCGCGCTCGCCGGCTATTGCGCGGGATACGACGCCGTCAGCTCGAGGGTGTCGAACCACGCGCTGCAGTTGGATCCCAAGTCCTTATTGCAGAGCAACTCGACCCGGATCCGGCGCGTGTCCGCCGGAATCGGCTGGGTCATCGCGTGCGTGTGCCAGCCGGTTTCGTCGTGAAAGCCCGCATCCCACGCCCCGAGCTCGGCCTCGGCAGCGTCGAGGTAGACGACGCGCAGGTCGTGGGGGTCGTCGGCGAACGACATCGTACGGGCGCGGCCCGAGAACGACACGGACATCCCGAGGGTGTCGATCGTGGCCGCGAGGCCCACGACGTCGACGGTTTGAGCGAGCACCGCGTCGCCGCTGGTGTTGGATCCACCCGCCCAAAACGACTGCGCGCCGCTGTCGACCTCGCCGGAGGTCGCCTCCCAGCCGTCGCCGCTGGACACCGACCAATCCGGCGGCAGCTGCCCCACGGGCCCCGCCTCGGCCCCCGGATTGAGCAACAGATTTCCGGTGGCGCCGGTGCCCACGAGACGAAGCTCGCCGTCGACGACCTTGGCCATCTGGGCGCCGACGTAGCTGACTTGGATCGTGGCCGTCGCGATGCCCGGTCGGTCCGGCGTCACCTCGAGCGCCATCGTGCAGCTCTGCGCCGCGTCGAGGGCCACACCGCAGGTTCCCCCGTCACCGGGGTACGCACCGCCGACGTAGACGAACGACGGCGGGAGCTCCGGGCCGAAGATCGCGGTGGCCGGGCCGTCCCCCACGTTGTCGAGCGTGACCTCGAACGCATGGGCGGCGCCCACGGGCAGCTCGCCGAGCTCGAGGAGGGGACCACCGGAGATCTCCAGCGCACCCTCGCCGGCCACGGGTGGATCGCCGTCGGACGTCGAGTCCGCCGGTCCCGGTCCGCTGCTGCTCCCCGCAGACGTGCCGTCACCGTCGCCGTCGCCGTCGCCGTCGCTTTGGCTGGCGACCGGCGCGTCGTCGTCGGCCTCGACTGCGCCCGTCGACGCGTCGCCATCGGTGTCGGCCGGCTTGGCCGGCCCAGGGTCACCCGCAGAACCAAACGTGCAGCCCGCGAGCCCCGCGAACAGCGCCGTCGTCACCCGCCGCATCTGGACATCGTACCAACGAAGCCGCGAGATCGCCCACCCCCGCGTATGCTGCGGGCCCATGCGATTGGAAGGCTCGTGTCACTGTGGGGCGGTCAGGTTCTCGTGCGAAAGCCTCGAGCCCTGGCCTTACCAGCGCTGCTACTGCTCGATCTGCCGCAAGACCGGCGGCGCGGGCGGCTACATGATCAACCTCGGGGGTGACGCGACGACACTCACCGTGGAGGGCGAAGCAGAGCTGCTCGTCTACCGCGCGATGGTCGAGCGCGACGGCACCACCGTGCGCAGCGGCCACCGGCGATACTTCTGCCGACACTGTGGCTCGCACGTGTACGCGATCCACGACCGCTGGCCGGCGCTGGTGCACCCCGTCGCGAGCGCGATCGACTCCCCGCTCCCGGCGCCACCCCACCTCGTGCACATGATGCTCGGGTCCAAGGCGAGCTGGGTGCCGGACGAGGTCGGCCCCGACGACGAGGCGTACGAGGCGTACCCCGTCGCGTCGCTCGCGAGCTGGCACCGCGAGCACGGCTACGAAGATCCGCGCTGACGCGGGCGCGACACGAACGTCACGGTCCGGTCTTGCGCAGCTCGAACGGGCCTTGGTCTTCCTGGAGCGTCCACGTGCCGTGGATCGTCTTGCCGTCCCGTGACAGCTCGCCGATGTAGAACACGGAGTGGTCCGTGTCGCCGGCGCGGTAGGTCTTCATGAACGCGACCACGTTCGACGCCACCGCCTCGCCCACGAGCTCCGACTCCAGCTGGCCATAGCCCGGCACGCCGAAGGTATTGGGCTCGCTCATCGTCCCGCGCAACCGTCCCTCGCGAACGTTGAACGTGACCTCGAGCGAGACGGAACGAGCCCCGTCGTCGTAATCGTAGCTGCCCTTCCACGTGCCCGACACGGCGGTGTCCGTCTCGGTGTCGTGGGCGCGGCCCTGCTCGAGGCAGCCCGCAGTGGCGGTCGCGATCGAGGGACCGAGTCGGCGCGCGAGCGAGGGGGCCTTGGGCGCCTCGTCGGCGGCCTCCCGGCACACGCCGACCTCGGGCTCGCGAGCGGGCGACACCGCAGGCGGGGGGTCGCCGCAGCCGACGAGCGCCACGCCGAGCAGCCCGATCCCCACACCGCGTGCGTGCATGCGCTCAGCTTACGGCACGAAGCCGCGAACGCACGTGCCGCCGCGCCAGCGCCGTCCGCCCCCCGAGCAACGCCGCCATCGGGCCCCGCGTGGCGCGGCGTGCAGCCTCCGCCGCCGTGGGCCAGCGGTGTACCATCGCCCCGTGAATGCCCGAGCCTGGCTCGCGTTGCTGCTGTGCGCCGGGTGTCGACCGGACGCGACGACGAGCCCGTCGGACGCCGCGCCCTTGTCCGAGCCCAACGGCAGCGTCCGACTGATCCTCAATCGTCCTTCGGGCGACGCGCCCACCGATCACTGCGAGGCCGAGCACTGCCGCGCGCTGCTGCAGCTCATCGACGGCGCGAACGAGACGATCGACTTCGCGATCTACGGCATGCGCAACCAGACCGCGATCATGGACGCGATCGGCCGGGCCCAGCAGCGTGGCGTGAAGATCCGCGGCGTGGTCGACCGTGACCACGAGGGCCGAAACTACTACTCGAGCACCGAGCAGCTCGTCGCACTCGTGGGTGAAAAGAACGTCCACGACGACTACAAGGTCGACAAGTCCAACACCCGCGTCGCCGAACGAGAAGGCGACCGCTACGAGCCCAAGTGCAACCAGCCCCAGGGGTTCGAGGGGCCGGTGCAGTGCCTGGCCTACGACCTCGGCGACAGGTGCCTCATGGCCGCCCACGCCAGCCGCGAGCCCCTCGGGGGTGGCGACGCGATCATGCACAACAAGTTCTTCGTGGTGGACGGTCGGTACGTGTGGACCGGATCCACGAACGTGTCCGACTCGGGGACGGGCGGCTACAACGCCAACCTCGTCACCGTGCTCGACTCGCCGAAGATCGCGACCGCGTACATGCGGGAGTTCGAGCAGATGTACTCGGACGGCAAGTACCACCGCCTCAAGAAGTCGCGCGGCCTGCTGCGCGTGCAGGTCGGCGACACGGAGGTCGAGGTGATGTTCTCGCCGCAGGACACGCCGATCCGAGAGCGGGTCCGCCCGCTGCTCAAGGACGCCGAGAAGTCGATCGACGTGGCGGTGTTCTTTCTGACCCACAAGCGCATCGCCGAAGACCTCATCAATGCGCACCTGCGCGGCGTGAAAGTGCGCGTGATCATCGACGCCACCGCCGCCACGAACGGCTACACCAAGCACGAGCTGCTTCGCGCGGCGGGGATCCCGGTCAAGATCGAGAACTGGGGTGGCAAGATGCACGCGAAGTCGGCGGTCATCGACGGCCACACCGTGATCACCGGGTCGATGAACTGGACGAGCGCCGGCGACGACGCCAACGACGAGAACGTGGTGATCCTCCACTCCGACGAGCTCGCCGCGCAGTACCAGACGTTCTTCGACGACGTGTGGGCGATGATCGACGACAAGTGGCTACAGGGCCGCCCCGATCCCGAGTCGAAGGACTCGGGCTCGGCGTGCACCGACGGCTCCGACAACGACTTCGACGAGCTCGACGACGCGGCAGATCCGGGCTGCGGCGACGATCCGCCGCCGCTGTCGGACCTGCCGCCGCAGTGGATCAAGCCCAAGGACCGGGCGACCTGCGAGTGGTAGCGCGGCCGGCCGTGTAGCCAACGCTGCGCACCTTCTCACCTTGCAGCGGGGACCCGCGCGCGGCACGATCGAAAGGTGCGGGGAGTCGCGGGGCGGACAGCGTTCGTCGTGGCCATCGGGGTCGCGATCGGCGTGGCCGCGCCGGCGGCGGCGGCCCAGCAGCAGCGCCCCACCGGCACCGCTCGGGTAATCGTGCACGGCGTGCCGGATGTCGAGTCCGTCCGCGTGCGCACCATGGACACGTTTCGCCACGGCGACGGCATGCAAGGGCAGTCCCTGCCGACGCCGCGCATGCTCGACCCCCAGCGCCTCGAAGTCGGGTGCCCGGCCGGGTCGGCGTGCGAGGTCAACCTGCGCACCAAGGGCGGCGACCGGCTTTCGTTCGAGGTGTTCGCCATGGATCCCGAGGTCGTCGTCGACCTGGACGTCGACGGGCGGCGCGTGCAGGTCGACTACCGCGACGACGACGGTCGATCGGCGACGATGGCCGCGATCGCCGAGGACGCGCACACGCTCGCGGAGGCGTGCGCCGCGACCCCGCGTCGCGCCGTGACGGCGGCATTCGCCCAGCGCGATCTGCTGCGCAAGGCCAGGGACCGTCGTGACCCGCTGATGGCCGACGTCGCCACGATGGCCCTCGCCGAAGGGCGCTGCATCGCGATGCCCGAAGATGCCGAGATCACCGAGGCCGTGCTCGACGTCGATCCGGACGCGGCCGCGATCGCATGGTGGCCCGGCGGTCTCGTCGACGCCGCGACGCGCGTCGAGCCCGCCCGGGGCTGGGCCAAGATCGACGCCGCCGTCGCCTCGGCGCCCCGGCCCGAGCAGGCGGGAACGCTGCTGTTCGTCGCGTACATGCGCGCCACCGAGCGAGGAAACGTGGACGCACGGGACCTCGCCCTCGCCCGCCTGCGCGTCCCATCGTTGTCGCGCACGCGCGGACGGCAAGCGGCCGAGAAGCAAGAACGCTTCCGCGAACAGACCCGCTGATCGCGAGGCCTACTGCAGCGGGAACGGGGTGAGCACGTAGTCGGTGCCACCGCCGTGGCAGCCCGTGCACACGCCGAGTCCTGCGGCGTCGGCGAGCACGCCACCGTCGAAGTACTCGTACCAGTACCAGTTGTCTCCGCCCGCGCTGTCGTCGGCGAGCTTGACCGCGACCGCCCAGCCCAACAGCACGTCGCCGTCGCCGTACAGCTCCTTGACCGTCGCCGCCCCGGCCGGGTGACTGGCGTTGCCCGCCTGCAGCGACGCGACCAGCGACGGATCCAGGAACGTCCGTACGCCACCGAAGTGCGGACCCGTGCTCGAATGCACGGACGACTCGGCGTCCCAGTCCAGGTACCCGAAGCCCTCGAGCCAGTCCTGCAGCGCTGCGCCCTCGGTGGGGATGGGGCCCTGCGCGGTCATCATCGGCGGCTCTGCCGAGGTGGAAAAGCCCTCTGCGCCGTCCCCGTCGTCGCACCCACTCGTGGCGAGGACAGCAACGGCGACGGTGGCGAGGATCCGACGATGGCGCGGCACCCCCGAGATATCCCGTGGCCGCCGAACGGTTACCCTGCCAACCGAGGTGGCAGCGCCCCACAATCGCCGCCGCCGAGGAAACCGAGGTGGGGGTACCGGTTACCATGCTCGGGGAAGGCGGCGTGCGAATGCTTCGGATCTCGATCGTGATGGGCGTGGCCGTGGCCCTGCTCGGTGGCTGCACCGATCGCTCGGTGGGCCTGTCCGAGGACGACGGGGCCGGCGACACCACCGACGACCAAGACGACGACGACGAGCTACCCGACGACTACGACCCGGGCGTGCGTCCCGGCGGTCGCGGCGCGATGTACTCGGTGTGTGCCGACCAATCGGTCTGCACGCCGCAGGAGTTCTGCGTGTTTCCGGCCGACGAAGCAGGCTTTTGCTCCGCGGCCTGCGCCGACATCGACGACGCGAGCAACTGCGACATCGCCCCCGACGGGCAGATGCGGGCGTTCTGCCTCGACATCGGCCTGCCCGACGCCCGCCGGGTCTGCGCGATCGACTGCGAGCAAGGGCGCCCATGCCCCGACGGCATGCGGTGCGAGCAGGTCGAGTCCGCCGGGGTCGCGCGCAGCGTCTGTTTCTGAGGCGAGCTAACCTCCCGGCGATGAGCGTGCTGCAGCATGTCGAGCCGCGCGACGCGAAGGTCGGCGACTTTTCGGTTCGCCGGATCTTGCCGCGTCGTACCGTCCGCAAGGTCGGGCCCTGGGTGTTTCTCGATCACTTCGGGCCCCACACCCGAACGGTCTCTCGCGAAGGCGACGTCCGTCCGCATCCGCACTGCGGACTGTCGACGGTCTCGTACTTGTTCGAGGGATCGATCGAGCATCGCGACTCGACCGGCGGTCATGCGATCGTGCGCCCGGGCGAGATCCACTGGATGCGCGCCGGCCACGGCATCGTCCACAGCGAGCGCGCGCCCGAGGCCGCCCTCGGTACCACCAAGACCAGCCACGGCCTGCAGCTGTGGTGCGCCCACGCCGACGGCGAGGAAGAGCAGGCCCCGCGCTTCGACAGCTGGACCGATCTGCCGCAGCTGGAGATCGAGGGCACGCCCGTGCGGCTGCTCGCCGGCACGGGCTGGGGCGAGCAATCGCCGGTCGAGGTGACGTCGCCGCTGGTCTACGCAGTCGCGAGGTTGCCCGCCGGGGCCTCGATCCCCCTGCCCGACCACGAGGAGCGCTGCGTGTATCCGGTCTCCGGTCGCGTCGCGGTCGACGGCGAGGCCTCGAACGCCCACGAGATGCTCGTGCTCGACCAGGCCGCGGCGCGGGTCGAGGCGATCGAAGACGCGACCGTCGTGCTTCTCGGCGGCGATGCGATCGGCCCGCGTCACATCTGGTGGAACCTCGTGCACTCCGACAAGGCTCGGCTGGACGAGCAGGCGCAACGGTGGCGTCGCGGCGAGTTCCCGGAGATCCCCGGCGACGCCGAGGAGTTCATTCCGGCGCCGGATCTGGGCCCCTGACCCGCGGGTTCCGTGGGTCCGGCGAGCTCGCCCACCACCACGCGGCCGCCATCACGAGCATCGACGGCACGTTGACCATCAGCAGGTTGAAGTACGCGCCGTGGATGAGGCCCGTGGCCGAGTCCACGCAAAACCAGGCGAGCATCGAGGTGATGACCATCGAGCGGACCCACAGCCGGCCGCCCGCCATCACGCACGCCCACGCGAGCATGGCGAAGTGCGCGGCGAAGGTGGCCCCGACCAAGCCGTAGATGAAGCTCTGCCACGTCGTGGCTTGCGGCGGGGCATGGCCCTCGAAGAAGGCGTCGGCGATCGCCGCCGAGTAGAAGTCGAAGATCGGCGCGGTCGCAGCGAAGGTCAGCACGAGACCGAAGAGGGTGAACACGATCGTCGCCGCCAGCAGCGGTTTTCCACGGGCCGGCAACGGGGTGCGTGACTGCGATTGCAGGCCGTCGCGGGCGCGCCACAGCGGGACTCCGACCAGCACGAGCGGAGCGAGGTTGATCGACAAGATGTTGAACCACGCCCCGTGCAGGACCGACACCGCCCCATCGAGACAAAACCACCCCAGCAGTCCCGCCACCAGCGCCCACCACGCCCACCGTGCGCCGGCGGCCAGCGGGTAGCGAACGAGCCACCACGCCGCGACCCACTTGCCCACGATCGAGCCGCCGAGGATTCCGAGCGTCGCCGTGGAGAACGGCCGTAACGCGTCGACGACCCCGGGTGCGCCGAACATCGCCTCGCTCACGCCGGTGCGCCACATCGCGAACGCGCCGGTGCCTCCGAGGAAGGCCGCGAATGCGCCGACCCCCGCAAAGCCCAGGCACATGCCCTCGAGCAGCCGGTACCGATGCACGCCCACGCGTGCCCCAGCCTACCAGGGCCAGCGAACGCCGCGTCAGCCGGCCGGCGGCGGCGGTGGCTGCGAGATCGCCCCCACGCCGCTGCCCCCGGCGTAGCCGTAGCTGACGTCGGTGGCATTGCCGGAAACGATGATCCCCACCGGTTCGTCGCCCTCGAGCACGTGGCTGCCCGGCTGCGCGTCGACGTGGGCGTACTCGTAGTCGGCCGCGCCGAGGCTGCCCAGCGGTGCGAACAGCCCGTCCTGGATCGCCGCACCGTCGAGAAACAGCGGTGCGCCGATCGGTCGGATCACCGTGAGGATGTTGCGCGTGTACCCCTGCGGCATCAGGAACACGTACTTGTCCTGAAACTGCGCCGTGGCCGGGAGCACGATCATCGTGGGGTCGCCGGGGCGCGACAGCCCGCCGAAGTACTGGTTGCTGAGCAGGAACTGCGAGACGGCGAACGGCTTGGCGTCGTCGGTGGTCGCGACGACGAACGGCTCGTCGGTGATGAACGCGATCGTCTCCCCGGCGTCGATGGTCGACGGCGCGCCCGTCGGCGGCGCGGGGTCGTACGCGAGCGCGGTGCCGTCGAACGCCCCGGTGATCCGGTACAGGGACGCGTCGTTGCCCGTGCCGGTCGCGGCCACGGCCGGCGCGGCGGCGTACTCGGTACCCCAGGCCGTCAGCGGCAGCATCTGGTGCTCGAGGTGATCGGCGCAGCAGGTCACGCCCATCGAAGGCTCCGAGGTCGCGACCGATCCGGCGAACACCGCCACCGGCTTGTCGGCGAGCACGCGGGTGCCCGACAGGTTGCCGTAGTTGGGCGCGCCGCGCTCGGACGAGATCGCGGTCAGCACCTGCCCGGCCTGCAACGTGACGCCCTCGTACGCGCCGGGGAAGAGCGTTGCGGTCGGAAACAGGGTGATCGTCGTGTTCGCCTCGGTGGCCACGACGGAGACGAACGCGCCGGTGTTGACGTCGGAGACGTTGAAGCCGTCGTTGCTCGCGAGCGTCGCGTCGCCGGTGATCGCCGTGTAGTCCCCGGTGAGGACGTGGGTCGGAAACAGCAACGTCGCGTCGTTGGAGTAGACCGGCGACGTATTGTCGAGCGGCTGAAACTGGTAGGCGGTGATCGGCAGGTCCGAGACGATGCGGTAGGCCTGCCCGTTGGCCGTGGTCGCGCCCGGCGTGATCGACAGCGACGGCAGCTCGAACACCCGCATCGTGTCGAACGGCACCGCGCCGCTGGCCAAGGGGACACCGGGGTCGGCCCCGAAGATCTCGACGTTGGCGGTGGCCACGGCGGACGGATTGGTGACGACGACCGCGAACTGTTGGTCGGCCGGCACGGTGTCGATCGTCAGCGGAGGCACGACCGACACGTTCGGCAGATCGACCGCCCAGAACTCGCAGCCCTGGTTGGTCGGCAGCATCTGCACGTCGTCGCAACCGCCGATGATCCCGCCTCCCCCGAGGTCCGAGCCCATGGCGCCCGCGTCGAGCTTCATGCCCGGTCCGGTGTCGTCGGTCCCGCCCATGCCCGTGTCTTCGCCGGCCGACATCGTCATCCCGACCGAGGACATCGACGTCGGCAGCTCGTCTTCGCGGTTGTCGTCACCGCCGCCGCACGCCGGCAGCAGCAGCAGGCAAGCCCGGATTGCCCGTCGCATCCCGGGAGAATACGCGACCGCTTGCGCCCCGCAGGCCGGTCACACGCGTGCGCCGGCACACGGGTCGCACCGGGAACCCTCCGTCGTTGGCCCCTTTCGAGCCGGTGCGCAGGGCTTGGCGCGATCGGGTGAACGCGGCCGCAGGGCATGCTAACAGGGCGCGGTCATGACTTCGATCGCCGACAAGAAGGTCGCCTTCATCCACTACATCCTGCGCGATGACGAGGGCGACACGATCGACTCGTCCCGCGATGCCGACCCCATGCCGTACTTGCACGGCTCGGGGAGCATCGTCCCGGGACTGGAGAAGGCGCTCGAGGGCAAGTCCAAGGGCGACATCGTCAAGGCGGTCGTTCCGCCCGAGGAAGCGTACGGCGAGCTCAGCGGCGCCCCGCCCCAGCCGGTACCTCGCGACGCGTTCGAAGGCGCGACGCCGGAGCCCGGCATGCCGCTCGTCGTCGAGGACGACGAGGGCAACCACCTGCAGCTGTGGGTCAAGGAGGTCGGCGAGACCGAGGTGCTGATCACGCACGACCACCCGCTCGCGGGCGTGACGCTGCACTTCGAGGTCGAGATCATGGACGTGCGCGACGCGACGGCCGAAGAGCTCGCCCACGGCCACGCCCACCACGGCGACGGGCACCACCACCACTGACGGGGCGGAGCATGCGACCCTTGCCCCGATGCTGCTGACCGTCGACACCCTGCAAGCCATCGTGGCCGGGGACATCGATCTGGTGTTCCGTCGGTGGTTTCAGCCCCGGGTCACCGCCGGACGGCAGATCCGCACCGCGATCGGCGAGCTCGCGATCGAGGCCGTCGATCGCGTCGAGACCCGCCAGATCACCGACGGCGACGCGCGCCGGGCCGGCTTCGGGTCGCGGGCCGACCTGGTCGCGGCGTTGCGGCGCCGGGAAGGGGACACGTACCGCGTTCGGGTGCGCTATGTCGGGGCCGACCGCCGGATCGCGCTGCGCGAAGACGCCAACCTCGGCACGGACGACGTCGCCGCGATCGCGACCAAGCTCGACCGCGCCGATGCGCGGGCCAAGGACGGTCCATGGACGCGACGCCTGCTCGGGCTCATCGCGGCTCATCCCGGCGTCGTGTCCACCCGCCTCGCGGGCAAGGTCCAGATGCCCCGCGACCTGTTCAAGCGTCGCGTTCGGCGACTCAAGGAGCTCGGGCTGACGATCAGCCTCGAGGTCGGCTACGAGCTGTCGCCACGCGGCACCGCGTTCCTCGACGCGCGGGCGTGAGGCGTCCCGGTGGCGCCCGGCGTCGGGCCATGGCGGAAAGGCGTCCGACCACCGACCGTCGACGACGTCGCCTCCTCGTCGCCGCGGTGGCGCTCAGCAGGGCGGACAGCTCGGACCGCCGCAATCGGCTCCGGTTTCCTGACCGTTCTG
This sequence comes from uncultured Pseudomonadota bacterium, assembly GCA_937896535.1. Taxonomy (GTDB): domain Bacteria; phylum Myxococcota_A; class Polyangia; order Nannocystales; family Nannocystaceae; genus CALBMM01. Next base: position 17,419 of record CALBMM010000246.1, read on the forward strand.
CACGCCGTCCACGCATGTTCCAGGTTGGCAGACGCCCCCACTGCAGTTGAGGTCGACGCAGTCGAAGAAGAACACGCAGCCCTGCCCGGCCTCGCACGGGTCACAGGTGGGTCCGCCGCAGTCCACCCCGGTCTCCTGCCCGTCTCTTGCGTCGTCGTCGCAGGTGGGGGGCTGACACGTCGGCCCACACAGGATCGACGGCACCACCGTATCGCAGGCTTCGCCTGCCGCGGGGTTGGTATTGCCGTCCCCGCAGACAGCCGGAGTGCAGTCGTCGTCGCACGCCGCCGTGTCCATCCCATCGTCGCAAACCTCGGACGGCTGATTCACGACGCCATCGGGACACGACTCGACGGCGCAGATGCCCAGCACGCAGGTGCTCTTGAAGCAGTCCGGGTCGACCAGGCACGCGTCGCCGAGATCGCAGCCGGCACACGCCCCGCCCCCGCAATCGACGTCCGTCTCGAGTTCCCCCTGCACGCCGTCGACGCAGGTCGGCGCCACACAGACGAGCACATCGGGATCGCAGGTCCCTGACTCGCAGTCGCTGCCCACGAGGCATGCTTGGAGCGCTGCACAGCCAGGACACGTGACGCCGCCACAATCGAGGTCGGTCTCTTCGCCGTTGAGGATCCCGTCGCTGCACGTCGGCGCGTCGCAGACTCCGCCGGAGCAGGAACCGCTCTCGCAGTCGTCAGCAGACACACAACCCGCGCCCGTTGGGCACGCCGCACACGGTCCTCCGCAGTCCACGTCGGTCTCTTCGCCGTCCTCGATGCCGTTGCCACAGACCGGGAGAGTGCACGCGTTGGCGACGCAGCCACCGACAAGGCAGTCTTCGTGTTCCTGGCATTGCGCGCCCGTTGGGCACGGCGGACACGAAGGACCACCGCAGTCGAGGTCGGTCTCCTCCCCGTTGGTCACGCCGTCGCCGCACGTCGCGTCCTGACATGTCCCAGCGAAACAGACCCCCGCGTCGCAATCGGCCCCGTCGTCGCACGCTTGCCCCGCGGCGCACCCGAGACATGCCCCGCCGCAGTCGACGTCCGACTCCTCCCCGTTCGTCACGGCGTCGTCGCAGGACGCGGCGGTACACGTGCCCGTGACGGGATCGCAGGTCCTCTGCCGGCAGTCCGTGTCGGCGAGACACTGACCACCGACGGGGCACGGCTCGCACGCCGCCCCACCGCAATCGACGGATGTCTCATCGCCGTTGAAGACGCCGTCGACGCAGGTCGGGGAGACACACAGACCACCCGAGCAGATCGCCGAGAGGCAGTCGTCACCGACGCGACAGACTCGCCCCGGCGCGCACGCGGGGCAGGTCCCCCCGGCGCCACAGTCGGTGCTCGTCTCCTCCCCGTTGCGCACGCCATCCGTGCAGGACGGAAGCTGACAGGTCTGTCGTTCACAGACCCCGCTCGTGCAGTCCCTGCCGACCAAGCACGGCACGAACGGAGGGCACGCGGGGCAGTCCGGACCGCCGCAATCGGCGAACGTCTCCTCTCCGTTCATCTCCTGATCGGAGCAGCTGGACGGACCGCCGGTCGTGCCCTCGGTCGCGTCACCACTGTCGCCTGTGCTTGGGTCGGGCGGACGCGACCAATCCGTCGTCGTGCCCTCGTCGCGACCCGAGTCCGAGCCGGCCTCATCTTCGGTCGTGGTCGCGTGGCCCGTGGTCGTCTCGTCGGTGCTCGCCTCGCTCGGAACGAGCGACGAAGCGCCGCACCCCGTGGTCGCCAGCACGAGCCCGACCACGTGAAGCGACCAGCGCCAGCGTCCTTGCACGAGGCGATCATACGCTCGAGGGCCGGGCGTATGATCACCGGAAAAACGAAGAGGCCGGGGATGACTCCCCGGCCTCTCGTCGTTGTCGCGCCTTCTGGCGCACCCCCTCGAGAGGGGGCTTTGTCAGGTCAGCCCGACTGCTCGATGGTCAGCTGCGCGAACTGGAGCGACCCCGTGTCCGCACCGGCAGAGTCGCCGAGGCAAACCATCCAGTTACCGGACGAGTCCTCTCCGATGAACGAGGCAAAGGTCGCCGGGTTCGGCTCCTCGTCCGCGTTACCGAAGTAGTCGCACAACAGGTCGTCGGTGCAGACAATCCCGCCGGTGGCAAGGCTCGACCCCATGGTCTCCGCATTGGTCGTCCCCGGGTCGGAGAACGTCAGGATGGCGCCTCCGAGGTTCGAGCTGTCACCGAAGCCGCTGCCGCCGGTACGACCCGGCCGGCTCATGGCGGTCACCACGGTCCCCTCGGGGCTGACGACCTTGAGCGTCAGGTCACCGATGAAGGTGTGGGTCGCACCCACGTCCAGGACCACGGACTCCACCGTGTTCAGGCTGTCGGACGGCACGCTCAGCGTCGTGCAGGCCATGCCGGCTGTACCACCGCTGCCCGTCACGAAGCCGGCGTCCGGCACCACGACGTCGGGAACGTCACCACCGACGACCTGCGTCTCCGTCTGGCAAACGTCGCAGACGTTCTGTGCGATGCCCGCGCAGATGCCGTCCCACGCGACGTCACAGCAGAACGGGTCGATCGCACAGACGTCGACAACGCAGGCCGCATCGCTGCAACCACCCGCGGTGCAACAGTCACCGGCATTCGGCGGAACCGCATTGCCGTTGAAGTTGAGCACGTAGTTGCCGCTCTCGGCGCCGAAGCCCGAGACCACGATGAGGATCGTCTCGCCGGCCACGAGGTCTCGCGAGACCTCCGAGAATCCGAGCGGTCCGCCGTTGTCGTCGCACGCCAGCTCCGCGCCGCCACAGTCTTCGTACAGAGCGATGACCGTGTCGAAGTCGGAGAGGAACGTGTCGAACGTGTAGGTGCCGTCCACCGGAGCGGTGAACTCGTGGACGATGTCGAACCCGCCGTCGCCGCAGCCCGAGGTGAAGTTGTCGTCTTCACCCGCGGTGCTTCCGATGACGGAGGCCGTCGCGGCCTCGAGCTCGACTTCCACGCAGAACTCGCTGTCGCACAGGCCCGTCGGACCACCCGCCGGCGGCGGGCCCCCGTCGAGACAGTTGAGCGTCGCGAGCGTCACGCAGTTGCCGACCCACCCACCGGCTTCGCAGCAGGTTTCGTCGATGTCGCACACGATGTCTTCGCACCAGTCGCCGAAGAGGCCGTTCGGGTCCATGTCGCAACCCGGCGTACCGTTCGGCTGGCAGCAACGACCTCCGCCGGCGTCTGCAGTGCAGACCCCGCCGAGGCAGTCCGAACCCGGCAGACAGTCGTCGTCGCTGTTGCAGCCCAGGCCTTCGCCACAGACGGCGCAGTCCGGACCACCGCAGTCGACGTCGGTCTCGTTGAGGTTCTCGATGCCGTCGTTGCAGCTGATGTCCTGGCAGACGTTGTTGATGCACTCGACGGTGCCACCGCCACCCGGGAGGGTGTCGACGCAGTCGTCGTTGTTGAGGCAGGCCTCGCCGACGTCACAGTCGCCGCAGACCGAGCCACCGCAGTCGACGTCGGTTTCGTCGCCGTTTTGCGTGTTGTCGGTGCAGCTCGGGCTGGCGCAGGTACCACCCACGCACACCAGCGACTGGCAGTCCGTGAAGGACAGGCACGAGTCACCATCCGGGCAAGCGCCGCAGACCGGGCCACCGCAGTCGATGTCGGTCTCCTGGTTGTTCTGGATGCCGTCCGAGCACGACACGCAGAGCCCCGCTTCGCAGATGCCGCTGTCGCAGTCTGCGCCGAAGTTGCACTCGCACTGGCCGGAGCCACCGCAACCGCCACCCTGCAGGTTGGCGCCGTCGAGGCAGTCGGGGCAGTTGCCACCGCCTGCACCACCGGACTGACCGCAGTCGATCTGCGCGCCGCCCGGATCGAGCGGGTCGATACCGCCCTGGATGTCGGTCTCCTCGTTGTTGAGGATGCCGTCGTAGCAGGAGGTGCACAAGCCGCCCGTGCACTGCGCGGTCGGGACTCCGCAGTCGTTGGCCACGTTGCAGACCTGACCGTCGGCACAGCCGAGGCAGTCCGGACCACCGCAGTCGACGTCGGTTTCGTCACCGTTGAGGGTGCCGTCACCACACTGCACGCACACGCCCGGCGAACCGGCCGACGTGTCGCAGATGCCGTCGCCGTTGGGGCCGCCGACTTCGCAGTCGGTGTCCACGAGGCAAGCCTCGGTGAACTGGCACGGATCGCAGCCGCCACCGCCACCGCAGTCGGTGTCGGTCTCGTTGCCGTTCTGCACGCCGTCACCGCCGAAACCGCCGACGTCACACGCCGCCGGCTGGCACTGACCACCAGCGCAGTTGAGGTTGACGCAGTCCGTGAAGAGGTTGCAGCCCTCGCCGTCGGGGCAAGCGCCACAGCCGGTCACGCCCTGGTTGCCGCAGTCGGTGCCGGTCTCGAAGCCGTTCTCGTCACCGTCCGCGCAGGTCGGGATCCGACAAGCACCCGCCGGCGAGCCCGCACCGGTGCAGGTCGGCGTCTCGATGCCACCCTGTTCGCATTCCTCACCGGCGGCGGCGTTGATGTAGCCGTCACCGCACACGACCAGCGAGCAGTCCGCGTCACACGTTGCGGAGTCTCCGCCCGTGTCGCACGCCTCGCTCATCTGGTTGACCACGCCGTCGCCGCAGCTGGGCTGGGCGCACAGGCCGTTGATGCAGACGCCGTTGATGCAGTCGCTGCCTTGGCTGCAGCCACCGCCATCGGGGCACGGCCCGCAATCCGGACCACCGCAGTCGATGCCCGTCTCGTCGCCGTTTTGGGCGTTGTCCGAGCACGTGTTGGTCTGGCAGACGCCCATCGAGCAGACGAGGTTCTGGCAGTCGGTGAACAGGTTGCAGTTGTCGCCGTCCGGGCAGCCCGCGCAGGTGCCACCGCAGTCGACGTCGGACTCCGTGCCGTTCTCGACACCGTCGGTGCAGGTCGGGATCAAGCACCCGGCCGTGCACGTGGCGGTCTCGCCACCGGTGTCGCACTCTTCGCCGGCAGCCGCGTTGAAGTTGCCGTCCGGGCAAGCCGGGAACGTGCAGTCGTCGTCGCAGGCCGCGGTTTCGAGGCCGGCATCGCACTCCTCGCTGGGCTGGTTGACGACGCCGTCGCCGCAGGTGCCGTTCTGGCACACGTTGAGCGTACACACGCCCGTCGTGCAGTCGGTGCCCACGCCACAGTCTTCGCCGGGGTTGCACGCGTTGCACGTGCCGCCACCACAGTCGACGTCCGTTTCGTCGCCGTTCTCGACGCCGTCGGTGCAGGTCGGAACCTGACAGACGTTGCCCGTGCACACGCCGCTTTCGCAGTCGCTGGCCACGAGACAGCTGTCGAGGTCCGGGCAGTCCGCGCAGTCGGGACCACCGCAGTCGACGTCGGTCTCGAGACCGTTCTGGACGCCGTCTGTGCACTGCGCCGCGACGCAGGTGCCCGCCGAGCACACGCCCGAGGAGCAGTCGCCGTTGTCGATGCAGTCGTCACCGTTGACGCACGTATTGCAGACGTTGCCGCCGCAGTCGACGTCGGTCTCGTCCTGGTTGAGGACGTTGTCGTTGCAGTTGGGCGCCTGGCAGGCGCCGTTGGTGCACACGCCGCTGTCGCAGTCGGTCGCGACCGAGCAGTCCTCACCGGTCGTGCAGGGGCCACAGATCGCGCCACCGCAGTCGATATCGGTTTCGTCCTGGTTGGTCGTGCCGTCCGTGCAGGTCGGCGCCTGGCAGACGTTGGCCGTGCAGACCCCGCTGGCGCAGTCCTCGTCGACACCACAGCTATCGCCGGTGGCGCACGTCGGGCAGGCGGCGCCGCCGCAGTCGACATCGGACTCGTCCTGGTTCTGCACACCGTCGCCGCAGGTCGGAGCCTGGCAGGTGTTGCCGGTGCAGACGTTGCTGTCGCAGTCCGCGGCAGCGTTGCAGTCGTCGCCGGTGGAGCACGGCGCGCAGGCCGGGCCACCACAGTCGATGTCGGACTCGGTGCCGTTGAGGATCCCGTCGCTGCAGGTCGCCGCGACACACATGCCGGCGCCGCGATCACACGAGCCGGAGGTACAGTCGGAGTCGGCCGAGCAGTCGTCGCCGTTCGGGCACGTCGGGCACGTTCCGCCGCCGCAGTCGACGTCGGTTTCGTCGCCGTTGAGCACCGTGTCCGTGCACGTCGGCGCTACGCAGACGTTGGCGTTGCAGACGCCGCTGTTGCAGTCGCCGGCCACGTCACACGAGTCGCCGTCGTCGCACGGGTCGCACGAGCCACCGCAGTCGATGTCGGTCTCGTCCTGGTTCTGCGCGCCGTCGGTACACGTCGGCTGCGTACAGATGTCCCCGATACAGGTTTGGCTTTCGCAGTCGCCGTCGACCGTGCACTGGTCGCCGTCCGGACACGGCTCACACGTGCCGCCGCCGCAGTCGACGTCGGTCTCGTCGCCGTTGACTTCGCCGTCGCGACACGTCGGATCCGGCTCGCCTGTCGACGACGAGTCGACGACGCCGGACGACGACGACGTCATCGGCTCACCTGTCGTGCTCGTCGTGGCATCGGTCGTGCCCGACGAGTCGGCGGTGGTTGGGGGTGGAGTAGTGGTCGGTGTGTCCCCGGAAGAGCTGGAGCTCTCCGAGTCACCCGATGTCACTGCCATGACGGCATCATCCCCGCACGCCAGCGGCGTGCATGCCATCAAGACAGCGAGCAATATAGGTTTGCCCGAGGTCCTCATTGGCAACAATGAAGCCCGAGCGGTGACGAATGGTCAATGTGGGTGCGGCACAAAAGCCCCGCGCGTCGTCGCTCGGAAACCATCCTGAAACCCCGGTGGCGGGTGGGTGGTTAAGATCTGTGATCGTGTCGCATCGCGATTCGAATCGTCGACGCGAACGATGTCACCGTCGTGAAATCCGAACGCATCGCGAGCGACTCGCGTCGTGGTTTGCTCGCGAGCCACCGGACATACCCTTGGACGCCATCGTCGACCCGCCGCGCCTCCTTATATAGGCGCCGCATATCGGCGCCGCGTATCGGCGCGGCGACGTGACGCGCATCGTGGCTCGGCCGTCGGGCCGGCGAGCAGAACAAGATTCGGTGGCCGTTTTAGAGAGTTTGACGAGCTCGCACCGCGTCGCGAGCGTCGCGAAGACGTTCGCGTAGCTCGGGCTGCAGCTGGTCGCCGAGCACCCTCTCGACGACGTCGAGCTGGGCATCGAGTCCTTCCCCGACACCTCGCGCAAGGTCGATTTCGACGATGCCCAAATGTGCGAAGGCGCGATCGAGCCGCTCGGGCGCCTGCTCGTCGAGCACATCGGCCGAACGTACGTAGCGTTCGCGCGCCTGCTCGAGTTCCCCGACGCGCTGCAGCACTTCGCCGGCGTAACGGTCCGAAGACGGGAAATGCAGCGGATGGGGAGGCTCGATAACGAGCGCCATCTCGTCGCAGCGCTGAAGTTGCGTGGTCGCATCCTGAGGGCGATCCGCTCGCGCGTATGCGACCGCGAGATTCATGCACAACACGTGGTCGTTGACCGCGTCGGCGTTGGGTCGCACCCCACGTTCTACGCGTGCGAGTCGCTCGTACATCTCGATGGCTCGCCCGTAGTTGCCCGCGTCGAGCTCCAGCGTGGCATGAGCGACGTCGACGAGGTTGACCAGCGGCTGGCCTTCCCCGACGGCCTCGACCGCCAACGCGCGCGTGCGCGTCGCGATGTCGCGCGCCTCGTCGAACCGACGGGCGTTGCCGAGCGCCTGGGCGAGCAAGAACCCCTCGGCCACCCGATCCACCGGGTCGACGCCCGGCGTGTCCTCCAGGGTCGCAAACGCTTCGCGGAACAGCTCGATCGCACCCTCGAGGTCCCCGAGGTCCTCGAGCACCGCGCCGACGCGGCCCTGCGCCTTGGCGGTCTGCGGATGCCCGGGGCCATAGCGCCGTGCGAATGCCTCGATCGAGCGTCGGCCGACCGCGATCGCCTCCTCGCGCCGACCCAAGGCGCGCAGCACATCCACCTTCGTGTCCCGCAAGCGGGTGGTCGTGGTCGAGTCCGCTCCGTACAGCGGCTCGTACAGCGCGATCGCCTCGTCGAGCTCCGCGAGGGCCCGCTCGTTGTCACCGCGGTGGTGGGCGAGCGCGGCAGACAGACGCAGGGTGGAGCCGACCAGCCACGCCGGTCGGCCGGCCCGCTCGGCGATCGAGCGCGCCCGGTCGAGGTAGAAGCCCGCCTGTTCCTCCTGATGCGCGTGGGTCGACGCATCGGCGAGCAACACCCACACCTCCGCGACGGCATCGGGATCCCCCCCGCGCTCGGCCTGGGTGAGCGCGTCGGCCCCGTGGGCGAGGGCTGCGGCGTGGTCGCCCTCGCGATCGGCCAGCACGCCGCGCAGGTAGTCGACCTTCGCTCGCTGGGTCGGCGTGGTCGCGTCGTCCAGGAGCGCAGACGCGTGGTCGAGCGACGCGCGGGCGCCCGGATGGTCGTGCATCGTCAGCTGCACGTTCGCTTGCGCCAGCCAGCGGGCGATCACCCGCGCATTGCCCGACTCCTCGGGGACGTCGGCGGCCGCGTGTCGGCAGCGGTCCAGCGGAGGCAAGGCCTCCACGGCACCGAACGCCCCGACGAGCTGAGGTGCCTCGAGCTCCTCGGCCACGACGACGGCCATCTCGTCGAGCGCGCTGCGGTAGCACCTCATCGCACCGTCCGCCTGGTCGACGATCGCGGCGTCCGACAGCCCGCCGTCCCGCTCGATGGCTCGACAGGCTTGCTGGGCCCCAGCGAGCCAGGCCGCGGAGTAGTCGTCGAGTCGCGACAGCGGGCGCTCCATCGCCGCGGCGGCGACCTTGCCGTGGCGGGCTCGGGTCGCGTCGACGATCTGCGCGCGCACGCCCGGGTCGTACACGGCTTCGACGACCGCCGTGAGCCCGTCGCAACGCGAAGGCTCGGCCGGCGGATCCGCGCGACCGCTCCAACCCATCGCGGCGACCCCCACCAGCGCGCCGACGCCGACGACCGCGGCCACCCGACGACCCCGTCGTCGCCGATGGTCCAGATCTCGCAGCAGCGCCGACATCGAGGGGTACCTCGCGGCGGGATCGGGCGCGAGCCCGCGCTCGAGCACGCGGTGAAACCATCCGGGCACTTCGGGCCGCCCCTTCGGGCTCGCCGGTGCACCGGCTTGGCGCGCGAGCATGAGGGCGGACATGTTCGTGCCCGGAAACGGTCGCTGCCCGTACGCGGCTTCCCACGCCGTCGCGCACCACGACCACTGGTCGGAGCGCGCGTCGCTGCGTCCTTCGAACTGCTCGGGGGCCATGTAGGCCGGCGTCCCCGCGACGTCGGTCCGGGGGGTCGCGTCGTCGGGCTTGGCCGAGCGCGTCGCGTCTTCGGACCCCGCATCCGAGTCGTCGGCGTGGATGCGGGCGAGGCCGAAGTCGGCGACGCGCAGCCGGCCCTGTCGATCGACGAGCATGTTCGCCGGCTTGAGATCGCGGTGCACCAGGCCGGCCGCGTGGGCTGCCACGAGGCCGCGGCCCGCTTGCAAGAGCAGCTCGAGCACCGCCTCGAACCGCGGCCGATCCGAGGGCGGGTGTTGCTCGCACCACGAGCCCAGCGTGCCCGCGTCGACGAACTCCATGGCGACGAACACCCGGCCGTCCTCGACGCCCGCGTCGTGCACCGCGATCACGTTGGGGTGGTTGAGCTTGGCCATCGCCTGCGCCTCGGCGAGCAGCCGACGCGACGCCCGCTCGCGCTTGGCCTCAGACGCGCCGGCGTGCAGCACCTTGATCGCGACGCGGCGATCGAGCTGCGGGTCGTAGGCCGTGTACACGACCCCCATGCCCCCGCTGCCCAGCGGCTCGAGCAGCGTGTGCCGGCCAATCTTCGTCGTGGGCGTCGCTTCCGTCGGCTCGCCGAACAATCGAGAGCCGATCGCCGCTCGCAACCGCTGCGTCTCCAGCCCAGCCCCTTGCGGTCCGCTCGGTGACGACGACTCCGATCCGAGATCGTGGCCGCCGATGTCGACGGCTTGCGTCGGCGTGTCGTGCTCGGCCAAGACGGCCACGAGCATCGCACGATCGTGTTCGCTGGCGCACCAACGCGACCGCCGCGTTCAGGTTCGACCCGTGCACACGGTCACGCTCGATCTCGAGGCCTCACTCGGCTGGTCCGGCTCGTACGTCCGAGCCCGGCACCGAGCACGAAGAGCCACAGCCACGCGCTCACCGACGCACGCGGCCGAGCGCGGCAGCTACAGCCACCCCCGTCGTCACCGTCGCCGTCGGCCGCCTGTCCGGTGCCGGTCGACGACCCGCCTCCGTCGGTCGCGCCGGGCAACGGCATCGGACCCCCGGTGCCGTCTCCATCGTCGAGACCGAGGCCGGTGCTCGTCGAGAAGGCTCCGCCCGACGAGTCGGCGGCGCCCGTCGTGCCGCCTGTCGTGCCGCTCGTCGAGTCCGCCCCTGTGTCCGAGGAGCCCGAGTCGTCGCCACCGGTACCCGTGCCGGTCCCGCCGGCCAAGCACTGTTCTGCGTGCGGTGCCGTCGGCCCGGTCGCACACCCGATGTCCCAGGTGCCGGCCGCGACGTTCGGCGCGGTCGGGACCTCGTCGCAGCCGCCGATCCAGTCGCCGTTGTCATCCCAGCACGGCGTCAGGTCCAGGCCACTGTCCAGCTCGTACCAATCCAGATGCTCGCCGGCGACGACGTAGGTCGCTCCCGCCCCGCACACGTTGGTCGGCTCCAGCGGCGGCGGGAGTCCGCCGGGGTCGAACAGCTGCGAGGCCACGCCGAACACGCGCCACGTTCCGTCGGCCAGCTGCACGTACCCCGTGCCGCCGGAGTCGCCGAAGCACGCCGCGCCGTTGCCGGTGCCGTCCGACAGCCCGACCCACGACGGCGTCGCCTCGTACGCGTAGACCTCCTGATCGATGAAGCGCTTGGTTCCGGCGCCCTCGACCATCAGCTCGCCCATCGCGTCGAAGTAGCCGAGCGTGGAGCCGAAGCCGACGATCGTCACGGGCGTGCCGACCTGCAGCAGGTCGAGCTCGCACGAAGCGAGCAGCGGCACGATCGGCACGTCGAGCACGGGTTCGGCCAGCCGGCAGTACGCCAGATCCGGATATCCCTGCGCGGCGTAGTCCGGGTGCTGCACACACTCGGTCTGCGTGACGATGCGCGTGGGCATCGCTTCGACGACCGCCGTCTCGCCGAAGCCGATCCCCACGATCGGCCGGTCCTCGATGAGGCAGTGCGCCGCCGTGATCACGAGCTCGGGGTGAACCAGCGTGCCCGAGCACATCGTGGGCGTCTCGTCGCCTTCGAGCATGACGACCGTCGCGGGGAACTGACACGGTGCGGCGTCGGTGCCGGCGACGATGGCCTCGGGCGTGGGGTCCGGCGTCGGAGAGCCGAGCACCCCGGACGACAGCAGCATCAGCGCGAGCATCGTCGGGTTCATGGTCGCGCCGGCTGCGAGCCTTCAGCGTCCCCCGCCGAGCTCACGGGATCTTGCACGGGGGCACCGCCAAGAAGCAGCACTGCGGGTCCGGGCAGCAATCGAACAGTTGGATCGTGCAGCTGTTGGAGCAGTTGAGGCTGCCGCCGAACAGGCCGAAGTCCTCGCACGTCTGCCCGCCGAAGTTGAAGCCGTCGCATTCCTCGCCCGGATTGAGCACACCGTTGCCACAGTTGCTGCAGCCGCTGGTGTTGAACTGGCAGCTGTTGTTGCAAGACAGGTTGCCGCTGACGAAGCCTTGCGACGCGCAGGTCTGGCCGCCGAGACTGGCACCGTCGCACTGCTCGCCGTTGTTGATCACCCCGTCGCCGCACTCGTAGCAGTTGTTCGTGTTGAGGTTGCAGCTACCGTTGCACGACAGCGACCCGCCGTCGAAGCCCTGGTTGGCACACGTCGCTCCGCCGAGGTTGGAACCGTCGCAGCTCTCGCCCGGATCGATGTCCCCGTCGCCGCACTCGTAGCAGCCGTTCGTGTTGAAGCTGCAGCTGCCGTTGCACGACAGCGACCCACCGTCGTAGCCCAGGCCGGCACACGTGGCCCCGCCGAGGTTGGCTCCGTCGCACTGCTCGCCCGGGTCGATGCTGCCGTCGCCACAGCCGGACCCCTCGCACCCGGCCGTGTTGAACTGGCAGTTGCCGCCGCACGCGAGCGAGCCGGAGAAGAATCCGAGCGACTGGCAGGTGGCGCCGCCGAGGTCGAGCTGGTCGCAATCCTCGGCTCCGTCGATCGCCCCGTTGCCGCAGTTGCTGCAGCCGCTGGCGTCGAAGGTGCAGTTGCCCGCGCACGAAAGGGTGCCACCGGTGAAGCCGAAGTCGCTGCAGCCGACGCCGTCGAGATCGTTGGCATCGCAGTCCTCGCCACCACCGACGACGCCGTCCCCACAGACCGCGCAGTTGGTCGTGTCGAAGCTGCAATCGTTGGCGCACGACAGCGCGCCGGTCTCGTAGCCCAGGCTGGTGCAGCTGGCTCCGGCCAGGTCGGCACCGTCGCAGTCCTCGGTGCCGTCCCGGACCGCGTTGCCGCACAGGGCGCAGTCGCCCGGGTCGAACGTGCAGCCGTTGGTGCACTCGAGCACGCCGCTGTCGAAACCCTGGGTCGCGCACGTCTGGTCGCCCACGTTGCCCGGCTCGCACTCTTCGGGCGCCATGATCGTGCCGTCGCCGCACGCGCTGCACATCGCATAGTCGTGCTTGCAGCTGGCCGTGCAGCCGAGCAACTCGGAGACCTCGCCGAGTCCCACGTCCGCGCAGGTGGTCGTGACCCCGAGCTCCGCCCCGTCGCACGCCTCGCCGGGATCGATCGTCCCGTTGCCGCACTGCGTGCAGTTGTCCGTGTCGAGGGTGCAGTCGGCGTTGCACGAGAGTGCCCCGCTCGCGAAGCCGACCGACGAGCAGGTCGCGCCCGCGAGATCCGCTCCGTCGCACGCCTCGTCGCCCTCCGCGACGCCGTTGCCACATTCGGGCGGATCGGGGGGCAGCGTCGGCCCGTCGCCGCCCCCGTCGTCGTCGTCGCCATCGCCGTCGTCCCCCCCGGAGGTGGGCGCGGTGTCTTCGAGCGGCACGCAGTACCCGGCCAGCCCCGTGGTCGCGAGGTCACCGTATCGTTGACCCGACACGCACGCTTCGTCGGGGAAGCTGCAGTATCCCGTGGGTTGGCAGATGCCGGTGCGGCCGCCTTCGAGGCACTCGCCGTCGTCGGAGCATTGAAACTTGCTCGTGCTCGTACATCCCTCGGCGGTCAGTCCGACACCGAGACCCAACGCAACGACCGCCAGCCACCCCTTCACGTCGAACGATGTTAGCCCATCGGTCGCGATCCCGTGAAACGAAGGTGTCGGGGGTCGACACGACGCCGGGCTCGCGGCAGGCTGTCGACCGGTGGCCATCGATCTGTCGCCGGGAGATTTCTACGGCCCCTTCGAGATCCTCGCGGAGGTCGGTCGGGGCGGCTCGGCGGCCGTGTATCGCGTCAAAGCGCCGGATCGGCAGCATCCGGTCGCCCTGAAGGTAGCCATCGAACCGACGATCTCCGACATGGCGGAGCGAGCGATCCGCGAGACGAAGGTCCTGCAACGACTGACCAACCGCCACGTCGCCCGCGTCTTCGCCGCCGGCCAAGCGCCGGACGGACGTGTCTTCATCTTGATGGAGGAGCTCGAGGGGGCGCAGCTGGATCTGTGGCACGACTTCGATTCCACGATGCCGCCCGGACAGGCCGTATGGGTGATCCATCAGGCGTGCTTGGGCCTGGCCGAAGCCCACGCCCACGGCATCGTCCACCGCGACGTCAAGCCGCAGAACCTGTGGGTCGAGCTCGACCACAACGTCAAGCTGCTCGACTTCGGTCTCGCCCGCGCTTGGGAGACCGATGGCTCGTCGATCTCCGCCAACGTCACGACGGCGCGCATGATGATCGGCACGCCGCGGTACATGCAGCCCGAGCAGTTTCAGACCGCCAAGCTCGCACCTTCCAGCGACGTCTACAGCCTCGCGACCGTGCTGTACGAGCTGCTGTCGGGCCACACCGTCTTCTTCGCCGACCGACCGTTCTCCGAGATCCGCGAGGCGTTCATGGACGAGCCCCTCGAGTGGCTCAAGGGCCACGCCCACGGCACGATCGTGCCGCTGACCCACTACCGGTGCGGTCGAGACATCCCGCCGTCGCTGTGCGAGGTGATCTACCGCAGCCTCGACCGCGACCCGGAAAAGCGCCCCAAGGATGCGGGGGCCCTCGCCAACGCGCTCGGCGAGATCATGCACTACGACCTTTCGATGACGCCCGCCGCGACGCTGCGCGTGGGTCTGCCGTACGGCGGCTTCGAGGAGCGACTGTTGCTGCCGGGCAGCTATCGCGTGGGGGCCGGCGAAGAGGTCGACATCCGCATCGCGGGACGAGGCGTCGCTTCCCTGCATGCACTGCTGGAATGGTCGGGCCTGCCCGAGTACCCCGAGATCCGCGTCTTCGGGGACGCGGAGGGCCTGCGCGTGTCCGGCGAGCCCGTCGACGGGCGGCGCGTACTCGATCCCGACGACGAGATCGAGATCGGCGGCTGCAAGCTTCGCCTGGGCTACCCGAAGCTGTAGCGCGTCAGGTCTTCGGACAGGACTCTTGGAAGGCGTTGCGGTAGCGACCGTCCGCCGCACGGCGATAGCGGTTCATCACACGCCACATCTCGCGGGTCCCGATCGCGTTCGCGGCTTCCTCGAACAATCGCGCGCTCTTCTTTTCGTGCGAAGCGGCGGCGTTGCACGCCTCCGAAAGCGAGTCCGGCACGAACGTGTCGTCGTCGCCGCCCTCGCTCGGCGGCTTGGGCGTCATGCCGTGGCTGTCGAAGAGCTTGAGCATGCGCTTGCGGTGGCGCTGCTTGGCCGCCCCGATGCGCTTGAACGGCTGCGCGCCCCCGTTGCCGGAAGCCACCGCGGTGTACATCGCGGCCGCCTTCTCCACGGCCTCGAACGCCTCGCGCAGCGAGTCCTCGCCTTCTTGCTCGGCGTGCTCCTTCTTCTTCGTGTCGTCGGTGTGGCTGATGACCTCGACGCTCTGCGGCGCCTCCGGACACTGCTCGACGAGACGCTCGACCGTCTTGCGAACGTTGTCTCGCTCGGGGTGCTCGGGCACCAGGTCGAGGAACATCGTGTAGTAGGTCCGTGCCGTGTAGCAGTCGCCGGACCCCTCGGCCGCGGCGCCGATGTTGTACGTGAACAGGTGCAGCTCCGGCGCGTAGCGATACGCTTCCTTGAACTTGACCAGCGCGGTATCGAAGTCCTTGGCCTCCATGGCCGCGACTCCCTCGCCGTACAGCTGCTTGGCGTAGTCGATCTGCGCCTTCTTGGCCTTGTCGTCGGCGGGCGCCGCCGACGCGGTCCGGCTCGTCGCCCCTGCGGCCAGCGTCCCGATCACGGCGACGCACAGCGCCCATGTCCTCACCCGGTGCACGCACGCAGAGTACCCCACAGTCCGAAGTTTGCAGCGTCCCGATCGTTCGCCTTCCACGCACCCGGGTCTGGACCTTGCCCCCAGCCATCACCACGCGGGGCCGTGGAACCACACCGAGCCTCGCAGACGGCGACGTACGGCCGCTTCCGCCCCATTTGCCGATCAGTCCGTGGCGTGGACAACGATCGATTCGTCCGCGCGAAAAAACGATCGAGATCCACGTTGAGGGCGCACGCGTGCGTGTCAGGCTGGGTGCATGAGCGCGCGCGAATCGATGGAAGCCGAGCTTGCACGACTCGAGGCGCAGCAAGCCAGGTATCTGTTGGCGGCGCACACCAGCGCCGACCGTCGCATCGTCATTCGTCGCATGGTCGCCGTCGAGCGGCTCGCGGAGGAGATCGATGCCTTGCGCCAGGCGCTGATCGCCCTCGACGAGCACACCACCCCACTGCACGTCGCCGACGACTACACGATCCCGTTCGCCGTGGGTCAACGATCGGGCCTGCTCGCCCGGCCTTGAGCCCACGCCGAGCTCCCGCGCACGACCGCGGTTGCCATGCCGACCTGGCCTCGCGATCCTTCGCGAGGATGTCGAGCATCGACACGATCGTCGACGTCGCCACGTCGCCACGTCGCTGCAGAACCTCGGCGATGTGCTGACGCTGGCGGGCAGCCCCGAGGAGTCGGTCCCGACCGCGAGCCGGACCGCCAGCGAGCGCTGCGAGCGCTGCGAGCGTAGCTGGAGGAGACCCCGGACGAGGCCCCGTAGAGCGATCAGGACCCCGAGGACGTCATCGAAGCACCGCCCGAGCCGCCCCCGGAGTCCGAGCCCGAGCCACTGCCCGAGTCCGAGTCCGAACCGGACCCCGAGCCCGAACCGGAATCCGTGGCGCCGGAGTCCGTCCCGCTCGAGCTGCCCCCGACTCCGCACTCGCACACGCTGGTCTCGGGCGCGGTGCTCTCGCAGATGCAATCGACTTCGACTTCGCACTGCGCGTCGCAGCCGTCGCCGGGCATGAGGTTGCCGTCGTCGCACTCCTCGGCGAAGCCCTTGGTCACGCCGGGGATCGAGTTGTCGAAGAACATCCCGTCGCCGCACAGCGGGCCGCACAGGTACTGGCCGGTCACGAGGAAGCACTCCCAGCCCGGCACGATCGTGCACTCGTCGGTGCAACCTTCGATGTCGTTGCCGAGCAGGAACCCGGTGTCGCACTCCTCGCCCGGGTCGAGGAAGCCATCGCCACAGCGCCAGCACTCGGTCGGCTCGGCGCCGTCGCACGTCCAGCCGTCCTCGGTCTCGACCTGGCAAAACTCCGAGCAGCCGTCGCCCGAGCTGGCGTCGCCGTCGTCGCACTGCTCGCCGTCCTCGATGACTTGGTTGCCACACACGGGCAGCAGCACACAGCTCGACATCCACATCGGAGGCTCGGCACTGCCGCCGCTGTCGCCGTCGGTGCCGTCACCACCGGCGGGCTCCGGAGGCGGCGGCGAGCACTGGTAGCCGTCTTGCACCGTGCACGTCGTGGGATCGCACCCCTCCGGCAGCGGCATGCCTTCACAGGTCTCGCCCGGATGCAGCAGCGCGTCGCCGCACGCCGGCTCGGCGGGAGGATCGGTCTTCGTCTCGCTGCCGCCGCAATTGACGAGTGTCGCCGGCAAGATCGCACACGCAAGGACAAACCAAGTAGGACGCATCGGCGCCACTTTATACCGCTTCCGGCTCGACGAGGTGCAAGTCCTCGTCCCCGGTACAAGCTCCCCGGCGTAGGCCGCGATCGCGTTCTTTCCCCGCGCCTTGACGTCGCGCGATCGGACGGCTCACGCGGTCGATTCGGCGGCGGGCTCCGCACGACGCAGGTGATATCCCTCGTCGTCGCGGTCGCGCGCGCGTGCCTGCAGCCGCGCCCGCACGGCCTCGGGTGCGTGCACCTGCCACCGTGTGCGGTCCTCCCACATGTCGAGGCGGTCGAGCTCTTCGAGCGCGTCGTCGATGTCGAAGTCGACGTCGACCCCGAACGTCCGCGACAGCCACGTCTGGACCGCGCTCGACACCGCCGCCGCACTCGTCAGATCGTCGGCGGTCGGGCCCGCGAGCACGCTGTAGACGAGCAGCCCCTCCTTGGTCTCCTCGGCGGCGATGTTGGACACGAGCAGGTCGAGCACGCCGAGGTTGTTGGCGACGTTTTGGTAGTACAGGTGGTGGGTCATCTGCGACGACCGCAGCACGCGAGCGCGCCGATAGCCGAGGAACGACCGCACCGACAACCCGAGGAACGCGGCGATGAGCGCCCATACGAAGTTGGTGGCGAGCACCGCCCCTTCCACGAGCACGGCGACGATCTTCCACGCGACCCCGCCGAGCGCCCCGAGCCCGCCACCGATGATCTTGACCCGATCGACCGAGGTCATCGCGACCTCGGCGTGAGGCAGCAACGCCTCGAGATCGGAGACGGGAATCTCGCGGAACAGCTTGATGGCGACGTTGCGATCGTCGCGCATGCGAAACACGACCGCGAGCCGACGGTACAGCTCGACCTGGCGCTCCTCGCCCTTGAACGGGTGCCGCCACGTCCGCACGCGTCGGGTCTGCTCGGTACGCCCCCGCACGAACAGGTCGAGCGTGTCGACCTTCTCCGGCGAGATCTTGATCGTCATGCCGTGCGAGCTCGCCGACGCGATCGCCGCCTGCAGCTGCACGTCGTCGAGCCGATCGTAGTTGGCCTTGTCGAACATGTAGTGCAGCAACCGACGCAGTCGATCGCGACTGTCGGCGTCGTCGCCGGTGCCAGCGAGCGCGAGCGTCTCGCGGTCCGGGTTGAAGCGGTCGTACGCGCGCTCGAGCGCCCGGTACAACGCACGGGCCTCGCGGTCGTTGACGCGCTCGAGCGCGTCGGCCACCGCCGGTAGCTGCGCCGCAGCGTCGCCGAACGTCTCGCCGTCCTTGGCCATCGCCTCCACGAGGTCGTCGGCCCGGATCGGGACGTAGCGGTCGTCGGGGAGGCTGACGCCGATCTTCGATGCCCGCCGCACCTTGGCGCGCTGCAGGCTGTCGTCCGCGGCCGTCACGGCCCGACTCTATCCCAGAGCCGCGACAGATCGTCCACGTCGCCCGGCCAAAGCCCGACGGCGTGTCCCGCAGGCTACGCCTCACTCGTGCGTCCTCGCGAAGTTGCGCCGTGGCCCGCGGCCTGCATAGATCCTCGGCAGCACCCATGGCCGTCGTCGACTCCTTGCTCAAGCTCATCGAAAGCCAGGGCGCCGACGCCCTCGTGTTCACGCCCGGCCAGCCCCCGGCGCTGGAAAAGGGCGGCGAGCCCCGCTTGCTGTCGATGCCCGATCCCGGCCCGGAGTTCCTCGACGCGATCGTCGAAGAGACGCTGTCGGAGGCCGAGCGAGAGGTCCTGCGCGGCGGGGCGCCGGTCCAGGCGACCTACGAGGCCGGCGGCACGGTCTACTACGTGCGCGTGGACGTGCGCCCCGACGGCCCGCGCCTCGTCTTTCGGTGCTCGCCCCCGGAGGACGACGGTCCCGCGCCGGCCGCCGCGACGCCCCCGCCCCCGACACCCGTCGCGTCCGCCCCGACTGCCCCGGCGCCCACCGTGACCACGCCGACCGCGGTGGCCTCCCCCACACCGAGCCCGAGCCTGGCGGTGCTGTCCGGTCCGCCGCTGCCGGCGGGCCCCCTCGCAGGGGTGCTGCAGCGAGCCGCGCGAGAGCTCGCCTCCGACATCCTGGTGTCGTCCGGTCGCGTCGTGCGGCTGCGCATCGGTGGTCACATCGTCGAGGCCAGCCCCACCCGGCTCGACGACGAGGCGATTCTCGCGTTCGTCGGCCCCGTGCTCGGACCCTCGCAGCACGACGAGCTCGCGCGTACGGGCAGCATCGACCTCGCGCTGCAGGTCGCGACCGCCGGGGCGCCGATGCGATTTCGAGCGAACCTGTTTCGTCAGCACGGCGGGCTCGGTCTGGCGCTGCGACCGATCCGCCGCGACCCGCCCACGCTGCACCGGCTCAACCTGCCGCCCGAGCTGATGACGCTCGCGTACCCGCGAAGCGGCCTGGTGCTGGTGACCGGCACGGCGGGCTCGGGCAAGTCGACCACGCTCGTCGCCCTCATCGAGCACCTCAACCAGACGACCACCAAGCACGTCATCACCCTCGAGGATCCGATCGAGTACGAGTACGAGCCGCGCGGGTGCCTGATCCACCAGCGGCAGATCGGGATCCACGTCGACGCCTTCAGCACCGGCTTGCGCGCCGCGCTGCGCGAGAGCCCCGACGTGATCCTCGTGGGCGAGATGCGCGACCACGCCACGATCGCCTCCGCTCTGACCGCGGCCGAGACCGGTCACCTCGTCTTGTCGACGCTGCACACGGCGAGCGCCGCGATGGCGGTCGACCGCATCATCGACGTGTTCCCCCAGCACCAGCAGGCGCAAGTCCGCTTCCAGCTTTCGGCCGTGCTGCGCGCCGTGCTGACGCAGCGCCTCATCCTCAGCGACCGCACCGGCGCATTGCTGCCGATGGTGGAACTGCTGCGGGTCAACACGGCGGTCGCCACCAAGATCCGCGACGGCCGTGGTCACCAGCTGCAAAGCGAGATTCAAAAGGGCCGCGGCGAGGGCATGATCTCGTTCGAAGCCTCGCTCGCCGAGCACGTGCGCGCGGGACGACTCTCCCGCGAGGCGGCGCTGGAGCATGCCGACGACGAGTCGATCTTCCGCCAGCACGTGACCGGCGGCTGACGCCCCCCCCAGCAACCGGCGCGTCCTCGCGTTCGGGGGCCACTTGGTGCCCCCGCCTCGGGCGCGAGGTAGGATTCGATCCGGGTGGACGAGCAACCGGGCGATAGCGGCATCTCGGACCGCGTCAAGAACGCTTCGCCCGTGGGTCGCGACCTCGTGGCTCGACTGGCCCGCGCGGGCATCGAAGCCCAGCTGTTCGGCGCCCCCGTGCGCAAGATCGCGGTCGGTCGCTACGAGGTGGTCGGCGAGCTCGGTACGGGCGGGATGGGGGTCGTGTACCGCGCCCGCGATCCCGAGCTCGACCGCGACGTCGCGATCAAGCTTCTGCGCCCTTCCGGCTCGCAGCACGATCCGAGCACCGCACGCTCGCGACTGGTGCGCGAGGCCCGGGCGATGGCGAGACTGACGCACCCCAACGTGGCCACGGTGCACGAGGTCGGCGAGTTCGAGGACCAAGTCTACGTCGCGATGGAGTACGTCGAGGGCCGGACGCTGACGCAGTGGCTCGACCAGACACAGCGCGACTGGCGAGAGATCGTGGAGATGTACGTGCAGGCCGGCCGTGGGCTCGCGGGCGCGCACGACAAGGGCGTCGTCCATCGCGACTTCAAGCCCGACAACGTCATGGTGAGCTCGGACGGTCGCGTGCTCGTGCTCGACTTCGGCCTCGCGCGCAGCAACTCCGACGCCGAAGAGCAGTCGCGCCCGGTCGAGGTGGACGAGGACGACCCGTCGCTGACGTTGACCGGCGCGCTGGTCGGCACGCCGGCGTACATGTCACCGGAGCTGTACGCCGGCGAACCGGCCGACGCGCGCAGCGACCAGTTCGCCTTCGCGGTGGGGCTGTGGGAGGCGGTGTATCGGCAACGGCCGTTCCACGGCGACTCGCTCGCCTCGCTCGCGCAAGCGGTGATGGACGGCAGCATCCGCGAGCCGATCGGGGCTGGACCGCGACCGGCCTGGCTTCGTCGCGTGCTCGAGCGTGCGCTCAGCGTGTCTGCCGACGATCGCTACCCCACGCTGCACGCCATGCTCGCCGACCTCGAGGCCGGTCTCGCGCCGAAGTGGCACGAGCGATGGATGCCGGCCGCGATCGGCGGACTCGCGTTCGCGGTCGGGCTGGGCCTGATGCTCGCGGCGCGCGGCGACGACGAGCGGCCCAGCGAGGTCGTGCGGGTCCCCGTGGCCGAGGATGCTTCGGACGATCCGCCCGTGCCGAAGGCTGCGGTCGTGGTCTCGCCCGCCGAGCTCCCCGTGCCGCCACCTCCCGAGGAGCCGCCGGTGACCGCGCCCGCGATCGCGACCGACATCGCCGCTGCCGTGCGCCCCGAGGCCAAGCCACGCAAGCCCAAGTTCACGCACCGCTGGTGCTACTACGAAGAGGACGGCTACCGGCAGGTCCGCGGCCCTACCGCCAAGCTGACCACGTCCGTCGCGAGCAACGGCCGTTGTTTTTCGTGCTACGCCGGCAACGCCGACACGCTGCGGGATCGTGTGGGCAACGCCGACTGCCGCGACTACGCGCTGTGCTACGCGACCGCGTGCGAGAGCGGCTGACGCTCACGGCACGAGCGTGATGGTCGACGCCCCGAGGCCGACCGCGTCGAGCAGGCCGCCGGCGCGCCCGCGGAACGCCGAGACCACCTCGGGCGCCGCGAGCATGTCCATGTAGGCCGCAGCGTCGTTGGTGCCGCTCGCCGTCTGGGTCGAGACCGAGCCGTAGTCGATGGTCCACGCCCCGGTGCTCCCGGACACGAGCAACGCCGCGCAGTGCAGCGTCACCGCGCTCACGGCCGGCCCCGCCTCGCCGCTGATACCCACGACGAACTCGTCGGCCGGGCACATGATCGTGTAGTCGTTGGTGTCGAACGTGCCGTGGGTCGTCAGGGTCGTCTGGGCTCCGGCGACGATCGTGAGCACGGCGGGCTGCGCGGCGAAGTCGACGTCGAGCTCGATCTGAGCGCACACGGCCGCGAACTGATCGACGTTGCCACCGACCGCGCCGGTCGCTCCCACGACTGCGGCACCGGCCGGACACGGGTCATCGAAGTCGTTTCCCCCCACGGCGTTGCCGAAGACTTGGTGGCCCGTGTACGACGGGGTGGAAACCTCCACACCGGTGGGGCAGTCGGTCTGCACGCCCCCGCCGCAAGCGAGTGGACTGCCGGACTCGCCGCCATCGGACGACCCGCTCGTGGTCGCGATGGGCCCTTCACCGGACCCGTCGCTGGTGGTCGAGGGCGGTACACCGGTGTCGTCGGCCGTCGTGGCTGCGTCCGCGCCGGTCACGTCCGCCGACATGGCGCCACTGCTGACCATCGGCGACGACGGATCGTTGGTCGTCACCTCGGTCGTCCCCGCGTCGTCGCCTTCCGACGACACGCCACCGTCACTGGCGGCTTGGCCGGGCACCGAGCACGCCGACGCAACGAGCACACACACGGTGGCCCATTCCCTCACGCCGGCATCATACCCCGCGCCAATGTCGGAGTGTGTACCTTTACAGCCGCAACGCGGCTTGCCAGCCTCGACCCATGCGGCTTCGTTCGTCGATCCTCGTCTCCGCCGCCCTCGTCGTCGCGTGCGGCAAGGACCAGCCCGCCAGCCAGCCCCCCACGGCGAGCGCGGCGGCCCCGACGAACGCGACGTCCACCGAGGCCCCGACGCCCGACGACTTCCCGACCGATGCGCCGATCCCGGAGGGGTACAGCTCGTTGACGCCGCAGATCGTCGTCGTCGACGTCGACGAGGCGCTCGACTTCTACGCCAAGGCGTTCGACGCCAAGACCCTGATGGCGGTGCAAGGCCCCGACGGCGCCACGTTCCACGCCGAGGTACAGATCGGCGACAGCCGCGTGCTCGTCGAGCGTGAGGACGACGAGTGGATGTCGCCGAGCGCGACCGGCTGGACGAGCGCCACGCTCATGCTCTACGTCGACGATGCCGACGCGACGTTCAAGCGTGCGATCAAGGCCGGCGGCAAGTCGGAGATGGCGGTGGCCGAGCAGTACTGGGGCGACCGCTACGGCCAGGTCATCGATCCCGCGGGACATCGGTGGGCGGTGGCCACCCACGTCGAAGACCTGACCGACACGCAGATGCAGGAGCGGGCCAAGCTCCTCGGCAGCTCGGGAGGCGGGGCGCCCAGTGCAGGCAAGCGTCGCAAGGGCAAGGGTGCCGCGCCGCCGCCCTGGAAAGCCATCGCCGGTTCCCCTGCGTCCAGCCCCAAGCCCGCCGGGTACCGTACGCTGACGATCGCCCTGACGGTCAACGATGCCGCGCGCGCCATCGAGTTCTACCGCAAGGCCTTCGGCGCCACCGAGCGCAACCGCATGCAAGGACCGAGCGGCAAGGTGACGCACGCCGAAGTCCAGATCGGCGACACGATCCTGATGCTCTCGGACGCGATGCCCGGGCCCCACCGCGTCGATCCGCCGTCCAAGCGCTCGGGGGTCCCACCGCTGATGGTCCACCACTACGTGCCCAACGCCGACGCGGTCTTCGATGCCGCGATGACGGCCGGCGCGCAGGTCATCTTGCCGACCTGCGACGTCTTTTGGGGAGACCGCTTCGGGGTGGTCGCGGGACCGGACGGCTACGGCTGGGGTATCGCCGCGCAAGCAGAGGCCCTCGCCCCCGACGAGATCGCGCGACGGCTGCAAGAAGCGGCCGGCGGAGCACCGCCGCCTCCCCCGACGCCGGCGTCGGGCGACGGCACGGCGCCGCCACCTCCGCCGCCACCGAAGGGCTGAGCCGCCGTCAGATGTCGGTCGACACCAGGCCGAGTCGGATCGCGTGACGCACCAGGCCGGCGACGTTCTTCGTGTCGAGCTTGGCCATGATGCGGCCGCGATGTCCCTCGACCGTCTTCACGCTCAGGTTGAGGCTGCGGGCGATCTCGGGGCTCGAGCCGCCCTCGGCGACCAGCTTGAGGATCTGCCGCTCGCGCGGGGTCAGCTCGGTACCCGCGCGTTCGTTGACGCCGGTCTTGGCCGTGCGTCGCGAATCGTCGAGCACGATCTTGGCGACCTGCGGGCTGAAGAACGCGTTACCCGACGACACGGCCTTGATCGCCGCGACCAGATCCGACAACCCCGATCCCTTGAGGAGGTAGCCCTCGGCCCCGGCTCGGATCGCGGGCCGCACGTGCTCTTCGGTGGAGTACATCGACAGCACGAGCACGTGGGTCTCCGGCTGCGCTTCGCGGATCGTCTTGGTCGCATCGATGCCGTTGAGCCCCGGCATGTTCAGGTCCATGACGATCACGTGCGGTCGGTGCTCCTTGGCCGCCTTCACCGCGTCGTGCCCGTTGTCGGCCTCCGCGACGACCACGACGTCGTCACGCCCGTCCAGAAGGGCGCGCAGGCCTTCCCGGACGATGAGGTGGTCCTCGGCGAGTACGACACGGATGGGCTCCGTCATCGACGCCAATGTAGCACGGTCGCGTGCTAGCTCAGGGGCAGGACGGCCCGGACGGTCGTTCCCTCACCGGGTGAGGAGTCCATGTCCAACCGGCCGCCCAGCAGCTCCGCCCGCTCTCGCATGCCCACGACGCCACGGCTGGGGCGCGTCCGTTCCGCGGACGGGTCGAAGCCCCGCCCGTCGTCGCGCACCTCGATCCGCACCTCTGCATCGGTCGCCACGAGCTCGACGACCACGTGCGATGCCTCGGCGTGCCGGGTGATGTTGGTCATCGCCTCCTGCACCACGCGGTAGCAGGTCGTCTCGATCGCGGGCGCCAACGTCGCGTCTCGGAGCCGAACCGAGCACTCGACCTCGATCCCCAGCGAGTCGGCGAGGTCCTCGCACGCCCGCCGCACCGCCTTCTCGAGCCCGACGTCGTCGAGCACCGCGGGGCCGAGGGTGTTGACCGCCCGACGAATCTCCTCGAGTGTCTCGTCGACCATCGTCGCCGTGCGCGCGGCGAGCTCCTCGGCCTTCGGGACGACCGACTCGTCTCCCGCCCTGGCCCGTCGCACCAGATCCTCGATGAGCTGCAGGTGAATTCGGATCGCGGTCAGGGCCTGGCCGGCCGAGTCGTGCAGCTCACGGGCGATCGCGCGGCGCTCGGCTTCCTGCATGCTCACGGCTCGCGTCGACAGCTCCCGCACGCGCTGCTCCTTGTCCTGGAGGTCTCGCAGCGCCCGCGACAGCTCGCTCGAGCGCGCTTCCACCTGCTGCTCGAGACTCCCTGCGGCCTCGGCCAGGGCGGCCTGCGACGTCTTGAGCCGTTTGACCAGCCCGCCGATCCGCAGCTCGGCCTGCCCCATCGCCCGCCGCGGCAGCGCGTACATCAAGCCGGCGAGCACGCTGCCCAGCAGCGCGAACAGCCCGAACATGCGCAGCGCGCCCGCCTGCACGCCGTGCGTATCGGCGCCGACCCAGACCTCGCCGATCGTCGCATCTCCCACCTTGATCGGCGCCCGCTCCCACAGCAGGTCACGCGCCGCGAGCTCGGGCAGTTCCTGCTCGGAGCCGTGGTCGACGAGATCCCCACGAGCGTCGACGACCTCGATGCGCTCGATGTGCTCGTGCGGCCGGTACGTGCGCATGTGCGCGAGCAGCTTGAGCGTGTCGTACTTCCACAAGCGCGGGCGCGCCTCGGCGTCGCGCCGGATCATCTGCGCGACCTGCCGCGCGGCGGCACGAGACTCCAACCGGACCGCACGTCGCCCCAGCACGAAGACGGCCAGCGGCGCGGACACGGCGATCACGACCACGAGCACGAGCGCCAGCGGCCCCAAGCGCGCGCCGAGGTCCCGGCGTAGCCCCAGATCAGCGGACCGCGGCACCGCGACCTCCGATGGGCAGCGCACCGTAGGCACGCACGACCTCGCGCCCCGATGCGGAATGAGCGAACTCGACGAACGCGAGGGCCGCTCCCGTCGGCGGCCCCGCGCTGACGAAGGACAGGTCCTTCGTGAACAGGTACGCCTCGTCGGCGATGGCATCCAAGGTGGGCGCGACCCCCTCGATCCGCAGGGCCCGGATCGGCATCCCTGGTGGAATCCGGCCTTGCCCGAAGAGCCCGATCGCGCCTTCGGTCGCCGCCAACGCGTCGCGCATGTCGTCGTCGTGATACAGCACGCGATACTTCGCCTGCTCCCAGGCCGCCTCGTTCGCCTCGGCGAACGCCGGCACGCTCGTCGACACGACCCGGTGGGAGGAATCACCCGGCTCGCGCTGCAGCACCGCGATCGGCGATCCATCCGACCACGCCGTGCGCTCGCCCGAGAAGATCGCCACGAGCTCTGCGACAGAGAGCTCGTCGTCGGGCACGCCCTCGTGGACCGCGACGATGATCGGCACCCGAGCGTACGGCGTCTCGACGAGGCCGAGCTCGCGCTCGGTCGGCGACAACGAGCGAGACACGAGCGCCAGATCGATCGTGCCGTCGAGCAGCGCCCGAAGGCCGCCGCGCGAGCCGATGCTGGGATGCACGAACGGGCGAGGACGTCCCG
Organism: uncultured Pseudomonadota bacterium; assembly: GCA_937896535.1. Lineage (GTDB taxonomy): Bacteria > Myxococcota_A > Polyangia > Nannocystales > Nannocystaceae > CALBMM01. The sequence continues at coordinate 44,006 of CALBMM010000246.1, forward strand.
TGTCGGGCAGCGCGGCGGCGAGCGCCGAGGTCAGGGGGACGTTGGAGCCCGACCCCGCCAGCTGCAGGCCGTACCGCGGCGCCTCGTCGAGCGTCGTGGTCACTTCCGGCTTGGGGCCTCCCAGGAACGGAGGGACCGGCCCGTCGTCGGAGTGAATGACCCCCCACGCGATCGTCCCCATCACCACCAACGTCGCGCACGCGGCGAGGGCAGGACCGCGTACGGTCGGGGGAGACTCGGCGCCGGTCATCGACGCATGCTACCCGCCCGTTCGCGGAAGCCAAAAGCGGCGGTCGCCTCGGCCGCCCGGTAGTGGTCGCATCCCTCGTCTCGGGGCACGCCGCGCGGGTCGGTCCGGGGACCGACGCAGCAGGTCGACCACGCGCCATCGATGGCCCTCGAACGGCGAGAGCAGCTCGAGCATGCGCGCATCGTCGGCGTCTCGCTCGCGCGCGAGGATCCAACCGACTTCGCCGGGCAGGTACAGGTCGCCACACGGCACGGCATCGGGATCGCCGAGCGCGGCGGCCGTCGCCAGCGCGGCACTCCACGGTCCGATCCCTCGAACCTGCCGCAGCCATCGACCTGCGTCCGCCGGGGTCATCGCGGTCAGCGTCTCGAGTCGGCCGGCGACGCGTCCCAGCTCGCGCAGCGTCGCCGCTTGCTTGGCGAGCACGCCCGTCGGCGTCAGCGCGTAACCGGGCACCGTGGCGAACCACGCCGGCGTGGGCTGCAGGCGCAGACCCGACGGCCCGGGTGCCGGCTCGCCCCATCGCGCCACGATCATCCGGTACGCGCGCAGAGCTTCCTTGAACTTGACCAGCTGCTGCAGCACGACGGGCACCAACGACTCGAACACGCGTAACGTCTGGGGCAAGTACGTCGGCAGCTCCCGCCGCCACAGTCCGGAGACGATCACGTCTCGAGGCACGAACGCATCGGGCTCGTCGCGAAGGCCCAACAACGCGGGGGCATGCTCGCAGATCCACGCGCTGCCTTCCCCCCATGCCGTGAGGTGGATCCCCCGGTCCGTGCGCTGCGCACGGTACGTTGCGGAACCATCAGGAGTGCGCGTCGCTCGACAAACCACCCCGCGATCGATCCGCATGAGCGGGTCGCCCGGTCCCAGCCAGATCATCTTCTGACTGCGCACGAGATCGTACCGAGCGGGGCACTGCAGCTCGATCTCGCGATCTGGGGCGGCGGACACCGCATCTACGATGCGCGCCCGGACGCGCACTCGCAAGCATCGTCGAAGGCCACCGAGTGCACCGACGGGCCCTTTGGCCGGCACGAGCGACGGGGGCGCGGTATCGTGGTGGGGCAATGACCGTTGACTTTCGATCTCGCGCCGCGACCGCCGTCCTCGTCGGCGGACTGTCGAGCACCGCCTGCATCATCACGACCACGGAGGACGACACCACGGTCGGCGAGACGTCCGGCGATCCGTCGACCACGTCGCCCACGGGGTCGGACGCGACGACCCCGACCGCGACCGATCCCACGCTACCGAGCACGAGCGGCCCCTCCGACGACACCGGACTGCCGCCCCCGGCCGGCGAGTGCACCGACAACCTCTTCGCCGACCCCGGCTTCGAGGGCGGCACCCCCAACGCGAGCTGGGACGAAGCGTCCGAGCTGTTCGGCACCCCGATCTGCGACGCCTCGTGCACCGACATGCCCGGCGCCGGTCCCCACGGGGGCGCGTTCTGGGCATGGTTCGGCGGCCTCGAGAACGCCGCCGACTTCGCCACGGTCGCGCAGGCGGTCACGATTCCCGAAGGCGACGCCGCCGTGCTCACGTTCTGGCTGCAGATTCGCAGTGGCTCGGGTACCGGCAACGACCTGTTCGCAATCACGATCGACGACGCGCAAGTGTTCTTCGCAGCGGACACCGACATGGCCGTGTACGACGGCTACACGCAGGTCGAGGTCGACGTCACCGACTTCGCCGACGGGCAGACCCACATGGTCTACTTCGACGCCGACATCGCCGGCGTGGGTCTGACGAGCTACTTCCTCGACGACGTCTCCCTCGTGTCCTGCGTCGACGAAGCGCCCGGCACCACGACGGGTGTCACCTCCGGTCTGGACTCCTCCTCCGGGGACGGCAATACGTCGAGCACCGACTCGGGTGGCGCCACCGACACGGGGTCCGCCACCGACTCGGGCGGCGCCACCTCCGACAGCGGGGCGACCAGCAGCGGCGGGACGTCCGACGGGGCCAGCAGCGGCGGCGAGTCGGGCTCGGCCGGTAGCGCCTCCGCGGGCTGACGCGGCGACGTGCCATCATCGTCGCCGTGAGCACGCGCGACTCGGCGGACACGGCGACGATCGCCGAGGCGCGCGAGGCCCCGGCGACGCCGATGCCCGGGCACACGCTGGGACGCTACGCGTTGCTCGAGGAGCTCGGCGCGGGCGGGATGGGGCGCGTGTATCGGGCGTACGACCCGAAGCTGCGCCGCGAGGTCGCGCTCAAGCTTCTCAAGGTCGTGGCCGACGGCCGCGCGGAGGCACGCATCGTTCGCGAGGCGCAGGCGATGGCACAGCTGAGCCATCCGAACGTCCTGCCCGTCTACGACGTCGAGAGCGAGGATGGTCGCGTCTTCATCGCGATGGAGTTCGTCGAGGGCGCCACCCTGCGGCAATGGGTCGACGCGCGCCGCGGACGATGGCCCGCGATCCTCGAGGCGTATCTGGCCGCGGGCGAGGGCCTCGCCGCCGCGCACCGCGTGGGCCTGATCCATCGCGACTTCAAGCCCGCCAACGTGCTCGTCGGCAACGACGGCCGCGTCCGGGTGCTCGACTTCGGTCTCGTCCGCCTCGCCGACGACGCCGACGTCGCGCCGCCGTCTCTGCCGGGTGACGAGCTCGGCGACGCGGGCATCGGCAGCCTCGGATCGCGCCCGGACCTGACCGGCGTCGGCACCGTGATGGGCTCGCCCCCGTACATGTCACCGGAGCAGCACGCCGACGCCGAGCTCGATCCCCGCAGTGACCAGTTCAGCTTCTGCGTCGCGTTGTTCGAGGGTCTGTACGGTACTCGCCCTTTCCCCCAACAAGACTACGCCGCGCTCGCGACCGCGAAGGCGACCGGTCGCGTCGCCGACGTCGCGCCGCCCCGCGGTCTTCCCCGACCGATCCGCACCGCGATCCGCCGAGGCTTGTCGACCAAGCCCGCCGCGCGTTTCGAGAGCATGGACGAGTTGCTCGCGGCGCTGCGCTCGGGTGCAGCGGCCCCTCGCCGGCGCAGGATCGCGATCGCGGGCGTGGCCGCGATCGGTGTGCTTTCGGCCGCGGTGGCGCTGCGCGAAGATCCGCAGGCGCGCTGCACCGCCGGGGCCGAGGTGATCGGCGAGACGTGGAACGACGACGTGCGACGCGAGCTCGCATCCGTCTTCGAGGGGGCCGGGACCACCGCCGCGGCCCCGCTTTGGACGCGCGCCGCCGAGGCGATCGACGCGTGGACGCAGCGCTGGCGGGCGCAACACGTGGACGCTTGCGTCGCGACACACGTGCACGCGTCGCAGTCTGCCGACCTGCTCGACCGCCGCATGCAGTGCCTGAGCCGTCGGCGGCTCGCCCTGGCCGCGGTGCTCGACGGCTGGCGCGAGGGCATCGGCCCCGAGTCCCTCGGCGCTGCGGCCTCTACCGCGGCGCGCTTGCCCGATCCCGATCGCTGCGGGGACCTGCAGGCCCTTCAGGCCGAGGTCGCCCCGCCGGAGGATCCCGACGTGGCGCGCGAGGTCGAGACGCTGCGCGATCGACTCGCCACGGCCGAAGGGCTATCGCTCGCCGCTCGCTACGACCGAGCCCAGCGCGAGCTCGTCGAGATCACGACCCGGGCCGAGGCGCTCGGCTACCGACCTCTGCTGGCGCGCGCACGCCTGGCGCTGGGCAAGGTCCGCTCGTCGGTCGGTGACCACGCCGCGGCGTCGGACACCACCCGCGCGGCCTACTTCGATGCGGTGGCCGCCGGCGACGACGACGTGGCCGCCCAGGCCTCGACCCTGCTCGTCGCCTACCTCGGGCACGACGAAGTCGACGCGGTAGCTGCCGCCCAGTGGCAGGCGCACGCCCGCGCGTGGGCCGAGCATCTGGACCAACCCTCGTACCGGGCCCGGCTGCACGAGGCGATCGGTACGGGACTGATGACCCAATCGAAGTTCGCCGAGGCCCACGACGAGTTCGTCGCGTCCTACGAGCTGCGCAAGCGAGAGGAAGACGAAGACCCGCTGGCCGTGTCGCTCTCGCTCAACAACATAGGGGTGTCGCTGATGCGCCTGGGTCGCTACGCCGAGGCCGTGGACGAGTACCGACGAGCGGAGGCCATCGTCGTCGAAGTGCTCGGCGACGACCATCCGGACGTCGCGCTGTCGGCCACGAACCTCGGCAACGCACTGGAGCGATTGGGACGGTACGACGAAGCCGAGGTCCAACTTCGCCGCGCCCTCCACGGGTTCGAGACCACGCTCGGCGAGTCGCACCCCAACATCGCCGTCGTGCTGACCAACCTGGGCAACGTGCTCACGAGCACCAACCAGCACGAGCAGGCACGGCCGATCTTCGAGCGGGCCCTGAGGGTCGCCCGCGAGTCGCTCGGCGACGCGCACCCGATCGTCGGCACGGCGCACAACAACCTCGGCGAGAACCTTCACGCGCGCCGCGAGCTCGAGCAGGCCCTCGCCGAGCACGAGCTCGGCCTGCGCATCCGCATCGACGCGCTCGGCGAAGATCATCCCGACGTGGCCGCGTCGCGGGCGAACATCGGCGACGTGCTCGCCGACATGGGACAGTACGAGCGCGCCAGAACCGAGCTCGAGGCGGCCCTGAAGATCCGGCGCGACACGCGACAGGACCCCCGCATCCTCGCCGGCAACGAGCTGCAGCTGGCGCGGATCCTGTGGCGCTCGCGCCAGGACCCGGCGCGCGCCCACACCCTGGCCACCGACGCACTCGCGCGTTTCGAGGCCGCCGAGTCGTCGGATACGGGACCCGACGCCGCCCGTGCGCTCCTGGCCGAGATCAACGAAGCTCGAGCAGCACCGGGGTCGAGGCCACCGACACCGTCGCCGAGCCCGCCGTGACCGGAAGCGCCGTCCCGTCCTCGACGGCATGCGCTCGTGCGTCCCCGACCGGCACTCGCACCGACGCCGCGGCAGCGTCTCTACGCCAGACCACGAGCATCTTCGCGACACCGTCGTCGTCGACGAGGCGCACGATCCTCGCGTCGTGGTCGCCCGACGTGACCGAGCCCCCGGCGCGCAGCGAGCCCGCCGCCGTCAGCAGCGCGACCACCGAGTCGTACGCCTCGCCCGCGGGCACGAAGACCCGTGAAAATCCTGCCGCCCACAGCTGCAGCCAGGCATCGAGCACGTCGGCCTCGCGTCCGGGCGACAGCACCGCCCACAGACCCAGTCGAGGCAGATGCTCGTCGCGGTACGCCGTCACCTCCGCCGCGCCACGCCGCAGCGCCGCGGCCGTGGCGTCGGTCGCGGGCGTGTCCACGGCCAGCGAGACGACACCCGCGGGAAAGCGACCGTCGTTGTGCCGCGCGGCCCAGCCCCGCACGCGCCCGAGATCTCCGGTCACGCGTTGCGCCCACGTACCTTCGGTGGCGTGGGGCAGCCCACCGACGATCAGCGTCGCGTCGTCGGCGTGCAGCGGTGCCGCCAGGCTCGCCCATCCGGTCATGTCCGTCACCGCGATCGGGTCGATCTCCACGCGACCGAGACCCTGCGCGCGTGCGACGGTCGCAGCCGCGGCGGCGCGTTCGCCCACCGTCGAGTCGTCCGCCACCGCGATCGACACCACCGGGATCGACCATGCATCGATCGCCTGCGGCGCGTCGGCGTTCCGACGGATCTGGCGAGCCCACCCCGGCACGGTCGCCGTCGGATCCATGGTCGCGTCCACGCCGACCGACGCGCGAAGGCTCGCGGCATCCGGCGACACGGTCGTGCGTGCGGGAGCATTCGCGTCCGCGGTCGGTCCGTTCGGCGCAGGCTCGCGCGCACCGCCGTCGTGCCGCGTCGCCCACCACACGCCGACGCCGGCCAGTGCCACCCCGACGGCCCCGCCGAGGACCCAACGCCGGCCGATCCCACGTGATCGATCGAGCGTCCCGCGCAGCGCCCGAGCGAGCGTTTCGATCCCGGCGGGACGTTCGCCGGCTTCGGCCCGCATGCCGGCCACGAGCACCTCGCGCAGCTCCGGCGCGAGGGCGTCGCCGCTGGTCCCGAGCTCGACGGTGCCGTCCTTGTCGGTCGGACGCGCTCCCGTCAACGCCTCCCACGCCGTCACCGCGAACGAGAACACGTCGCACGCGATCGTCGGAGGATCTCCACGCCGGTACTCCGGCGCGAGGTAGGCCGGGGTCCCGACCGCGCCGGCCGTCGTGAGCGAGTCGGCCAGCGAGTCCGGCGATGCACCGCGGTCGCCCATGAAGCGCGCGAACCCGAAGTCGGCCACGCGCACGATCCCGTCGTCACCGACGAGGATGTTGTCGGGCTTCAGATCGCGATGCAGCACGCCGGCCTCGTGCGCCGCGTGCAGCCCCACGGCCGCGTCGTGCAGCACCCGCAGCACTTCGGCGTTCGTGCGCTCGCGCGCAGCCAACCACGCCCGCAGGGTGTCGCCGCGCACGTGTTCCATCACGATGTAGACCCCGTCCTCTTCCGTCTGCCCCACGTCGCGCACGCCGACCACGTTGGGGTGGTCGATCCGAGACAGTGCACGTGCCTCCCGTCGCAGACGTCGACGCGCCTTGTCGTCGGCCAACCACGGCAGGGGCCGCAGCAGCTTGATGGCGACGTCGGTTCCGTCCTCGGCCTTGGCCAAGAACACCTTGCCCATCGCCCCGATCCCGATGCACTCGACGAGCTCGTAGCCGTCGACCCGCGTGGGACCCGACCGCGGGCCCCCGAAGAGGCGGTCGCGGACCGCCCCCTTGACCATCCGAGCCTGGGCGTCCTCGTTCGCCAACCGCTGGTTGCGCAGCAGCGGGTCGAGGTCGTCGGACGGTCCGGACACGAGTTGCAATCGTGTCGCGGGCCCTGGGCACGGTGCAACCGGACGGGCTCGTCGTCGCGCCGGATCCTGGCACGCGGCAGGAAAGGTATGATCCCCGGGATGCGTTGCCTGCCCCCGGCGGTCGTGCTCGTCGTGGCCCTCGCCGGTTGCCGCAGCCAACCCGGCGCGAGCACGCAGCCGCCGTCGACCAGGGCCGAGAGCACGACGCCGGCGCAATCGGACCGCGGCGATGCGGCATCGGGCGAGCCCAACGCCGGCGCCGGCGCCCCCACGTGCGAGGGCGGCGCGGCGTGGGACGGCAAGGCCGACTGCTTGTACGAGCACGGCGGCTGCTGCTTCGCGTCGCCCCGTGCGGCCTGCGAGGCCGCGGGCTGCACCCCCGACCGTTGTCGCATCTTGGAGTTTCGTCCCGCGCAAGCGCGCTGTGAGGAGCCGGCATGAACAAAGCACCCTTTTGTCTTTCCTTGGTGGGCGCGCTCGCGCTCGCGGCCTTCGGTTGCGGTGGCGACGACGGTGACGCGACCGACGACGCGGCCGCATCGAGTGGGCAGACCCCGACCGGCGGCACGACCACGCCGGGCTCGGACGACGATCCGAGCGGCGCGACGTCCGGGGCCACGACGACGGCAACGGATCCGACCAACCCCACCGACCCGACGGATCCGACCGACCCCACCGATCCGACCTCGGCCGACTCCACCGGCACGGGCGATCCCCCGATGATGACGCTGCCGCCACCCAACGCGGGGTTGGACTATCAGCTCGGCGGTGCCTACCCGCCGCCGGCCGGCGTCGAGATCGTCTCGCGCGACCGCACCGAGTCGCCGGCGGCCGGCCTGTACAACATCTGTTACGTCAACGGCTACCAGACGCAACCCGGCGAGCAGGACTGGTGGGAGAGCGAGCACCCCGACCTGCTGCTGCGCGACGACATGGGCAACCCGTTCATCGATCCGGACTGGAACGAGGTGCTGCTCGACATCACCACGCCCGAGAAGCGCCAGGCCCTCGCCGCGATCGTGGGCGAGTGGATCGAGCAGTGCGGCACCGACGGCTTCGACGCGGTCGAGATCGACAACCTCGACACGTACTCGCGCTCGGACGGGATGATCAGCCAGGACAACGCCGTCGACTACATGGCGATGCTGTCGACGACCGCGCACGCGGCGGGCATGGCGATCGCGCAGAAGAACTCGGCGGAGATCGTGAGCCGTCGCGACGAACTGGGCACCGACTTCGTGGTCAGCGAGGAGTGCAATCGCTGGAACGAGTGCCAGGACTTCATCGACGTCTACGGTGAGGCCGTCCTGGTGATCGAGTACCGGCAGCAAGACTTCGACGCCGGTTGCACCGACTACCCCCAGCTGTCCATCGTCCTGCGCGACCTCGACCTCGTGCCCGAGGGCGACGCCGGCTACGTCTACGACGGCTGTTAGCGGCGCCGCGGGCTCTGAGCTACTGTCTTGGCCATGCTCGCTGCGCTGCTCGCGATCGGAGGCGTCTCCGAGATGCCGATCGAGCAGCTGCGGCAGGCGGTGCCGGGGCTGGCGGGGATCACGGGCCTGCTGTTGTTTCCGTTCTTCGGCGGCTGGATCCGGGTGCTCGTCGAGTCGATCGAGTGGGACAATACCGGGCTCAATCGACCCCGGCGCATGTCCGGCACCCGGCTGCTGCGCGCGGTCGGCATGACGATCTTGTTCGCGTTCTTCGCGTTCACCACCTTTCGCGCCGCGGGCGAGCTGCGCAACATGCAAGCCGAGGCGCCGGTGGTGAGCACGGGGTTTCAGGGGCTGGTGGTCGGCATCGCGTTCTGGGCGCTGTACGCCGTGGGCTTGTCGACGCTGCGTCGCGACGCGCGACGCCGTCGCAACGAGCAACGGATGGGTGGCTTGCTGCGGTGAGTGATCTGGCCAAGGTCGATCCGTCCCTGCCCGCCCGCTTCGCCAATCCCGAGCGGATCGGCCGCGGCAGCCAGGGCGAGACGTGGCGCGCCCACGACATGGACAACGACCGCGACGTGGCGGTCAAGGTGTTCGATCTCGGCAAGGTGCGCGACTGGAAGGCGTTCGAGCTGTTCGAGCGCGAGTGCAAGGTGCTGCGTTCGATCGATCATCCGAACGTCCCCAAGTACTACGAGGACTTCGCCGACGAGAAGGCCGGTCGCTACTACCTGGTGATGGAGCTCGTCGAGGGCCGCTCGCTCGCGCAGGACATCGAGGACACGAAGCGACGCAACACCGAGCAGCTCGCCGACCTGCTGCGCCAGCTGCTCGGCGTGCTCGAGTACCTGCACGACCTGCACCCGCGGGTGGTCCACCGCGACATCAAGCCGGGCAACGTGATCGTGCGCGCCGACGGCAGCGCCGTGCTCGTCGACTTCGGTGCGGTCGCCCGGCCCTTCCAGGAAAAAGGCGGCTCCACGATGATCGGCAGCTTCGGCTACATGGCGCCCGAGCAGCTGCACGGCGAGTCGGGCCCCCGCACCGACTTGTACTCGCTCGGCGCGACGATCACGGCGGTCGCGGCCTCGGCCGAAGGCGAGGACCTGCCCCGCAAGGGTCTGCGGATCGACCTGCCGAGGATCTTCGACCCCGGCCCGCTCGGCTTCACGCTCGCGGCGATGCTCGAGCCGGATCCGGACAACCGACCACCCTCGGCCACCGCGGCGCGTCAGATGCTCGATGCCCCCCCGGCGCCACCGCAGCCGATGATGATGCCGCCGCCGCACATGCCGATGGCCGCGTTGCCGCCGCCGCCGGTCCCCCACCCCACGTCGCTGATGCACCAACCCGACGCCGAGCTCGTGATCCCGGCTTCGATGCCGCGCATGCTCGGCGGCATGATCGCGGCCGGACTGCTGGGGATCATCACCCGCTCGCCCCTGCTGTTCATCGTGGGGCTGACGCTCTTCACGGTCCTACCCGGGATCTTGGCGGGCTACCGCCGCGCGATCGAAGACTCCAAGGACGCGGACTAGCACCTCCCCGGATCACGACCACACCCACCACGCGAGCCAACCGAGCGCGGCGAGCGGGGCGAGGTGAAGGAACACGGCCGTCGCGACGCAGCCGACGAACGCAGCCGTGTCGCCGGCACTCGCCGTCGGGGCGGGTCGATCGAGCGCGAGCCGACGCTTCGTCTCGCCGACGGTCTGCTGCAGCAACGCCTCGTCGTAGGTCTCGGCGTACAGACTCTTGGAGTGGCGACCGCGAACGAAGGCGGCAAACGACGCCGCGGGTCCCACGGCCAAGCCGAGCAGCATCGCCTGCAGGTTGATCCCCCAGGCAAACCACTTGTCGGCGCAGCCGCTGGCGATCTCCCACGCGCCGATCTCCGCCTCGCCGACCAAGTTCGTATCGTAGCCGGTCACGATGTGGTGCAGGTCATGGAAACGGATCGCCGCGACCCGGGCGGGCAGGTTCCGAATGGGGATCGGCAGCGGTCCGACCTTGATGATCTCCCACTTCTTGCCGTACCCGCCGTCGGTCCCGAAGCCGTTGGCCTCGAAGTACCGAGTCCGGGCGTCGCGCAGCGTCATCTCGTCCGCGTAGGTCGTCATCGGCGGGGGCCTTCCATGGGTGCGTTACGACACCGGCCGGGTCCACGCTACTTCACGGGCCCGGTGGTGCCGAGCCGCGCACCACCGAACGTCGACGCGTCCCGAGTGCTACCACCGCACGCGCTTGACGCGGCGAAAGTGCTGCCCCGGCTCCGGAGGCCCCATGGCCACCGTCACCCTCGGCTGGCCCGAGACCCACATGGGGACCCCGGCGGGTAGCAGTGCCATGTACGTCAAGATGACTCCGCCTGCGACCAGACCCCTGCGGGGTGGCCGGACCCTCACCGTGTGCTCACCTTCCGAAGGAAGCCGAAACGTATACGAGACGGCCCGCTCGTCGCGGATGAAGAAGAACAGCGGTCGATCGGAGGTATCGATCTCGACGTCGCAGGGTACCGTGCAGATCTCGCTGTACTGGGTGATCGTCACCGAGCCGCCCGCAGCGTCCATCGATGCCATGCTCTCGTATCGCGCGAGTTTGACGAACCCGCGGTCCGGGTCCGGCCGCTCGTTGAGCACGTGAATGACGACCGTCCCCGCCGAGGACGCCTCCACCTCCGCGGTGGGTTCGGTGGACTCCCGCAAGGAGTCCTCGGTGTCGTCGACGTCGTCCGTGTCGTCGACTGCGCCGGCCTCGACCCCTCCTTCCTCCAAGGCGGAGTTCGGCACGCTCGACGTCGGCAGGGGCACCGAGGTCGACCGAGCCGGCGCCGCGTAGGCTGGTGCAGCTGCGACAACGACCGCGAGGCCGAAGACGACGAGGGAAGTGATGGGGGGCATTCGCATCCACCCACCATTCGCGACAACCAGCGCACTGTCAACCTTGCGGTGTTGCCATGTGCACACCACACACGCGCAACGAGCAACGGTCACTCTGACGCTTCACTCGACTGCAACAAGCCACTCGCCACATTGCAACACACCACCAGTACGTCATTCGCAAGGTGCCACGCACCATGACGACGACACCGTGCAGATTGGAGTTCGAGTGCGTATGCGGGTACGCCAACCCGGGCGCGCACGGCGAGGCAACCTGGTGTTGCCTGCTCCCCCCTGCCCCTCACTGCGATGTTCGAGTCCACCGCCCGGTACGCGCTCGTGCCGTACGGATCAAACGCCTCGTCGCGTTCGAGCGCGCATGCGGGGGCGTGGACGCGGTGGTACGTGGCGAGGGGGCGTGGTGTTGCCGGGTGCCTGCGGCCGTCACCTCGTCACTGTCGCTCGACTCGACGTGCTACGGTCCGGTGTCGATGACCGACAAGCCGCACGACGCTCTGTTCAAGGCGGCGTTCGAAAAGCCCGAGCACGCGGCCGGCATCTTCCGCAGCCTACTCCCCGCCCCGGTGGTCGAGGCCATCGCCTGGAACACCATCGCGCGCGAGTCCGGGTCGTTCATCGACCCCGACCTTGCCGACCGTCAGAGCGACCTGCTGTTCTCCGTCGAGATCGAAGGTGGTCGTGCGCTGCTGTACCTGCTGCTGGAGCACCAGAGCACCAACGACCCGGACATGCTCCTGCGGATGCTGATCTATGTCGTTCGGATCCTCGAGCGGTTCCGCAAGGAGCACCCCCAAGCCCCCCTCCCCGTCATCGTGCCCGCGGTCGTCAGCCACGCGCCGGGCGGGTGGACGGCACCGCGGACCTTCCACGAGATGTTCGAGCCGAACCCCGCGACGGTGCCGGGTCTGGCCGCGCTGGTGCCGAGCTTCTCCGTGCTCGTGGAAGACCTCGCGCACCTGAGCAACGACGACATCAAGACCCGTGCGCTCGCAGTATTCCCGAGACTGGCCCTGTGGGCGTTGCGCGACGCCCGGGATGCGAACCGGTTCCTGGCGAACTTCCACCACTGGGGCGCGGCCTTCGCCGAGGCTGCCCGAACGCCGCACGGGGTGGCCGCTTTGGCCCAGCTGATGCGCTACATCGCCTTGGTCAGCGACGACCTGCGCCTGGACGTGTTTCGTGCCAAGATTCGGGAGCAGGCCCCCGAGGCCGAGCAAGCCGCCATGACCATCGCCGAGCAGATGCGACGAGAAGGTGAGGCCACTGGCCAGCGCAACACGCTGACCAAGCTACTCACACTCAAGTTCGGAGCCCTGAGCCGCGAGCACGAGAAGATCATCGCCGAGGCGCCCGTCGAGCGGTTGGACAAGTGCATCGAGCGGGTGCTGACGGCCGAGACCGTCGCCGACGTTCTCGGCGATTAGGCTACGGTCGCCCGCTGTTGGGATCGTCGAGATCTCCGAGACGCCGTCTCGGGAACCTGCGGCGCACATCGAAGCAGGTTGCTCGTCGCTCGTCGGGGTGGCGGACTCTCGGATCGATCTGCCAGAAAGCGTCTGGACTCTTTGGTCGCCGTCATCGCCGACTCGGTCAGCCCTGCTCGGCGCGGATTGACCCACTTCACTCACCTTCGGTGCCGCGTCTTGCCGGACCGGCGACCGCCGCCGGATGCGTGCGGGCATGCACGGCCTCGAGGTGGGAGATGTCGACGCGGGTGTAGATCTCGGTCGTGCTCAGCTCGGCGTGGCCGAGGATCTCCTGGATCAGGCGGACGTCGGCGCCGCCTTCGAGCATCAGCGTGGCCATCGTGTGCCGAAAGATGTGGCACGGCCCGGACTTGCCGAGGTCGGCGCGCGCCAGGTACCGACGCACGAGCTGGGTCAGCCGTCCCGGTGGCAGCGGAACGCCGGCGTGGCCCACGAACAGCGTCGCGTGTCCGGGAACGCCGACGAGGCTGGGGCGCACCTCGGTGAGGTAGATGTCGGCGATCCGCAAGCGGCACAGCTCGGTGCGTCGGATTCCCGTCGAGTACAGCACCTCCATGATCGTCCGGTCGCGGATCCCGAGCGGATTATCGATGTCGGCGAGGGCGAGGACGTCCACCTCTCGGGCGGAGAGCACCGAGGTGGGAAGGCGACGATCTTGTCGCGGCAGCTGCAGCTCGGCTGAACGACGACCTACGCACGTTGCTCGTTCGCGAGGACGGATCAGGTCGAGCGCCCGAGACCACCCGAGGAGTTGCCCCGGATCGTGGGCCGGGCCGGACGCTCCCGCTGTCATCTCGGGGTTGGTGAGGCGCGAGAGTCGGCGCGGCCGGGTGCACGCCCAACCTAGGCGCGG
>CALBMM010000247.1 GCA_937896535.1 uncultured Pseudomonadota bacterium
GGTGGGGTCGGTGGGGTCGGTGGGGTCGGTGGGGTCGGTGGGGTCGGTGGGGTCGGTGGAGTCGGTCGCACCATCGGGATCGGTGGCGGTCGAGGTCGCGCTCCCCGGACCACCATCCGCCGTTTCGTCACCCGTGCCACCGGCCGACGTGCCGCCGGAGCCATCCCCCGACGAGCCCGATTCGGAAAAGCACGCCGACGCGCAGACGACCGCCAGGCAGATCCACCGTCTCCGCATCCCTGCCCAAGCTATCACGTCGAGATCCGACGAGGCGGCGACGTGTAGGTTGCGTGCGCCCTCGTCTCCGTCATCGTGACGTCTCGCGCCACACGCCGAGCACCTGCGCGGCGAGGGCCGCCGCCGCCTCCGGCGTGGCGGTGTGCTCGGGTGGCATGCGGCCGTCGAGCATGAGCATCGCCAGGCCGTGCGGCACGGTCCAGAACGCGACGCCGGCCAGCTCGGCCGACTCGGGACCGGCGACCGCGGCCGCACTGTCGACGAGGAGCGAGAAGGCGCGCTCGCCAGCGGCTCGAGCCAGCGGGTCGGGGTCGTCGAGCTCGCTGGTGAACATCACGCGAAAGTGCGAGGGGTAGGTGACCGCGAAGCGGACGTAGGCGATCCCGTACGCGTCCAGGCGCGCGCGTGGGTCGTCGAGCCCTTCCATCGCGGCGCGTCCGGCTTGCGAGAGCATCGAAAAACCCTCCTCGGCGATCGCGACCAGCAGCGCGTCCTTGTCGGCGAAGTGCCGGTACGGGGCGGCGTGCGAGACTCCTGCGCGACGAGCGCATTCGCGCAGGCTCAGCCCGTGCAGCCCCTTGTCGGCGATCTCTGCCACGGCGGCCTCCAGCAGCGCCGCTCGCAGATCGCCGTGGTGATAGGCCTTTCGCTTGGCTTTGCGAGCCATCCGCGGACGAGCATGCCGAATTATGTTGACGGCAGCAACATCGGATTCATACTCGGACCATGGTCGATGATGACACTGTCAACATTCCGAGCTTCACCGGCAACGGGGTCGACGCCCGTCGCCTCACGGTGTGCCGAGACGAGGGCTTCGTCGTGTTTCTCATCGGCGCCCGCGTCAACAAGTGGTGGATGCTGCCGGTGCTGTGGGCGGTCGCGATGGCCAACCGTCGCATGATGAAGGAGCTCGCGGCCGACCCCGAGGCGGGTCTGCTGTCGTACGAGGCCTACGGCGGTCGGACGACGCTGAGCGTGATGTACTGGCGCTCGTACGAGCACCTGCAGCGGTACGCCAAGGCCAAGGAGCGCCAGCACGCGCCGGCGTGGCGGCAGTGGATCCGCCGCTGGGGACCGACGGGCGCGATCGGGATCTGGCACGAGACCTACGTGGTCGAGCCCGGCAGCTACGAGTGCGTCTACCACCACATGCCGCCGTTCGGCCTGGGCCGCGTCGGTCCGCGAGTCCCGGCCGAAGGCGCGCTCAAGACGGGTCCCGGCCGCCTCGCCGCGGGACGGCCGACGCCCGCGATCGCGGCGGCGAGCTGACCCGCAGCTACAGGTCGACGAGCTGCGGGCGACCGCCGGGACCGGGCAGCACACCCAACCGCGGCAGCGAACGTCGCGGGGGCGCGGCCGGGGCGGCCGCCGTGTCGGCGCACATCCACGGCAGCGTCTGCGCGTCCGTGAGCGTCGTCGCGGTCAGGTTCGCAAACGACAGCGACGCGTTCGACGACGTGAACGTACCGTCGCCGTTGTCGGTCACGTCGGCGACCGGCACCGTGGCGATCACCGAGCCCGGCGTCAGTGGACACGGATGCGCGACGCTGTGGATCAGCGTGAGCCCGTCCACGGTGACCTCCGAGCCGGTGGGCGTGGTGTGCAGCGCGGTGTAGCCGAGCATCACGTTGGGCACGCCCGGCTCGTCGACCAAATAGTAGAAGCCACCCAGCGAAAACGATCCCGAGATCCAGTCGAACGGCAGGGGCACCCGGTAGTAGGCGGGGTCGGCCATGTTCGCGAGCATGGGCTCGATCTGCTCGCCCGCCACCACGTTGCGCTGGTCCGCCGCCGCCATCGCTTCCGCTTGACGCGTCGCGTCTTCGGCTTGCATCTGCGCCATCGTGGCGCCGATCGCCATCAGATGCAGCGAGTAGCCCTGCTCGGCGAGCGCTTCCCAGCCCTTCGCGCCCTGCCGGCGCAGCGTCGTGCCGAACAGGACACCGAGGTCGTACGGCTCACGGCCGCCGGCGTAGTGGTCCAGCGAAGCGAACACGTCGAGGTGTTCGACCACCGCGGCCACGAGCTCCTCGTCGGTCGCGTCGCAGCCGAGGTCGACCACCGCCGACATCATCGCCGACGCGTACTCGGCCGTGCCCTCGGTGATGTCGTACGGCTCGATCTGCGCCATCTCCTGCGGGTATTCGGCCAGCGCACGCGCGCGCCAATACGCGGCCGCGCTCATGTCCGGCGCGCCACCGGCCTCGAGCTGATCGCGGACGGCCCAGCCGAGCATCGCTCGCAGGTAGCGCGGCTCCCACGGCTCGGGATAGGGGATCGAGCGGCTGCCGGGGTCGACATCCCACGAGCCCTGGTCGTGCAGGAAGTGAAAGCCTTCGTGGAAGGCGAGCTCGATCGCGAAGTCGTGCCAACGCGGCAGGCCCTGCTCGTCGAACGACGCGTTGGTCTCGGCGGTCGTGTCCAGCGAGATGCCCAGCGTGATCACGCCGTCGAGCATTCCGATGTTGAACGTCGTGTGCCACTCGGCATCGAGCGAGGCGTAGTCGAGCTCGGTGACGGTGGGCGTGGCCCCGGCCGCCGACTGGTCGTTCCACAGGTACGCGATGCCCTCGGACTCGGAGACGAGCAAGATCTGGGCGCTGCGGTAGTCGTCCGACAGCCCCGGCCACACGACGTCGGGGCACTCGTACATTGCGCGGTCGAGGGCAAAGACGATCTCCTCGATGCGCGTCAGCGGCTCGCCGCCGGTGGAGGAGTCCGACCCGCTGTCCTCACCGGTGGAGTCGACGGCCCCGGAGCCGGTCGACGTCGACATCGGGGGCAGCTCGGTGCCCATGCCCGTATCCGGATCGGTGCCCGAGCCGGTCGTGGTGTCGTCGGCCGGCGCGGCATCGTCACCGCACGCCGACACCGCGCACAACGCGGCCAGTGCTCCAAGGGTCGCAATTCGAGAAAACGCCATGGTCATGTGCTTCGTGTCGCCGAGACGCCCGCGGGTTCCCGCAAAGCGTCGACGCCCCCCAACAAACGACCTCGGCGCCGGCGCTTTCACCGGTCGCCGCGCTTTGTCGACGTGATCAGCTGCCCTGGGGCGTGCCGGCGTCGTCGTAGGTGATCGACGACAGGCGCAGCTCGTTGCGGAAGACGCTGGGCTTGTAGATCGAGGTGCCCAGCAGCATTCGAACGCAGTCCTGCAGACCCTCGGTGACGGCGGGATGCGGG
>CALBMM010000248.1 GCA_937896535.1 uncultured Pseudomonadota bacterium
GCAGGAGCTGGCCGAGGCGCTGTACGGTCCCAACCATCCCCGCACCGCGAACCTGCTGCACTCGCGCGCGCTGCTGGCGTTCGAGCGCAAGAACTTTGCGGTGGCGGTGACCCTGCTGCGACGCGCGGTCGCGATCCGCGAGGCGAGCCTGGAGCCGTTGCACATGGACAAGGCGCGGGCGATCCACGATCTCGGCGAAGCGCTGCTGGCCGCCGCCGATGCACGTGCCGCCCTGGGGCAGTTTCAGCTCGCGACCGATCTCAAGCGGCAGTCGCTGGGCGACGCCGACAACGCATCGATCGCCAACTCGCTCGCCGGCGTGGGCCGGGCCCACCTCGCCCTCGCCGAGACGGCCGCGGCGGTCGAGTCCCTCGAGGCCGCCGACGCGATGTACGAGCGGCTGGGGCAGACGGGGGCCAACCGGGCCGAGACCCAGCTGGCACTGGCCGAGAGCCTCGCCGACGACGAGCCGGCGCGGGCCCGTCCGCACGCCCTGGCGGCCGCGCAGTTCTACGACAGCGACCCGGCCTACGCCGAGCCCCTTGCCCGCGCCCGGGCCCTGGTGGCCCAGCTGGGGGGTTGACGCCGCGCCGGGGAGCGTGCACAACGGCTGCTCCGCGAAGGGCCTACGGCGAGCGTAGCTCAGTCGGTTAGAGCGCTGGTTTGTGGTACCAGAAGTCGTGGGTTCAAATCCCATCGCTCGCCCCACCCTTCGCGGGCTTTGCCGTGGCCGGGTTGGAACCGCGCGTTCGCGAGCGGTCTAACGCGGTCGCATGCGTCGACCGATACCGGACCTGACCTGGGCCCTCGCCTGCGTACTCTCCGCGGCGTGTGCGGCCGACAGCTCGAGCGCCGGGACCGACGGCGCCACCTCGTCGACGACGTCCGCCACGATCTCGGACGCCGGCGGCGGGGCGACGACGTCCGGCGACGAGACGACGAGCGCGGGTGCGTTCGCATGCGACGATCCCCTCGCCGCGGTCACGGGGTTGTTCGCCTCCCGGTGCGGTACGGCCGATTGCCACGACGCTTCGGACCCGGCCGCGTCGTTGTCGTTGGTCGGTGACTGGCCGTCCGAGCTCGTCGGTCAACCGTCGAACCTGTGCGAGGGTCGCGGGCTCGTGGTCCCCGGCGATCCCGAAGCGTCGGAGCTGTGGGTCAAGCTCGCCGGTCCGGTGGACTGTGGCGATCCGATGCCGGTAGGCGGCGCAATGCTCTCGGCGCCGGAGCTCGACTGCATCGCGGCGTGGATCGACACCGCAGTGATCGAATGCCAGACGTGCGGTACCGGAGGCTGCATCGACACGACGACCGACGCGAGCAACTGCGGCGGCTGTGGCGTGGCGTGCCCGGCCGGCGTGGCGTGCCAAGACGGCGCGTGCGCGTGCCCGTCGGGGGCCGAGGTCTGCGCGGGCGCGTGCACCGACACGACGGCCAACGGCCAGCACTGTGGCGGCTGCGATCGACCGTGCGACGCCGGCCTGCTGTGTCTGGACGGAACGTGCGTCGACGACTGTGGTGCCTTGGCCGAGTGCGCAGGGGGCTGCGTCGACACGATGACCAACGCCCAGCACTGTGGTGCGTGCGACAGTCCGTGCCCGACCGGAGCATCGTGTGTCGCCGGCGGCTGCGCGTGCGGCAATCCGGTCTCGTTCGCCCAGGACATCGAGCCGATGTTGGTGGCCGGATGCACCTCGATGGGCTGCCACGGCTTTCCGATGCCGAAGGAAGACCTCGATCTGAGGGTGGGCGCCGGCTACGGTGACCTCGTCGGCGTCCCGGCGATGCAGTGCAACGGTCGCCTGCGGGTCGAACCCGGCAATCCCGACGAAAGCTACCTCCTCGACAAGCTGCTCGGCGTCGACCTGTGCATGGGCACGCGCATGCCCAAGGACCCGCCACCGCTCACCGCAGCCGAGCTCGACCTGGTCTCGCGCTGGATCTGCCAGGGCGCGCCCGACAACTGACGCTCAGCCGTCGCGACCCTGCTGGCGGTAGAAGTCCACCAGCGCGTCGGCGAGGCCATCGACGACCTTGGCGCGCGCCCCCCTGTCGATGAGGGTCGCGCTCTCGTGCGCGTGGTCGAGAAACCCGGCCTCGAACAGGACCGCCGGCATCTGCGCCCCCATGAGCACGTCGAACGGTGCCTGCTTGACGCCGCGGTCGAGGCGGTCGGGGAAGCGCTCGGCCTGCTCGCGCTGGATCGTCTGGGCCAGCCGGGCCGCCCGCTCGCGGTGGGCGAGCAGCTGCAGCTGGCGGACCATCGTGGCGGCCTCGGCGTCGGCCTTGGCGCGGCCGGCCGTCCCGGCGTTTTCGCGCATCGCCGTGCGGGCCGCCTCGAGACTGCTGGCCCGCGCGTCCAGGACGTAGGTCTCGAAGCCGTGCTGGGTCTTGGTGTCCGAGGCGTTGGCGTGGATGCTGACGAACACGTCGGCCTCGGCCGCATTGGCGATCGAGACCCGCTCGGCGAGGGTCATGGCGTGGTCGCTCCCGCGAGTGAGGACGATCTTGGCGTGGGGTAGCCGCTGGGCGAGCTCGGCCCGCAGCTCCTCGGCGATCCACAGCGTGACTTCCTTTTCCTCGACGCCGTCGGCCGTGGCCGCGCACCCGTGGTTTTGCCCCCCGTGGCCCGGGTCGAGCACGATGGTGATCGGGCGCTCGACCACGGGTCGGGGCGCCGCCTGGGCGGGACCGGACACGAAGAGGGACGTCAGGAGCGCAAAAGCCGCGAGTCGGCGAAGCATGTCCTACATGTAGGACATCGACGCGGAAACGCGAAGAAACCTGCAACCACGGCCTGTGATGGTGGGCGAGGCTGACCCGGGGCTGCTACACCCTGCCCTACCGCGTGAGCCGAGACGACTCAACGGCGCCGGTCCTGGGCGCGTTCGGACTGGTCGCCGCCATCCTTCAGTTCTTGGCGTCGATCGAGCTCGGGCTCGCGCGAACCGAGCCGCTCGCGCGCGCCGCAGCCGAGAGCGCCAAGTACTACCTCATCGGTGGTCTCGCGAGCGTCGTCGGGCTCATCGGCGTATGGACCCTGCGCAAGCGGCCGCTGGTCGCGGCCGGTCTGTTGGTCGGCTGGCAAGCCGCGGTGTTCTGGCCGCTGCGTGCCAAGGCGACCAAGCTCGGCCTCGCCTACCACGGCGAGTTCATCCTCCATCACTTCATCACGATCGTGATGGCGGCCGTGGTCGTCCGGATCGCGTGGCTGCTGTATCGCCGCGAGGACCTGCCGAAGGCCCGCAAGTTCGTCACCGCGCTCGCCACGGCCGGCACGCTCGCCGCCCTCGCAGCGCACCTTCTTTCGCAGCCGACGTTCTCCGAGCTCGCGCAGCTGCCCAAGTGGGCCGTCGTCGCGCCGGTGCTGCTCGTCGCCGCGTGGGGCGCGGCGGTCGTCGTGGCCTGGCGTCACGCATCCAGCCGCGGGCTGCAGCTGGCGATGCCGATCCTGGTGCTGCCGTGGGTCGTGCGACTGGTGGCCGGCGGTGCCCCGGGCCTGCTCGGTCACACCGTGCCCTGGCCGGGGCGCCCCTGGCTGATGGGCTCGATCGTCGTCAGCGGCATCGCGTGCTTCGTGTTCTTGCGGCCGCGGCTGGCCCGCGCGCTGTGGACCCTCGTGATGGTGTCGAGCTTCATCGCGACCGCGATGCTCTACCTCGTGTATCGCCGCGGCTACGGCGACCTCGAGGACGGCCTGGGCAGCCTCGCCGCGTCCGTGTTCGGGTTCGTGCCGCCCTACCCGCAGCACGTACCGGCCTACCTGGGCCTGCCGATCATGCTCGGGCTGTTCGGCATCTTCACCGCCACGTACGCCTCGCTCATCTCGCCGCGCACGCGCGCCCGAGGGATCGGGCTGGCGCTTCTGCTGTGCGCCGGCGTGGGCATGACGTCGCCGCAGCTGTGGCTGATGGTCGGCGCGGCCGGACTGCTGGTGGTCGGCAGCACGTTGCGTGCCTCCGACGTCGCCGGCCCCGCGCCGCCGCCCCGCCCGGTCGAGCCCCTGCTCAGCGAGGTCGCCGATCGACTCGGCCTGCCCAGCCCGGTGGTCGTCCCCACGGACGGTGGATCGATCGTCGCGCTGCGCGGCGCGGTGGACGACCAGCCCGTGGACATTCGCGCCCGCCCGCACGACGACGGCACCTGGTCGATCGAGGTCACCGTCGGCACGGCGGGGCGGGGCAAGCCCGAGGTCGAGCTGTGGCCCGATCCCGGCGACCATGGCGAACGGCCCGCGCACCTGCTGGCGCGGTCGCATCGGATCCGAGGGCCACGCAACCTCTTGGAGCAGCTCGACGACGGCCTGCTCGATCCACTGGTGGCGTTGCCGCAGTCTCGCGTCCGGCTGTGGCCCACGGGCGGGCGCGTCGAGCTCGGAGACGACCTGCGGGGCCTGGGCGCCCCGGGGCTCGCCGATCTCGTCGACGCGCTGCGCGATCGGCTGTAGCGAGCCCGGCGCCCTGACTAACGGCCGCCGGAGAAGAACGAGCGCATCGCCTCGAACCAGCCGGGCTTGCCGGCGAGGTCCTCGAGCTCGCCGTCGTCGAGGAACGCCCCGCCGCACGACAAGCACTTGTCGATCTTCACCCCGCGGAACTCGATCTCGTCGAGCTCGGCGCCGCACTTGGGGCACCGCATCCAGTGCAGTGTCCGGAGCCGCTCGCGCTCGGCCGCGTCGAGCCGCGCCTGGTGGGCCTGCCGCGCCTCGCGACGCCGCGCGACCTCCTCGCGCATCTTTCGTTCGGAGCCGTCTTCGCCCATGCCCGCACCACTATGCCAGACCGCGCCCGCCTTGGGCCCACGGCGAGCCGTGTCCGAAAGCGCTCACGGCTCCGGTGGCGGCGGCGGCGGGGACGAGGGTGGCTCGTCGGCGCCCTTGCTGTCGCCGCCCCCGTCGTCGGGCCCCTTGTCGGCACCGCCCCCACCGGACGATCCGCCGTGCGCGTCGACGTAGTCCTGCGCCGTCTCGTCCGTGGGCACGACCGCGAGCAAGCGTCGGTAGTAGGCGACGGCTTCGCCGGTGCGTCCGAGCTTGGCCGCGGCCTTGCCTGCGCCCCGCAGCGCCGAGGTGAAACGCGGCGATCGATCGAGCGCGAGCTTGTAGTACTTGAGCGCCGTCGTGTAGCTGCCCAGCTTGCTGTAGCCCGTGCCCAGACACGACAGCACGTCGACGTCGTTGGGGCGACGGTCGTGGGCCTTCTCGAGCATCTTGACGCCCCCGGACGCGTCCCCGCCGTCGACCTTGTCGCAGCCACGCGCGATCAGAGCGTCGATCGACAGGCCCGCTCCGGGGCCGCCGCCCGAGCTCGCCGGGGCCGGCGCGCCGGTCTCGTCGCCGGGCTCCTCGCCCGTCGTCGACGGTGCATCGGCCGTCTCGCCGCCGGTACCGCCCCCACTCGCCTGCGCCCCCGTGCCTTCGGCCGCCGCGCCGCCATCGTCGTCGGCGACGAGCGGGACGTCGTCGAGACCACCGCCGGTCTCCGTGGCGGCCGCGTGCAGGACCAGCGCTGCCGGCTGCCCCTTGGCATCTTCGAGAATGCCCGCGGCGAGCTCGGCGGCGCGCTTGCGGTCTCCTCCTCGCAGGTACGCCAGCGACAGCACGAGGGTCGCGAGCCCGGAGCGTTCGGGCAGCGACTCCAGACCGCTGATGACCCCGGCCGGCACCGGCGCGTCGGCACGCCGCCACAGCCCGGCCGCTTGGGCGATGAGTGCGGTCTCTTCGTCGGCGCCGGCGGTCGTCGCTGCCGCGCCGCGGGCCAACGCGACGAGGGCCGCCGCCCGCGGCTGCGACACCTTCACGAACGGATCGGTCGCCGCGGTCGGCGTCACGGGCTCGTCGCGCACGATGGCCGCGATCGCGTCGGTCAGCACGTCGGTCGCCGCGATCTCGGCCCGTAGTGCCATGGCGGCTGCGTCGTCGGGACCACGCTGCGCGAGCGCATCGTCGGCCGCGGCGAGGGCCGCGACATCGAGCGTCGTCAGGGCCGCGCGGGCCGCCTCGAGCTGAGGGTCGGCAGCCTCCGCCTCGTCGCCGCCGACAATCCCCGCCGCGGCACCGAAGACCCGCTCGCGGATCGAGGGAATGCCGAACACCACCGCGACGCCGGTCAGCCCGCCGAGCGCCGCGATGAGCGGCCAGCTCGACCGCGACCGCTTCATCCGCGCCGACGACCGAGAAATCTCCGCGGAGAACGAGCGCTTGTGCAGCGCGCTCGAGCTCGGCGAGTCCGAGCGCGTCGACACCGAGGCCGACGGTGTGGCGGCGGCCGTCGGCGCCGCGGCCGGGGCGGCCGACATCGATGCCGCCGTCGCGGGATCGGTGGTCGCGCGCGTGATCGGCTGCACGTGCGACGTGACCGCCTGCAGCATCGACAGCGGCCGACCGGACGGGGTCAGCTCGATGGGCGTCGGTGCCCCGGGCTCGGGGCCGTCGTACGCGGCCCCCGGGATGTCGGGCATCGACCCGCCGATCTCCACCTCCCCCGCCGATCCGTCGAACGGCGCGGGCGGGGGATCGGGCTGCGGCAGCTTGCCCACGTAGCTCTTGTTGACGCCGTGCGCCGGCTTGCTCGGGTCGATCGCGATCACCCCGGTCGGTGTCGGCGGCGACGTGAACTCCGGGACGCCGTCCGAGCCCGAGCCCGCGAAGCTCGGCGGCGGCCCGAGCTCGTCGAGCGCCGGCGACTCGCTGACCGAGAAGACCTCCGGCAATCCCTTGAAGCCCGCGAACGCGGTGGAGAACTCGGGCATGTCGCCCAGCCGCAGCCAGTGCTTGCCGGTGCGCGAGACCTGGTCGTCGGGATGCAGCCGCCCTTCGGTGATCCACAACCTCAGCGTCTTGAGGTCGGGCGCGAAGAACTGCATGTCGTCGACGGTTTGGATCCGCCACGTGGGTTCGTCACGGGCGCTCGCTTCGACCCGAAAGACGTAGCCACAGACCGAGCATCGCAGGGAGGCCCCGTCCGGACCGACCTGACGATCGTCGAGCGAGAACTCGGTTTGGCAGTTGGCGCACCGAACGAACAACGCCGCGCTCTTCGGCGCGCAACGTATCACAGGCCGCGGCCCGACGCGGTGGGCCCGGCCGCCTTCAGCCCGCGAGCCGGGTGAAAAGTCCCCCGCCGAGCGCGGTCACGATCACGGCGGCCAGCAGCAGGCCGAACATGCGCATCGCGGGCGGGACCCCGTGCTCGGCTTCCAGTCCCGCCTCGGCCTTGCAGTTGGGGCAGACGAGGTGCCCCGACCCGGGCTCGTGGGAGAACGCGTGGTGGCAGCGGCTGCACAGGTACTGCACGATTGGGTGGGTATGGCAGGCGCGCCGGGCGTGTCAACGGCTGACGCGGGAAAAACCGGCTGTTTATCTGCCGTTTACGGTCATTGGCGGCGCCGATGGCACACTACCGGAGTGCGCATCCTGCTGATCGAGGACGACCCGCGGCTCGCCGAGCGGACCGCGGAGTACCTGAAGGATCACGAGGCCGAGGTCGAGATCGCCACCGACGGTGACGCCGGCCTGTCGCGCGCCCAGTCGGGCGAGCACGACATCGTGCTGCTCGATCTCATGCTCCCCGGCATCGATGGGCTCGAGGTCTGCAAGCGGCTGCGCAAGACCTCGAAGGTCCCGGTCATCATGCTCACGGCGCGGGGCGAGGAAGTCGATCGAATCGTCGGGCTCGAGCTCGGGGCCGACGACTACATGCCCAAGCCGTTCAGCCCGCGGGAGCTGCTGGCTCGGATCCGCGCCGTCCTGCGGCGGCACAACGCGACGCCCGATGCCGAGACCTCGATCATCGAGGTCGAGTCCCTGACGATCGATCGTGACCGTCGCGTCGCCTCGCTCGGCGGGGTGTCGATCGAGCTGACCGCGTACCAGTTCGACCTGCTGTGGGCCCTCGCCGAGGGCACCGGCAAGGTGCTGGGGCGCGAGCAGCTGTTCGCCCGCGTCCGCCAGCTGCGCGGCGACCCCCCGGCCGAGTTCGATCCGGCGGTGGACCGCTCGATCGACGTGCACCTGTCGAAGATCCGCGCCTCGCTGGGCGCGGTGTCCGACGAAGGCAAGTCGCTCATCCGCACGGTACGAGGCGTGGGTTACGTCCTCGGGGGTGACGACGGGTGAGCCCTCCGGCGAGGCCTCGCGGCGGCCTGTTCCGCCGGATCTTCGCCACGTTCGTGATCACGGTCGTCGTGTCGACGGTCGTCTCCGCCGTCGGGGCCTACATCCTCGCCACGGGGACCAATCGCGAGTGGGTCGAAAACACCCTCGACGTGCTCGACGCGCGCGAGGACGAGCTGCATGCCGCGGCCGACGACCCCGCGGCCCTCGGCGAGCTCGTCGATGCGCTCGAGCGTGAGCTGGGGACGCAGACGGGCGTGTACGTTCGCGGACGCGCGGGCGCGGGGCGCAAGATCGCCGGGACCGGCCCCGAGGATCCTCCGCCACAGATGCTGGCGAGCCGACGCGAGCTGCGACGATTTCGTCCCGTGACCTTCCACGTGGGCATGCTCAAGGGCCAGGGCGTCGCCCTCGCCCTGCGCTCGAACGAAGGCCCGCGCGGCGAGGACGATCCGCGTCGCCGGCTGGGTCCGATCCTGGTCGTGTACCCCAACGCCAGCAAGCCGCTGTTGGTGCCCGCGGTGATGCTGACGATCCTCGTCGGGATCCTGGGCATCGGGGCCGGCGTGCTCAGCCGCTCGATCACCCGACGTCTCGAACGTCTCGGCGACAGCGCCCATCGGATCGCGGCCGGCGATCTCAAGCACCGCGCCGAGGCCCGCGAGGGCGCGAGGGCGGACGAGATCGACCAGCTCGGCAGCGACTTCAACGACATGGCCGGCAAGGTCGACGCGCTGCTGTTGGGCCAGCGCACGCTGCTCGCCAACGTCAGCCACGAGCTGCGCACGCCGATCGCCCGCATGAAAGTGTTGCTGGAGATCCTGTCCGAGCGCGTCGACAACCTGCACGCCAGGGAGATCGATGCCCCCAGCCGCGACGTCGTTCGGCTTCGCAAGGGCCTGACCGAGATGTCCGACGACGTGGTCGAGATCGAAGCGCTCATCTCCGACCTGCTGACCTCGGGCCGATTGCAGCTGCGCGAGGGCGCAGGCGTGCCGCTGGAGCGCGCCTTGGTCGACGTGGCGCCGATGCTCGAAAAGCTCGCCGGCAAGGTCGGGGCCCGCGTGTCGCTGTCGGACCCGAACCTGAGCGCCGACCTCGACGAAGTCCTCGTCGAGCGCCTGCTCAGCAACCTGCTCGCCAACGGACGGCGCGCGTGCCCGGACGGCGAGATCGTCGTGGCCGCCCGGGACCTCGGTGGCGGCGTCGAGATCACCGTCACCGACGAAGGACCCGGCGTGCCGCCGAAGCACCGCGAGGAGATCTTCGAGCCGTTCCGGCGCCTCGACGCCGCCCGCGATCGCGACCGCGGCGGCGTGGGACTGGGCTTGTACCTGTCGCGGCAGATCTGCCAGGCGCACGGGGGCTCGATCCGCGTCGAGGACCGTCCCGACGGTGCCAGCGGTGCGCATTTCGTGGTGACCCTGCCGGCATCGCGACCCGCGGCGTGAGCCAGCGCAGCAGCAGCGGCACGGGCGCGGCCCTATCGTGCGGTCGATGCAGGACTACCAGCGCGCGTTCGTCGATCTGCTCGTCGAGTACGAGGTCGTTCGCTTCGGCGACTTCACCCTCAAGTCCGGCCGCAAGTCGCCGTACTTCGTCAACGCCGGTCAGCTCCGATCCGGCGACGCGATCATGCGACTGGGCCGCGCCTATGCGGCGCGACTGCGCGACGCCGACGTGGGCTGCGATCTCGTGTTCGGCCCGTCGTACAAGGGGGTGCCGCTGGCGGTCGCGACCGCCAGCGCGATGGCGCAGTCCGGCCACGATGTCGGGTTCACGTTCGATCGCAAGGAGGCCAAGGACCACGGCGAGGGCGGCACGTTCGTCGGCTCGCAGCCCAAGGACGGCGACCGGGTCGTCATCGTCGACGACGTGATCACCTCGGGCATCTCGGTCCGCGAGGCCGTGGACCTCGTGCGCGCGACGGCCGAGGTGGACGTGACCGCGGTCGTCATCGCCGTCGACCGCCAGGAAAAGGGTCGCACCGAGGCGACGACCCTCGCGGAGCTGCAGGACGAGTTGAACGTGAAGGTCCTGCCGATCGTGACGATCCGGGAGCTGGCCGCGGACCTGCACTCCCGCGAGGTCGGTGGGCGTCGCGTCATCGACGACGCGCAGCTGCGCGCCATCGAGGCCTACCTCGCCGAGCACGGCGGCAAGACCGGCTGAGCTGCTATGCTCGGCCCGTGACGCGGATCGGCATGGTGGCGCTCGCCGGTCTGGCCCTCGCCGGGTGTGCCGACGATCCGGGCGAGCTCGATCCCGAGACGGTCAATCGACTCTCGCGCACCCAGGGCAACGCCCAAGGATTCGGGCTGTCGGGCGAGTGGACGACGACCGTGGAGGTCATCGACTGCGGCGACTGCCCGCCGCTGTTCATCGCGCCCGAGCTGAGCATGTGCTCGAGCCTGACCGACATCTTCCCGGACTCGGGAGGTCCGATCACGACGTCGATGACCGTGGTGCAGAGCGACGGCACGCTGCTGCTGCGCGCGCTCGACCTCGGCGGTACGGGGCCGCTCGATGCCGACGGCAGCTTCGTCGTCGGCCGAGTCACCGACCTGACGACCGCGTTGTCGCAGGGATTCGTGGTCGTGCGCGCCGACGGCGAGATCGAGCTCGGGGAACGGCCGACCCTGTCGGCCACGCTGCGGCAGCGCGTGGCGGGCAGCGTGGTCGACGAGACGATCGACTGCGTGCAGACGTTCGAGATCTACGCCGAGCGGTAGCCGACCGCCGCTACGGCTTGACGGCCCGCGGCGCGGTGATCCGCCATTGCGTCTTCGGGATTTCGACGCGCGTCTTGAACACCACGTACGCCCCGTCGGCGGTGAATCTCGGCTCGTCGTCGCGCAGGGCGTTGCGGGACAGAAGGCGCATCGAGCCGCCCTCGATCGGCACGAGCGCGATCTCGGCGTCACCGGGGTCGCGCTCGTCGAGGCCGCCGTCCGAGAGCGCGAACGCGACCCGCGATCCGTCCGGCGCGACGGCCAACCCGGCCGCGACGCCCTCGTGGGTCAGCGTGGTCACCGTCAGCACGTTCGTGTCCACCGGCACCGGGGTGGGCAGTCCCTCGCGGGGCTCGACCGTCGTCTCCGGCGGCAGCGGCGGATCCGCAAAGAGCCCCTCCAGATCCCGCGGCAAGTCCAGCCGGTACACGCGGCGCGGGAAGCCACCGGCGGTCACGACCAAGCGCGGCTCGTCACCCGTGGCGACGACCGCGATCTCGCCGAGCTGCTCGGCGCCGTCGAACACCGTGGCGTCGATGGTCAGCACGGTCAGCGGATTGTCGAGATCGAACAGCACCAGCTGCTCGACCTCCGCCCCGCGCCGGGCGACGGCGGCGACGAAGCGCTCGTCGAGCCACGTGGGATCGGACAGGCGCGCGTCCTCGAGCATGCCGAGTAGCTGCACCTGCCCGCCACCGGCCGGGGCGATCGACACGACCCCCTGCCCGCCGGCCACGCCGGCGCGCGCCACCTTGCCGCTACGATGCGGCACGGCCTCGCCGGTCACGCCCGGCTCGGGCGCGGCGACGGCACCGGCCTCGGTCCACGAGCACGGTCCCGCGTCCGGATCGAGCACCCACAGCTTCAGTCCCGACGACAGCGTCTGCACGAGCATCGCGTCGCCGGCGACCGAAGGCCAGTAGCGCGGCGAGTCGTGCACCGACAGCGCGCCTCCGGCCAACGAGGCACACGCCTGTCGGGTGCTGGGGTCGGCGTCGACCTTGCCCACCACGAAACGCTCCTCGTCCTCGAGATCGAGGTCGGCCCGCACCGCGTCGCGCGTCACGACGCGAAAGCCCCGACTGACCCCGAGCACTTGGCCGTTGGCGAGCGGGATCGGAGCCACGCTCTCCAGCGCGCGGGCGATCGGCATCGGCTTGGGCTCGGCCCGCTCGGCGTCGACGAGCTGGCGCCGCACCTCGGCGACGATCTTGTCGGCCATCAGCTCCGCCTGGGGGATCCGCTCGATCTTCTCGACGGCGTCGGCGAGGCGATCGCGCAGCTTGATGACCTCCATCGAGGCGCTCTCTTCGGCCTGGAGCGTGGCCGCGAGCTCCTGCTGCTCGAACATGGCCTGCAGCAGCACGATCGCGCTGCCCTGCATGACCTCGGACGGCTCGGGGTTGAAGGTCATCACGTGGGGGAACGCGAAGTCCCCGGCGCTGAGCACCGCGAACTGGGCGTGCTCGGGGATCTGCGGGGCGCCGCCGTCGATCTCGAGCGAGGAGAAGTCGACGTCCTGCGGCCTCTCGAAGACGACGTAGCCGTAGCCGAAGCGATCGGCGAGCTCCATGATCGATTGGATCGGCGTGAGATCCTCGTCGAGGTCCGGGACCTCGTCCTGGGCCTTGGCCACCCACGCGTCGAAGCTGCCCTCGGCGGCATCGAAGCCCACGTCGGCGAGCCCGATCGAGTGTCCGCGCGTCGTCGTCACGAGGATGACCTTGCCGGGATCCTCGGCGTTGCCCGTCCCCTTCTTGCGCACGAAGAACGACCACGCCGCCGCCCCGAGGGCCAGCAGCAGGACCACGGCGACGGCCACGAACTTGCCCCGACCGCTGCGTCGCAGGGCTTCGAGATCGGACCGAGACCCCAGATCGGCGGACATGCGCCTCACCTTCGCACAGCCTGGGCGCCCGGGCACCCCGGCTCGCGCGCGTCCGGGCCGTACGCGGCCCCGAACGCGGCTCGGAACGTAATTCCCGATGCCGGCTCAGCCGCCCGACACGACGGCGCGAACACCGGCGGACAAGATCCCCAGGCCGTGCCCGGTGGCCGGCAGCATCCCGGCCTGGCGCTGGGCGATCCAGCGCGGGTGCGAGTGCGGGTACAGGTACGCCTCCGGGTGCGGCATCAACCCGAACACGCGGCCGGTCGCGTCGCACAACGAGGCGAAGCCGTGGGCCGAGCCGTTGGGATTGTCCGGCCACGTCTCGGTCGGCGTGCCCGCGGCGTCGGCGTAGCGCAACGGCACGAGATGATCGGCCTGCACCTGCGCGGCGGCCTCGGGGTCGAGCACGAGCTTGCCCTCCCCGTGTCGGCTGGGCACCTCGAGGATGCCGTCGGTCATCGCCTTGGTGAACACGCAAGGGCTGTGGGGATCGGCGACGAGGCGGACCCAGGCGTTGCGGTAGCCGAGCCGCTCGTTGTCGACGAGCGAGGCCTGCTGCGGCGCGAGCCCCTCGCCGGGCGTGCGGCCGACGGCGGGCAGCAGCCCGAGCTTGACGATCGTCTGAAAGCCGTTGCAGATGCCGAGCACCAGACCGCCGTCGTCGACGTGCCGCGCGAGCACGTCCCCGAGGCGGTAGCGCACGCGGTTGGCGAACACGCGCCCCGAGGCGATGTGATCGCCGAACGAAAAGCCCCCGCCGAACACGACGATGTGGGCCCCACCGAGATCGCCCCGGGCGATCACGTCGGCGACGTGCTCGACGTGGGCCGCGGCGCCGCACATCGAAAAGCCCGCCGCCGTCTCGGCCTCGCAGTTGAGGCCATAGCCGGCGAGCACGAGCACGCGCACGTCGGCCGCCCCGGGTACCGGCCCCGGCAAGGCCTCGGTCGGCCACGGCGGGCGTGACCAGACGCCGGCCTCGGTCCCGCGCGGATCGACGTTCATCGTGTCAGCCGCCGGTCGAACCGCTGCCGCTGCCACTGCCGGAGTCACCGGAATCGGTGCCGCCGGTGGTCCCCCCGGTGGTCCCGCCGGTCGTGCCGTCCGTGGTCTCGCCCCCGGTCGTGCCGCCCGTGGTGCCGCCCGTGCTGTCGCCCGTCTCGCCGCCGGTGTCCTCACCACCCGGCTCCGGGCACTTGACCAGGATGTTGGTGGGCAGCGAGGCCGGATCGGTCGATGCGACCCGCTCGGCGCCGAAGGTCGAACCCTCGAGCGAGACCCCCGCCAGCGGCGAGATGATCGTGCCGAAGATCGAGCCGCAGTAGATGTCGTCGTTTTGAATGAACCCCTCGAGGCCGAGGTCGGCCACGATGTCCGAGCCGGTGATCGGGTTCGCCGCGCCGGTGACCATCACCTCGCCGAGCGACTCGACGCGGAACGACCCGGACGCGCTGACTTCGATGTTCTCGATGACGATCGGGTCCCCGACGGGCGTGCGGGGGTTGAGGTTGTCCATCACGTTCAGGGCCAGCGGCTGGAGCGTGATCGTGGCCGTACCCCCCGCTCCGGACAGTTCCAGCGTGGTCGTGGCGATGAACTGCAGGTACAGGTTCGGGGCGATGTTCGTCTCGATGGCGAAGAGGAAATCGCCGTTGATGTCGGCGAGCATGCCTCCCATGTCCATCTTGACGTTCGCGAACTCCTCGCGGGCTTCCTTCGTGTCGTCGAGGAAACTGTCGAATTTGGCCTGCGGGTCGGGGCTCGGGCAGGCCGTGAGCGACAGCAAGCCCGCGAAGGCGACGACGCGGCGAAGCATGACAAGACGAGCGCGCATGGGTCTTTGGAGGCCTACCACGATTGAAACTTTTTCGTCTCGGGTTCTCGTAGCGCCGGCCGGCTCAGTGTAGATTCGCGGCGACGGCGGACACAAGCGTTCGATTGCTTGTCCGTCTCGGAGCCAACCGTGCGAACGCGCAAGCTACTGCTGACCGCCTTGGCCTTCGCCGGGGTCTCGTCCCTTCCGACCGTCGCCTCCGCCTCGGGCATCTCTGCTGCCCGCTTCGGCGGCGAACACGGTCACCCGACGACGGACAACCCCACCGCGATCTACTACAACCCCGCGGGCATTGCGCTGTCGAAGGGCACCCACATCTTCGTGGATGCCACGTTGGCGCTGCGTTGGGCGAGCTACAACCGACCCGGCGTCGTGCCCGACGTCGTCAACAGCCAGGACTCGATCGATCTCGCGCCCGGGGCCAACGACGGCAAGGCGACGCTGTTCAACTCGATCGCCGCCCCGTTCATCGGGGTGACCTCGGACTTCGGGACCGACTTCATCTACGGCGGACTGTCGGTCTCGTTCCCGTTCGGCGGTGCTGCGGTCTGGGACAAGAACCCGACCTACGAAGGAAGCGACGTCGCGCCCGGTGCGGTCGACGGCGTGCAGCGCTGGTACTCGATCGACGGAACGATCCGGTCGATGTACATCACCGGCGCCGTCGCCTACAACATCCGCAAGATCGGACTGTCGCTCGGCCTCTCGGGATCGGCGATCCGCTCCGAGGTGGTGACGATCCGCGCCCGCAACGTCGACGGCACCGACGACGTGGTCGCCCCCAACGGCGCGCTCAAGGAAGGCCGCAGCTACGTCGACGTCAACGGCTGGCAGGGCGGCTTCGGCATCGGCGCGGTCTACAACGTCCTCAAGAAGGACAAGGTCTTCATCGGCGCCAGCTACACCTCGCAGCCCAACGTGGTCGGCGGGATGACGCTCGAGGGCACGCTCGACAACGTGTTCACCCTCGGCGAGCCCAGCCAGGACCAGGTCGAGCTGACGCAGACGATGCCGGACATCTTCCGACTCGGCGTGCGCTGGCGGCCGACCGACAAGTCCGAGCTGCGCCTGTTCGGCGACTACACGCGCTGGTCGGTCTTCGACAAGCAGTGCGTGCTCAACAAGAACGATCCCGACCGCAACTGCGACTTCGCCAACGCCGACAGCGCCCTCGACGATCCGGAGAGCTTCGGTGAGCAGGGCACGACCGCGGCGATTCAGCACCTGCCCCGCTTCTGGAAGGACGCCGGCGGCGTGCGGGTCGGCGGCTCGTACTGGTTCTTGCCGCAGCTGGAGGGCTACCTCGGCCTCGGCTACGACTCGACCGCGGTGCCCATCGAGACCATCGACCCGGCGCTCATCGACATGCACAAGATGTCGCTGTCGGTCGGTGCCCGCTGGCAGATCATCAAGCACTTCGCGATGGCGCTGACCTCGACCGAGCTGTTCTTCTTCAAGGTCGACACCAACGGCGACAACGCCCTCAACAAGTTCCAGTCCCCCACCCGTCAGCCGTCGGGCGAGGGCGAGTACAAGCAGTTCTTCCAGCTGTTCAACTTGTACATGGACATCTCGTTCTAGCGACGAGTCCCCGACGGGGACTCGCTCGTCCGTGCCCGTGTACGGAAAACGAAAGAGGCCGGTGCCATCCGCACCGGCCTCCGCAATTTGCCGGCCGGCTCAGCTGACGAACGCGTAGTACTCGACGCCGATGTCGGAGAAGTCCGCGTCGTTGCGCCGCCCCACCCGCTCGACCACGAAGGTCCCGGGCTTGGCCTCGCCCATGACCTCGACCGGCCGACCGTCGTGCAGCGCCTCGTACTGCTCACGCGACAGGTCGTAGGCGTCCTCGAGCGAGCCCACGAAGTCGATCTTCGCCGCCGCGTCGCGCCAGCCCTCGACCACGCGCACCGGAATGGCCTCCGCGGCGTCGCCACTGCCGTAGCCGATGGCGAGCAGGTTGCGGTCGGTCAGGTCCTCGTCATGGCCCAGCGCGTCCTCGAACGCCGCGGCGATCCAGGCCGGCAGTGCCGCCGTGTACAGGTTACCGAGGTCGCGCACGAGCTCGGTGCCCAGGCTCATCTTCTGCGCGATGAAGTCGTCGAACGTGGTGCTCTTGCGGAACGCCCGCACGGCCGCGAGGGCGTCCGGGAACGGGTCGGCATCCGGGCCGTCGCGCAGCAGGCGGTCGAACAGGTCGGGGCTCTGCACGAGCTGACCGTGCACGCGTCCGAAGTCGAGACCCGCCTCCTCGCACAGGGCCCGCAGCGCGTCGTGCTGCGCCGGGTCGCGGCCCATGCCCCACACGAGCGCGGCGGCCATCGCCTGCATCGGCATGTGCTGGTACGGACGGTGGCAGGTCACCGCGGCGACCTCCGAGAAGAACGTCGCCCGATCGGCGCCGCTGCGCGCGAACATGTCGTCGAGCGCGTGCACGACCGCGTCGATGTAGCACATGGTCGAGTACTTGCCGTTGAAGACCGGGAAGTCGTGCATGCGGCGGGTCGAGGTCGCGTAGCCGTCGATGAAGTGGCGTGCGAAGGGCTTGCGGAAGTCGACGCCGCGGTACGACGACGCGCTGCCCGCGTTGCGAAGGTCGAGCTCGAACAGCCGCGGCGTGCTCTCGAGCAGCATCGCCACCGCGCCTGCGCCCTGGGTCTGCTCGCCGGTGCTGCCCCGCTCGTATTCGGCGATGTCGGCACTGACGACGATGGCCTTGCGGCCGCGTCCGTCGGCGGCGAGGTAACGTGCGGCGGCCTTGAGCGCATACACGCCCCCGAGGCAGGCGTGCTTGAGCTCGGGCACCTCGCAGTTGCGCGAGATGGTGGGCATTCCCCGCGACACGAGCGCGTCGTCGAGCATGCCCTTGATGACCACCGCTCCGGCCGCGTTGTCGGTGCTCGACTCGGTCCCGAACCCGAGAAAGCCCACTTCGGTGGGGTCGATGTCGTAGGCGTCGATGAGGCGCAGGGCCGCGTTGGCGGCCATCGTGTAGACGCTCTCGCCGGGGCCGCACACCCGGAAGCTGCGACCGACCACCGCTTCGACCTTGTCGGCGGGCGAACCCGACCACTGACACCAATCGCTCAACCGCACGCGCAGGCGCGGAACGTAGACGGCCAAGCCGCTGACTCCGGGAAACGAGGTCGTGCTCATTGTGCGCGGAACGCTAGGGCAACGAGGCGCCGGGGGAGGTGACGCCCGTCACAGCTCGCCCCCGGGGATCGTGACGACGACCTTGCCGCGCGCGTGACCGGTCGCGACGTACGCGAGCGCCTGCTGTACCTGCGCGAGGGGAAAAGTGCGATCGACGGCCGCGACCACGTCGCGCGTGTGCAGCAGATCGCGTAGGCGCCCCAAATCTTCGTGCGAGCGGCGATGGCTCACCCCGGACACGCGCACGCCGTGTCGCCACGACAGCCAGCGACCCCACAGATGGGCTTGCAGCAAGCAACGAAAGCCACCGCCGACCACGACGTAGCGCCCGCCCGGCCGCACGCACGACAGCGCCGGCACGATGCTGCGCTTGGTCGCGACGTCGACGATCGCGTCGTAGCGCACACCTCGCGTCGTGAAGTCCTGCTGCGCGTAATCGATCACGTGCGCGGCCCCGAGGGCGCGAGCCTGTGCAAGGTTGTGCACACTGCAGACCGCGGTGACTTCCGCGCCCGCGACCCTCGCCAGCTGCACCGCCCACGTCCCGACCCCGCCCGACGCACCGTTGACGAGCACGCGCGCCCCCGGCTGGAGGTGCAGCGCGTCGATCGCCTGCAGCGCCGTGACACCGGCGATCGGCATGGCCGCCGCTTCGACGAAATCGATCGCGGCCGGCTTGCGCACGAGCAGCGACGGCGGCGCGACCACGTACTGTGCCAGGCCTCCCCAGCCGCAGAAGTTGACGTCGCCGATCACCTCGTCGCCGACCGACAGGCCCTCGACCTCGTCGCCCACGGCCGCGACGACGCCGGCGACGTCGCCCCCGAGGATGCGGATCTTCGGCCGCAGCACGCCGAACCCGGCGAGCCTCAACGGCCAGGGCCGACCACCGAGCAGGAAGATGTCGCCGAAGTTGATCGACGTCGCCCGCACCGCCACGAGCACCTGCCCCGGCCCCGGCCTCGGGGTCGGGACCTCCGTGACGGTCACGACCTGCGGGGACCCGTACTGCGTCCGGACGGCCGCCCGCATTCGCGACGGTACCGCCGCGATGCGAGGGGGAAGGGACCCAAGAGAAGCCGCGGGGACGTCCATCGCCGGATAATCTGACCGTGCACGAACGCACCGACAACGCCGACCTTCGCCCAGCGACTGTGCAACAATGCACACGTGGACTGGGACGGCCTCCGTTTCGTGCTCGCGCTCGCCCGCGAAGGGAACCTGACGGCCGCCGCGTCCAGCCTCGCCGTGACCCACACGACCGTCGGCCGACGGCTGCGCGCCCTCGAGGACGAGCTCGGGGT
This sequence comes from uncultured Pseudomonadota bacterium, assembly GCA_937896535.1. Lineage (GTDB taxonomy): Bacteria > Myxococcota_A > Polyangia > Nannocystales > Nannocystaceae > CALBMM01. The sequence goes on from CALBMM010000248.1 coordinate 19,031, forward strand.
CCAGCTGTTTGCGCGCACGCCGGACGGCTACGTCCCGACCGTCGCCGGTCAAGACCTGCGCGAGGTGGCCGAGCGCCTCGAGGGTGAAGTGCTCGCGGCGCAAGGTCGCGTGCTCGGACGTGACGCCGAGCTGCGTGGTCCCTTGCGCGTGTCGACGCTCGACATCTTGTTCGCCGGCTTTCACGACGCGTTCCGCTCGTTCCTCGTCCGTTACCCGTCGATCGCGCTGACGGTGACCGCGCCCGACGATCAAGTGTCGCTGCCGCGCCGCGAAGCCGACGTCGTGCTGCGACTGACCAACGACCCGCCGCCGTACCTGGTCGGACGCAAGGTCGGCAAGGTGCAGTTCGCCACGTACGTGGCGGCCGAGCTCGCCGAGCGCGTCGGTCCCGAGGCCACGTACGCCGACTTTCCGTGGATCAGCTGGGACGACCGGCTCGGTCCCAGCTGGCTCGATCAGTGGTTGGCCGAGCATGCCCCCGACGCCCGTGTGGTGATGCGCACCGACGGCAACCTCACCGTCATCCACACGTGCGTCCGACAAGGCATCGGCGCGCACTTTCTCGCGTGCTTTGCGGGCGACGCCGACCCCGACCTTCGACGCATCGGCGAGGTGCAGACTCGGTTCGCCCGCGACCTGTGGCTGCTGACCCTGCCCGAGCTTCGCCACAACACGCGGGTCCGCGCCTTCATGGACCACATGGACGAAGCCATCCGCGCGCAGCGGGCCGCCCTCGCGGGCGAGGTCCCCGAGCTCAGCCGCCCGACAGGCGCTTGATGTGCCCCTCGAGACGCTCGGTCGGCGCCATCACGAACTCGCACGTGTCGTCGCCGCACGCGACACACTTGATCTCGCGCGCGTGAATGTCTCGGCCCATCGAGCAGCTCACCCAGCCCGCCGAGTAGCCCGCCGAGAACAGGCACGCCGGCGCCTTGACCTCGATGTCGGCGCGCTTGGCCAGCACCTCGGACTCGAACGTGTTCGGATGGCGGTAGTGCAGCACGCAGTCGAGGCTGTTGACGAGCACGCAGTCGGGTAGCAGCTCCACGCCGGCCCACCCGCAAAACGAGAAGAACGGCGGGCCGGCCACCACCTTCGCAATGGGATCGGTCAGGCCCATCCGGGCGTTGATCTCGCCGCAATCGGAGCGACCGATGTCGCGGGCCATCGTGTAGATCATCTCGAACGCGACGTCGTCGCCGAAGCGCGAGGCCATCCCGTCGAACAATCCGAGGTACAGGCTCTCGCAGCGCAGCAACACGAACCGCTCCGCGTCCACACGGATCCAGCCCTCGTCCGGGTCCCGGTGGAAGTTCGCGAAGCGGCGCTCGTAGTACTGCCACGCGCGCCCCATGTGGGCCGCAAGCTCGTCGGGTCCGGTCGGTGCTCGACTCATGTCGTGAGCACGAGCGTAGCAGGCCTGGCCCCCGTCGGGCTCAGTCCTGTGTCGCGACGACGTTCTTGACGTACTGGTCGAGCCACTCGAACTCCTCGGCCAGGACGTGCAACACCGATTCTCTGGCCGCGTATCCGTGAGACTCCCCGGGCAGCAGCACGAGTCGCGCGGTGCCGCCCACACCTTGCAGCGCATGAAAGAGGCGCTTGGATTGGAGCGGGAACGTCCCGGCGTTGGCGTCCTCCTCGCCGTGCACGAGCAGGATCGGCTCGTTGATCTTGTCGGCGGCGAACAACGGAGAGACCTCCACGTACGTGTCGGGTGCTTCCCACAGCGTGCGCCGCTCGGATTGGTATCCGAACGGAGTCAGGGTGCGATTGTAGGCGCCCGACCGCGCGATACCGGCCCGAAACAGGTCGCTGTGCGCGAGCAGGTTCGCCGTCATGAACGCGCCGTAGCTGTGGCCACCCACCGCGACCCGATCACGATCGGCGACGCCCTCCTTGACCGCGGCATCGATCGCCGCTTGCGCCGAGTCGACGATCTGCGCGAGGAAGGTGTCGTTCATCGTCTCGGGGTCACCGACGATCGGCATCGCGGCGTTCGACAGCACCGCGTAGCCCTGCGTCAGGAACATGAGCACGGAAGTGCCCGAGAGTCGCGTGAACGTTCGAGGTCGCGCACGGACCTGCCCGGCCGTGTCCTTGTCGTTGTACTCGAGCGGATATGCCCACACGACCAACGGCAGACGCTGTCCCTCGGTGTACCCCGGCGGCAGGTACAGCTCCCCCGACAGCTCCACACCATCGCGCCGCTTGTACTTGAGAACGCGCTTTTCGATCCCGGTCAGCTGCGGGTGCGGATCCGTGAAGTCGGTGACCTTGCGCTGCGTCGTGCCGTCGGTGACGTAGAAGTTCGGCGGCATCGTGGGGGACTCGCGCCGGACCAGCATCTGCTCGTGTCCGCCCTCGACGAAGTCGATGAAGACCGAGTGCTGCTCGGCCTCGGACTCGAACAAGCGGGTCGTCTTCTTGGTGTCGAGCTCGAATGCGTCCACGAACGGGCGGTCGCCTTCCGGAGTCGCGCCCTCGCCCGCCAAGAAGATCTTGCCGTCTTCGACGGCGACCACTGCGAACCCGTCGGGCAGCGTGCGGTGCACCGGCCGGCCCGGGTCGCCGTAGGCGTCACGGATCGAGCGGTCGACGAGCACCTTCGACGTCGGGGGGCTCTGCTGCAGATCGAACAGGTGCGTCGTCGTCCACCGCCGGTCACGGTCGTACTCGCTGACGAGGACCTGCCCGGGCAGGTCGAGCCAGTCGAGATCCTCGAGGCGCTGCGCGACGCGCAATCGCTCCTCGGGGGTGTCCGCGAACGGAGCCGCGTGGCTCATCACGCGGTCGCGCTGCTCGACCTCCTTGTCGGGATCGCCGTCGTCGAGAGCCTCGGCCCACACCAGCGTCGCCGGCAGCAGCGGCTGCCAGCCCACGTCGCGCGCTCCGGTTCGGACCCCGCCGATCGGCACCTCCTCGGCGGCGGGCTGCTCGGCGACCACGCGCACCGCGTGGGCGCGCTGGTCGAGCACCTCGATCGTGCGCGGAAAGCGGTACCACGGTACTGAGTACGAAAATGGCGTCCGCAGGCGCTCGGCGAGGACGTACTTGCCGTCGGGCGAGGTCGTCACGTCCGTCCACAGGTCGGCCGTGGCGTAGGGAGTCACCTTGCCGGCGAGGTCGACCTTGACCAGCTCCGCCGTCGCGTAGTGGGAAAACGCCATCTCGTCGCGCGCCGACGTGAGCAGATCCTGGTACGTCCGGTTCGTCGCCTTGCGCCCCTTCGTGTCCTCGACGACCGGGCCGGGCAAGACGTTTTCCTTCGCCGGCGCCGGACCGCGCTCGGGCGGCACGCGCTTGACGAGCAGGTGGGTCGAACCCGGCATCCACTCCCAGCTCGATCCGAGTACGTCGTTGACGCGCAGGTCGGCCACGGCCTTCGCCTCGCCCGTGAGCGTGTCGGCGATCCACAGCTCCAACCCGTCGTCGACGTACCGCCCCACGGCGAGGTGCTTGCCGTCGGGTGCCCAGGTCGGCCACGCGAGCTCGGCATCTTCGGGAAGCGCGACGTCGATCCGCGTACCATCGGCGAGCGTCTGGATCGACACCGACGAGAACGTCTGCGTGCGACGACGGACCCCGCGCCCCTCGTCGATGCGGATCCCGGCCAGTCGCTCGAACGGTCGCGAGATCACCGCGATGCTCGGCAGCGCGTGTCGTCCGATGATCGCAGCGCGTGTGCCGTCGGGGCTGACCTCCAGGTCCGGGGTCGGCGGCGCGTCGACGATCGCGACCACGTCCGACGGCGGCAACTTGTACGGGGTCTGTACCTTCGGTGCGTCCGGCTTCACGACGACGGCGGGTGTCGCCCCCGATGCCGCCGGCCCGGCGACGGGCGTCGGACTCTCGGCCGACGTCGCCACCGGCGGCGCCGACGTAGCGTTGCACGAAAGGACAGCCCAGCTGGCGATCGACCACCACCACCGGGGTCGGCGCATCCACGATCTCGTCATCGCGCGCGAAGTGTAGCGCAGCACGAATGGACGCCCGCCGATCTCCGCGGGGCTCGCGGACGTGGCCGGCTACAAGTCCGCGAGACCACGCGTGAACGCGTCGTGCAGCGCCGTCGCGCCCACCGCGATCGCGACGCGATCGCCCAGCGAGATCGTCAGCGTCGGCGCATCCCCCGGCGCATCGACCGTTCCGATCTTCGTTGCGCCCACGGGCGCCAGTCGCTGCTGCACCGCGGCCGCATCGGCGGCACGCGAGGTCAACAGCACACGACCGGTCGCCTCACCGAACAACGCCGCCGCGGCCGACGACGTCGACGACAGTCGCAACGTCAGCGACCACCACGACGCCATCACCATGTGCGCCGCCGCCACCGCGAGGCCACCGCGTCCCACCACGTGGGCCGACGCGACGAGCCCGGCATCGCGCGCCGCCACGAACGCACGATAGCGATCGGCCATGCGCGCGACGTCGGTGCGCGGGCCGTGGCCCCCCTGCCCTCCGCGCGCGCGCAACCATGCACTGCCGGCGAGCACGTCGTCGTCGTCGTCGGCGAGCAACCAGACCTCGTCGCCGATCGCGGCCGGCTCGAGGGTCAGCGCCTTCGACACGTCCGGCATCTGACCGATCGCCGACACGAGCAGCGTCGGCGGGATCGAGATCTTGATGCCGTCGAGATTGGCGTCGTTCTTCATCGAGTCCTTGCCGCTGATGAGCGGCAAGCCGAACGCCTCGCAGGCCTCCCGCAATCCTCGGCAAGTGTCGACGAGCTGCGCGAGCTTGTGCTCGCCGTCGGGCGTCTTGTCGCTGACGACCGGGTCGGGCCAACAAAAGTTGTCGAGCGCGGCGAGTCGATCGCCCCGAGCGCCCGCGCACAGCAGGCGTCGCACCGCTTCGTCGACGCACGCCTTGGCCATCTGCTCGGCGTCGAGCTCGGCGAAGTACGGGTGCACGCCCTCGGCGAGCACGACCCCCTCCGGCCGGCCGTGGCGCGTCCGCAGGACCGTGGCCGTCGCCGGCACGTCACGGTGGACGCCCACGTGCGGCTTGATGACGGAAAGTCCTTTGACTTCATGGTCGTACGCACGGGCACGTGCCTCGTTCGTCGCGATCTCCGGCTGCGCCAGCAGCGCGATCAGGTCCTCGGTGCCCGCCGCCGCGGCCGCGCGGGCCGACGCGTCGTCGAGCGGAGCCGGGGCCGGATAGCTCGCCTTCGCCGACAGCGTGACCTTCGGCAGGCCGTCGTGCAGAAACGACAGCGGCAGGTCCACCACGAGCTCGTCGCCCCACGTCGCCACGAAGCGACCGTCGTCGGTGAACTCGCCGAGCACGCTCGCCTCGACCTCGCGTCGGCGCGCCAACGCCATGAACGCCTCGAGACGCTCGGGCGCGACCGCCACCGTCATGCGCTCTTGCGCCTCGGAGATGAGCACCTCCCACGGCATCAGTCCCGGGTACTTCAGCGGCGCGCGCGACAGGTCGATCCGCGCGCCGTGGGTGGCCTCGGCCATCTCGCCCACGCTGCTCGAAAGCCCCCCTGCCCCGTTGTCGGTCATCGAGGCGATGAGGCCGGCCTCCCGCGCCTCGGTCAGCATGTCGAACATCATCTTCTGCGTGATCGGGTCGCCGATCTGCACCGCCTGCACCGGCGAGGACTCGTCGAGCTCCACCGACGAAAAGGTCGCGCCGTGGATTCCGTCCTTGCCGATGCGACCGCCGACCATCACGACCTTGTCGCCGACGCGTGCCCCCTTCTCGTGGGTGAGCCGGCCCGCCGACACCGCCGGCATCACGGCCACGGTCCCGCAAAACACCAGCGGCTTGCCGAGGTACCGGTCGTCGAACAGCTCCCAGCCGCGCGCGTACGGGATCCCCGACTGGTTGCCACCGTCGACGACGCCGTGGTGAACCCCGTCCCGCAGCCGCCGCGGATGCATCAGTCGCGTGGGCAGCGCGCCGTCGTAGCGCGGGTCGCCGAAGCAGTACCCCCACACGTTGGCCAGCAGATCGGCCCCGATGCCCGTGCCGAAGCTGTCGCGATTGACCCCCACGATGCCCGTCATCGCTCCGCCGTACGGGTCGAGCGCCGAAGGCGAGTTGTGGGTCTCGACCTTGTAGACGAGGTGGTCGTCGTCGGTCAGGCGCACGACGCCGGCGTTGTCGTGGAACACCGAGACCAGAAACGGCGCGTCGCCGTCGATGCCCTCGTCGGCGCGACGCTGCGCCACCGCTTCGGTCGCGCCGCGGATGTAGCGACGAAACAGACCCTCTTCGATCGTCTCGGTCGTGCCGTCGCGATGGACCACGTCGATCGGCGAGGCGAAGATCTTGTGCTTGCAGTGCTCGCTCCAGGTCTGCGCGAGGCACTCGAGCTCGGCGTCCGTCGGCTCGCGTCCGACAGCGGCGAAGTGCGCCGCGATCGCCCGCATCTCGACGAGGTTGAGCGCGAGCATGCCCTCGGCCGACAGCTTCAGCAGCGCCTCGTCGCTGGCGTGGGTCAGCGAGACCGTCTGCACCCGGGGCGGATGGGCCGCGCCGGCCCGCGGGACCTGCAGACTCACCGCGCGCGGCGGCACGTCGATACGCAGGGTTTCGATGAGCGGGTTGTGCAGCACCTTCGCGCCTGCACGTTCCACCTCGGTCCGCGACAGTCCCCAGAAGCGATACTGCGTCGCCGAGTACACGCGGCCGTCGAGCGGGCGCCCGATCCGGTCCTCGGCGGCACGCTTGACCGACGTGCCGACGGAGTCGGTGACGCCCGGACGCAAGCCGACGGTCGCGATCAGCTGGCCGGCCGCGTCACCATCGTCGAGGTTGCCGAGCGCACCGACCTCGGCGACCGGGTCGACGAGCGCATCGGCGATCTCGGCCGCCTCCGCCTCGGACACGTCGAGGTCGAGCAGGTAGACCTTGCGCGTCGCGACGCACGACGGGCGCAGGCGCAGCCAAGCTTGCAGACGTTGGGCGGTGGTTTCCGCGCGGGCGTCGGACATGCCCGGCGCGGGGGCGATCTCGAGGCGGTAGACCGGCACGGGGGGACGCTGGACCCGCGTGGTGACTGGTGTCAAGCACGCTTGACAGCCCCGATGGCCCGGCGCACCATTGAATTCGCGCGTGGACGACCGCCCGGGACCCGGGGCCGCCCGCCACGCGCTGTGACAACCGAAGCGAGGGAAGGCGCCCAACGGCGGGCCATCCCCACGAGATCGACAATCGAACATGCCGCAGTCCGAAGACGCAACCCTCGCGTCCGAGGCTTCGTCCAGCGCCGATGACGCGGACGATGCCTGGGCCCAGTCGCTCCGCGACGTGATGGTCGACGTGATCCACAAGCTCCCCGACGAGGCGACCCTCGGCGATCTCGTCGACGCGGCGCAACGCAATCACGCGATGGCGTCCGTGCTGGAGATCTTCACGGTCGCCGAGCTCATCGAGGCCGCCAAGAACAAGCCACGGCCCCGCCCCGCCACGCGTGCACCGGACGAGATCCACTACGACGCCGACGGCAATCCGATCATGGATCTGGACCAGGGGCCGAGCGTGATCCGTCGCCGCGCCGACGTGCCCGACGGCGACCTGCGAGTGCTGCGGGTGCTCGCCGAGAGCGGGGCGCAGCGCGAGGCCGACCTCGCCGGGCTCGCGCAGCTGACCGGCGAGCAGCTGCGCATCCTGCTGCGAAACCTGCGGACCAAGGGGTTCGTGCACGTCGAGGGCAGTGGCACGAAGCGGCGACTCAAGGTCACGCGCAACGGCAGCGCCCATCTGCGCAAGGTCGACGGCGCCCTGCCGACGACGCGGCCCCGTCGCAAGCGCGGCCGCTGAGCCCTACCGCCACGCCGCGGACGGCCCCCACCGGGTCGGCTGCGGTCCGCCTCCCGGCCCGGCGGCGTCCGTCGTCCCTGGCACGGTCGCGATCGGTCGGCCCCGGCGACATGCCCCGCACACCTCGCAATTGGTGACGCCCGAGCTGCTCCGGCAAGGAGACAGTCTCGGGCGTGCCCGCGGCTTCGGAGCTTCGGAGTCCGGGGTGAGCTCGTCGGCCGTCTCCGTGACGTCCGCCGAGCCCACCGGCTCCTCCGAGCCCGAGTGGCCGATCAGCCGGTCGGAACCAGCGAGGTCTGAATGATGCCGGTCAGGCAGCTGATCGCGTCCGAGAAGTCCGTGTCGCAGATCGACTCGATGCAGCAGCGGATGCGCTCGTTGCCCTTCTCGTCCACGCCGTTGAGGTGCTCGCACACCTCCTTGACGCGCACCGGCGGGATCGCCTGGCCGGTGAAGCCACCGAGGTCGTCGGTACCCGTGCAGCCGGGTCCGACGGTGCCGAAGTCGAAGCGCTTGTCGTCGACGTCGACGCCCTCGGCCCACTCGACCGGCAGGATGTCACCGGCCGGGTACTGGCCGTTGATCCAGTCGCGGTAGACGAGGTCGATGACACCACCGGCGGTGGGCTCGAACGGCGGGGACTGGTTGTGCGCGGTGACCGGCGGCACGCCGAGGATGCCGAGCATGACGACCTCCTTGCCGCGATCCTGGACGAGGTAGTCCAGGTAGTCGGTGTAGCGGTCGACGTCGTGCAGCGCCGGGTTGATCTGCGAGTCGCACGACTCGTACACGCCGTCGTCGTTGTCGTCGACGCAGTTGACGCCCGCGTTCCAGCACACGGCCGAGGTCGCCTGCGGCACCTCGAGATCCGGGTTGAGGTTCCAGTACGTCGAATCCATCGGATTGGTGAAGTACGTGTAGCCCTCGGGCGCCTTGACCGAGCAGTCGACCTCGTCGGTCACGATCGCGACGGCGAGCACCGCATCGTCACGCAAGAAGCCCGAGTTGAAGTTCGAGAACTCCGGATGGCTCTCGCAGTTTTCCTGGTCCGGGTTGTTCCAACAGGCCTGCTCGTTGAGCGCCTGCAGCATGGTCTCCAGCGGCGACTCGTAGCCGCAGCCGTCGATGCCCTGCGGGCCGATGCAGGACAAGGCTGCTGCGACGTCGTCGTTGGGGACGTTGGATCCCTGCACGTCGAAGTGCAGGAACTGGTCGCCGGGCGCGATGTCGACGGGGCAGTTTTGCGTGCACGCCTCTTCGATCACCAGCGGGTCTTCGTTGGACGGCGCCAGCCCGGTGAACCGATTGATGCGGGTATTGCAGCCCTGGTAGACCGGCGCGCCCTTGCGGGGCTGGTAGTCCGGCGCCTGGAACGTCGTGCACAGCGGGTGACCGAAGTCGGTCGTGGTCACCATGATGTTGACGTTCGGGTTGATCTGGTTGCCCTCGATGTCGGTGAGGTTCTGCAGACGCTCGACCAGCAGCGGGAAGTTCGCCGCGAGGTTGAGCTGCTCCTCGCCCATCGTGCCCGAGTTGTCGATGACGAACAGAACGTCGATGAGGTTGCAGGAGGAGTCCGTCACGCAGGCCGGCACGCCGCCGCTGCCTCCGACGCCCTCGTCGAGCTTCTCGCCCGTGTCCTCGTCCACCACGTCGCCGTTGCTGCCGTTGGAGGTGGCGCTGTCGTCGTTGGTCGCGTTCGTGATGCTCGAGCTCGCCGGGACGGTGGTCATCCCGCCGTCATCGGCGCTCGTCGTGTCGTCGCCGCAGCTGACGGTCACGATCACGCCGATGGCAACCGCGAGCGCTGCGCGCAGATCAAGCTTTTGGTGTCTCATAATCGGTACGTTCGTCCCTCGGTGGGGCGCCCCAGCCCCATACCCCATCCATGTCCGTTTGCGCAGAGCGCTTCGGCTCGATGGGAAAGTTTTGCAGCACCCCGACGTGCGATCAAGCAAGTGTCGATCGGGTCACGGGTGGATTCCGTTCGTGTTGGCCCCAGGTCGTGAGTCTTGACACGCGGATCGGCGACCCCGCCGATCCGCCGAAAGAGGACGCTCAGCCCGCCGGTTGGATCGCCTGCCCGATGATGCCGGTCAGGCAGTTGATCGCAGCGGAGAAGTCGTCGTCGCAGATCGACTCGATGCAGCAACGCGTGCCCTCGGCCGTGTCGTCGAGGTTGAGCGACTCGCAGACTTCCTTGATCCGGACCGGCGGAATCGCCTGCCCGGTGAAGCCGTTGACCGCGTCACCGCCCGTACAGCCGGGGCCGATGCCGAAGTCGAACTGCTTGTCGGCCGCCGTCTCGCCGGTCGCGAACTCGTCGGGAAGGATGTCGCCGTTGGTCGGGTACTCGCCGTCCCGCCAATTGCGGTACTCCAGCGCGAACACGCCGCCTGCCGTCGGCTGGAACGGCGGGTTCGGGTTGTGCTCGGTGACCTCGGGAACGCCGAGGATCCCGAGCATGATGACTTCCTTGTTCTCCACCTCGCGCAGCTGCTGCACGAGGTAGTTGGTGTAGCGCGACACCGGCTGCATGCCGGCCATGTCGCGCGAGTGACACTCGGCGTACGCCCCGTTGGCGTCGGGGCCACCCGTGCACTCGACGCCCGCGTTCCAGCAGATCGCCGACGAGGCCTGCTTGTTTCCGTTGTCCGGGTTCGTCTCCTGCAGGTTCTCGTCCTGCATGATCGTGTACTCCATCACGGAGCAGTCCGCTTCGTCGGTGATGATCGCGATCGCGAGCAGGGCGTTGGGCCGCAGGAACGGCGCCGCGCCGTTGTTCCACGACGCGGTCGGGTCCAGCGCCTGCATCATGTTCTCGAGCGGCGACTCGTAACCGCAGCCGTTGATGCCCTGCGGGCCGATGCACGCCAGCGCCTGCGCGACCGCGGAGTCGGGCACGCCGTCGCCGGACACGTCCGTCTCCGGCACGTCGGTGACGTTGTTGGTGTCGCCCTGGAAGGCGATGAAGTTGCCGCTCGGCGCCGCGTCGTTGGGGCACACGTTTTGGCACGCTTCGGGCACCGAGTTCTGCCCGGTCAGGTCGGTGAAGTCGTTGAGCCGAGCCGTGCACGCGGTGGTGACCGGCCCGCCCTCGGACGGGTCGTAGCCCTTCGGCTCGAACTGCGTGCACAGTCGGTTGCCGAAGTCGGTCGTGGTCACCATGATCTGCACGTCGGGATTGACCGGGTTGCCGGCGGAATCCTCGAGCGATTCGAGCTTTTCGATCAGCAGCGGGAAGTTGCGCGCGAGGTTGAGCTGCTCCTCGCCCATCGTGCCGGAGTTGTCGATCACGAACAGCAAGTCGATCTGATCGGTGCAGCCGACGTCGCCGTTGTCGCAGCCGACACCGTTGCTGTCGGAGTTGCCGCCGCCGGCGTCGAGCTTTTCACCCGTCTCGTCGGCCGCGCTCGCCGTCCCGTCGTCCAACCCGCCGGTCATGCCGGCGGACGCCGTCACCGTGATGCCACCACTCATGGTGTCGCCGCCGCCACCGCCGTCGTCGCCACCGCAGGAGTTGAAGCCCAGCGCCACCACCGCCAGCCACAGCGGATTGAGATCGAGTCGTTTCATGCACAAATCCCGTTCGGTCGTCTCCGGCGGGGCCCCACGCCCCTGTCCCGTTCGGGGGACCGGCCTCCCCTCGGCCCCGTCGTCCCCCAGCGCGCCCAGGCTATCAGACCCGGACTGGCCCATGGGCGGACGCCGAAGCGCCCCCCAGGTGTTCAGACGGGGTGAGCGGTTCGAATCGGCTCACCGATTTCTCCCGCCTCCCGTCTTTCCTTCTTTCGTCCGACCTTCGACCCCGCCGGACCGGACCTTTTCCGCCACGGACGCCGAAAACTCAGAAACCTGCCGCGGCGGTCGGGGCGGTCACCGTGGCGCCGGGCACGGGTCATCGTCCAGCGTGGCGAAGATCTGGGCGGCGGCGTCGAGGTCGGCGCCGGTCACCTCGATCTCGACGTTGCCGTCCACGGCGAAGCAGCGACGGGTCTGCCCCCCGGCCGTCTGGGCGCCGACGGCCTCGAAGTGGTAGCGACCGGGGGAGGTCAGGTCCACGCCCAGGACGATCTCGGGGTCGGTCACTGGGCACGATCGCACGTCGCCTTCGATCGTCTCGGGCTCGGCCGGCAGGGTGCACGGCGCCGGCGGGCCGGGAGCGCAGCCGATCCGCGTCGCGGTGGCCTGGATCGTGACCACCTGCGGCATGTCGCAAAAGCCGTTCGGGTCGAGGGTCCCCAGCAACGTCGCGGTCCCTGCCACGCCAGGGTTGCCGGTCTCGGCCGCGTCGTCGCTCGCCGGGTCGGCGCACGCCCACAGCCCGGCGATCACCAGCCACGACGTCAGGACCCTCGGGCGAGCCGCTCGTCGCATCCGCACGGCGCGATGGTATCTTGCCCCGGTGATCGCGTGGGGTCGTAGCGTCGCCATCGCCTGTGCCACGACGTTGGCGTTGCCGGCCACGGCGGTCGCAGCGTCGCCCGAGGACGGCGTCGAGGGCGAAGCCGGCGCGCCCGAGGACGATCTCGTCGCGCAGGCCGAGTCGCTGTACGACAAGGGCGCTGCGAAGTTCGAGACTGCCGACTACCGCGCGGCGATCGAGCTGTGGACCGAGGCCTACGAGATGGTCCCCGACAGCCCGGGCAGCGGCCGCATCAAGGCGCTGCTCATCTACAACATCGCCACGGCGCGCGAGCGGGCCTACGACGTCAACGAAGACGTCGTCGAGCTTCGCCAGGCCAAGATCCTGCTGCAACGCTTCGCCGACGTGGTCGACGAGCTGTACGCCGAGGACGAGCGAGCCGCCGAGCGTGAGCGCGTGCAAGACAAGATCGCCGAGCTCGACGCCAAGATCGCGGCCGCCACCGGCGACGAAGGCGACCCGGTCGACACGAGGACGCCCGACCCTCCCCCGCCCCCGACCGACGACAAACCCGGCCGCCCCTTGGTGATCTCGGGCGTCGTCCTGCTCGGCGTCGGCGCGGCCGGCCTGGGGCTGATGGCCGCCGGACTCGGCATCGGTGCCGGCGCCAACGACATCAGCGGCCTCGACCCGATGGACATCCCCGAACGCCGCGACCAGTTCGACCGCGGTCGACTCGGCAACGGCCTCGCCTACGGCGGTGGCATCGGCGGAGGTGTGTTCGCCGTCACCGGCGCAATCCTGCTCGGCCTCGGCATGGCCAAGAACAAACGCGCCGCGTCGACGACCGCCGCGGCATGGTTGGGCGAAGACGGCGGCGGGCTCTCGATCGCCGGCCGGTTCTAAGCCGCCGCGAACGCGCCGTCGTCGGCCGCGGGAGCGCCGCAGATGCGCCTCAGTCCACGCGCGCGGAGACGACGACGTCGTCGACCCACCAGCCGGGGCCAGGCGGCTGCGGGTCCTCGCTCCAGCAGTGGTCGCAGTCGTAGGACATCAAGAACACGAGGCGTACGGTCTGCCCCGCCGCCTCTGGCGGCAATCGAAACGAGACCGCCTGCTTCGCGTCCCCGACCGTGAGGTCCTCGGCCTTGCCGACGAACGCCTGCTGCCCCACCAGCGGATTGCCTTCTCGCATGATCGACTCGCAGTTGTTGGTGGTCACGTCGGACGCGATGAACGGCAAGCTCGTGCCGTCGACCTGCTCGTCGAAGAACGTGGCGAACGGCGTGCCACTTTCGACCCAGACCCCGACGAGGCCGCCGTCGGTCAAGTAGCCCATGCGGCACTCGGGCACGTCGGCGATGAAGCGATGCCGAAACGACAGCTCGAAGTGCGTGCTATCGGCGAGCTCCGGCAGCTCGATGGGGTCGCTGACCGCCATCGCGACCCCACCGTCGGCGCTCGCGTTGAACGACGGAGGATGGAACTCCGAGAGCCGCATCTGCTGCGCCCCGGTGTCCACTTCCCATGGCTCGGGCACGGACACGAGATCGTTCGAAAACGGGTTCGGGAACTCGACCGGCACGCCGAAGGTCCACTTGGGCAACGCACTCGTGAAGTCGTCGGCGAACGTCGGGAACCGACACGCGTCCGTGCAAACGCCCAGGTCCCCAGCGATCGGACCGGCATCGCCGGGTGTGCACTCCTTGTCGGGATCGGGCCGCTCGCCGCACAGGGGGATTGGTGTCCCCGTCGAGCTGTCCCCTCCACTGTCGGTCGTCCCGCTGCCGCTCGACGAGGAGTCCGAGGTCACCACCGTCGTGCTCGAGCCGGGACCGCTGTCGGGCGGGGGTCCGTCGCAGAACTTCCGGCCAGGATCCGCGCCTGCGATGCAGGATTGGCCGCGACCACAATCGTCGTCGTTTTCGCACGGCAGGTGCAGCGCATCCGCACCGTCGAAACAGCCACCGACCAGCACGACCAAGGGACCGAGCC
>CALBMM010000249.1 GCA_937896535.1 uncultured Pseudomonadota bacterium
CTAAGTGATCGAGATGATCCGGCTTCCTCTGAACCGGATTAGGGACAGCCCCTAGTGCGGCCGAGCGCGTACGTGGCCGAGCGCGAGCTCGGCCGCCCGACGCGTCATCGGATCGTTTTCCTGCGCGATGCGGGCGACGAGCCGATCTTCGGCGGCCGCACGCGCATCGTCGGGGATCGTGGGCGCGTTGGCCCACCACAGATACACCTGCAAGCGCACGGAGGCGCGCGCGTCGTCGATCGCGGAGATCGCCGCCGGCACGACATCGGGATCGTACCCGGCCAGCCACGGCATCTCGCGGCGCATCGTCGCGCGCTCGAGTGCCCCGGCGAGTCCCTCGTGGACGATGCCGGCGTGCTTTTTCACCTTCGCGACGGGATCGGACTGCGCGAGCGTGGCGAGGCGCTCGACCGCCTCCGGTGCGCGCGCGCCCAGGCCTTCCACGCCCAACGCATAGGCGAGGTTGCACGCCAGCCCGCGCACGGCCGCGTCACCGTGCTCGAGCGCGGCGACGATCTCGAGCACCTGTGCATCGGCGACACCAGTGAGACGATCGGTCCACTCCTCGTCGGTGTCCATGTGCTGCTTCCATTGCTCGGGCGTGAACCCGGCGATGGTCGAAGAGAACGCGGAGGACTTTCGTGTCTTGCCCATGGATCACCTCGAACTTCAGCGCGCACGCTCGATCGCGGACTCCAGCTCGTCACAGACCGCCTCGAGCACCTTGACCCGGGCGTGTAGCTTGTCGTTGGCTTCCACCAGCGTCCAAGTCGCGAACTCGGTGCTGGTCCGCCCGATCATCTCGTCGGCCGCCAGCTCGTACGCGTGCATCTTGTCGCGGTTGCGGAAGTCCTCGTCGGTGATCTTGTGGCTCTTCCACGGCTTGGACTGCCGCTCCTCGAAGCGCCGCAGCTGCTCTTCGGGACTGATGTGCAGCCAGAACTTCGCCAGCGCGATCCCGTGCTCGACGAGCTGTTCCTCGAAGTCGTTGATCTCCTTGAACGCCCGTCGCCACTGCACTTCGGTGGCAAACCCTTCCACGCGCTCGACGAGCACGCGCCCGTACCAGCTGCGGTCGTAGATCGTGATCCCGCCCTGCGCGGGCACGTGCCGCCAAAATCGCCACAGGTAGTGGTGCGCGCGTTCCTCGTCGGTCGGGGCGGCGATCGGGATCACCCGATACTGCCGGGCGTCGAGCGCACGGAGCATGCGGCGGATCGCGCCCCCCTTGCCCGCGGCGTCCCATCCCTCGAACACGAACGTGCCGCCGACCTTCTTCTTGTACGCGGCGCGCGACAGCTTCGCCAGCCGCCCTTGCGCCCGCTCGAGGTCGCGGTCGTAGTCCTTGCGCGGCAACGCCTTGGTCAGGTCGAGTTGGTCGAGGATCGTCAGCGGGTTGCGCTCGGGCACCGGCGGCACCTGTCGCTTCGTGCCGTTGCCCTCGCGCGCGGCCAGGTGTGCCCGAATCTGCTCGAGCACGTGCTGGCCCATCGTGAAGTTGCGGTAGCGCGAGTCGCTGCCTTCGATGAGGGTCCAGGGCGCTTCACCGGTGCTGGTCTCCCGCAGCATGTGCTCGGAGACGCGACGCAGACCCCGATAGTTTTCCAGGTGCTTGCGATCCTTCTTGGTGACCCGCCACTTGCGGTCGGGATCGCCCCGGAGCTTGTCGAGCCGACGACGCTGCTCGTCCTCGGACAGATGAAACCAGAACTTGAGCACGAGGGCGCCGTCGTCGACGAGCGCCTTCTCGAACGCGTTGATCTTGGCGATGTGGCGCTCGAACTCGGCCGGACCCATCTCGTCGAACGCCCGCTCCACGATCGGCCGCGTGTACCAGTTGCCGACGAACAGGCCGATGCGCCCCTTGCGGGGCAGCGCCATCCAAAAGCGCCAGTACTCCGGTCGTTGCCGCTGGGCGGCATCGGGCTCGCCGAGGGCGTGCGCGTGCATCAGCCGCGCGTCCATCCACTCGTGCAGCAGGTTGAGCCCCTCGCCCTTGCCGGCCCCTTCGACCCCATTGAGCAAGATGAGGACGGGGAAGTCGGCCTGTTCGAGTCGTCGCTGGATCTCCAAGAGCTCGACCCGCAGCTGCGGGACCCGCTCGCGGAACTCCTTCTTGCTCATCTTGCGGCCGAGCTCGGCGATTTCGAACACGTCACGAGCATACACGCGCGGACGCTCGACCCGGATGCCCGGATCGAGCGCGGCGTTCGATTCGGCGACCGGGTTACAGGCAGTCGGCGGGATCGGCCGGCGACACCCACAGGCAGTAGGGCTCGCCGTACAGCGAGTCGGTGCACGTCATGCCGTCGGGGCAGACTTCGCCCGCCGCGCACGAGTACAAGCAGGTGTTGGGAGAACCGGGGCCGTCGGGCTCGATGACGCACGCGGCCGTCGCCGTCCCGGTCGCGGGCACGGGACACTGGCCGGGGTCCTGGCACGGCAGGCCGCAGGTGCACGTCTGCTCGCAGTTGATCCCGTCGAACAATCCGGCGGGTACGAGCTCGGGGCACGCCGACTCGTTGGTCAGCGAGCACCACGGGATGCTGTCGTCGATCCCATCGGGCGCGCAATTGCCCGGGATCGCGCACGGGTCGAACTCCGGCAACCCGCACACCCCCACGTGCTCTTGGCCGGCCGCGGCGGGACCGGGCCACACGAAGGGGAAGCACACGTGCGCCGCGTCGCTGCAGCCGGGATCGCCGTCGGCGAGGTCGCACAGCTCGGTGCAGCAGGCCCCGAGGCCGTCGCAGCCGTCGAGGACTTCCTCGGTCACGCACGCCAGCCCCTGTGCGCAGGAGTAGGCATCCGTGCACATCTGTCCGAGGCCCAGTCGCATGGACTGGATCGGCAGACACTCGAACGCCTCCTCGGAGGACTCGTAGACACAAGTGTTGCCGCTGCCCGGACAGTCGGGGGCGAGCGGATCGCACCCCGCCCAGCACAGGCCGACGGTGCACTCCGCACAGGTGTCGCAGATCTCGCCGCCGCCACAGGTCGCGTCGTCGCCGCTGGCGTCGCACAGGCCCACGCAGATGCCCGAGTCCGAGGCGTCGGTCGGCAGGCAGTACTCGCCCACCCCGCACGGATCGGTGCAGCCTTCGGGATCGACCGTACAGATCGCGTAGCTCGGCAGCGGATCGTCCACCGCCGGTACGCACACGGGAGTGACGGTGCCGCTGACGCCCAGACCGTACGGAATGCAGCGCAGGCCGGGACCGCAGTCCTGCGCCAGCAGATCACAGGGCGGTTGGCCCTCCTCGGGCGGACACACGAACGTCGGCTCGCCCGTCGAGTCCGAGGACCCGCTCCCGCTCGTGGAGTCGTCGTCGTTGGAGCCGGAGGTGGAGGTCGCCGACGACGGGTCGCCGCCGGGACCGTTGGACGTCGACGAGGTCGGACCGGTGCTACCCACGCCGGTTTCGGTCTCGGTGTCGCCGAGGTTTTCGTCCACGAGACACCCGACCGGCAGCGACGCCGCCAGGACCGGGACCCAGAGCCAAAGGGAGCGCGAGATAAGCGAAGTCATCAATGATCGGGTTGTCCGGCCGCGCGGGTTTGTACCGGGCAGGCCTCGAGAATTTTTTTGCGGCTCGGCGAGTCGGGATGCGCGCTCACCCAGGCGTGCGCTTCGCCCCGTGCCTGCGCGCCCTTGCCGAGGGCGCACAGCGCCTCCACCCGCAGCGCGGTGCGCAGGTCGGCGAGCGCACTGTCGCCAAAGCGCGTCGCGTGCGATCGCAAGGCCGTCAGCGCGGCATCCGGATCGTCGCGGGCGAGGGCGCGCGTCGCCTGGGACAGCAGCGCATTTTCTTCGGCGAGGGTGTCGACGCGGGGCTCGGCCGTCGGCGTGGGCGCGACGCGGGGCGGCTCGGGCCGAGCCCGTGGCGGCGTCGGGCGGGGCGTCGGCGACGGAGAAACGACCGCCGCGTTCGTGGTGGGTTCGGCCGCGACCGGATCGGCGGCCGACGCCACCGACCCCGCGGCGACGGGCGCATGGTCGGCCTCGGTAGGGCCCGGCGGGTCGCTGGCCGACGGCCCGGCGAGCGTGTGCGTGGCCGGCTCGACCCGCGGCGACGACGGCGGCGAGGCGACGATCACCCCTGCGATCGCAGCTGCGGCGACCACACTGCCCAGACCGATCGCGGTGCCGATCCCCCCACCGCCGGTGGTCGTCGCGGCCGCCGTCGGAAGTCCGATTCCGATCGGCACCGTCTGCAGGGCGGGCACCAACGCCGCCCAACCTTGCGCGGTGGCGCGGGGTCGCTCGGCCTTGTCGCGCGAGATCGTCTCGTCGTCTCCGCCGAGCTCGACGAACCGCTTGCGCAGCGTGCTGACGCGCCGGTACGCCGCTCGTGTATTGCAGCCGAGCGCGTCGGCGAGCTCGGGTCCCGTGAAGCCCTCGACCTCCGAGAGCACGAACAGCTCGCGGTCGCGGGTGGGCAGCGAGCACAGAAACCGCTCGAGGTCGTGCAGCGCGAGCACCGGCTCGCGCGTGCGCGTCGTCGCCACCGAGGCGTGGGCGATCGCCCGGCGCTTGCGGTCGACCCGGTGCGCGGTGCGGCGGTAGTTGCTCGCGACGCCGCGCGCGATCCCGTACAGCCACGGCCGAGCCGACGGCGCCCGAAATTCGCCGCGACGGCGGTACGCGACGACGAAGGTGTCCTGCGCCGCGTCGTCGACGAGGGCCGGGGGCACGCCCAACCGCCGCACCGCCGCCCACACGAACCCGTAGTGGGCCCGGTAGAACGCGCGGAAACCGCGAGTGGAGATCGTGGTGCTCGCCACCAACTTCGATCTTGTCCGCCTCGACCCGATCTTACCGCCACGAGATTTCGAAGCCCGCCAACACCCGCAGCGAGACCGCCGACGGCCGAAACACGAGGTCCTCGTCGACCGACACGCGCGTGCCGACGCCGCGCCCGACGGCTTCGGCGTCCAGCCACAGCGCGCCGGTGGCCAGCTCGCGGGCCACGCCCACGCGCCCCAGTGGACCCAGCCACGGACCCAGGGCTCGGCCCGACGCTCCGCCGCCGAGGCCGACCGCACGCAGGCCGCCGGCTTCGACCCCGGCGCACAGCGGCACCGACCACGCCTCGCGCACCAGACGACCGCAGCCGATCAGCGCGGCCATGCCCTGTTGGTAGCGCGCGGTCGCGTCGTCGGGGCCGACCGTGCGGCGCGGGGTCAGGTACGTGCCGACCGCGAGCACGCGCGCGTGGGTCCAGGCCAGACCGACCCCGACGCGGATGGCCGCGCTCACGCCCGGAAGTGCGCCGATCTCCGGGCCGAGGCCGAGGCGCAGCAGCATGCCGGGTCCCGGAACCGACCGTGAGCCACGCGTCGACGTCTCCGTCGGTGCGCTCGTGTGCGGCGTCGGTTCGCGGGTGATCTCGAGCGTGGCCGCCTCGGCGATCGGGTCCGGTCCACCGGCCTCGGGGGGCGGCGGCAGCGTCTCGTCGCCGTCCGTCGGCGGATCGGCGACCGCAGGCTCCGGATCGGGCGCAGGGCCGGACCGGCCGTCGACCGCAGGATCGAGCGACACGGCGACGACGAGCGCGAGGGTGTCGGCGAGCGACTCGCAGGTCGACGACGACACCTCGCGCCGTCCGGTCTCGCCACGCAACGTCGTGGTGATCGCGAGCGCGAAGCCGGTGTCGGTCGACGACACCACGGCGTCGACGACGAGCGTGCCCTCTCCGTCCTCGCGCCCGGCCGTCAGCGCCGAGATCCGCCGCTCGATCTCCGCGCGATCGGGACACTGCGCCGGCGCGTCCCAGGTCAGCGCATAGTCGGCGGCCGGCGGCGCCGGCGGCTCGGCCGACACCGGCGACGACGCGAGGATGGAGACGATGAGAAGAGCCGGCGACACCGCGCGGGCGCCACGTTACCCCGGCTCGTGCACGCCGGTCTCGGCACGACGCCACATCGCCGGCAGGCCGATCCGCAAGAACACCGCGTAGGCGTAGTCGGGGTAGTCGCGCTCGAGGGTCTGCCGGACGCACGCCAGGGCTTGGTCGATCTCGGCCGCCGTCGGTTCGTGGCCGTCCCGCGTCGCGGCTTCCCGCGCGGCGTCGACCAACGTCTCGACCCGGCACAGGTAGTCCGCCTCGGCGTGCAGCAACGCGGCGCTGCCCGAGCCGCCGCGACCGGGGTGCACCCACTGCGGCTGCAGGGCGGCCAGCTCGCCCAGCCGGGCCCGCCACGACGCCGACAGGCCCAGCTCCATCCAACTGTGGGCGCGTTCGGCCACGAGATCGCCGACGAACAGATGCCCCTGCCACTCCAAGGCCACGTGCGCGGTGCTGCAGCCGGCACCCAGCACGTGCAGGGTCAACGAAAGGCCCGCGCGCTCGAGCGTGGTCGTCGTGTCGCCGAAGCTGTCGGGTCGTGGCACGGCGGTCGGATAGTCGGGCGCGTAGCGCTCCGCGAACGCGGCGGTGCGCTCGTCGTGCACGGCGGGGATCTGCGCGAGCACCTGCGACGACGTGATCACCTCGATGCCGCGCGCCTGTAGCGTCGCCGTGCCGTTGAACTTGTCGGGGTTGGCGTGGAGCACGATCGCGGTCACCACGGGCTTGCCGGTCGCGCGCTCGGCGGTCTCGACCAGCTCCGCTGCCGCGGAAGGAAGGAACTGCGTGTCGACGAGCACGACGCCGGTCGGACCTTCCAGCCAGTACGACACGGTGGAAAAACCCCACCGCGAGGATTCGTAACGACCGACGACGGGCGCTTCGGGCACGCGCGTCGATCCGGCGCAGCCGGCCAGCCACGCGCACCACACCAGCAGCCACAGCCACGCCGTTCGTATCGCCGACTGGATCTACGGCATGGCGCCACGTCCGAAAATCTATCAAATGCCACAAATTTGTTATATTCCGACATATGGCCAAACGTGCACAGATCGACGTGGATCGGGTCCCGGCGGCCAATTTCGGGCTCGCGGTCGATGCCGATCACGTCGATGCCGGCTGGCACGCCCACGGCCGGCACCAGCTGTTGTTCGCGGCCCGCGGCAGCATGCAGCTGTGGGTCGACGACGCGCAGTGGCTGTTGCCACCGGGGCGTGCCGCGTGGATTCCGGCCAGGGTTCGCCACCGCGTCCATGCCGGGCCGCTGCACCTGCGAACCGTCTACCTGCACCGCCGACGGGTCCGGGGCGCGCCGCGTCGCGCGTGTGTGTTCGCCGTCGACGCGTTGGCGCGCGAGATGATCCTTCACACGATGCGCTGGGGCCCGACCCACACACCCGATGCGACGAGCCGGGCGTTCTTCGCCGCGCTCGCCGGCCTCGCGATCGAGTGGGCCGCCGCGGCCGGGCCGTACTCGTTGCCCGTCGCGCGCACCCCCGAGCTGGCGCGCGTGATGCAGTGGACGCTCGCGCACCTGACCGAGTCCCCGAAGGTCGAGCAGGCCGCCCGCGCCGCCGGCGTGTCGCCCCGTACGCTCGCCCGTCGCTTCGCCGAGGAGACCGGCACCACCTGGCGCCGCTTCCTTCACGACGCGCGCATGCTCGACGCCATGCGCCGACTGACCGAGCCCGGCGTGCGCACCAGCGACGTCGCATTCGCGCTCGGCTTTGCCAGCCTCGCCGCGTTCTCCCACGCCTTCACCGCGTTCACCGGGGAGTCGCCGCGCCGGTTCAACGCGCGTACCGACGTCGTCGCACCGCCAGCCACCCCAGCGACATCGCGAGCCAGATCGGCGCGGGCGTACCCGTAGCCTGGATGCGGCAGCCGGCGTCGTCCTCGCGCGCAGTCGGATCCGCGTCCGTGTCCCCGTCCGCCGTCATCGGTGTGCTCGTCGTCGCGTCGTCGCCCGTGTCTTCGCCGCCCGAAGGCGGCGGGCGTCCGTCGCGTGTCGCCGACACCGGGATCTCGACCGTCGTGACCTGGCCGGACTGGTCCATCGCCTCCACGACCACCACGAACTCCCCCTCGGGAAACTGCAGAGCCACGGGCTCGGCGGATCCGGTCATCGTGCGCTCCCACTGCAGGCCGTCCTCGCGCAGCTGCCAGCCGACCCCTTCGTGATCGTCGGTGACCTCGATGTCCACGACCACCTCCGTCCCCGCGACGACGACCGCGCCGGGCACCGGTTCGTGCACGACGATCGCCGGCGGCATGTCGGCGGCCCCGCTCGGCCCGAGCACCGCCAACAGTTCGGCCGTCGCGTCTTGGGCCATGCCCTCGCAATGCTGCGCGTGCGTGCTCACGCAGGTGGGCGTTCGCTCGCTCAGCGGCGCACAGCTGTCCCCGAACGCGCGGCCCCCCTCGGTGGACACCCCGTTCATCACGAACATCGCCCCGTCCACGTGCTCGAGGCCGAGACTGTGACCGACCTCGTGCGCCGCGATCGCACCCACGGCGCTCGCGCTCGCGATCGTCTCGGAGAACACGAACACGGTCTCGTACGGCACGGCGTCGTCGCAGTCGACCCGACACGCGAGACCGTTGACACCATCGGCGACCCCCAGCGGGGCCGAGTGCCCGCCGATCATCACGGTCGTGCGCGGCAGGTACGGCGGCGGCGCTTGGTCGACCACCCGGATCCCGAACGGCTCGAACGCCACGCGCACCGCGTCGGTGATCACCGCCGCTTCGGCCGCGGTCCCGAGATAGGCCGGATACTCGACGCTGCCCTCCACGCACGAGACCTGGCCCTGCGCCGCATCCTCGCCGTGCGTGAGGGCGCCACCGTCGAAGTCCAGGAAGACCGTCAACGGGTCTTGCGCGAGCAACGACCACCCCAGCACCCACGCGATCACGGAGCGCCCTCCCCGAAGCGACCGAGCCAGGCGTCGGTCCCCTGAAAGCCGACCGACACGGCGCCGGCCACCCAGATCTCCGATGCCGCCGCCACGTTCACGTCGAGCCCGAGGTCGGCGCCCGCGGCCGGCCCGTCGAACGACTGGGTCGACACGAGCGTGCCTTCGGCGTCATAGGCGAGCAGGCCCACCCGCGTATTGGTCGACAGCTGACCCGGCAGGGCCTCGAGCTCTCCCGTGACGACGAACCCTCCGGTCGGCCGCGGCGCGATCGCAGCGGCAAGCAGCGGGACGTCCACGGTCAGCCGCGACGACCCTTCGACGTCGAACACCTGCACGGTGTGATCGACTTCTGTGCTGTTGCCTGCCGTGAGTAGTGCGACCGTGCCGTCGTCGAGCACGGCAATGTCCGGGTCGTTCACGCTGCCGGCATCGACCTCCCACTGCACTTGTCCGTCCGAGATCCGCACCAGCCCCGTCGGCGGCCCCACCCCGTAGAAGGCACCGTCGGGCGCGGGCACGAAGCGGTGCAGCTCGGTATCGAGGGGCCCGTCTTCGGTCACGGCGCCCTCGAGCGACACCGACAAGATGCGCGTCTGGGCGGTCCACGGGTACTGGCCCGTCGTCAACGCGAGCACCGGCAGGCCCCCGACCAAGGCCAAGCCGCCCAGGCCCGTCTGCGCCGTGGTGGGATCGCGCGTGGGCATCCAGCTGTGCGACCACGAGGTCGCTCCGTCCGCGTCGACCGCGGTCAGGTCGACCAGCTTGTCCCACCCGGCGGTCCGCTCGAACGCCACGAATGTGGTGCCGGTCCTCGGGTCGACCTCGATCTGCGTGCGCGTCAGCGCCGACAACGACTCCGACGCCAGCGCGACGCGCCACGACTCCTCGCCGGCCGCATCGATCGCGACGAGCACATGGTCTTGGGTCCGACCGACGAAGTCGACGACCGCGACCGCACCGCCTCCGGGTCGCGCGGCGATCGCCACCGCCGTGTCGTGACCGTGCGCGGGACCATCGAACGTGACGGCGACCGCGACGTCGGAGCGGATCGTGCACTGCGCCGTGCACTCGCTCGTCTCCGTCGCCTCCGGCCCCGGATCGCAACCCTCGTCCGCCGCAACCCAACCATCCCCGCATCGTGCCAGCGTGCATGCGCTCGTGCAGGCACCGTCGTTGCGGTTGGCGAAGCCGAGGTCGCACTCCTCGTCCCCTTCGACCCGGCCGTTGCCGCAGCCGGCCGCGACCGGATCCATCGCGCCGGACGACCCATCGCTCGTACCATGCGGCCCACTGTCGGACTCGGCATCGCCGGCGGCCGCATCGGTGTCGTGGCCGGTCGACGCGTTGCCACATCCGAGCGTCACGACGACCACAGCCGACCACCAAGTACGCACCATCGCGGACTCGAATGTACCACCGGACGCGACGGCGACGACGTCCGAACCGGCAACGGCTGCCTACGTCTGCGCGAGGCCGATCTGCTTCGCACGCGCCGGCGCCTCGTAGGCACGCAGCGTCTGCAGCATCTCCGACGGCGTCGTGGCCGTGGTCAGCAGCGCGAGATTGCGGGGCCGCAGCAAACCCTCGCGCACCCCCCGATCGAAGAACGCGAGCAGGCTGTCGTAGTAGCCGTCGACGTTGAGCAGCCCGATCGGCTTGCGGTGCGTGCCCAGCTGCGCCCACGTGGTGACCTCCGCGACCTCCTCGAGCGTCCCGAAGCCCCCCGGCAGCGCGATGAACCCGTCGGCGAGCTCGAACATCTTCGTCTTGCGCTCGTGCATCGACGCGACCTCGACCAGCTCGGTCAATCGCGGATGTGCGATCTCGGTGGGAAACAGATGGGTGGGCATCACACCGATCACCGAGCCGCCGGCCGCGAGCACCGTGTCGGCGATGAGCCCCATGAGCCCGACGGCACCGCCGCCGTACACCAGCTCGATCCCCTCGGCCGCGAGCAACTCCCCGAGCTCCCGCGTCGCCTCGCGGATCGTCTCGTTGGTCCCCGGTGACGACGCACAGTACACGCAGATCCGGCCGAGCTCGTTCATGGGCGCCGGGACGCTACCAGCGAACGAGGCTCGCGCGGAGACCGTCGGCCCCGACCGCGTTGGGTAACGCAGTTTCGGGGATACGGACGGTTCGGAAGCGGGACACGTTCGTTTCCCGGCTACGTTTCGTCGACGGATCGGGCGATCGTCGTCACTGACGAGCCAACACCCCACCGAGCACGCCCCCATGAAACTCGAGATCAGCATCCCTCAGATCGTCTGCCACCGCACCACGCTGGAGACCTCGCCCGACGAGATCTACTTCGCCTACTTCGTCGCCGCGGGGAAGAAGGACGACGAGGGCTCGGGCAAGGGCAAGCTCCTCGGCCGTCACCTGTCGGCGGTCGAGCGCAAGGTCGAGCGTGGCCACAGGTGGAAGCCCGGCGAAGCCACGGTCGTGGAGGTCGACGACGACGCGGAGGTCGTCGGGGTGATGTTCGCGATGTACGAAAAGGACAACGGCGAGATCCGCGAGCAGCTGAAGACCGCGACCGCCCCGATCGACTCGCCCGAGCCGTGGAAGAACATCGACTTGCCCGCCTCGACCAGCTGGCAAGCCTGGGCCAAGGCCGTGTTCAAGTTCCTCATCAAACTGCTGCGACAGATCCCGCGCGACGACGAGATCGGCCGCCGCGAGGTCTCGATCAACCCGCGCGACGAGTACGCCCTGGGCACGCGCAGCTTCGACCTCAAGGGCTTCGGCGGCAAGTACACCGTGACGCTCGACATCCGCGACGTCGGCTGAGGCGGGCGTGGCCGGCCGCGCGTCGGCGACTTGCGGTCACGGTCGCCGACGCCCACGATACGACCCGTGCCGCCCGCCCCCAACGTCGACATCGACGCCGCGCTCGCGACGTTCGTGGGCGAAGCGACCGGGGCCACGCGCATCACCGACACGCAGATCGTTCAGCGCCTGTGGAGCGGCTACGGCCGGATCCTGCGCTGCCGACTCGAGGGCGGCGCGCACGGAAGCGTGATCGTCAAACACGTGCGCTGGCCCGACGACGCTCAGCACCCGCGCGGTTGGAGCTCCTCGTTCGCCCACGAACGCAAGGTGCGGTCCTACGAGGTGGAGACGAACTGGTACGCCGATTGGGCCTCGCGCTGCACGGACGCATGCCGCGTGCCGCACTGTCTGTTTCACACGGCGCGGGGCTCGGAGGTGTTCATGGTGCTCGAAGATCTCGACGCGGCGGGCTTCGACGGTCGCCGCCGTGCCGTGACGCGCGTGGAGATCGATCGCTGCCTGACCTGGCTCGCCCACTTCCACGCGACGTTCTTGAGCTGCGCCCCGGACGGCCTGTGGCCGGTCGGCACGTACTGGCACCTCGCCACGCGCCCCGACGAGCTGGCGGTGATGCCCGACGGGCCGCTCAAGGACGCGGCGCCTCGCCTGGACGCACGCCTGAGCGCGACCGCCTTCCCCACGCTGGTGCACGGCGACGCCAAGCTCGCCAACTTCTGCTTCGGGACGCACGCCGTCGCGGCCGTCGACTTCCAGTACGTGGGCGGCGGCTGCGGCATCAAGGACGTCGCGTACTTCCTGGGCAGCTGCCTCGACGAAGACGAATGCGACGCGCTGGAGTCGTCGCTCTTGGACACGTACTTCGGTGCGCTGCGCCGCGCGGTCGTCGAGCGCGGCCACGACGTGGACATCGCGGCCCTGGAGGCCGAGTGGCGCGCGCTGTACCCCGTGGCCTGGACCGACTTCCTCCGCTTCCTGCA
>CALBMM010000250.1 GCA_937896535.1 uncultured Pseudomonadota bacterium
GGCCGCCGCGGTCGCCCGCTCCTGCGAGTGGGCGAGGCCGAAGTCGAGAACGCGCACGCGTCCGTCGTTGCCCACGAGCACGTTCTCGGGCTTGAAGTCGCGGTGCACGATGCCCGCGGCGTGGGCGGCCGCGAGACCACGGCCGGCCGCAACGAAGGTCGCGACGATCTCCGGCCAGGCGCGCGACTCGTCCCGCAGCCACTGGGCGAGGTCTCGGCCGTCGACGAACTCCATCGCGACGAAGACCTGGCCTTCGTACGTGCCCGCGTCGTGGACGGCGATGACGTTGGGGTGCGCGAGCTTGGCGAGGGACTGGGCCTCGCGCAACAGGCGCACTCGAGCGGTCTCTGCGCGAGCCGGGTCCGGCGCGGCGCGGATCAGCTTGAGCGCGACGCGACGATCGAGCTCGGGATCGTACGCGGCGTACACGATCCCCATGCCGCCTTCACCGAGTCGCTCGAGCACGACGTAGCGACCGATCGTCGCCCCGCGCTCGAGCCGAGGCCGCGGCGCGGTGACGTGGGTCGCCGGCGCACCGTCGGCCGCCATCGTGGCCATGGCCGATGGCGGTAGCTCGTCCCCCGGTGTCGACATCGCCTCGGCGCCGAATCATACCCCGACAGGTTTGGTGGCCTGGTGGTTTGGTGGCCTGGTGGTTTGGTGGCCTGGTGGTTTGGTGGTGCCGCCAAAATGCGAGCGCCTCGCTTGTGCTGCTACGCTGCAGGCATGCGTTGGCTTATGTTGTGGGTGACTGTGGGCGCGTTTGCGTGCTCCGGCCTGGAGGGCAGTCCGATCGGGACCTCCGCTGCGGTGGACATGCCGACCGGCTCCGGCGACGGGGAGGTCGCGACGACGCTGCCGCCCGACACCCGTGGCGACGACGCCGGCGAGACGGACGCCGTCACCACGAACGAGCCGACGACGACCGGGATCGCCCCGGACACCGACTCGACCGGCGGCAGCACCTCGGGGAACACGGGACTGTCGGATACCTCCGGTGGCGGGGTCGACGACGACTCGGGCACCGGCACGTCGGGCGCGATGGGCTCGAGCGGCGAAAGCGGCAGCGGCACCGACACCGGTACCGATTCCGGGACCGATTCGGGCACGGGCTCGGGGACCGACGGAGGCAACGCGTGAACGTGCGGGCATCGATGATCGCGGTCGTCGTCGCGGCGCTGTCGTCGTCGGCGGGCTGCTCGGGCCTGGAAGGCAGCCCGATCGGAACCTCGGGAGCGAGCGGCACGAGCACCGACGACGCCGCGACGACGGACAACCAGCCGGACGGGCCGTTCGGCACCACGAGCGGTGCCGACGACGGCGGCAGCACGGGGATGGACAACGACCAGGACACGACGGCCGGAGAATCGCCGCCTCCGGAGTCGACGACCGGTGGCGAGACGGCCGACGCGTCGACCGGCGGCACGGGCACCGAAGGGGACAGCAGCTCGGGCTCGGGCAGCGGCACCGACAGTGGCAGCGACACCGGCACCGGCGGGTCCGATTCGGGGACCGGTGGGACCGACAGCGGAGGGTGAACGTGATGCGGGCGGGATGGATCGTGGCCTTGGCGAGCGTGGGGCTGGCGTGCTCGGGGCTGGAAGGCAGTCCGATCGGAACGTCGGCGGCGGCGACCGAGGGTCTCGGTGACGCCAGCGCCGACGATGGCGACAAGGGGCTGACGACGGGGCCGCCGAGCCCCTCGACCACCGGCGAAAACCAGACCACGGATCCGACCGACCCGACCGGTCCCGGTGCCACCGCGACGGTGACCGACGGGGACACCGACCCTGGTCCGGCCGACACCGAGTCCGGCGGTCAGGTGCTCGGTACCAGCACCGGGGCTGACGACGGGGGGACGACCGCCACGGGATCGGGGTCGGGATCGGATTCGGGTACCGACGGCAGCGGCACGGGCAGCAGCGGTACGGACTCGGGGTCGGGGTCGGGCTCGGGCACCTCGGGGTAGCGCCGGCCCTTCAGCCGATCTCGAGCGAGTACTCCACGCCCAGGGGCGGACCATCCCAGCTCGGGAACTTGTACTTGGCGATCTTCAGGCGCATGCACGCGACCACGCCCGTGGACGCGATCGCCTTGGGGGCGTGCGCGGTCACGCCCCAGACCTTGCCGCTGGGGTCGATGCCGATGTCGAAGCTGACTTGGCCCGACCCGATCTCCACGCCGGCCTCGGCGAGCTGCTCGATGCACTCGTTGAGGCGCGGCTCGAAGCGCGACAGGTGCTGACGGATCGTCCGATCGGAGATTCGCTCCGAGCCCGCGTTTTCGCCGATGCTCGAGCCGCGGTCGGGGTCGTACTTGGGGACGGACGCGTCGTTGAAGGTCGGGACCGGCCCGGTGGGGCCGGCGTCGTCGTCGGTGTCGCCGCGGCGGCCACGTCGGCCGCGTCGACGCTTGGGTTTGTCCGCGTCGGGGGGCGCGGCCGCCGGCTCCGGCTCGGCCTGCGCGCTCGCGACCTCACACTTGCCGGCGACGCACACGGTGCCCTCACCGCAGCGCCCGTCGCACTCGGCGGCGGGCTCGCAGGCCACGAGCGCGACCCCGATGGCGACGACGATCCTGCGGCCCATCGCGGGCGACGATAGCAACGGATCGGGCCGCTCGCGCGTCGCCTTGCCGCGCGCCGTCCCGCGTGGCAGCGTCGCCCGGTGACGACGACGCCCTCGCGCGCGCTGGAGACCTTCGACAATCCACGACCCGGCCGGGACTACGAGATCCGCTTCGAGTGCCCGGAGTTCACGTGTCTGTGCCCCAAGACGGGCCAGCCGGACTTCGCGACGATTCGGATCCGCTACACGCCGGGGCAGCGATGCGTGGAGCTCAAGAGCCTCAAGCTGTACCTGTGGTCGTTTCGCGACGAGGGGGCGTTCCACGAGGCGGTCACCAACCAGATCCTCGACGACCTCGTGGCTGCGCTCGCTCCGCGACGCATGACCGTGGTGGGCGACTTCCTCGTTCGCGGTGGCATCCACACCGTGGTCGAGGCGCATCACGAGGCCGAGGGCCACACGTGAGCGCCGAACGGCTCGGCGGCGCGGCGACGCGCGCCGGCACGTTGCGCGGCTGCGAGGTGTTCGAGGCCGGCGCCCGTACGCTGGGGCGGACGGGCTACACCGTCTCGCCGGTAGGCTTTGGCGGCTACCGCATTCGGGACGACTCGCCCGCCCACCGTCGCGCGCTCGCCGAAGCGCTGCGCAACGGCGTCAACCTCATCGACACGAGCACCAACTACGGTGACGGTCGGTCCGAGCTGCTGGTCGGCCGCGTGCTCGCCCAGCTCGTGCAGGCAGGCGAGGTCCGTCGCGAGCGCACGGTCGTCGTTTCCAAGATCGGCTACGCGCAGGGCACCACCCGTCGCCGGCTCGAGGGGACCGACACCCCCGAGATCGTCCGCGTGCGCGACGACCTGTGGCACTGCATTCACCCCCAGTTTCTCGCGACCCAGCTCGACGCGAGCCTCGAGCGTCTCGGCGTCGCGCGGCTCGACGTGCTGCTGCTGCACAACCCGGAGTACTTTCTCATCGACGCCGCGGCCCGTGGCGTGGAGCGAGATGCCGCGGTGGCTGCGTACCGTCAGCGACTGCGCCGGGCGTTCGCGGCACTCGAGGAGCACGTGGCGGCGGGGCGCATCGGTTGGTACGGCGTGTCGTCCAACGGCTTCGTCGTCGATCCGTCCGACCCGTCGTTCACGTCGATGCACGACGTGGTGGCGGAGGCGCGCGCGGCCGGTGGCGACGACCACCACCTCGCGGTGGCGCAGCTGCCCATGAATCTGCTCGAGCTCGGTGCGCTGCGGGCCCGCGTGCCCACGCCCGACGGGCCGAAGACGCCCCTGCAGATCGCCGAAGCGGCCGACCTCGGTGTGCTGGTCAACCGACCGCTCAACGCGTTCGCCCAGATCGACGGGCGTCAGCAGCTGCTGCGTCTGGCCGAGATCGCCGGTCCCGACGACGCACAGGCCGACGTCGACGCGCGGCTGGCCGCGGTGCGCAAGCTCGAGGGGCAGTGGGCGACCGGGTTGGGGGCGCGGCTACGCACCGAAGACGGCGACGACGCGGTCGATCTGTTTCGCTGGGGGCAGGAGCTGTCGTCGCGACTGGCCGAGCTCGAAGGTCTCGAGCAGTGGAGTCGCTTGCGCCACAACGTGATCGCGCCGCACGTGGGGCGCACGTCGGCGGGGTTGCTGTCGGCGCTGCAGGGCGAGGACCGCGACGAGTTCGCACGTTGGTGGGAGGCCTACGGCACCGCGCTGCACGCTGCGTTCTCGGCGATCGAGACCCAGCTGGGCCAGCGACGGCGCGCGGTGGTGGAGCGGGTGCGGGCCAAGCTGGTCCCGCATCTGCCGGCCCCGTGGCGAGACCTGCCGCTGTCGCGCCAGGCCGTGCTCGCCCTGCTCGGGGCGCCGATCAGCGCGGTGCTGGTGGGGATGCGCCAGCCCAAGTACGTCTTCGACATGCTCGCGCTGCGCGAGCACCCCGTACGGCTGCTGTCGGCGGCAGCGGGGGCGGTGGATCTGGCCGCGATCTCCGCGGACCTCGCGCAGCTGTAGGGCCAGACGCCGGCCTACGCACGCCGAGATCGCCTCCGGTCGGGGAACCGGTGGCGGGCGGCGTTGTCCTGCACGGTCGTGATAACTTGCCGGCGCGCCGACACCGCGCTGCCTCTCGCGCAAGGAACGCCACGATGATTCTGCCGACGATCGCGGGCTACGTGCTCGCCGCCGCCCTGTCGCTGAGCGACCCGTTCACTTACGAGTACGCCGGTCAGACCGACGCCAGCGGCAACGCCTACATCGAGATCATTGCCAACGACGACTTCAAGTCGCTCGACGTCACGATCGATGGCGACGGCAAGACGATCCAAAAGACGCTGTCGCTGGGCAAGGGCAGCCGCAAGAAGATCACGTGGAAGCAGAGCTCGGGGCAAGCCAAGTACGAGCTGAAGATCCGCGGCGACGGGATGGAAGCCGACTTCACCTTCGAGATCGTCAAGACCAAGGCGATGGGCCCGGTGGGCAAGCTCAAGGTCAAGTCCAGCCGCGAGGACATCGTCGATCGCAACACGGCCACGTACGAGACCTCGTTCGCGCTGTCGTCGTACGAGTACAAGATCTACGACATCGAAGGCGACATCGTGGACTCCAAGACGGTCGGGTCGGCCGACGTGCCCGCGGGCGGCACGTTCGAGATCAAGTGGGACTCGCCGGTCGAGGTCTTCATGATCCACGTTCGCGGCGAGGACGAGTTCGGTCGGTTCACCGAGTACAAGCTCGTGCCCTGGGCGGTCGAAATCCCGCACACCGAGATCAACTTCGACTCGGGCAAGTGGGACATCAAGGGCGGCGAGGTGCCCAAGCTCGACGAGGCGGTCGCCGTCGCGTTCCACGAGCTCGACGGGCTCGACCGCGTCAACAAGGCCGTGGGCGCCGACCTGACGCCGCAGCTGTACATCGTGGGTTACACCGACACCGTCGGGCCCACCGCCAGCAACGACAAGCTGTCGCGCGAGCGAGCCAAGGCGATCGCGAAGTACTTCTACGACAAGGGGTTTTGGGCCGAGATCTACTACGCCGGGCTCGGAGAGCGTGCGTTGCGGGTCGAGACCGGCGACAACGTCGACGAGATTCGCAACCGTCGCGCGCTGTACCTCATCGGCGTGCAAAAGCCCCCGGCCGGGGGGCAAGTGCCGGCGAGCTGGCAGCGGCTCGCCGGGCCGCGCTCGCGTCCGGCCGGCTTCACGCTGCCGGCGCTGCCGGAGAAGTGGGCCGACTACCGCGACAAGCGAGCCCGCGGCGAAGGCAAGCAGACCCACTCCCCCGACGGGGCGGACGACGGCGGCGGCGACGATCCCTCGGCGGGCGCCGACACGTTCGGCGAGTTCAACGACTCGAGCGCCAACGCCGGCGGGGGCGACAGCGACAGCTACATGGGCGACGACGACGGCGGCGGCGATGGACCTCCGGAGGTCGGCGGCGAGCCGGGCGCGGCCAAGAAGGGCTGCACGATCGGCAGTCCCGACACCCCGATCGCGATCGGCATCCTGGCGTTGTTCTTCGCGCCGATGCTGCGACGCCGTCGCTCAGCCGCATGAGCCGATCGAGCAGGCACTGTAGTCGCAGATCCACGCATCGTTGCTGAGCACGCACGCCGGGACCAGGTTCTCGGCGCACTGCTCGTCGACGACGCAGGAGCTGCGACGACACTCCGAGTCGGCGGTCAGGCACGACAGCGAGACCGGACTGGTGCCGCACGGATTGTAGGGGGCCCCGAGTCCACACAGACCGCCGCCGCAGTCGGCATCGGTCGAGCACGACGCCACGATGCACTGCGAGCGCGAGCTCGGGCCGCGGCCACACGCGCACACGCGGCCGTCGGGGCAGTCGGCGTCGGTCTCGCAGCCGTACTCGCACTGGCAGCCGCTGGGCGAGCTGCCGTCGATCGCCTCGGTGTCGATGCAGGCCCCGAACGGGCGCTCGGTGCAGTCGGCGTCGGTCGAGCAGCCACTGTCGCCGCCGAACAGCGGCACACACTGGGCGTTGTCGGGCGGCGTGACCACACAGATCGGCGCGGAGACTCGATGCACGAAGCCGTCGTCGCAGGTCTCGAAGCCGCTGGGGTTGCCGCCCGGCTGCAGCACGGCGGTCGGCCGCTCGCACGTCAGCGTGAACGTGCCGCTGCCGGCGGTCATCGCGGTGGTGCCGACGGCATCACCGCTGTCGTCGGACCCGCAGCCGGCGAGGAGAAGGAACACCAACCCCGTACGGACTCGCGCGGCGATCACAGCGCCGAAGCGTAACACGGTTCGGCGCGCGCTTTTTACATGCAGGCGGTCGGGCTCGTCGCGTCGAGGAGATCGAAGGGGTCGATGTCGTCGCCGTACTGCCCATCGAACGAGACGTTGAAGTGCAGGTGCACCGATTGCGTTCCCGTCGCGCCCATCGTGCCCAGGACGTCACCGGGCGCGAGGGTGTCGCCGACCTGCACGAGCGCCTCGTCGAGGTGACCGTAGTAGTACTCCCACCCGCACGCGTCGCGGATCCGCACGCGGATGCCCGAGGTGTCCGAGACCACGCCCACCGCCACGACCTCGGCGGCGGCCACCGCCACGAGCTCGGCCTGGTAGTGCGCGAAGATGTCGATGCCGTGATGGTCGGCGGGTCCGTTCCAGTCGGAGTTGGCGTGGGCGTCCGGACACGACACCTCGCACGTGCCCGTGCCGCACGAGGCGTTGTCGTAGCCGATGTTGTGGGGTGCCTCGACGGGGAAGTGCACCATTTGTGGGTCCGGACACGGCGGCGGCGCCATGCCGGCACCGCCGCTGCTGCCGCTGTCGCCGCCACCGTCGTCGGCGGTTTCCTCCGCGTCGCCCGAAGTCGCGCCGGGGATGCCGTCGTCTCCGGTCGCCTCTTCCGCGTCGCTCGTGGTCGATTCCGGCTCGGCGGCGTCGTCGCTCGTCGTTTCGTCGACGTCCCCGGTGGTCGCGTCGTCGTCGGATCCGGGCAGGTTCCATGGCCCGGGCCGGCTGCCTTCGGGGGCGTCGAACGCTCCGCACGCGCTCGCGCAGAGCACCGCGAGCGCGACGATGTTCCACCGCATGGAGGTGACGTGCCGCCCCGAACCGTTCGGTTTAAGAAAAAGTGCACGACCAACGATCACGGCCGCGGCCGGCGTCTTCGCGTTGCCGTGCCCCCCGTGCAGTCCCTACACTGGCACCGGGGTGGAAGACGCGGTGGACATCTCGGGCGTCGAAGATCGGATCCGCGACGGTCGTCCGAAGTTCGGAGCGGACCTCGCTCAGCTGCGCGCGCGCGTGCTCGCGTCCGCGGTCCGACGCGTCCCGGCAACCGTGGGCCGCTACCGTCTCGGGGACACGCTGGGCTCGGGTGCGTTCGGCACGGTGTACCGGGGCTACGACCCTCAGCTCGGTCGGCCCGTCGCGATCAAGATCGTCACGGTCAAGTCCGACGCCGAGTCGGCGCGGGTCGTTCGCGAGGCGCGAATGCTCGCCACGCTCAGCAACCCGCATGTCGTCGACGTGTTCGAGGTGGGACTGACTTCGAGCGAGCCGCCGCTGCCCTACGTGGTCATGGAGCTCGTGCCGGGTCAGACGTTGCGCTCATGGTTCGCCGGCGGTCGTCGATCGTGGCGCGCGGTCGCGGGCATGGTGCGGCAAGCGGCGCTCGGACTGCAGGCGGCTCACACCGCGGGCATCGTGCACCGCGACTTCAAGCCCGACAACGCGTTGCTGGGCGAGGATGGTCGATTGCGCGTGCTCGACTTCGGGCTCGCGCGTCCCTTCGGCGAGGGGGAAGAGACCGATCCCGAAGGCCGTACCGCGGGATACCCGGCCGACAGCGTGTACACGTACACGCCGGAGATCACACCGGCCGGGCACGTGATGGGCACGCCGGCGTACATGGCTCCCGAGGCGTTCTACGGCGAGTTTCCGCCGGCCGCCGATCAGTACAGCCTCGGCGTCGTGATGTACGAGGGCCTGTTCGGGCGCCGACCGTTCACGGCGCGCAGCTTCGAGGAGCTGCGACGGCAGGTCACCAAGGGCACCGCCAACTTGCCTCGCGACACGGGTGACGTGCCCAGGGCCGTGTGCCGCGTGGTCATGCGGATGCTCGCGTCCGACCCCGCACAGCGGTTTGCGAGCCTGCAGGCGATGGTCGATGCGCTCGACGCCGCCCGTGTGCCGCGTCGTCGCCCCCGCCGACTCGCGATCGCCGTCGGCGCGTTCGCGTTCGCCGGGGGCTTGGCGTGGATGCACGGGGGACAGGCGCAGTGCCAGTCGGGCGCGACGGCCTACGACGCGGTGCGTCGCGACGTCGTCCTGCCGGATGCGGCGGCGGCGGCCGTCGACCGACATCGCGCCGAGTGGATCGACACCGAAGACGAGCTTTGCGCGGCCGAGCCCGAGCTGTCGTGGGGAGCGCGGCGATGTTTGCAGGCCAGCCTCGATGCGACCGCGCACCTCGTCCGTGCGGTGGAGGTCGGCGAGCTCGGCGACGAGGACCAGATCGACTGGGCGTTCGAGCGCCTCCCGTCACCCTCGGCCTGCCTGACGCCCGACCGGTCTCCAGTACCCAGCGACGCGATGAAGCCGGCGGTCGTCGACCTCGAGCGGCGCCTCGTCGAGCTGTGGGCGATCGAGACGACCCGGCACTTCGATCAGCGCGCGCTCGCGTTCGCGGAGAAGCTCGCCACCGATGCCGTCGAGGTCGGCTACGCCCCGCTGACGGCGAAGGCGATTCGGCGCTACGGCAAGCAGCTGCTGCTGAGCGGGCGCATCGCGGAAGCCAACACCCAGTTCGAGCGCTCGTTCTTCCTCGCACAGGACGCCGACGTACCCGTGGAGGCCGCCCACGCCGCGACGGAGGTGTTCCGCTCGCACGCGACCGTCAACCGTCGTGACGAGGCGGCGCGCTGGCGCGCCCACGCCCAGGCCGCGTTCGAGCGGGCCGGCATCGATCCGATGTCGCATCCCCCGTTCGGCGACGCCGAGGCGACCTTGGCCATTGCCCACGGCGACTACGAGCAAGCCGTGCAGACGCTGCAGCAGCTGCTCGCGCGCCTCGATGCCAAGGGACAGGGCCGTTCCTCGGTCGCGGCCGACGTGACCAACCGGATGGGGTTCGCCTACTACTCGATGGACGAGTACGATCGCGCCGCCGAGGTGTTTCGGCGCGCGATGGACTTGTCCCGGGATCTGTACGGCGAGCAGAGTGCCCGATACGCCGCGGCCATCGACAACCTCGGGCTGTGCTTGTACGGGGCCGGTGACATCGAGGGCGCGCTCGAGCGCCACTTGTTCGCGCTGCGCATCCGGGAAAACCGCGAGCCCAATGCGCTGGAGCTCGGCAACTCCCACGGTAACCTCGCGATCGTCTACAAGGCGCTGGAGCGGTACGACGAGGCGCTGGTGCATCTGGACGCGGCGATGTGGCGCTTCGAGGAGCACTGGGGCAAGGAGTCGCCCCAGGTCGGCATGCTGCTCAAGCAACGCGCGGACGTGCTGTCGGCGCTCGGGCCCAGCCGACGCGAGCAGGCCGAGCTCGACTACCAGCGTGCGCTGGAGAGCTTCGAGGTCTCGGGTCCGGCGTGGGTCGGCCAGGCACAGAAGGTTCGCGAAGCGCTGCGGGCCCTCGAAGGGCAGGCCGCACCCGCGTGAGCGACGAGGCGGCCCTCGTCGAGGCTTGGCGCGGCGGTGACATCCAGGCCGGTGAGCGGCTCGTCGGCGCGCACCTGGAGTCGGTGCATCGCTTCTTCTCCAACAAGGTCCGTGGCGCGGCCGACGACCTGGTGCAGAAGACGTTCCTGGCGTGCGCCGAGTCGCTGGCCTCGTTCGAGGGGCGCTCGTCGTTTCGCGCCTACTTGTTCGGCATCGCCCGGCACGTGCTGTACCGCTACTACCGCGATGCCGACCGCGAGTTCGATCCGCTGACTCGCTCGGCCGGGGCGGCCCTCGTGGAGGAGGCCTCGCCGGCCGACCGCGTCGCGACTCGTCAGGAGCAAAAGCTGTTGCTTCGCGGTCTGCGGGAGCTGCCGCTGGAGCTGCAGACGCTGGTCGAGCTCGCGTACTGGGAGGGGCTGAGCGATCGCGAGCTCGCGGAGGTGGTCGAGGTCGCTCCGGGGACGGTCAAGAGCCGCTTGCGCAAGGCTCGGCAGTTGCTCGAGGAGCAGCTGACGCGACTGGCCCCCAACCCACAGCTGCTGGCCACGACCCAGCAGTCGCTGCGCGCGTGGGCCGAGGGGATCCGCGAGCGCACGGGGATCGCCGGCGGGCACGGCCGCCGCTGACGAGCCCTGCCGCGACGCGGGGGCGCTACTCGGCCGCCGTCGCTTCGTAGGCCGCCGGGGGCGGTGGCACGAAGCGATTGACGTGCCGCAGGTGCCACAGCGCGCCCGCGACGGTGTTCGGCATCGTCGCGAAGTAGCGCATCGCACCGTGGACGTTGCCGAAGGTGCGCTCGACGTCCTCGAAGCGTTCGTCGATGTTGGCGCGCAGCGGCGGCGGCGTGTAGGGGTCTTCGCGGTAGCGACGGATGTAGCCGAGCAGCCGCTGGTGATAGTCGTTGTCCTCGACGATCGCCTTGATCGACTCCGCGCGCGGATGCGTGCCGTCGATGACGGCGAGCGTCTGCCGCTCCATCTCGTCGAGGCCGTCGTCGAAGGAGTCGAGCAGCTGCAGGTCGTAGTGCGGGTTGGCGTGCACGACCTGAAGCACGTGCCCGATGATCGCGTCGCGCGAGCTGTTGAAGCCGGTCGGGTCGATGACCGAGGCCGGGTCGTCGAGCCAGCGCAGGAACGTGTGGAACCGAAAGTTGATCCCCATCTGGTCGTAGTAGTCGGCGGCACACGGCACGATGAAGAACCGCATCATGTCGATGGCGCCGACCATCCGCTGCAGGCGGGTGGGGATGACGTCGATGTGGCCGAGGTCCTTGAGTCGCTGCAGCCGGGGCTGGACCCGCTCTTCGCGGCCGTACCGCTTGGCGGTCGCCAAGAGCACGCGCAGCTTGTGGCCGAACTCGCGCGGCGTCCCCATCGCCTCCCGCACCAGGACCCACGGGGGAGCATCGAGCCGGTGGGCGGTCGAGTCGACCACCTCGGCGGGCTCGGGGGACGGATCAGGGAACTGGTTCTGCACGGGCCGTATCTTCTTGGGGAAGAACCTTTTCACAATAATCCCACGTCATCGGGATGCAACCGGATCGACGCGGGGGCGCAAAGTCAGCTGGCGTCGCCGGAGACCGGGTGGGCGGCCAGCCACCGGTTGATCCAGTCGGCGGAGTCGTCCCAGCCCTTGCGCATGTTCTTCTCGGCGGCCTTTTCCACCATGCCGCCGATGAGTGGGACCTTCACCTTCACCCAGATTTTCGAGACGCGGACGCACTTGTCCTCGCCCTTGGGCTCGATGTGGACGTCGCCCCCGAGCTGGATCTGCGACGACAGGACCGACAGGACCAGCTTGTAGTTCCAGGTCCGGGCTTTCTCGTCGTAGGTGCCGTGCTCGGTGTAGCCGAGCCTGGGGCCCAGCAAACGGGCGACCGGACCGGGGACGTCGATCTTCGGCTCGACGCGCATCTGGCGGGTGGTGATGTCGCCGTTGCGCTGGAGGTCACCGACCTCGCACTTGTTGAAGCCGAGGCCGTCGAGGATCAGCTCGCGGGTCCAGTCGGGGTCGAAGAAGAGCTTCCAGTGTCGCTGTGGCGTGCACGACAGCTCGTGGCGCAGGGTCAGCTCGATCACCGCGTTCTCCGTGGTTGGTGGGGAGGGGTCGCGGCCGGGAGCAGCCGCGAGGGGAGGGGGCGGCGCAACCTACCATACGTCGTCGGTCATCGGACGGCCGGGTCGCAGTCGGTCCACGCCGGCGACACGCCCTCGACCGCGAAGACCACCACGTCCTGCGGATGCGGGGGCTCGACCTGCGTGTAGCTGGGATCGACGAAGCGCGCCATGGGACGGAGGGCGAACACGCCGGAAAACTGCGGGGCCCACGACGAGGGGATCGCGAAGTGGGTCGGGTGGCGGCGCACGAAGTGGCACATCTTGGCCCGACGGTCGAAGTGGCGATGGGCGGCCTCGCCGTCGTTGAGCCCCACCAAGTCGACGATCGTCATCGTGCGCGGGGCCCGGTAGCGGATCGCGCCGGCGCCTTCGACCGCGACCACGGCGTCGCGCGGCAGCTCGGCCGCGATCCAGCGCGCGACCTCGGTGTGCAGGGTTGCCGTGTCCTGCTCGTGGGCGGCGACCATCGTGCGTACGTCCGACAGCTGCAGCCCGGTGACGATCGCGATCGGGGCCACGAGCATCGGCGCGGCCCAGCGGGGCCGACGCGGCAGGCCGAACGCCATCACCAGCAGCAGCGGCGGCAGCACGGGCGCGAAGTAGCGGCTCTCGTAAAACAGCGTGCCGGGATGCAACGGTCGCGACACGGCGATCGCGATCCAGCTGGCGAGGGTCGCGACCACGGCCGCCCACAGCTCCGGCCGACGACGGTGAGGGCCCGTCCCGGCGCGCCAGTCCTCGCGCAGGGCGAGGGCGAGCAGCGCGACGCCGGTCAGGCCGACCAGCCACGGTTGCCACGGCAGCACCTGCTCGGCGAGATAGGTCAGGCCGGCGACCGAGCCGCCGGCCCCTTTGACGTACTGCGTGTTGGGCCACGGGTGCCCTGATACCGCGAGGCACCAGCCGATCCACACGCCGAGGCCCAGCAGGCCGCCGGCGATCGCGGCCCACGGCGCCCGTCGGGCCGCCGCGGTCTCGGCCCGTCGCCAGCCCCACCCGGCGACCGCTCCGAAGGCGCACAGCCAGGGCAACGCCTCGGGGCGCGCCCA
This sequence comes from uncultured Pseudomonadota bacterium, assembly GCA_937896535.1. Lineage (GTDB taxonomy): Bacteria > Myxococcota_A > Polyangia > Nannocystales > Nannocystaceae > CALBMM01. Next base: position 13,361 of record CALBMM010000250.1, read on the forward strand.
CACCGACAGCATGCCCAGCAGCGCGGCGGGCCCCGGCCGCTGGGCGACGATGGCCCAGGTCGTCGCCAGGATCGTCGCCGCGGCGAGCGGGACCTCCATCCCGCTCGTGCTCGCCTCGACCAACGGCGGTGACATGGCGACGAGGGCACCACCGAGCAGTCCGAGCGAGAGCAGGGGAAGCGGCTGCTCGATCGTCGCGCGGCGACGGCCGAGCTCGAGGACCACGTGCGCGGCGAGCCACGCGCACAGCCCGTGCAGCAGCAGGCCCAACAACTTCACCGGCAGGACCGGCTCGGTCCCGGTGGGCCAGACCGCCAGCACGATCACCCACAGCGGGCTCGAAAAGCCCGTCTCCCAGTCGCCGGGATTGTAGCTGAGGCCCTCGCCCAGCCGCAGGCTCTTGGCGTAGGCGAGATGGATCCAGGCGTCGTCGAGGGCGAAGTCGTGGCTGGACGGCAGCAGCAACCCGCCGATGACCAGCGCGATCACGAGCGAGATCGTTCTCGCGCGCGCCTCGGGGCCCAAGGAGGGTGCGACGTTGTCCTCCCTGGACGACACCGGATCGGCTCGATCATCGATGCGCTCGACGCTTGCGTCAACGCAGTCGGACCGTGCATGATGGTCGCACGGATCGAGTCGCCGGGGGGCTCATCGTATCCGTGCCGATGCTGGATTCCATCGGGGTCGCCAGATGCGACCCGAGGTGCCTGCGCGCCTTCACCGATGGAGTCCAATGCCCGAGCATGACAACCAGCCCCATGGTGGGCCCCGCCCGTCCGAGCTCGCCGCCTATGTCGACGCCGTCGAGCGCTATCCCGTGCTCAGCGCCGCGCGCGAGCGCGAGCTCGCCGTCGCCGCGCGCGCCGGGGACCGGGCCGCCGCCGACACGCTCGCGTGCTGCACGCTGCGGTACGTGGTCCGGATGGGGATCGGGCTGCGCGGCTACGGCGTGTCGCTGGCCGACATGGTGGCGGAGGGCAACCTCGGGCTGCTCGAGGCGATCCCACGGTTCGATCCGGACCGCGGCCTGCGGCTGTGGACGTACGCGCGCCACTACGTCCGGCCGAGGATGCTGGCGTTCGTGATGCGGCACTGGAGCATCGTGGGCATGGGCACGGGCGCGCTGGCAAACAAGCTGTTCTTTTCGATGCCACGCGAGCGGGCTCGCATCCGCGCGGTGCACGGCGAGACGGTCGACGCCGACGGCGAGCTCGCCCAGCGCTTCGGCACCTCGCGGTCGCGGGTCGTGTCGATGGCCACGCGCGTCGAGCATCGCGATCGATCCTTGTCGCTCGCCTCGCCGTCGACGGGCGCACCTCGGGCCGAGACCCTGAGCTGCCACCGTCCCGACGCCGAGACGCTCGTGGCCGACCGTCAGCAGGACGCGCAGCTTCGTGCCCACGTCGACTCCGCGATGTCCAAGCTCGACGATCGCGAGCGCCTCATCGCGCAGCGGCGCTGGCTCGACGGCGACGCCGTGAGCCTGACCGAGCTCGGCGCCCAGCTCGGCGTCTCCCGCGAGCGCGTGCGCCAGCTCGAGGCCCGCGTGCGCGGCAAGCTGCAGGCGTCGCTGCAGAAGTGGCACGCGGCCGCGGCGTGAGCGCTCAGCTCGGGAACGAAAAGTCCAGGCGCCGGTAGTCGCGCGTGACGAGCGCGAACGCGGCGGTGAGCGCCTCCCGGGTCGCCGCGAGCTGCTCGGGCTTGGGGGCCTTCTTGCGCGGCTGCAGGGCCGCGTCGATCTCGGTGGTGTAGCGGATCAGCGAGGCGTCGAAGGCGTCGAACCAAAACACCGCGGCGGTCTCGTCGGGGTCGCGGCGGCGGGCCACGGCCAGCGCCTCGAGCGTCTCGCCCAGAGCCTCGCGCGCATCGGCACAGCGTGTCGTCGGATCGTCGGTGGTCGTGTCGTCGACGACGCAGCGGTGCAGATCCTTGGTCGCCTCGAAGGTCTGCGCAGCCCGGTGGGCGAGGCTGCCCGAGGCTTCCTCGCCGAGCGTGCGCAGGTGCGAGGCGTCCTCGGCGTCGCGCATGCGCTGCACGGTCGCCTGCAAGGTGTCGGCCGCGGTCGACCAGGTCGCCACGGCCTCGCGCAGCTGCGGCGCGAGCTGCTCCGACTTCGCCCCGTCGTCGTCGGGGTGCTCGCCGTCGCGATGGTACGCAACCAGTTGGGCGAGCAGATCCGCCACCGATCGCAGTGCACCCACGTACGCCGCGTGCGCGGCCGCGAGGTCGGCGTCGGTGTCTTCGGGGAGCGTCGGGCAGGCGGCCAGCTCGTCGTCGACCGGCGACAGGGCGACGACCGACGTGCGCTTGCGCGGCCGGCCGTCGTCACCCAGTGCGTCGTCGAAGCGCCGCAACGCACGGACGACCGGCGCGCGACTTCGGCTCAGGCACTCGTCCGCCGCGTCGAGCGGATCGATCGCCAGCGAAGGCGTGGCCTCGCCGGACGGGGCAGGGGCGGCGTCACCGGGGCCCGGGCCCGCGTCGGCGGGATCGGGCCCCGGCGGTGGGTCGCCGCAGGCGGGCAGCCCGACGAGCCCGAGCACGATCGCGAGGCGGCGCATTCGCAATGTCGTGACACATCGGGTGCGCGCTCGCAACGGAGGCGTCAGACCCAATGGGGATCTTCGGGAACGATGACCCGCAGGTGATGAAAGAGGTTCTCGATGCGGTAGCGGTCCGTGCTGACCCACTCTTCGCCGTCGATCTGCGCCGGCACCATGTCCAGCCCGTCGGGCCGGCGCACCTGCAGCTCGATCCGCGTGCCCCGCGGCACCTCGCGGCGCGGCACGCCGAGCACCTCGAGATCGTCGCCGGTGACCGGGTTGTGCTTGTGGCCACCGATCGCGGCGGCCGCCCAGTCGGCGTGCCCACGCATCACGACCACCTCGAACTTGCCGTCGTCGGGCTTGGCGGTCGGGTCGAAGATCCAGTCGCCGGCGTACAGGATCGTGCCCTGCAGCAGCAGGTCGGTGACGCCGGTGACGCGCTGCGTGTCGCCGTCGATCGTCAGATCGACCGAGAAGCTCGACCGCCCCACGAGGCCGCGCAGCAGCGTGCGCAGCGTCGCCGACGTGTACACGAGCTTGTCGCGATAAAACCGGCGCAGCAGCGGAATGTGCTCGACGAACTCTCGGTCGCGGTTGCGCCGATACAGGATCTCGGCCGACAGCCCCACGCCGCACGAGTCGAACCAGAGGTCCTGCGCGACGGGCTGGCCGTCGTCGTCGAGCGCTTCGATGCGACCGACGTCGAGCCACTGCTCGATCCCGGCGGCGACGATCTGCACGTTGCGCTCGATCGCCTTGTTTCCCGACACGATGCCGAAGCTGCGGCCCTGGTCGTTGGCGGTGCCCATCGGCAGCATGCCCAGCGGGACGTCGACGCCGCTGCGCTCGCGGGCCAAGATGATGGCCTTGGCGGCCTCGGCGAAGGTGCCGTCGCCGCCCATGTACACGACGCGCGCCGCGTCCTCCGCCTCCAGCCGCGTCGCGAGCGCGGCGACGGTCTTGCCCTCCGGCAACGTCGGCACGAACTCGGGCTCGAGTCGCGCATCGTCGAGCGCCTTCATCGCGCGCTCGATGTACGCCTTGGCCTTGCCGCTGCGAGCGGTCGGATTGGCGACCAGGAGGGTTCGGCGGCCGCGCGGCACGGCCGTCACCATACACTGGGTCCGCGAGCACGGCGCGTGGGGGCCCGCGTGGCCTCACGCGGCGTCGCTCCCCGGTCTGGGCCAGATCTGCTAGGCATCGACGCCATGTCCCGCTCGATCCTCCGACTCGTGCTGGCCCTGCCGCTGCTCGCGGTCGCCGGCTGTACCAAGCCCGCCCCGCCCACGCCCCCGCCGGCGCAGCCCGAGACCGAGGAGAAGGTCGCGTTCGAAAATCCCGGCGGCATGTGGATGCCGACGCAGCTGGCCAGCCACGCCGCACAGCTCAAAGACCTCGGCGTGCAGTTCGACCCGGCGGCGCTGACCGATCCCACCGCGTTTCCGCTCAACGCGATCGTCAGCCTGGGGGGGTGCTCGGCCTCGTTCGTGTCCGGTGAAGGGCTCATCATCACCAACCATCACTGCGTGACGGGGGAGCTGCAGCACAACTCCACCCCCGACAAGAACTTGCTCGTCGACGGCTACGTCGCCACCACTCGCGCCGACGAGCTGCCCGGCGGCCCGGGCTCGCGCGTGTACGTGACCACCGGCTTCACCGACGTCACCGCGCAGGTGCTCGGCGGAACGGATGCGATCGCCGACGACATCGAGCGGGCCGCCGCGATCGAGCGTAAGCAAAAAGAGCTGGCGGCGGCGTGCATGCAGGGCAAGGCGGACACGCGCTGCGAGGTCACCGACTACTTCGACGGCGCGCAGTTCTTCCAGATCGAGCAGCTCGAGATCCGCGACGTCCGGCTCGTGTACGCCCCGCACGCGGGCGTGGGCATCTTCGGCGGCGAGATCGACAACTGGCAGTGGCCGCGCCATACCGGTGACTTCTCGTTTCTGCGCGCCTACGTGGGCCCGGACGGCAAGCCCGCCGACCCGGGGCCCGACAACGTGCCGTACGAGCCTCCGCATCATCTGAAGGTCGCCTCCGATGCGCTGGCCCCGGGCGACTTCGCGATGGTGGCGGGCTACCCCGGTCGCACGTACCGCCTGCAGACGGCCGCCGAGGTCGCCGAGGCGGTGCAGTGGCGCTACCCCCGGGACATCGAGCGCTACGACGCCAACATCGCCCTGTACACCAAGCTCGGCAACGAAAACCCCGAGCTGAAGATCAAGGCGGCCAGCAAGCTGCGCGGGCTCAACAACTACCGCACCAACTTCGAGGGCATGCTCGACGGGCTCGTCGCGCGCGGGCTCGCCGATCGCAAGGCTGCCCTCGAGGCCGACCTGCGCAAGTGGATCGACGCCGACGAGGCGCGCAAGAAGGAGTTCGGCGAGGTCTTGCCCGCCATGGACGCGCTCGCGGCCAAGAAGCAAGCGCATCGCGACCACGACGCGGCCGTGCAGGAGATCGTGCGCGCGAGCCAGGCACTGCGCATCGCCGAGACGCTCGCCGAGCTCGCGACGGCCCGCACGCGCGACCCGGCGGCCGTCAGCGACCGCGCCGTCGCCGAAGTCGCCAGTCGCATCACCGGCCTGGCCAACAGCTACGACCCTCGGCTCGACGCCGCGGTGCTCGGACTCGCCGTCCGGCGCGCGGCGGCGCTGCCCGACGGTCAGCGACCCGACGCCGTGCTGCAGGCCATCTTGGGCCCGGCCGCCAAGCTTCCCCTCGACGATGCGAAGGTCGACAAGGCCCTCGCCAAGCTGTTCGACGCCAGCAAGCTCGCCGACCCCAAGGTGCAGGACAAGCTCGTGACGCTCGACGCGGCCAAGCTGTCGCGGCACTCCGATCCCGTGCTCAAGGCCTACGGCAAGCTCCGCCCCGTGCTCGAGGAGGTCGAAAAGCGCACGCACGCCCACGAGGGCGCGATGGCCAAGCTGCGGCCCAAGTACATCGCGGCGCTACAGCAGTTCTCGCCCGATCCGATCGCGCCCGACGCCAACGGGACGCTGCGTATCTCCTACGGCACGGTCCGCGGGTACACGGGGGCCGGCAAGTCCGAGCCCTACGCGCCGTTCACCACCGTCACGCAGATGCTCGCCAAGAACACGGGGGCCGAGCCCTTCAACGCGCCGACCAAGATGCTCGAGACCGCCAAGGCCCGGCGCTTCGGGCCGTACTACGACGAGCGGCTCGGCGACCTCCCCGTCAACTTCCTCGCCGACCTCGACATCACCGGGGGCAACTCCGGCTCGGCCACGCTCAACGGCAAGGGCGAGCTGATCGGCCTCGCGTTCGACGGCAACTACGAGTCGATCGCCTCGGACTGGTTGTTCATCCCGGAGGTCACGCGCTCGATCCACTGCGACATCCGCTTCACGTTGTGGCTGATGGACGCGGTCGATGGCGCGGACCATCTCGTCAAGGAGATGGGGCTGACCCCGTCCGTCGACGACAGCACGCCGCCCACGCCGACGGCCGCACCCGCGGCGGCCGGCGCCGACGCTACAGCGAGTCCATGATTTCCATGGCGAGCTCGCAGTAGGGATTGAGCTCGAGGGCCCGATCCAGCGCCTCACGGGCGCGGTCGGGCTGATTGATCGCGCGGTAGATCGCGCCGCGATAGGCGTGGACCAGGTCCAGGCTCGGGTCCATGTTCTGCGCGTAGTCGAGAAGCTCGAGCGAGTGGTCGGCCGCCTCGACCGACTGCCCGCCTTCCATGAAGCGGGCGTATGCCAGCATCGCGTGCAGCTCGGCCACGTCGAAGCCGTTCTCGTAGGCCTGCTCGAGCGCGTCGATGGCTTCGGAGTAGCGGTCCTCGGCGAGGGCGGTCTCGGCCTCGTTGAACTTCATCGCCCCGACGACCTCGGGGTTGTCCTCTTCGTCGTCGAGCGGCACCGCCTCGATCGAGACCGGGTCGATCGAGTGCGGGTCGATCGACACGGCATCGGCGGCGAGGTCGGACACGGGGGCCGGGCCGCCGAGGTCGATCGCGTCGAGGTCGTCGAAGTCGACCAGCGCGTCGTCGTCGGCGCCGCGGGGGCTGACGGGCGCGGCCGGCTGCGCCTGCGCGCCCAGATGCACGCCGTCGAGGTCGTCGAAGTCGGCGAGGTCGTCGTCGACCTCCAGGGACATCCCGTCGAAGCTGCTGCCCTCGGGCTCGAGGTCGTCGACGCCGGGTAGATCGATGCTGTCGAGGTCGTCGTCGATGTCGGCGAGGTCGTCGTCGATGGCGAGGTCGCCGTCGAGGGACAGGTCGTCGTCGGCGTCGAAGCTCACCGGGTCGATCGACAGCTCGTCGTCCGGCGCCAGAGACAGCTCGTCGTCGGCGTCGAAGCCCGCGTCGTTGGCGGGACCGTCGATCGCGGTGGGCCCGGCATCGAGCAAGGGTGGCTCGATCGGGGCCGGCTCGGACGGGGCCGACAGCAGCGCCTTCTCCAGCGCGAGGTCGACCGGCGGCTCGTCCTCGAGCACCGGCGCCTCGACCGGCTCGGCCGCGGCCGCGGCCGCAGCCGCAGCGGGGATCGGTCCGGGCAGCGACGACGGCTCCAGGTCCAGCACGGGCACGGGCTCGGGCTCGGGCTCGGCGTCGTGCAGCAGCGCCGGCTCGGCCACGTCGATGTCGACGTCGAGGTCGAGGCTGCCGATGTCGAGGTCGTCCTCGACCACCTCGACCATGTCGTCGTCGTCGATGAGCTCGATCGCATCGTCGTCGAACGTCTCGTCGACCGCCGCGGCGGGCTGGTCGGCGACGAGCTCCTGCGGAATTTCCTTGGCGACCGAGACCTGCAGCGGTCCCGAGTCCTCCTCACCCACGCCCGCGAAGTCGTCCTCGTGGTCGCCGAGAAGGTCGGGTGACTTGGGCAGCTCGCCGGGCAGCGGCGTGTCCTCGTACTCGGTGATCTCGTTTTGCGGCGGATAGCCGGGGTGCAGGTCGTCGTCCGACCACTGCCCGGGCCCGAGCTCCGGCGCGGCCGGCTCGGCGCGCGCCGGCAACGCCCGCGACGACAGCTGGACCAGTCCGGCCTGCAACAGCCCCCACAGCAACGCGGCGGGCGAGGGCAGCGGCGGATCGTGAGGCCCGGCGACGATGTCCTCGGTCAGTCGCGAGCCGTCGAGCCGGTCGACCGCGTAGCGTTCCTCGGGCAGCAGACCGAGGCGGTCGAGGTCGGCCTCGTCTCGCCGCAGGGTCGGGTACTTGCCGTGGTGTGCCTCGAGGGCCAGCGCCGCGCGCTCCTCCGCGAACTGACTCTGGATGCCCTCGATGATCACGCCCTCGGGGGTCGTGTCGAGCTTGATGCCGAAGCTGAGGTTCGGGGGGTCGTGCTTGAACTGGTACCGACCGTCTTCCCACGAAAAGATGTCGAACAGCTTCGCGCGCAGCTGGGCCTCGAGGCCGTAGCGCAGGTTGCCCTCCGACAGGATGCCCATCTCCACGAGCAGCTCGCCCTGCTTCTTGCCCGTGCGGCGGATCGCCTCGAGCGTCTGCTCGCACTGCTCCTGCGTGATGAGCCCTTCGTGCGCGAGGATCTGTCCGAGGCACTCCGACAACACGTTCGAGCGCACGAAGACCGGAAGGCCTTCCTCGAAGAAGACGACCTTCTTGGTCTGGCCCGACAGCAGATACAAGCTGCCGGTGACCTCGAAACGGGCGACCTCTCGGAGAATCCGGGGGAAGGGGACCCGCTTGAGCGAGCCCTTCGTGGGAAAGGAGAGGTCGGTGTCCTGCGATGCGGGGGCCGTAGCCATGCGTCGGTAGCGAGGCGGTCTAGGTCGAAGACGCCAGGCGGGCCTGTAGCGTGCGGTGCACGTGGTCCCGTCGGTGTTCGAGCTCGTCGAGGAGGGAGCTGGCGTCGACCAGGCCCATCCTACGCGCAAGGGTCACGAGTCGGGGAGAGTTTTGCGAGAATCGATCCGGATCGTCGCCGCCGACGTTTCGCGTGAGCCGGAGTCGGTTGAGCAGTCGTCGGAGGAAGCGGTAGTCCGCGGTGAGTGCGCGGGCCTCGCGGGGCGCCAGCACGTCGGCGTCGCCGAGGGCCGCGAGCGCCTCGATGACACTGGACGTTCGTGCCCCGGCCACCGTCGGGGCGTGGTGCAGCTGGAGGGCGCCGACCAGCAGCTCGAGCTCCAAACACCCGCCTGGACCGCTCTTGGCGTCGATGAAACCGCGTTTGCGGTTCTCGCGCGAAACCTCCACCGCGATGCGGTCGAGCAGTGAGCGCACCGAGCGCGACACCTCCTCCCACGGCACCACGGCCGTGGCGTCGTCGCTCCACCCCAGCGACGCGTGCACCGTCGACACGCAACGTTCGCTCAGCGTCGCGGGAAGACCAGGGCCCGGCGCGTCGGTGCCGACCCGGACCTCGGCGATCGCTCGCACGCGAATGTTGGCCAGCCGCTCCCACACCGGCAGATCGGCCGCGTGGTAGTGCTCGAAGCCCCCCGCCGCCGTGACCAGCAGACCCGTGCGCCCGGAAGGTCGCAGCCGGGTGTCGACCTCGTACAGTCGGGGGCCGAGCTGGCGCGAGGTCAGCCTCGACACCAGCGCTTGCCCGAACCGGATCGCCGGCGTCTGCACTTGGGTCGTCGTCGCCCCGTCGAGCGGCTCGAACACGAACATCACGTCGAGATCCGAGCCGTAGTCGGTGCCTTGCATCCCGTACTTGCCCACCGCGAGCATCGCGATCGCGAACGGGACGGGCGACGTGGTCCGAGCGGCGAGGTCGGTGATCACCTCCCGGACCACGAGATCGGCGAGGTCCGACAGGCAGTGGCCGACCGCGAGGGGATCGGGGCGGTGCTGCAGATCGAACAACGCGACCTTGGCGAGCTGCCGGTGCTTGAACCGCAGCAGTCGCGCATCCAGACCGCGCGGGTCGTCGGGCTGCGAGCGCCACGCGTCGGCATGCTCGTGCGCCGAGGGCAGGTGATCGGACGCGACCGTCAGCAGTAGATCGAAGGAGTCGTCCGGCAGCGCGCCGCGCCCGACCGGCAGGCCGACCAGGCCCAGCGCGACGGCCGGGTTGGCGCCGAGCAGCTCCGCCGCGAGTCGGACCGCCGGCTGGGCGGCCGGATCCGCGAACGCGCGCCAGATCGCGTAGTGCGGTCCGCGGTGCTCGGCGAACTTGGTCAGCCCGGCCAGCGCGGCGTCGGGATCGGCCGAGTCCAGGCACGCGATCGCCAGCGCGCGGGCCCCGTCGCGCGGGGGGCCCTGCGCCAGCCACGGGCTGTCTTCGCGCGCGGCGAGGTGGGCCAGCAGGGCCTCGGCTTCGTTGGGATCGTGCAGGCCGAGCCGACCGAGCGCCGCACGGCGAGCGTCTTGTGTCGCGCCGGCGTCGAGGGCGACCTCGGTGTCGCGGCGGCGCGGATCGTCGACGGGCTCGCCCGACATCGTCTGGGCGATCTGCTCCACGCGAGGGCGGGCGTGCTGCAGGACGTCCTCGAGGTCGACGGGCGCCGGCCCCCGCGTCAACGACACGCGCAGCAGCTCGCGCGCCTCGCCGGGCCCGGGCACGCGATGGGTCTGCCGTCCCGATCCGAGCTGGATGCGGTGCTCGATGCGACGCAGCGCCCGGTAGCTGCTCAGCAGCGTCTCGTGCTCGCGATCGCTGACGAGGCCGGCACCGAGCAGGCGGTCGAGAGCCACGAGCGTCGACGCGGTCCGCAGCGCGGGCTGACGTCCGCCGTGCAGCAGCTGCAGCGCCTGAACCGCGAACTCGATCTGTCGGATCCCGCCGGGGTCGAGCTTGACGTCCGGACCTTCGTGGGCGCCGCGCGGCGACTCGGCACGCGCCCGTTCCATCAAGGCCGCGATCTCGCCGAAGATCGCCGGGCTGACGTTGCGGCGGTAGACGAACGGTCGCAGCCGATCCAACAACGGGGCGCCGACGTCGACGGCGCCCGCGATCGGTCGTCCCTTGATCCAGACTTGGCGCTCCCAGTCGCGGCCGTGTCGTTCGTAGTAGGCCTCCGTCGCCCGCAACGACATCGACAGCGGCCCCGTGCGACCGAACGGGCGCAGCCGCAGGTCCACGCGCCACAGCGGCCGCCACCGCCCCTCGCCCTCGAGCATCGACACGACGCGGCGCAGGCGCTGATGCAGCGCGACGACGTCGCCGCGGTCGAGCTCGTCGGGGTGGACGAACACGAGGTCGATGTCACTGAGAAAGTTGAGCTCGTCGCCGCCGAGCTTGCCCATGCCGAACACGCACACGCGATCGGCGATGCCCTCGGTGCGCAGTGCTCCTTCGACGAACGCGGCGGCCAGCGTCGACAGGTCGCGCCCGACTTCCTCGAGCGGCGCCCCCTCGACCTCGCGCGCGCACAGCCTCAGGTACTGCCGCGTCCGCACGCGTCCGAAGACATCCGCGCGCTCGCGCGGCGAACCGGACGTCAACGCCTCGACCACCGTGTCGCGGGAGACCGGCAGCGGGCCGGCCGGCGCGTCGAGCACCTCGGCGGCGCTCGCATCGAGCGACAGAAGCTGCGCGGGGTAGGGGCCTTCGTGGAGCACACGGGCGAGGCGAGCGCTGGGGGGGGCGTCGCCGCCGAGCGCGGCCGCACGACGCAGCGCCGCCGCGGGATCGGGACCTTCGCCGAGCTCGCGCAGCGCGGCACGCCAGTGCGCCGGCGCGGCGACCAGCTCGGCGGCGAGGCGATCCGGATCCGCCGACAAGCGGGTGCAGGTCTCGGAGAAGCTCACGTCGCCCCGATCTTCGCATTGTCGCCGCGAAGCGAACACCGCTGGTACCTTCGCGACGATGACCGACACCGTCGCCATCGTCCTCGCCGCGGGCAAGGGCACCCGCATGGGATCGGACCGCGCCAAGGTGCTGCACGAGCTGGGGGGCCGGCCCCTGGTGACCTTTCCCATTGCCGCGGCGCTGGCCGCCGGCGCCGACACGATCGTCGTGGTGGTGGGTCACCAGGCGCAGGCCGTGCGCGAGTGCGTGCGCGGTCGGTTCGACACGCCCGCGCCGCGTTTCGCGACGCAGGCCGAGCAGCTGGGCACCGGTCACGCCGTGCAGTGTGCGATGGCGGAGATCGATGCCACCGAAGGCCTCGCGTTCGTGCTCAGCGGCGACGTGCCGCTGCTGCGCGCCGAGACGCTGACGCGACTGGCCCGCGCCTGCCGGGCGACCGAAGCGGGGTTGGCGTTCGCGACGTTCGCTCCCGACGACCCCACGGGGTACGGCCGCGTCGAGCGGGATGACCAGGGCCACGTCGTCGCGATCGTCGAGCAGCGCGATGCCGACGCGCGCCAGCGAGCGATCGGCGAGTGCAACGCCGGCACCTACGCGATCGACCTCGCGTGCCTGCGCGGCGACCTGCCCCGCCTCGGACGCGCCAATGCGCAGGGAGAGATGTATCTGACCGACCTCGTCGCGCTCGCGGCCGAGCGCGGCCCGGTCGGCGTGGTGCAAGTCGATGCGCTGCAGGCCGCCGGCGTCAATACGCCGCAGCAACTGCAGGCGCTCGAGCAAGCGCTCGCGGACACCCCTGCGTAGTCACGCGTCGCCGTCGTCGGCGTCGGGCGCCACGACGGCGGCCACGATCGTGCGCAGCCGGCCGATGTCGAAGGGCTTTTCGATGAAGGCCATGCAGCCGGCCTCCAGCGCCTGGTCGCGCTCGCGCTTCATCACGCTGGCGCTGATGGCCACGATCGGAATGTCGACGAGCTTCGGGTCGGCCTGCATCCGGGCCGCGACCTCGAACCCCGAGATGCCCGGTAGGTCCAAGTCCAACAGCACCAGGTCGGGGCGCTGCTCGTCGAGCCAGGCCAGACCTTCCTCGCCCGTCACCGCGCGCTCGACCTTCGCCATCCCGGACGCTTCGAGCACCTTGCGAACGAGGGTGAAGTTCGCTTCGTTGTCCTCGATGTAGAGGATCCGCATCCGCGACCGGAGTGTATCGTGCTTGGCGGCGTTGGCCCCAGGGCGGGTGCGTCGCCGCCGTGGCGCCGGCCGAGTACACTTCGCACGTGTCGTCCGCCTCCCCGATCTCGCGCGCCGTCGGCCGCTGGACGTTGGCGGCATTCGTGGCCGCTGGGGCGATGACGGCCCGATCTGCGGAGGCCAGCGAGGTCGGCGACGCGGCGGCGCCCCGCGCCCTGACGATCCGTCGGATCCGGATCACCGGCCGCGAGCAGGTCTCCGAGCGCCAGATTCGGTCGGTCCTGCGCGACGAGGGCGTCGTGGCGGGGGCCGAGATCCTGTGGCCGGAGGATCCCCGCATCGAGGCGGTGCGGGATCGACTGCGGGCCACGGGCTACTTCAAGCGCGTCACGCTGCGCCTGGAGATCGTCGACGACGCCCCCGACGAGATGGTGCTGGTGGTCGACCTCGCCGAGCGCAGCTCGGTGACCGTCTCCTCGTTTCATCTGGGCAGCTCGAAGATGACGCCTTTTCGCGGCGGCCTGGCGATGGACGAGCGCAATCTGCTCGGCCGGGCGATCCACCTCGGCGGCGGCTTCATCTGGGGCACGCGTCCTCGGATCGAGCGTGCCCGTCGGCAGCAGGGCTACAACGTGCACATCGAGGCCCCGCGGCTGGGCTCGGCACCGCTGGGGGTGCACGGGGGCGCGTGGTTTCTCTCTGCGTCCGAGCCCTACCGGGTCGACGGCGCCGAGAACGATCCCGACCCCGCGCTGTTTCGTGCCTACGACTACGATCGGATCGGCGGGGTCTTCGGCCTGTCGTTCCCGTTGTCGTCGCGGCTGTCGCTCGATGCGGGGTATCGCTTCGAGCGCGTCAACGCGTTCCTGCCGGAGTCGGCGGCGTGGGTGCGGCCCGACGGCACCACGCAGGACGTGTCGCTCGACATGCGCGATGGAGCGCACCGCCACACGGCGGGACAGTTCGGCCTCATCTGGGACGGACGCGACGAAGTGTTCTTGGCGGGGCAGGGCGGACGCTTCGCCCTGGACCTGCAGGCATCGTCGTTCGCGGTCGGCTCGCAGTACGAGTACATCAAGATCGTCGCCGGCGGCGGCTACAGCTTTCGGCTGCCGTGGCGCCACTGGATCACGCCGATCGCGACCGGCGGTCAGATCGCCGGGGACGCACCGCGGTTCGAGCGGTTCTACAGCGGTGACCTCAGCGCGTGGACACCGGGCCGCGAGCAGGGCCTGCGCTATTCCACGCGCAACCCCATCGACGTGTTCGGCAGCGGCATCGACACCCGCGAGTACGGCAATCTGTTCGGCCGCTTCGATCTCGAGTACGCCTGGCCGCTGTTTCGCCGGCAACGCACGCGGCTGGTCTACGGCGGCGACCTCGTGATCTCGACCGGCGTGTTCACCCTCGCCGGCGATCGTCGCGAGCGTGCGCGTCGGCGCGAGGCCGGGCAGCGCGTGGCCCCGGTCGGGTTCAACGCCGACGTGGGGCTGCGCCTGGACACCGCGATCGGGACCTTCAACGTGACGGTGGGCAACGTGCTGCGGAGGACGCCGCTGTGACGCGTTGGCGTCGACGTCACTTCCTCGCCACCCTGGCCGCGCTACCGGGGCTGGGCTTCGCGCGCGGCGACCCCGTGTCGCGTCGCAAGGCCAAGTTCGGCGAGATTGCGTCGTCGGTGCAGATGACGCTGTCGCTGCCCCGGCTGATCCGGCTGACCGACGCCGAGGCACTCGCGTCGATCGACTCGGGCTTCGACACCACGCTCGAGTTCCACGTCACCCTGTGGGAGCACGGCAGCCGCGAGCAGGTGGGCCACCGCGTCATCGTGGTCAAGATCGGGTGGAACCCGTTTCTGAAGCGCTACGTCGTCAAGACCAAGGGCAGTACCGGCTGGATGCAGCGCACGTTCACGAGCCGGACCGCCGCGATCGAGGCCGCGGTCACGCTCGACCGCATCCGGATCGCCGCCTCCGACGATCTCACCCGTGGCACCTTCGAGGACGGGCCGTACTACTTCGCGACCGTGCTCGCGATGCGCAACCCGATCAAGGAGGACGACAGCGCCAGCGCTCGCCGCCGCCGTCGGGGCGATCGCGACCTGGTCTGGTTCGGTCACCTCGTCGAGACCCTCGCCGGCGAGCGTGCTCGCGCCGAGGAGGTCGTCCACGTCCGTACCAACTACTTCTACCTGGAGGCGCGCTGAGGTGGCGGCATGAAGGTCACGAGCCGCTTCGTCGTGCCGAAGATGCGGGTGCCGTGGTGGGGGCGTCTGGAGACGCGCATCATCGCCGCGCTCGTGCTGCTGGGCACGCTGTGCGTGGGGGCGTCGGTCTACCTCGTGCGGCTGTCGGTGGCGTACTTCGACACGCGGGTCGGCGACGCGCTCGACTCGGCGCGCGAGCTCGCCGAGGGCATCGAGGCATTCCACGACGGGCTGGTCAGCGCCCAGGTCGCGGCGTTCGAGGCCCGCACCGCCGCCCTCGCGGCCACGCTGCCAGGAGCGACCGAGGACGTCGAGCCGAGCTTGCGTGCCCAGCTGACCGCATCACCGGACGTCGCGGAGATCGAGATGCTCGGCGCCGACGGTGTGCTCGTGCGCGTACGCGATCCGAACTCGGCCGAGGTCCCCCTCGAGGCGGGCGTCGACGCGTTCGAGACCCAGATCGCACTGCCCGGCGAGCGAGGTCAGCTACGCGTGGTCTATCGCCTCGACCCCGAGATCGACGCGCGGTACCAGCGGCTCGGGGATCAGCTGCGCGAGATCGGACGCGAGGAAGACAGCCGCGCCGACGTCGAGGACGCGGTCACCCTCGTGACGACCGTGGCGAGCGTGCTCGTGCTGCTCGGGTCGATGTTCGCCGGCTTCGTCGTCGCGCGCACGACCACACGACGCGTCAGCGAGCTGTCGCGCGTGATGACGAGGGTGGGGCAGGGCGAGCTGACGGCGCGGTCGCAGACCAGCTCCGAGGACGAGGTCGGCCAGCTCGCGCGGGCGTTCAACCACATGCTCGACGAGCTCGCCGCCGCGCAGCAGAAGGTCGCGTACCTGCAACGCATCGGGGCGTGGCAGGGGATGGCGCGTCGAATCGCCCACGAGATCAAGAACCCGCTCACCCCGATCCAGCTCGCGGTCCAGCAGCTGCGCGACAAGGATCCGGGCGGCGATCCCCGCTTCTCGAAGATGCTCGCGACCTCGGTCGAGATCGTCGAGGACGAGATCGAAGGCCTGCGTCGGATGGTCGCCAGCTTCTCGCAGTTCGCGAAGGTCCCGGAGGTCCGACCGGCCCCGGTGTCGCTGTCGCGGGTGCTCGAGGAGTTCGAGCGCGCCTACGGGCACCTTTCCGACGACGAGACCGGCACGCTCGAGGTTCGGCCGCCCAAGCACGACGTCGAGATCGAAGCCGACCGGCAGCTGCTCAAGCAGGCCCTGGTCAACCTCGTGGAGAACGCGGTCCTGTCGGCGCGGGAGCATCGGCGCGACGGCATCCGCGTCGAGATCCACACCTCGTCGCTGGCCGACGCGGTCGACATCGTCGTCGACGACAACGGTCCCGGAATCGACGAAGCGCGGCGCGAGCGCGTGTTCGAGCCGTACGAGACGACCCGCGCGGAGGGCACCGGGCTCGGCCTCGCGATCGTCAAAAAGGTCGTCCTCGACCACGCCGGCGAGATCTGGATCGAGGACTCGCCGCTGGGGGGCGCCCGCTTCGTGCTGCGCCTGCCGAGGTTGAAAGCGCCGACGTCGCGTCGGATAACGGGCGCGTGAGCCCGACCCCCGAGCCCGTCCGCGTGTCCACTCCCACCGGCACGATCGCCGGGCTGGCCTGGGGACCCGCCGACGCGCCGCTGGTCGTCGCCGGGCACGGCTGGCTCGACAACGCCGCGAGCTTCACCGCGATCGCGCCGCACCTTCCGGGCCTTCGGCTCGTGGCGATCGACTGGCCCGGCCACGGTCGCTCCGATCATCTGCCCCCGGGGGCGAGCTACCCGTTCGTCGACTGGATCGCGAGCCTGCATGCCGTGGTCACGTCGTTGTCGGACGGTCCGGTGCGCCTGCTCGGGCACTCGATGGGCGCGGCGATCAGCTCGATGTTCGCGGGGACGTTCGTCGATCTGGTCGCGTGCGTCGTCGCGATCGAAGGCATCGGACCGCTCGCCGAGCCGGCGACCGAAGCCCCCGCGCGCCTGCAGAAGGCGATCGAGACCGGCGGCGCCACACGTCCGCGCTCGATCGGTGACCTCGAACCGACGCTGGACAAGTTCGCGTCGGCCCGCGGACTCACCCGGGCGCAGGCACAACCGTTGGCCGAGCGTTCCATCGATGCGCAGGGATCGACGTGGAGCTACGACCCTCGACTGCGCGAGTCTTCGCGCTGGCGCATGACCGAGGACATGGTGATGGCGTATCTCGGGCGCATCGCCGCCCCGCTGCTGGCGGTGCGCGGCAAGTCCGGCTCGCCCTTCGCGCCCGGCGCCAAGAGCCCCCGGTTTCGGGCCGTCGCCGACGCGCGCCTCGTCGAGCTCGACGGCGGGCACCACCTGCACATCAGCCACGCCGAGGCCGTCGCCGCGGCCATCGGTCCGTTCCTGCGGGGCGAGACCACGTGAGCCGGCCCTTTCGGTACGACGCGTACCAGGCCTGCTACTGCGAAGAGAACGCCTGGCACCTGTGCGGCGACCGGAGGCTGCGGACCAAGCCGCGGGCCGCCGTGTGGGTGTCCAACGCCGACAAGACGGTCGCCTTCGCCGGTCACCGCGCCGGCTCCCCCCTCGTGGTGTGGGACTACCACGTCGTCGTCGCGGTGGGCACGGACGACGGCTGGACGATCTACGACCCGGACTCGGTCCTGCCCGGTGGCGTCGCGCTCGAGGAGTGGATCGAGGTCTGCTTCGGACGACCGCCGCGGATGGGCAAGATGTTCGCGCCGCGGTTTCGGGTCGTGGAGGCCGATGCGTTTCGCGCGAGCTTCCGCTCCGATCGAAGCCACATGCGCCTGCGCAACGGCCATTATCGATCGCCGCCTCCCCCGTGGCCGACGATCGGCGACGGCGGCACGAACCTATGGGACTTCGCGTCGATGAACGGCAGCGGGCCCGGGCGACTCGCACGGCTGGGCGACTTGCCGCGTGTGCTCGATGCGGTCGTGGGCGCTCGTCAGTCCTCGAACGCGCCGTGACGTCCGCGACCGCCCGCGAACTCGCGGGCGCCGTCGAGCAGCGCCGGATCGGCGAGCGCCTTCTTGCCGTGCTCGAACTCGACGCGCAGGGCGTCGGGCAGTGGCAGGGCGATCGCATCGTAGACCGAGGCGCGATCGGACCGCACACACGTCTGCGGAAACGCGGCGATCGAGCGGGCGAGCGCCTCGGCCTCCTGCCGGGCGGTGCCACTGGCGACGACACGATTGGCGAGCCCGATGCGCTCGGCTTCCTCGGCGCCGACGGGACGGCCGGTGAGGATGAGGTCCATCGCACGCGACAGGCCGACGAGCCGGGGCAGGCGCACGGTGCCGCCGTCGATCAGGGGGACGCCGAACCGGCGGCAGAACACGCCGAACGTCGCGTCCCGCTCGACGACGCGTAGGTCGCACCACAGCGCGAGCTCGAGCCCGCCCGCGACCGCGTGGCCGGACACCGCGGCGATCACCGGTTTGGACAGCTGCATGCGCGTGGGTCCGAGGGGCCCATCGCCGTCGGGCGCGAGGCGATTGGGCGTCCCCGCGGCCACGGCCTGCAGATCGGCCCCGGCGCAGAACGTTCCGCCCGCACCCCACAGCACCGCCACCGAGGCCGACGCGTCGGCCTCGAAGTCGGCGAAGGCCCGGGCGAGCGCGTCGGCGGTGGCGCGATCGATCGCGTTGCGGCGGGCAGGGCGGTCGATGACGACCGTGGTGACGGGGCCCTCGCGCTCGATCCGGACGCTCACGGCGACGAGCCTACACGAACGGGCTCTTGGCGAACCCTCGCTTGGGTTTGTTGACCCCGAGCTCGGCGTAGCTGCGGCGCAGGTACACGGCGCGCAGCTGGCCGGGATCGGTCGCGTCGCCGCGGCGGAAGGCGGCCACCGTGGCCGCCCACAAACCGGCGACGGTCGGTCCCTCGCACGGGACGGCGCGCAGCCCCGCGTCGTCGACGAGCGCCCGGTACGGGCCGACGCCGGGGCCGATGACGGTCGCGTCGGTCAGGTTCGCCTGCGCCTTCAGCCATCCGGCCGGGTCCGCGCATGCCTCGTCGCCCACCGGCGTCAGCGTGCGCTCGCCCGCAGCGGCGCGAGCGATGGTGATGCGTGCGGCGTAGACCTCCGCACGTCGGGCGTCGAGCCACGCGATCACCTCGCCGTCGTCGGGCGCGCTCGCGGCGACGATCTGCAGCGTGCTCAGCGGAAGCGCGCGGGCGTGGGCGCCGAGGGCCACGCCCATCGCGGTCGCGAGGGCGACGCGGGTGCCGGTGAACGTCCCCGGTCCCCGACCGCACGCGACGGCCGACAGCTGCGACGCGGGGATGCCCGCTTCGTGCAGCAGGCTCGTCAGGCCGTCGGCGATCCGAGCCGACGCCTGGTTGGGCTGCTCGGCGATCACCGACGAGGCGGCGCACGCGTTCGTCGCCTCGTCGACCCACCCGAGCGCGGCGACGCACAGCGGCGTGGAGGCGTCGAACGTCAGGATCCAGTGGCGGTCGGACATCGTCACAAGTAGTGGCGCACGAAGTCGTTGCGCGCGGCGACCAGCAGCAGCAAGACGATGATGATGAGGCCGACCCACGCCGCGATCTCGCGACCACGTTGGCTCAGCGGTCGCCGTCGGATCGCCGCGATCGTGAAGAACAGGATGTGCCCCCCCGTCGAGGATCGGGATCGGCAGCAGGTTGACGACCCCGAGGTTGATCGACAGCAGCGCCATCAGGATCAGGAAGTCACCGGGGCCCTGCTCGGCGGCCGTGCCCGCGACGTTGTAGATCCCCACGACGCTCGACAGCTCCTCCACACCCCGCTCGAGCGTCAGTAGCTGGCCCAGGGTCGTCCACATCATCGACATGACCTCGGCCGTCTCGTTGAGCGCGGCCGACAGCGCGTAGGTGAAGCGGCCGCGGATCGGCTCGCGGGGCGGCACGAACCCCTTGGCGTACGGGTGGGCACCGAACACCAGGCGCGTGCGGTCTTGCTTGTAGATGTCCCGCCACTTGCGAAGCTCTTGGGCGATCGCGACGCGCCGAGGCGGCTGGCCGGGCGTGACCACGGTCAGCTCGATCGCCGTCTCCTGGCGCTGCGCGAGGACGTCGGCGAGATACTCCCACTTCGCGAACGGCTTGCCGTCGACCTCGGTGATCCGGTCGCCGGGGAGCAGCCCGGCCTTGGCCGCGGGCGAGTCCGGCTCCACCGCTCGGATGAAGGTGTTGGCGGGCAGCAGCCCCGTGCTCGAGTCCTCGTCCGGGCGCGGCAGCAGCTGGGCGTGGGCGCTGTCGTACCAAAGGAAGGTCGCGCCCAGCGGACCGGCGCGCGCCTGGGGCCGCAGGTACGTCAGTCGTACCTGGGCGTCGCCGGTGACCTCGAGCATGCGCGCGAGCTCCTCGGCGGTCTGCACGGGCTCGCCGTTGATCGAGGTGATCACGTCACCGGTGCGCAGCCCCGCCGTGTACGCGGGCGACTGCGGGTCCGAGATCCCGACCTGGGGCGCGTAGAACCAGGCGAGCACACCGAGGCGACCGATCGGCGTCGCGACCCCGAGGGCATTGCGCGACATGACCTTCTTGGGCGTGACCACTCGGTCGAGCCGCTTGCCGTCGCGCTCGATCTGCAGCTCGAGCTCGCGACCGGGCGCTTCGCCGATCGCCTTGCTCATCTCCCGCCAGGAGCGGACGTCCTCGCCCTCGATCGCGACGATGCGGTCGCCCTGCTCGAGGTCCGCCTCCGCGGCCGCGGTGCCGTCGATGACGGTCCCGATGACCGCCGGCGGCAACGTCATGGGCGCGAGCGTGAGGAAGTAGAAGAAGTACAGACCGATCGGCAGCAGCAGGTTGGCCAGCGGCCCCGCGGCGAGAACGAAGTATCGGGCCCACAACGGCTTGGCCATCACCGTGCGGTCGGCGTCGGCGGCCGCGACCTCCTCGCCCGGATGCAGGCCGAGCAGGTGCACGTACCCTCCCAGGGGGATCGGGGCGAGGCAGTACTCCGTCTCGCCGAGCCGCGCTTTGAGCAACGGTGGGCCGAAGCCGATCGAAAAGCGCGTGGCCTTGATGTCGACGAGCTTGGCGGCGAGCAGATGCCCGAGCTCATGGATCAGGATGAGCGGCCCGATCAGCAGAATGAAGGCCCAGAAGTTGCCCACGCCGACCGAGAGCATAGACCACCCGCGCAGATCCGGCCGGGGGGCTGCGCGTCGGACGCGAGGCCGGTGGGCCGGTGAGTTCTGCTAATCTCGGGCGGCTTGGCCCGATCCCGCGAGCCCGCCATCAGCGACGTCAAACAGCTCCTCGACGAGCTGGAGACCGGGATCGAACGACTTCGCAGCGAGTACCAAAAGTACTTTCTGGGCGTGGAGCGGCAGGCGCCGGCGGCGATCCACAAGAAGGTGGAGAAGCTGCTGCGGGAGGCCGAGGCGACCCGTCCGCGGTCCACGGCGCTGCGCTTCCGTCTCGGGGGCCTGCGGGCGCGGTACGTGACCTACAACCACTATTGGACGCGGGTGCTCAACCAGATCGAAAACGGGACCTATCGTCGCGATCGTCAGCTGGCGCAGCGCCGGCTGGCGGCGCGCGCGGCCGCGGAGGCCGACGACGGGTTGCCGCCGGAACCGGTCATGCCGCCGATGCCGGACGCTGCGAGCGCGGGACCGCCCCCGATGCCTGGGTCCAAACCGAAGGCCCCGCCGCCCGCGCCCTCGGGTGTGCCAGGCATGGACGCCGGCAGCGTCCGCAAGCTCTACGAGGATCTCGTCGCGGCCAAGCGCGCCGCCGGCGAGACCACCGAGGGGCTCACGTACAAGGCGTTGGTCCGCAAGCTGGCCCGAGAGGCGCCGAAGCTCCGCGAGCGTCACGGGGGCAAGGACGTCCGTTTCGAGGTCGCCAACGTCAAAGGCAAGGTCACGCTGCGCGCTCGCGCGCAGGGCTCTTGAGCCCGGTTGCAGCGGAGCGACCCGGTGCGCCATCATCCTGCCGCGTTGTTGCGCGGTCTCCGCCCCGTCAACGAGAGGTAATCGCCAACACCGACCGCGATTGCCCCTGAATGCGGCGGCGCCGAGCGCCGTCTGTCCGCACGCTCCCTACAGGTCACCAGGTCACAGGTTCACGATGATGCGTCAAACCCTTCTCACCCTCGCCGCGCTGTCCCTGCTCGCCGGATGCAAGAACAACAGCGAGACGGAAAATCCCGACAACGCGCAGGCGTCCGACGACGTCGCGGCCAACGACGGTGCGGCGGGTGCCGACGACGGCGCTGCCCCTCGCGTGCGCACGACGACGACGACGACGTCGGGATCGGGGTCCGACGGCACGAACAAGCTCGGCCGTGGTCCTCGGGTGAAGGTCGCCAAGCTCGTCGCCAAGCAGCCGCCGACCTCCGGTGGGGGCAATCACCAGAATCCGGCGCGTCCGGAGAACACGCCCGACCCGGTCGAGATCATCGGCTTCTTCCCGACGACGGCGGCGGTCGGCAGCACGATCGAGATCTACGGATCGAACTTCTCGCCGACGGTCGGCAAGAACAACGTGCGCATCGGAACGAACAAGGTGCGCGTGGTCGAAGCCTTCGCCGACCGCCTCGTCGTCAAGATCGGGGCCGAGGTCAGCGGGCCGATCGAGGTCGTCAAGGGCAAGGGCTTCACCAAGAGCAGCAAGTCCGAGGCGCGCACCACCGCGGCGACGTTCACGGCGACCAAGGCCGACAACGGCTTCGGCCGGGCCCGCACGACGGCCGGCAACGGCCTGCTCGGCAGCGTCTACGACGTGGGCCAGGCATCGACCGAGATCCCCAGCTTCGGTGACATCGGCAGCCCGGTCGGCTACATCGCGGTCGACAACCTCGACATCGCCCCGGGCCAGCACGCGGGCATCAACTTGGGTGACCGGGTCCTCTCGGAGAACTACGGCGTGCACTTCCAGGGCTCGCTCAACATCTCCGAGTCCGGCAGCTACGAGTTCTGCCTCAACGCCGGCGACGGCGCGCTGCTGTACCTCGACCAGCAGGTCATCGTGGACGGCGACGGCACCGGCGACGCCCGCGAGAACTGCGAGTCGCTGCAGGTCGAACCCGGCGAGTACGTGCTCGACCTGCTGTGGTACCAAAACTCCGGTCCGATGGCCCTGCAGCTGACCTGGGCCAAGGATGGTGGCGCGAAGGCTCCGATCCCCGCGTCGGCCTTCTTCCCGCCGGACGTCTCCGGCCTCGCCGCCTCGATCGAACAAGCCGCCGCCGGCGGCTGATCGAACCCGCACCGCGCCGATGCCCGCGCCGGCCCTCGACGGAGACGTCGACGGCCGGCGCGCTTCGTTTCGGCGTCAGTCCTCGAACGAAGGCTCGATGCACCGCACGCGCACGACATCGGGCCGGCCCTCGTCGTGCGCCAGCAAGAAGTACCCGGGGCCCACCGCCCGCACGCCGCTGATCGGCCGCTCGGGCGCATAGACGGTGGTGCCCGACTTCGACAGATCGTCGGGAAACAGCTTGGTGATCTCCCAGGTGCCGTCGACGACCTCGCCGAGCGCGACGTCTTGGTCCAGCGGCAGCAGCTGTGTGTCCGGGCCGATCGCCCCCCCGAGGGCAGTCGTGATGTCCTCGAAATCGGCGGTCGGTGCCGGCAGCTCGAGCAGTCGCGTGGGCGGGTCGGCGTAGCGGGTGGTGTACATCGCGTAGGTCGAGAACCGATCGACGACGAGGCCGGACGGGGTCGAGGTCACCGGCTCGTCGAAGCCCTGGTACGACCGCAGCACGCCCTTGGGGATGCCGTCGGCATCGAGCTCGAGCGTGACGACGAAGACGTCGGCCACCGTGAACTCCTCGTACCCGGCCTCGGCGCGCTCACGATGGATGAGCATGCGCGAGTACGTCGGTCGCGGGTCGTGCTGACGGCCGAGCACGGTCACGGTCGGGTAGCTGACGTCGAGCTTGTTCGCCTCGCACAGGTCGCTGTCTTCGTTGTCCGAGTCGTCGAAGTTGGGCTGACACATGCGCTCGAAGTTGAGCCGGTGCTCGGTGCCCACGTTGAGCGTCCCGGTCTCGGGCGGATTGGCCGACAGGGCTCCGACCCACACGCTCACGGCGGCGTTCTCCGACAGCGGGGGCACCGAGACGACGTAGGGACGATTGTCGAGAAACAGCAGGTCGCGGTGCCAGTCGCTGGTGTCGCACGGGGCACACGTGAACGTGTCATGCGGAAAGCCGACCAGCTCTTGCGAGCTCTGCACGCCCGGGTCGGCCAGATCCGCGGCGACGCGCCAGACCCGGAACGTCCCGCTGCCACGGTGCAGCACGAACACCTCGTCCGGATCGGGCGAGCCGCGCAACACGATCGAGCCGGGCTGGGAGGGTAGGGGAATGGGCACCTCGCGCGTGACCGTGCCGTCGACGACGTGGCGGACGGCGAGCTGATCGCCGCTGCCGGTGGACACGAGCAGCAACAGCCACACGCTCGCGGTGCCACCCACGCCACTGGCCGTCGGTGTCGCCGCGGCGTCGAGGATCGTGGACACGCCGAAACCCTGCGCGTCGATGACGGGCTCGACCACGACCTCGTTGCAGTTCTTGGACACGTCCGCGACGATCACGAACGCCGGCTCGTTGCAGCCGACGCCGAGCAGACCCACCAGTGCCAGCAGGCTCGCGCGCGTCATCGCACGACCTCCTCGATCACCTCGGCGGTGACGTCGGCGAGTCGGTCGAGCACGTCGTCGCTCGTGCACAGCGGCGGCATCCAGTAGATCGTGTCATGAAGGGGGCGCAGCAGCACGCCCCGACGCATCGCCGCGGCGCGCAGGGCCAGGGACAGGCGGCCGTCCGCGGGGCCGGGCCCCACGGTCAGCGCGACGATGAGCCCGGCCTGGCGGTGGGCCCGCACGCGCGGGCCGACGCGCTCGGCGACCGCCTGCCGTCGCACGGCGAGCGCGTCGATGCGCGAGGCGATGGCGTCCGCCGTCTGCGGGGTCTGCAGCAGCTTCAGGCTGGCGCGGCCGGCGGCGCACGTGATCGGGTTGCCGGTGAACGTGTGGCTGTGCAGGAAGCTGCGGGCCGGCGACTGCGCGAACGCGTCCTCGAACCCGCGGCGGATCAGCACGCACGAAAGCGGCAGGACTCCGCCGGACAGTCCCTTGCTCAAGCACAGCAGGTCGGGCTGCACGTCGGCCCACTCGCTGGCGAACAGTCGGCCGGTGCGCCCGAAGGCGACCGCGATCTCGTCGGCGATCACGTCGATGCCCAGCGCCTGCGCCTCGGTCACGATCCGGCGGTAGTAGCCGGTGCCGTGCATCGTCATCTTCGACGCACACTGCACCAGCGGCTCGACGAGCAGCCCGGACAGCTCGTCGGCGTGGGCCCGCAGCTGCGCCACGGCCTCGTCCGCCTCCGGGGTGTCGGCGCCCGCGTCGGTGCCCAGGTCCTCGTGGCGATGGCCGGGCAGGTCCGGGACCGGCAGCATCACGGGGTGAAACAGCAGCGGGGCGAACTTGCTGCGGTACTCGTCGTTGCCCGAGACCGACAGCGCGCCGACCGTCTCGCCGTGGTAGGCGCCTCGCAGCGCGGCGAAGCGCGTGCGACGGGTCTGCCCCGTCTCGATCCGCCGCTGCAGACTGAGCTTGATCGCCACCTCGATCGCCGCCGATCCGCAGTCGGCGTAAAACACCTTGCCGTAGCTCGGGCCGGCGGCCGCGAGCAGGCCGGTCGCCAGCTCGATCGCCGGTCGATGGGTGAAGCCGGCGAACATCACGTGGTCGAGGGCCCGGGCCTGGGTCGCGATCGCCTCCACGATCGCGGGGTGACCGTGGCCGTGCAGACTCGTCCACCACGACGAGATCGCGTCGAGGATCCGGTTGCCGTCGGCGTCGTACAGCCACGGTCCCTCGGCGCGCTCGATGAGCGACACGGGGAGTCGCTCGAGATCCCCGAAGTGCGTGGCCGGGTGCCACAGCACCGCCGCGTCGTCGGCCAACAGCTCGTCGGTGGTGCTCACGGTGGGGTCTCGTCGTCGGGCGCCCGTCCGCCGATGCGTGGGCGGCGTGCGGTCTGAGGGGCGGGGCCAGCCGTGCGGCCCGCCGCACGGTCGCGGATCCAGGCGACCAAAGGCAGCGGCGCGTCGGCGTGCTCCCAGCGCTCGGCGGCCTCGAGGCGATGGGCGGCGGCGAGCTCGGGCTCGTCGGCTTCCTCCACGCGCGCGGCGAGCAGGCGCGCCCAGGGATCTTCGGGGGCGAGCGCGACGAGGGCTCGCGCCAGTCGTCGCGCCGGCTCGGGATCGTCGGAGGTCTCGGCCCGACACGCGGCGGCCTCGACCTCGAGCTCGGCGGGCAGCAGCTCGAACGGCGGCGACAGCCACTGGACCGTGATCGCCTTGCCGTCGCCGCGCGGACCACAGTCGCCGGTGAGGATGCCGGCCTTGCGCGCCAGCACCGAGCGCGCCTGCGGGTCGAGGCCGTGCTCGTCGTAGTCGCCGCGCTCGGCCAGCTCCCACAGCGCGCGCGTCAGCCCCGGGGGCAGGTCTTCGCAGCGCGGGGGCCGGGTCGGCATGCGCATGCGCAGCGCATACCCGCACCACATCGACACGAGACTCGGCCGCCACGGCGTCGACGGCATCGCCGAGATCCGCGTCCACGCCTCGTCGAGCCGCCCGTCGTGCAGCAGCAAGCGGATCGCGATCGTGGGATCGGCCGGGGCGGCCACGTCCGCGAGGGCCTCGGCCCGAGGACGGTCGCCCAGCAGCAGGGCGAGTCGTGCGGCCTCGCTCGCCAGACGCGGCGGCGCGGAGGTGGGCTCGGTGAGCGCAGCCGCGAGCTCGTCGGTCGCATCGGCCGGTCGACCGAGCACCGCGTGCAGGCGCGCGCGCGAGAGGGCCCAGCGCGTGGGCATCGCCCAGCGGGCGTCGAGGTCGGGCTCGTCCTCGGACAGCCGTGTCAGCAGCAGCTGGGCGGTCTCGACCGCTTCGGCATCCGCGGGGTTGGCCGTCAGCCGGGGCAGCACGACGTCGTCGATCGCGAGCGGCAGCAGCTCGGGGGCGAGGCCTTCACCCTCGAGCGTCGCGAGCACCTCGTCCGAGAGTCGGTACGAGGGCTCGCACGCGCCGTCGGCCATGCGGACCCATGCGGCCGAGCCCCGCATGCGCTGGTCGTTGCAGACCTCTTCGCGACCGACCTCGTCGCCGAGCTCGTGCAGCGCGGTCGCTCGCCAAAACCGTACGGCCGCCGACCGGGGCGCGCGCTGGGTCAGGCGCCCGAGGCGGCGCAGTGCCGCGGCGTGCTCCCCCACGTCGAGGTCGCGCACGCTCGCCGCGAGGTCGGACTCCGCCAGCCCGTCGGGCAGACCCAGTCGCGCGTACGAAGGCCGGCTCTGGGCCACGACGACCGCGGCGGCGGTGGCGGCGAGCACTCCGGCGGCCAGCGCGTTGCGTCGCCGTCGTCGGCTCCGCAGCGGCGAGATCATGTCGGCGGCCGCCGCGGCGCTCGGCGGTCGCGTCGCGGGGTCGCGGGCCATGCACCGGCGCACGAGTCGGACCAGTCCCCAGGGCGTGTCGCGTCGCAAGCTCCGAAGCGCCGGGGGCGGGCCGCCGTTGAGGCGCTCGACGTAGGCCGCCGGGGTCTTCGCCGCGTAGGGCAGCCGCCCGGTCAGCATCTGGTAGAGCATCACGCCGAACGCATACAGGTCGGTCTGCGGCGTGGCGGGCTCGCCCTCCCACAGCTCGGGAGCCATGTACGCCGGGCTGCCGAAGATGGTGCCCAGCTCGGTCCGCACGAGCGAGCGCAGGCTCTCGTGCGCGGGATCGGGCCGGGTGCCGGGACCGATCGTCTCGTCGATGCCGGCGACGCCGAAGTCCATCACGATCGCGCCGCGGTGGGTGAGCATGACGTTGCCGGGCTTGAGATCGCGGTGGACCACACCGGCCCGGTGTGCGGCATCGATCGCGTCGAGCACGTCGATCGCGATCGTTCGGATCTTGCGCACCGACATCCGCTCGGACGCCGGCAAGGGCTCCCCGTCGGGACCCTCGAGCAGCGTGTCGAGAACCTCGCCCGACAACAGCTCCATCGTGAAGTACGGCAGGCCGTCCTCTTCGCCCGTGTCGTAGATCCGCACGACGTTGCGGTGGGTCACCGAGTGGGCGAGGGCGACCTCGCGGAAGAAGCGGCGCACCGTGTCGCGGTTCTGCGCCAGGTCCGAGCGCAGGACCTTGAGGGCGACCTCCTTGCCGAGCAAGCGGTCCTCGGCCAGGAACACGTCGCCCATCGACCCACCGCCGAGCTTGCGCTGGATCGAGTAGCGCCCGGCCACGAGCAGGCCCGGCTCCCAGCGCGCGCGGGCCTGGTCGGTCGGCTCGCGCGGTGGGGGCGTCTCGGTCACCGGCGCATCATACCGGCCGCGACGCGACCGCGTCCCGTCGCCACACGCGGATCGCTTCGACGACCACGCCCACGCCGAGCACGACCAGGGCGCTGCCGACGACCAGCAGCAGCGGGTCGGAGAACTCCAGGAGGTTGACGACCATCGCGATCACCGTGGACACGAGCATCCCGATCGCGGGCAGGGCGGTGGGCCAGGTGGGCTTGCCGCGACGGCGCAGGTACAGGGTCACCATGATCAGCGTCAGCGCCGCCAGCAGCTGGTTGGTGGTGCCGAACAGCTGCCACAGCGCGAGACCGGCGGGGCGGGCGACGGTCTGGCCGCCGACGACGACGTCGACCTCGTAGAACGCGAACAGGGCGATGACGCCGCAGGCGGCGGTCGAGGCGACGTACCGGTTGTTGCTGAGCGGGATCTTGAAGGTCGCGCCGATCTCTTCGATGTTGAAGCGCAGCAGCCGGGTCGCCGAGTCCAGCGTGGTCAGGGCGAACGAGACCACGATCATCGCGATCAACGCGGCGGCGAGCGCCGGGTCCACGCCGAGGTCGGTCACGAACGTCGTGGTGCCCTGGATGAAGACGTCGATGGTCTGGGGCAGGCCCTGCACGCCACTCCAGTCGGCGTAGATGCCGTGCCAGTGCTCGCTCGAGGAGATACCCGCCGTGCAGGCGAGCGTGGCCAGCAGCGCCAGCAGGCTCTCGCCGATCATCGCGCCGTAGGCGACCGGTCGCGCGTCCGTCTCGCGGTCGAGCTGCTTGGCGGTGGTGCCGGAGCTGACCAGGCCGTGAAAGCCCGACGCGGCCCCGCACGCGACGACGACGAACACGAACGGCACGATCGACGGCGCGCCCTCGACGTCCAGACGCACGGCCGGCGCCGCGAACTCGTGGCCGCCGAAGAGCAGGCCGACGTAGGCGAGTCCGACGCCGGCGTACAGCAGCAGACCGTTGAGGAAATCGCGGGACTGCAGCAGCGCCCAGACCGGCAGCACCGAGGCCAGGAACGCGTAGCCCAGCAGCACCCAGGTCCACGACGCCGGGCTCGGCCAGGCGTCGGCCGGCAGGCCCATCGTGGGCAGGTCCATGCCGAGCTTGATGCTCCAAAGCTCCAGCGCGAAGCCGACGATCGCGATCCACAGCAGGCGCACGCCCTTTTTGTGCAGCAGCCACCCGGCGACGACCGCGATGATCATCAGCAGGCCCGACGGCAGCACCGCCGACGAGTAGCCCAACCCCTGGGGCGGCAGCGCGAACAGTCGGGCGATGACGTAGACGAACACGCCCATCGCGAGCGCGACGCCGAAGAAGATGATGAGGTGAAAGAGCGTTCGCGCGCGCGGGCTGATCACGCTGCGTGCGACCTCGCCCACGCTCATGCCCTGGTGGCGCGCCGAGACCACGAGCGCCGACATGTCGTGCACGCAGCCGACGAAGAGCGCGCCGAGGACGACCCAACACACGGCCGGCAGCCAGCCCCAGATCACGGCGACCGCGGGGCCGAGCATCGGCGCCAGGCCGGTGATCGACGCGAAGTGATGACCGAACAGGATCGAAGGACGCGTCGGGACGTAGTCGACGTCGTCGCGCAGCTCGTGCGCGGGCGTCTTGGCGTTCGCGTCGAGCTCGAACACGTCACGGGCCAAGAACCGCGAGTAGACGCGGTACCCGACGAAGTAGGCGGCAAAGGCGCACAGCGCGACGAGAGCGGGACTCATTTTCCTGTCACTTTCCTTTCTTACCCGCACCGCGGCCTATCGCGAAGCGGTCTCGTCGATCCTCCGGTGTCAGATGTTTGCGACCGCCGGGGCCTCGGGACGTTGTCCCGCGGCGGGTGGACGGTCTGCGCCGACGGTGGCATCCTCCCATTGAAACGTTGCGGCGCCCCATCTGACCAATGGGAGCGTTGGCGCTGCGCGTCCGCCCGGGGATTCACATGACCGAGATCGCCCAATTGTTCGAGTCCACGCTTCGGCAAAACCGATCGCGGGCCGCAATGAGCACCGTCGCTCGCATGCCGCCGACGACGACCCTTCGTGAGCTGCTCGCCTCCGATGCCGCCGACGCGATCCGAGCGCTGAGCCTCGGGGAGCTCGCCGAGGCCCTGCGAGAGGCCGGTTTCGGACCGGCGCAGGCCGCCGAGGAGGCCGAGCCCGAGCGCAGCCCACAAGAGCGTCTGTACCTGCAGATCCTCGCCGAGATCGCCGACGAGCCCATGACGATCGGGCAGCTTTCCAAGCGCTTGGACCTCGACGTGGAGCAGCTACGGGGCTACTTGAGCTGGATGAAGAAGATGGGCAAGGTCGTCAGCAGCGGCCGGGCCCGCGCGACGAGGTACCAAGCCGTGACGTGAGGGCCGCCCGCGCCCGCGCCCGCGACTCGGCCATGACCCCCGAAGACAGACGCGAGCTCGCTGCCGCCCTCAAGCACGACCTGGGCAAGTACGTCGCCTGGCGCAGCGCCAACCTCGACGAGTCCGCCTGGACCGGCGAGGTCACGCCCCTGCTCGTGGAGTGTCTGCGCGCCGACGTGCTGCGCACGCGCGAGCACGCCGGTGACGTGCAGGCGGCGTGGGAGGTTTGGGCCTCGCACACGGCGGCGCTGCCCCGGCCGCTGACCGATCCGGAGCTGGCGCAGGTCGAAGAGGCCGTCGCCGTGCTGCGGTCGGCCGCCGACGCGCTCGCGGGCGACGACGACGATGCGCTCGCGGCGGTGCGCGCCGACGTGCGCGCGGCACAGCAGCGGATCCGCACCGCGCTGCGCGAGTTCCATCGCCGAAGCCTGGGACGGTGACCAAGTGTCCTCGATCCTGATCATCGACGACGAGGACAAGTACCTCGACCTGTGCCAGCGGTTCATGCCCGAGCACACGTATCTGCCGCCGGCGCGGAATTTCCGCGAGGTGGAGCAGACGCTGCGCAAGCACCACCGCGATCTCGACCTCGTCCTGCTCGACGTCCACTTCGACATCCCCGACGACGACCTGCTGCCGTACGACAAGTCGGCGCTGCTGGCCAAGGGAGACCACAACCGCGTGATGGAGCGGCTGCGGCGGGCCCAAGGGCTGCAGATCCTCGACCGGCTGCGCGACGGCTATCCGGACCTGCCGGTCATCGTGATGACCTCGCGCGACGATCTGCCGATCGAGGCCGACGCCGAGCGCTTGCACGCGCAGGACTACACGTACCTGCTCGACGACGAGTACCTCGACGCCCGCTCCCTGCGGCTGCAGATGGAAGGGATCCTGGCGCGCAAGCGCAAGGTCGCCGTCGTCGAGGACGAGCCGTTTTACTGGGGCGCGACCGGCCACATGCTCGGGGCCCGGCGGCGCTTGTCGATCCTGGCGCGGGGACGGCTGCCGATCATCTTGTTGGGGGAGACGGGCACCGGCAAGACACTGCTGGCCCGCGAGTTCATCCACGCGCGCTCGCAACGGGAGGGTCCGTTCGTGGCGGTCGACCTGTCGACGATCCCGTCGGACCTGATGACCGCGCATCTGTTCGGCGTGGTCAAGGGCGCCTACACGGGGGCGACGAGCACGCGCGAAGGCGTGCTCGCTCGCGCCGACAAGGGCACGCTGTTTCTCGACGAGATCGGCAACCTCAGCCTCGACGCCCAAAAGGCGCTGCTGACCGTGCTCCAAGACAGCCGCTACTGTCCGGTGGGATCGATCGAGGAGCGCCAGGTCGACATCAAGCTCGTGGTGGCCACCAACGAGGATCTCGGGGCGATGATGCGCGACGGCAAGTTCCGCGAGGACTTGTACATGCGGCTCAACCCGGCGACGGCGCTGACGCTACCGAGCCTGCGCCAGCGCAAGGACGACTTCGGCGAGCTGCTGCACGCGTTCTTCAATCGCGTGGCCGCCGACCCGTACAACCGCGACCTGCTGCGTCAGTACGCGACGCAGCGTGGGATGCAGGTGCCGCCCGACGGCCAGGAGCTGCCGATCACCGTGGGCAAGTCGGTCCCCGACAAGGCGGACATGTCGCGCATCCACATCCTGGTGCAGCCCTCGAGCTTCAAGCTGCTGCGGGACTTTCCGTGGCCGGGAAACTTCCGCCAGCTCGAGATGACGCTGTCCAACCTCATCGCGCTCACGCTCGTCGAGCTCGTGGACCGGGCCGACGAGGTCGAGCCCGACGCGGCGGCGCAGACCCGCCCGGACGTGGTGCCGATCCTGCCGCGCACGGTTCGCGACCTGCTGCGACCCATGGAGCACGCGAGCGCGACGCCGTCGGCGCCCGACGAGAGCGTCGAAGAGGCCGAGGACGGAACCCATCGCCTGCGCATCGACGTCGCTCCCGGCGAGTCGCTCAACGCCGTTTCTTGCGCCGTCGAGCGCCAGTACCTGCAGCGGCTGTACGAGAAATACGCCGGGGACCTCGCGCGTATGGCTTCGGTGCTCCTCGACGACCCCACCGCGGGGCGCAAGGTGCAGTTGCGGATGAACCAGCTCGGGATCAAGCTCAGAAAGCTCAAGCGCGAGCGCTCCAAATGAACGCGAGGAGACAGGGGCGGCCCCACGTGCTCGCGGTGGTCCTCGGGGTGCTCTGCGGTGTCTTGGGCGCGCGCGCGTGGGCGGCCCCGCCGACGCTGCCGTCGGTGTCGGACGAGCCGACGAAGCTGCCGCCGCCGCCCGACGATGCCGGCGGTGACGATGCCGGCGACGACGAGTCCGGGGGCGAGCCCCCCGAGCCGAGGCTGACCGAAGAAGAAAAGTTCGAGCTTCGCCTGCGCGAGTTCAACACCAAGCTCGCGCGCGCCCAGACGGCGCAGCGCAAGGAGCGGTGGGACGAGGCGATCCGGGAGTACAACGCGGCGCTGGAGCTGCAGCCGGGCGACCCGGCGGCGCTGCTGGGACTGGCGCAGTCGCGCAAGGCGCGGTCCAAGCCGGGCAAGTGCCCGACCTCGGCGTTGCAGGCCCTGCGCGCGCTGTCGACTTACGACCCACGCGGCGAGTGGCTCGAGCAGCGGGCGATCGCGATCGAGTGGATGGGCGAGTGCGGGGACAAGTACGCGGTCGACCGCCTCGCGCTCGCCAAGGAGCTCGCCGCCGAGGACCCGGGCTCGCCGGGGCGTCCCGACGACATCCAGCTGCTGCTCGCGGACCTGCAGTTCGAGGCGGCGGAGGAGGCCGACCCGGCCGAGCGCACGGTGCTCATCGACGGCGTGCTCAAGCACCTCGATGCCTACCGCTCCGAGTGCACGACGCGAAAGGTACCGCCGGCGCCCCGGGCTCTGCGACTCATCGCCGACATTCACCACGAGCGGGAGAATTTCGAGGACGCGCTCGACGTCTACCGCGAGCTGCTGACGCAGCACGGCGCGAGCACGCCGGCGCAGGGCGTGGAGAAGATCATCAAGGACCTCGAGCTCGAGCAGAGCCTGCGCGAGCTCGAAAAG
Source organism: uncultured Pseudomonadota bacterium (assembly GCA_937896535.1). Lineage (GTDB taxonomy): Bacteria > Myxococcota_A > Polyangia > Nannocystales > Nannocystaceae > CALBMM01. Next base: position 46,725 of record CALBMM010000250.1, read on the forward strand.
ACCCAGGGATTCAAGCCCACCCAGGAGGCCTCCGACGCCTACGACGCGGGCGCGGCCGCGCTGCGGGCCGGCGATCTCGTCACGGCGCAATCGCAGCTGGACGCGGCGATCGAGTCCTCGCCGTGGTTTCCGCGGGCGTACCACATGCGCGCGATCGTGCACGCCCGCAACAAGCGGTTCCTGCTCGCGGTCGACGACCTCAAGCGGGCGGTGTGGATGGACCGCAGCGACTACGAGGCGCACATCAAGCTCGGCCTCATCTACAAGAACGAGTTCGCCGGCGCACAGGACGAGGAGGCGATCGAGCAGCTCGAGGCGGCGCTGCGGCTGCGGCCGGACCTGCACCGCCTGCACCTGCTGCTCGGGCAGCTGTACGCGCGTACCGATCGCAACAAGGCCCGCGAGCACTACCGCCGCTTCCTGCAGGTGTCGTCGATCGACGACCCGGACGCCGAAGAAGCGCGACGGGCGATCGAGGAGCTCGAGCGCGAGATTCGAGAGGATGCGCCCACCATGATCGCGCCGCCGGCCGAGAAGGCGCTGCGCTTCTTGGACCCGCAGCTGCAGCGGCTCATCAACGAGGCCTACCTGCGGGGCACCGAGCACTCGGACTGGGCGGAGGCCGAGCGGATCCTGCTCGAGGCCCGCGACGACTTTCCCCACGAGCCGGTGGTGCTCAACCAGCTCGCGCGCGCCGACGTCCTCGTGGGCGCGACGTCGGCCCGCGACGCGCCGCGGG
>CALBMM010000251.1 GCA_937896535.1 uncultured Pseudomonadota bacterium
AACCTCGCGTACTCGCGGCTGCTGGTCGGACGTCTGGCGCCGGCCCAGGAAGCGGCCGAGCACGCGCTCGCGCTCGCCGAGCACGCGGACGTTCGCCCCGAGATCCCCGCGTATGCACGCTTGGTGCTCGCGCGCATCTTGTCCGAGCGCGGGCGCCCTGCGGACGAGATACGTACGTTGACCGACGTAGCCGTCGCGCAACTCGGCGACCGCGCCGCCACCACCGAGCGAAAAATTCTCGGCGAGCTCGTGCAGCGACACGGCTGGGACGACCTCGAGCCGGCCACGCACGCACCGAAGTAGCGCCGCGCCTGCTATCGTGTCGCAGGGGGTCGCGGTCCACGGGATCGCGTGACGGGGGGATGGTCCGAGACGAAGAGTCGACGCGCGTGCTCGAAGAGGGGGAGTCGGGCTCCGAAGGGGCGCGCGCCACGGGTCCGACCGAGCCGGTCCACGCCGACGACGACACGGGCCGCCACGCTCCGACGATGCCTTCGCGTGTCGGACGCTACGAGATCCGCGACACCCTCGGCGCCGGGGGCATGGGCATCGTGGCCGAGGCGTTCGATCCTCGGCTCGATCGCACCGTCGCGCTCAAGCTGCTGCGCCCGGGTCGTGACGACGGCGATCACAACGCCGGCGCCCGGATGATCCGCGAGGCCCGGGCCCTCGCCGCCCTCACGCACCCCAACGTGGTGGAGGTCTACGAGGCCGGTCAGGCCGACGGCGAGCTCGTGTTCATCGCGATGGAGCTCGTGCGCGGGACGACGCTGCGCGGCTGGCTCGATGCCCGGCGTCGCACGTGGACCGAAGCGCTCGAGGTGTTCGTCCAGGCCGGCCGCGGTCTCGAGGCCGCCCACGCCGCCGGCATCGTGCATCGCGACTTCAAGCCGAGCAACGTGCTCATCGGCGACGACGGGCGCGTGCGCGTGATGGACTTCGGGCTCGCCCAGCCCAGCGGCGAGACGACCTCCGGACCCAACCCGCGTGCTCCGGTCGACATCAGCATCTCGTCCTCGGGCGCCAGCTCGGTCTCGCACAGCGACGCCAAGCTGACGCAGACCGGCTACGTGATGGGCACGCCGGCGTACATGTCGCCCGAGCAGGACCACGGTGAGCCGATCGACGCGCGCGCCGACCAGTATTCGTATTGCGTCGCGTTGTACGAGGCCGTGTTCGGGGTGCGGCCGTTCTCCGGCAACGACCGGCGCGCGTTGGCCCACAACCGCGAGACGATGACGCTGAACCGACCCCGGCAAGGACCCCCGGTCCCGCGCTGGCTCGAGCGCGCGATCGTGCGGGGCCTGTCGCCGGAGGCCGGCGACCGCTTCGCCTCGATGCGCGAGCTGCTGGTCGCGCTCGATCCGACCCGCCACCGGCGCGCCCGTGGTCTCGGCCTCGCCATCGTCGGGGCCGGGATGCTCGTCGGCTCGGCGGCGTGGCTGTCACGCGCCCCGGACACGACGGACCTGTGTCGCGACGACGCGGAGCGCCAGACGGTGATCTCCGAGGACGACGCCGCGGCGATCACCGCGGCGTTCGGCGCGAGCCCGCAGGCGTACGCGGCCGACGCCGGGGCCCACGCCGTGGGTGCGCTGACCCGCTTCGACGAGCAATGGCGTGCGCAGCGGGTTGCGGCATGCGACGCCGGGACACACCTGGACGCTCGGATCGCGTGTCTGGAGCGCCAGCGCGACCGCGCGACCGCGCTGGTCTCCGGCCTGAAGGTGGCCGACGACGACGTCGTCTCGCACACGTTCGGCCTCGTCGGGCGACTGGGCGACCCGCTCGAGTGTGCGGGCGCGACGGTCTCGCCGCTGGCCGCCCTCGACGACGGCGTCGCCGATCGCGTCCGCGAGCAGGAGCGCCGACTCGCCGTCGCCGAGACGCAGATCCTCTCGGGTCGGCACGACGACGCGCGGCGCACGGCCGAGGCGGTGGCGCAGACGGACGTGGCCGCCGAGCATCCGGCTCTGGCGGCGCGCGCGGATCTGGTCGCAGGCGCGTCCCGGGCGGCGGCCGGTGACTACGAGGGATCCGAGCGCCAGCTCGAGCGGGCCTACTTCGCCGCCGAGCAAGCGCGCGACGACGAGGTCGCGTTCGAGGCCGCGATGCGGCTGGTGACCGTGGTCGGTAACGAGCTGGCACGCGCCGAGGACGGACGAACCTGGGGCCGCCACGCCGAGTCGGCGTGGGAGCGACTGGGACGACCACCACGACGCCAGGCTGCGCTGCTGTCGAACCTGTCGCGCGTCGCGTTCGCGCAGGCCGAGTACGACGAGGCGTTGGCGCAGTTGACCCAGGCGCGCGCGCTGTTCGGCGAGGACGATCCGGGCGGCTTCCAGGTCGCCCGCGCCACGCTCAACATCGGCGCGATCCGAGATGCCCAGGGCAAGCTCGACGAGGCGATCGACGCCTACGACGAGGCGCACGCGCAGCTCGTCGCGACGGTGGGCGAGACGCATCCGGACGTCGCGACCGTCGTCAACAATCTGGGCATCGTTCGCATGAAGCGTGGCGACAGCGACACGGGCCTCGAGCTGCTCCGACGGGCCCACGCGCTGCGTCTGCGGATCTACGGCGACGGTCACCCCGAGGTCACCGCGTCCCTGGGCAATCTCGGGATCGCACTGCAACGGACCGGCCGCTACGAGGAAGCGTTGCAGCCGCTGCAGGCGGCCGTCGACGCGTTCCGCGAGATTCACGGCGACGAGCACCCGGCCGTCGCCTCCGCGACGTTCAATCTGGGCACCGCGCTGCACCGGCTGGGTCGGCACGAAGAAGCGCTTTCGCACTGCGCGCGCGCGGTGGAGATCTGGCAGGCCACGCTCGGACCCAAGCACCCGATGGTCGCGACCGGCCTCGCCTCGGTGGGCATGATCCGCAGCGATCTGGATCAGCCCGACGAGGCACTGGTCGTGCACCAGCAAGCGCTCGACATCCGACGCGAGGCGCTCGCGCCCGACCACCCCGACATCGCGCTGTCGCTGGGCAACATCGGCGGCGTGTACCAAAAGACCGGCCGCTGCGAAGAAGCGATCTCCCTGTTCGCGCAGCAGGAGGTCGCGACGACCACGTCCGCCGGGCCCGACACGGAGGCTCTCGCGTTCCCGTTGACGGCGCGTGGGTACTGCCTCGTCGAGCTCGGCCGCGGACCCGAGGCGGTCGACGTGCTCGAGCGCGCGTTGGCCCTACGCCCGGACGGTGACGGCGATCCGGCCAACCGCGCCGAGACCCAGTTCCACCTCGGCCGCGCGCGGTGGATCGCCCGCGACGACCGGGCGCGCGGGCACGCGCTGGTGCAGGATGCGATCGAGACCTGGCGCGGTGCCGGCCCCGGCCGCACGGCGCAGCTGCGCGAGGCCGAGCAGTGGCTGCAGGCCCACCCGCTCACAGACCGCTGAACGGGTCGTTCTTGTCGAAGCTCGAGCGCGCCTTGGGCTTGCTCTTGGATCGGTTCGATTTCTTGGCGGCGGGCCGGTACGGCTTGTTGGTCTCGTCGTCGATGAGCGGCGCGACCGCACCGTCTTCGTCGCGCGCCTTGGCGAAGTTCTCCTCCGCCGCGTCGCCGTTGCCGGCTGCACTGTCGCAAAGACCCATGCCCATGTACGCCCGCGCGCGCACGGCCGCATCGTCGTCCTCGGTCGCGATGTCGTAGTCCAGCCGCGCCGAGCGACAGTCGCCACGCTTGCGCGCTGCGTCGGCGCGGTCGATCAGGTCCCACCCCGGCGGAATGAGCGGCTCCACGGGCTTGGCGTCCTGCTTCTGCTGGCGGTCGAAGGCACCATCGCCGCCCTCGGCGTTGCCGATCGGGTCCATGGCCGGCGCCCTCGCCGGGGCCTGGGTCGGCGTCGTCGCGGCGGGGTCGGGGGACGGGAGCGCCTCTTCGAGCTCGGCCTGTTCGATGGCGCGCTCGTCGGCGGGCGCTTCTTCGGGCTCGGCCGCGGGCTCGGGCTCGGGGGCCGCGGGGGCCGCCGACTGCGGGGCCCCGGACGCCTTCTGCGACACCGACGCATCCGCACTCGCCGGCGCGGACTCGGCCTTGGCGATCTCCTCGTGGTCCGGATCGGGGCGCGCGATGAACAGCACCAACGCGGCGGTGCCCGCGAGGGCAGTGATCGGCACGAGAAAGCTCCGACGGAATCGTTGCCACGCCGTCGGCTCGGGCGCGGGCGCTGGTGTCGGCGAGAGTGCGGGCGCGGCACGGCGCGCTTCGGCGAGCACGCCGTCGAGCAGACCCGCGGGCACCTCTTGCAACGGCAGCGCGTCACGGCTGGCGACGAGCAGCTGCTGGTACTCGCGCAGGCGCGCGGCGACGTGCGGGGACGCGTCGGTCACCGTGTCGGCGAGCTCCAACGACTCGAGCGCATCCTCGATGCGGTCGAGCTCGTCGGGGCGAAATTCGGCCGGCTCAGCCATGCACGTGCGCCGCCCTTCCCGCGACGGGAGCCGGGAGGGTCCCGGCTTCGTCACGCAGGTCCGCGAGCTCGCCGCGGAGCTTCTCGAGCGCGTATCGCATTCGACTCTTCACCGTATTTTCGGGTGCGCCGACGATCTCGCCAATCTCCCGGAACGACATACCCGAGACCTGGCGCATGAGGAAAACCTCGCGCTGGTCGTCGGGAAGCTCGCCAATGGCAGCGCGCAGGCGTTTGCGAAGGCTGGGCGCCTCGGCCGCCACGTCGGTCGGCACCTCGTCGGCGGCCAATCGAGACAGTCGCGTGCGGGTGTGGCCGTGACCGCCGCGCGCCGGCGCGTCGAGCGACTCGTGATCTCGGAAGCGAGCCCGCCGAGATTCGTCGACGGTGAGATTGCGGGCGATCGTGTAGACCCAAGTCGTGAACCGCGCGCTGCGTCGGTAGCGATCCTTCGATCGCACGACTCGCAGGAGAACCTCCTGCAGCAACTCTTCGGCGCGATGGGGCGTGCGAACCGACCGCAGCAGGAAGTTGAACAGGCCGCGACCGTGGCGGGCCACCAACGTCTCGAACGCACGTGGATCGCCTTCACGGAAGGCCTCCATCAGTGCTTCGTCGGTGGGGTACGCAGGATCGTCGGTCATCGGGGGGGCCCGTCCGTCGCTCGTCCATGCGCGAGTGAAGTTCCCGAGGCGCCACGTCGAGCCGCGGTCGGTCACGTTCGGGGGCACGGCCCCCTCAGTCGTGGACGACCATGCGCGGATATCGAGAGCCGAGAGCATGGTGGGAACAAGGCACGCGGATGTCCGTGCAAACGGCCCTCTGCGCGACCCGATCTCCCGGCGCCCCTCGAAAACTGTGAGCATTCTCTTGTGTCATGGTTTTGACGCTTCGGACCGTCGGTGCGCTGACGACGCCTCGCCTTCCGGCCGCCCGCCGTCGGATGCCTGACGCAGGCCAGGGCCCTCCCCACGGTCCCCCGCCGCACAATTCCTGGGATTGCGGGCGGGAGCGCCCCTGGCACGACCACTGCACAAGTGGTGCTTCGTCTGGCTCCCGCATGGGATCCAGCATCGGCACGCCGAGCGGCTCGCGTGGGGCATCTACCCCGGTTCCCACGCAGCGATGGGCCTCCCGGCAACAACCAAGGAAACCAACCCTCCGACCATTCGTGGTCGGGGGGTTTTTTTCGGCGCCCGCGAGGGCCGCCGCCGTGCCCGTGCCCGTGCCCGTGCCCGTACCCGTACCCGTACCCGTACCCGTACCCGCGACCTAGCGCTACCGCTGCTCGCTCGGACAAAACACCGCCCGCCGCCCCGCCTCCTCGAAGGCTCGGAGCACGCTCCCGCACCCGCGGCACACCTGCCCCGCCCGCCCGTACACCCACAGCCGGTCCTGGTTGCGCCCGCGCTCGCCCGCCGCGTTGCGATAGTCGCGGAAGCTGGTCCCGCCGTTGCGGATCCCCTGCTGCAGCACCTCGACGATCGCTTCGGCCAACCGCTCCCACTGCGGCGCGGTCACTCGCGTCGCGCGTCGCTGCGGGCGAATGCCCGCACGGTACAGCGCTTCCTGCACGTAGATGTTGCCCAACCCCGCGACGACGCGCTGATCCAAGAGCACCGCGTAGATCGTCCGCCGGCTGCGTCCACCTCGACCCGCCAGCGTCGCCGCATCGAAGCCGCGCGAAAGCGGCTCGGGTCCCAGCTCCACCAGTGGCGGCTCGGCCAGCAACGTCTCCCATGCTCCCGCCCGCAGCCCGCCGAACCGCCGCGCGTCGACGAACCGAAGCTCGCGCCCATCGGCGAAGGCGATCCGCAGATGCGTGTGTGCGGGCGCGGGCTCGTCCGGGGTCGTGACGAGCAGCCGTCCCGTCATGCCCAAGTGCACGAGCAGACCCGCGTCGGCGCGTGGCGTCTGCAGCCGCCACAGCAAGAACTTGCCCCGCCGGATCCACTGCGTGCCGGTGCCGGCGTCGAGGGTCTGCAGGTTCTCTCGGCGCCATGTCGTACCGATCCGCAGCGCGAGATCGCTGCGCCACACCGAGCGGATCGGCGCCTGCAGTCGCGCGCGCGTCAGGCCTCGCCGCACGCACTCGACCTCGGGCAGCTCAGGCATCTTCGGCTTCGCGGGCGCGCTGCAGCGCGGCGAACTGCTCGGGCGTGAGCCGCTCGGGGCGGATCCCCGGATCGATCCCGGCGGCCTCGCACCACGCTCGCGCGCGATCGCGATCGCCGATCGCCGCCAGCGAGTTGAGCAGCGTCTTGCGCCGTTGCTGAAACGCGCGTCGCACCAGCTCCAGATAGCCCTGCGGATCGGCCACGTCGCCGCGCGGCGCCGCGCGGGGATCGAGCGCCACGACGGCCGAGTCGACCCGCGGTGGCGGCAAGAAGGCACCGCGTGAGACGTCGGTGACCCAGTGGATGTCGCGCACGCGACCGAGCGCGACGGTCATGCCGCCGTACTGCTTGGTCCCCGGCGACGCGCACATGCGCAGCGCGACCTCGCGCTGGACCATCACGACCCAGCGACCGGTCTGCGCGTCGACGTCGTGCAGCGCGAACAACAGCGGCCCGGTCAGGTGGTAGGGAAGGTTGCCGACGATCGGAATGCGCTCGCCCGGGGCGATCGAGGTGTAGTCGAACTTGACGGCGTCGGCTTCGTGCAGCGTAAAGCGCGGCTCGTCGCCGAGCTCCTTGCGCAAGACCTCGCACATGTCGCGGTCGCGCTCGATCGCGTGCACGTGGGCGCCGGTCTGCAGCAGATGGGCGGTCAGCGTGCCGACACCGGCGCCGATCTCGATGAGGGTGACGCCCGGGCCCGCGCCGGTCGCCGCGACGATCGACGCGAGGACGTGCGGGTCGTGCAGGAAGTTCTGCCCCCACTGCTTGCGCGCCCACAGACCGTGACGGCGCAGGATGTCGCCGGGCGACTCGATCACAGGCGCATCCGCTCGTCGTCGATCGGCAGCGTCGTGTGGACGTCCACCGAGGGCGCGACGCCGGCATCGATCCGGGCGCAGGCCGCCGCTCCGATCATCGCCGCATTGTCGCCACAGTAGCGAAGGGGTGCGGCCACGAACGCGAAGCCGTCTTCGCTCGCCGCACGCTCGCCCGCTCGTCGTAGACCACGATTGGCCGCGACGCCGCCGACCACGTGCAGTCGCCCCAGCCCCGTCTGCGCGACCGCCTTGCGAGCCTTGAGCACGAGCACGTCGACGATCGCGGCCTGAAACGACGCGCAAACGTCCGCCAGTGCCTCGCGAGAGCCCGGCTGCCCGTGGCGATCCACGTGCTGGACCATCGCGGTCTTCAGGCCCGAGAAGGAAAAATCGAGCGTGTCGCGGTGGGCCATCGCGCGGGGAAAGTCGTGGGCGTCGGGGCGGCCTTCCTTGGCGAGCGCGTCGACGATCGGGCCGCCGGGGTAGCCCAGGCCGAGCAGCTTGGCGACCTTGTCGAAGGCCTCGCCCGCGGCGTCGTCTCGGGTCGCGCCGAGGATCTCGTAGCGACCCAGGCCGTCGACGCGCACGAGCTCGGTGTGACCGCCGGACACGAGCAGCGCGACGTGGGGCGGCAGCGGGGATGCCGGTCGCTCGTCATCGCCGACCACCGCCGAGAACAGGTGACCTTCCATGTGGTGGATGCCCAGCAGCGGCTTGCCGAGCGCGAGCGCGAGACCGCGCCCGAGCTGAACGCCCACCAGCAGCGCACCGACCAGGCCCGGGCCTTCGGTGACCGCGATCGCGTCGATGGTCGACAGGTCTTCGACGCCCGCGGCCGCGAGTGCTTCGCGGACCACCGGCACGGCGGCCGCGAGATGGTGGCGGCTCGCCAGCTCCGGCACCACGCCGCCGAACTCGGCGTGCACCGCCACCTGCGACGCGACGATCGACGATCGCACCACACCCGCCTCGACGACCGCACAGGCGGTTTCGTCGCACGAGCTCTCGATCGCCAGGACCGTGGGCCCCTGCCGCGTCGAGCTCACCCGTCGATGGCCTCTTTGCCGCCGTCGGCCTCGAGGCGCTTGAGCTGGCGCCGGATCGTGCCGGCGTACAGCCCCGAGGGCGCCAGATCGAGGTATCGACGGTACGCGTCGGCGGCGAGTGCCGCTTCTTTTCGCTCTTGCTGGATCACGCCGACGGCGAGGTAGGCCGTGGGTAGATCCGCATCGGCCTCGACCGCGGCGTTGGCCGCCTCGAGCGCCTTGTCGAGCTCGCCCTCTTCGATGAGCAGGTTCGAGCGCAGCACGAGGGCACGCGCGTTCTTGGGCGCCTTCGCCAGGATCTCGTCGATCGACGACCGCGCCTCGGCGGTGCGGCCGAACTTGTAGAGCTTCTCGGCCGCCTGCAGATCCTCGGAGACGTCGACGGCATCGGGACCGGCTGCGCCGCCGCCCGACTCGCCGGCCGAGTCCCCGCCGTCGCCCTCGCTGCCGGCATCGCCGTCGGTGTCGGGCTCGGTGGCCGTCGTGGCCGGTTCGACGGGCCCGATCGGTGGATCATCGGCCTTGCTCGGCACCGAAGGGCTCGTCTCCGCCTTCGTCTTGGGCGCCGGGGGGCGCGACTGCGCGGCAGCGACGGGCTTGTCGTCGGGTCGCGGACCGAGCACGCCGTAGGCGAAGCCGGCCGCGGCGAGCACCAAGATGATGATCGCGGCGGTGCCGTACAGCGACCGCCCATCGTTGGCCGCCGGGGCGTCGAGGTCGTCCCGCGTTTCTTCGCGCGGGCCGTCCCGGTCGATGTCCCAGGGCTTTTCGGACTTGGCCCACATGCCCGACTCGCCGGGCCGCAGCTCGAACTCGGGCTGGTCCTCGTCGTCGTCGGCGGACTCGTCGCGCATGCGGCGGGCCGACATGCCGGCCTCGGCTTCGATCTGCGCCGGCGAGCGGATGTCGAGCTCGAGCGTCGGGCGCTCGTCGACGTGGCTCGGCGGCAGACCGAGCTCGGCGTCGAGCTTGCCCTCCAGACCCGCGCCCTCCTCGACGAGATCGCCGATGTAGCGCGGCGGATCGTCGGGCTCGGGCGCCGGTTTGTTGCTCGTGTCGAACGTGCCGTGCGTGGCCGAGCGCAGCGAGCCCGTGGGCGGATTGACCTGGCCCGACTTCGGCGTGATGAGCTCGCGCTTCTTGAGCGCGATGCGACCGAGAGCGTTGCCGGAGTTGTCGGCGGGCAGCCACGGCGGCCGCGTGTCGTCGGCCTGGCCTCGCGACGGCGCGCGCTCGGTGGGCGGCCGCACCGGCTCGTCGACGGCCGCGACCGCGCCTTCCTCGGCATCCGGCGCGGGTGCGATCGCGCCTTCCTCCTGATCGGGCGCCGGAGCGATCGCGCCCTCTTCCTCGTCGGGCGCCGGGGCGATCGCTCCTTCCTCCTGATCGGGCGCCGCCGCGACGGCGCCCGCGTCCGGGTGGCGCACCGACGCGAGCGCCCCCTCCTCGGGCTCGGGCTCGGCGCTCGCGTGCGTCTTGACGAGTTTCTCGTCGGCGCCCAGCGGCGGCAGGCGGATGTCGGGCTTGGTCTTGTCGGTGCTGCCCAGCAGCTCCGACAGCGGGTCGGGGCGCGACGGCGGCGGCGGCGGCTTGAAGCGCGTGTCCTTGGAGAAGCGACCCTTCGGGGGAATCGCGGCGGCGCTCGCCGGGCCGTCGTCCTTGTCGTGGGCGGCAAGGGCGGCCTTGTCGGTGTCGTCGAGCGGCACCAGGTCTTCGAGCTGCAGCGCCTCGGAGGATTCGGCGGGATCGGCCGGCGCGGTCGCGGCCGGCGCGACGGGGAGCTCCTCGTTGGACTCGCCCAGATCCTGATCCTCGAACGCGTCGTCGGTCTCGCCGCGCTCGAGCGCATCGAGCTTGGCCCTCAGCGCATCGACCACCGCCACGTCGTCGTCGCTGTCTTCGAGCGACAGCATCGCGGTGCCGAACGCGGGCTGCGGCGCGGAGTCGCCAGGGATGCCCGCGACCAGGGCGTCGCGCGCATCGTCGTCGCTGGGCAGCTGGGGGAACGGCGCGGGGTAGCTGGGCGGAGGCGGTAGCTCGGACTCACCGTCGCCGTCCTCGCGTCGCACCGGCGGCGGCGTCGGGGTCGGCACCGGACCGGCCACGGTGCCCTTGGGCGTGTCCCAGTCCTCGAGCTGCATCGAGCCGGTCTCCTCGGGGGCGGGCCCGGGCTCGAGCTCGCCTTCTTCGGACGGCGTCAGCAGACCTTCGAAATAGAAGGTGGAGATCGCGGTGAGGGCCTCGATGTCGTCGGCCCCGCTCTCGTCGACGACGTCGATGATCGAACGACGGCGATCGAAGAAGTGCAGGATGTGCAGCTGCTCCTTGGACAGCTCGCCGCCACGCTCGTCGAGGTGCTCTTGGTCGACCGCGAGCACGGTATCGAGCGGAGGCAGCTGCTCCATCAGCCGACCCCACTCGTCGACGCGGCGCATGCCCTCCATCAGGATGCCCTGCGTGCTCTCGGTGATGACCTGTCCGCGGTTGACGGGCTTGAACTCGACCTCGAAGTGACCTTCGCTCTGACCGAGCAGGCGGTAGATCGCGGGCTCTCCGGTCAGGCGGCCCATCTCGGCGTCGATGACCGCGCCATCGCGAAACCATACGATCGCTTCCCCGAGCTCGGTGTCGAGGTGGATCGTGCCGCTCTTGCGGCTGATCTCGATCGTCTGAATCAGGTCGACCACGGCCATGTCGGTGAGCAGGCCGCTGAACTTGGTGCGCGCGTCCTTGCGCTCGAGCCGTTCTCGCTGCTTGCGTTGCAGCAGCATCGACACGCGCGTGGTGATCTCTTTGATGTAGATCGGCTTGGTGAGGTAGTCCTCGACGCCGAGCTCGAGCCCGCGCACCTTGTCCTCGATCGACTTCGCGCTCGTGAGGAAGATGAACGGAATTGCGCTCCACTCGGGATGCGTCTTGACCTTCGTGCACAGCACGAAGCCGTCTTCACCGGGCAGGCGCGTGTCGGAGATGATCAGATCCGGCTCGGCGTGCTCGAGAAACTCGAGGGCCTCTTCGGTCGACTCCGCGGACGTGATCGAAAAGCCCGCCTTGCGCAGGCTGACCTCCAAGACGCGCCGATTTCTCGGATCGCCGTCGACGATGAGGAGGTTCTGTCGAGCCATCTAGCGGTTTCGCACGCGGGGCTGAAGTGGCGCGTTACCAGCGGGGCCGGGGCGTAGGGACGAAGTTTGCGCGGCCTTCGGCCAAGGGCAGCGTGGACGCCGCACAGGCGGTTCGGACGATATCAACGGCGCAGCGGCGGCGGCAAGATGATTGGGCGGCCAGGGGCATCGGTGCGGACGTGCCGCGCAGTTGGTCCGGTCGGCGGGGCGAGCATAGGATGCGCTCGCCGTATGGGCGAACCAGGCATGGCCGGCAGCAGCGGAGCACTCGGACGTGCCGGGCGACGACTGCGGGCGATACCGGCCACGGCCGCGCTGTCGCTCGCCTGCGTCGTCGCCTTCCTCGGCACGCTCGGCGTCTGCGGGGTTCGGCTCCACGACCTGTCGTTTCTGCGCCAGGCGGGCTGGCGCCTCGATGCCTGCCACGACACGCTCGTCGATCTCGGCGCGCTTTCGGTCGCCCACGTGTGGCTCGACGGCTCGTGGTGGCGCCTGGTGACGGCGGGGCTGCTGCACGGCTCCGTGTTGCACATTGCACTGAACGTTTGGTCACTCATCGTCGTCGGGGAGTGGGCCGAGCGTGCGTGGGGCTCGTGGCGCTTGCTGCTGCTTTTCGGCCTTTCGAGCGTGGGCGGCTGCCTCGCTTCGCAAGCTTGGGCGGAAGCGCCGATGATCGTCGGGGCCTCCGCCGGGATCATGGGGATCGCCGGCGCGCTCTGGGTCGCGCGCGTGTTCTCGCGTCGGCCCGAGGCGTCGGTGCTTCGGCCGCTGTCGGCCCGGGGGCTGGCGATCGCCATCGGCGTCCTCGTCGGTCTCGGCTTCGTCGTCCCCGTGATCGCGCAGGCGGGCCACCTCGGCGGTCTGGCGGTCGGGGCCGCGATCGGGTGGGCGTGGACGGGGCGACGCGGGGCAGGGCTCGGTTGGGTCGTCGTCCTCGGCATGGCCGCGGCCTGGGGCACGGCCGCAGCGACGCCCCACTGGCGGCTCGCGCATTCGGAGTATCTCGGGTTCGAGCTGCTGGACCGAGGCCGGCATGCCGAGGGCGCCGGGGAGCTCGAGCGGGTTCTGGCCGCGCGACCGGACGAGGCCGTCCTGCAGAACGCCGTGGCCTACGCGTACGCGGTGGCCGGCGTGGAGCTCGAGCGCGCGGAGCAGCTGGTTCGCGCCGCGCTGGCGGAGGACCCGGAGCAGCCGGACTATCAGGACACGCTCGGGTGGATCTACTGCCGGCGCGGCGAGGTTTCCGAGGCGATGGTCTGGCTCGGGAAGGCCTCCGAGGGGACGGGTGGCGTGGTCGAGGAGATCGAGGCGCACCTGCGGGACTGCCCGGGCGTGTCGGTCTCGTCGCACTGAGCCGCGTCGGGCTCGGGGGGTCCTTTTGAAGGTCTGGCGCCGTTCGGGCGGGGCTCGACCGGGGGTGTTTCACGTGAAACAGGGCGACTTCGGGGGATCGGGTGATCGGCCGGGGACGTGCCTCCGGCCTCGGGGTTCGAAGGCGCCCTCGCTTCGTCGGGCAGCTCGGCACCTCCGCTGGGGGCTGCCCCGAATAGGGACAGGATCGGGTGGACGGTCCTCCGTAGCCTGGTGGTCCGGTCCGGGCCGCGCTGCGGACCCCGTCGGGGGCCGGCGCCGCGGTCCTCCGACCGTGCTCGTTCCCCGGTGACGCAGCGACGCGGTGGCGCTGCCAGCGATGGCCGTGCCGCAGAACGAGATGGAAGGGCGCCGGCTCGACACCGGCGAGATCTCGCTGCGACGGGGCCAGGGAGGGGCGGGAACGGGTGCGCTTCGGCGGCCGGACGGGCCCGGACGCGGGGAGAAGGACCGGACCCGCTGCGTCGATTCGGACGGGGAGGGTGAGCCCGCGCAGCCAGAGCGGAGGCTCCACCGCACGGGCCCGTCGGCGCCACGGCGAACCCCCGCCCGTGGCACCGTCGTCCCAGAGGGCCGCTCGGCTCCCGGACGGACCGTCCGTGGGGTGTCCCCGCCGCTGCGTGACATCCTTGCCGCCCCTACCCCTCACACCACGCGACTCGGCTCGCCCCCGGCGGACGCCATCGACCCGATCTCGAGCAACGAATCACGGGCCTCCGGACGGCGGGGACCGCGAGTCACCACCGATGTTTCACGTGAAACACCCGATCCGTCCGGACGACCACCGCGGCGGTCGGCTCTTCGTTTTTTTCCGACCCCCCTCCGCGGTCGCTTCACGCGTCGTCGGAGCCTGGATCTTCGCCGGCCAACACCGCGACGGCCCGCCCGGCGTGGCCTCGCACCGTCAGCGGTCTCCGCCCAGCGATGTCCGTGGTCGTTTCCGCCACGTGCACGACGACCCGTCCACGTGGGGACACGCGCGGTAGCGCCATCGCCAGCCATTCGGCCGGCGAGAACACCGCCTTTGCACTAGTGACGAGATTCTCCCCTTTAGACCCGCGAAAAACTCCGCCTGCGGCGATATCGTTCCACGTGGAACCGACCGCCCGAGCTCTCACGACGTCACCTTCGCCCCTGCATACTGAACGCATACACATGTCCAGAAAGGCCGCGCGCTTCTCGCGCGGTTCCACCAACCGCAGGCGCCGCGCCCGCACGGCACCGACGACCAGGCCCGGAATCCCGGCGCCACTGCCGATGTCCAGCCACCGCCACGTGGCATCCGGCTCGAGGCTCCGCTCGACGGCCTCGACCGCCATCAAGCCCTCCCGCACGTACTCGATCAGCGCGGGGTCGGTGCTGTCGCCCACGAGATTGAACGCAGCCGCGTAGCGCCGCCACAGCTGCGCGAGCGTCTCCAGCCGCGCCCACCCCTCGTCGTCCACGTGCAGATCGATCTGCTGCGCCCAGTCGCGCAAGGCTTCGGCGATCACGACCCATCATCGCACGCGCGCCGGCCGGGGCGAAGCTATCCTCCGCCGCATGTCGATCGTCGGTCGTGCCCGCGCCGAGCTGTCGCGCCTGCGTGCGGCCTCGCTGTTGCGACGCTGCCCGACGATCGAGGCGCGCGACGGCGTGATCTACGAGCTCGATGGCCGCCCGGTCGTGGGCTTTTGCAGCAACGACTACCTCGGCTACGGCGCCTCCCCTTTTCCCCCCGCCGAGCTGCCGGCCGAGGCCGGCGCGACCGCGTCGCGGTTGATCTGCGGGGACACCTCGCTGCACCGCGAGGCGGAGCAGGCCCTCGCACGGTTGTGCGGCACCGAAGACGCCGTCCTCTTCCCGAGCGGCTTTCAGCTCAACGTGGGCGTGCTTCCCTGCGTCGTCGCCGACGGCGACGTCGTCGACAGCGACCGCCTCAACCACGCCTCGCTCATCGACGGTCTGCGTCTGGCGGCACCGCGACCGCGACGACTCGACCACGGCGTCGCGCCCACGGCCACCCCCGTCGAGGACGGTCACGTGCACTGGTGGGTGACCGAGACGATCTTCTCCATGGACGGTGATCGCGTCGACGTGGACGCCGCCCGAGCGCACCTGCAGCGCGGCGGAGCGCTGTACGCCGACGAGGCCCACGCGCTCGGACTGTTCCCCCACGGCCGCGGCTTGCTCGCCGCCGGGGGCGTCGAGGCGTCGGTCTGCGTGGGCACGCTGAGCAAGGCGCTCGGTTGCGCCGGCGCCTTCGTGGCCGCCCCCGCGCCCGTGTGCGCGTGGATCAAAAATCGCGCGCGCTCGTTCGTGTTCTCCACTGGCGTCGCGCCTGTGCTCGCGCAGCACATCGCCGCGATCGCCGAGCGCGTCGCCGGCCCCGATGGCGATGCTCGTCGCGCGCGACTTTGGGCGAACGCCCAACGGCTCGCGGCCGCCCTCGACCTGCCCGACCCTCCGTCGCCGATCTTCCCCTTCGTCGTCGGCGACAACGACCGCGCACTGCAGATCGCCGGCGCCCTCGTCGAGGCTGGCTTGCACGTGCAGGCGATCCGGCCGCCCACCGTACCCGACGGCACGGCACGGCTTCGCGTCACGGTGACCGCCGCTCACACCGACGCCCAGATCGACGAGCTCGCCGACCGCCTGCGCTCGGAGCTGTCGCGGTTCGAGTGCCCACTGCGGGTGGCCCGGGGAATCGGCGGCACGGCCTCGTGACCGTGCATCTGTTCGTCGTCGGCACCGACACCGCCGTCGGCAAGACCACCGTCGGCGAGGCGATCCTTCGCGCCGCCCCACGCGTCGGCGTGCGCGTGCGGCCGTTCAAGCCCGCCCAATCCGGCCACGACGAGCCTTCCGACGCCGCGCGCCTGTGCGCCGCGGCGGGCCTACCACCGACCGCCGTCGCGGCCATGTGCCCGCTGCGATACGGCCCGCCGCTCGCACCCGGCCTCGCCGACGACCCCGCGCGCTTCCGGGCACCGCTGCCCGCCCCCGATCGCGCCCCGCTGGACCAGGTGCAGCGAGCGCTCGCCGCCTGGACGGACGCCGCCCCCGTGGATCTGGTCCTCGTCGAAGGCGCGGGCGGACTGCACGTGCCGATGCCCGGCGGGACCTGGCAACCCGAGTGGATCGTCGGCCTCGCCACGCACACGCTGGTCGTCGGCCGCCTCGGCCTCGGCACGATCAACCACACGCTCGCCACGATCGAAGGTCTTCGTCGACTCGGTCGGCCGCCGATCGGGTTCGTGCTCTCGGAGACCGAGCCCGCCGATCCCTCCGCCGACGACAACCCCGCCACGATCGCGACGGCCGCCCGCGTCCCGCACCTGGGCACGTTGCCCCGCGAGCGCCACGCCCACGATCAGGCCGGCGAAGCGATCTTGCGCGCCCTGATGGCCCGGCTGTGACGCCGCGCTACTTGCCGATACAAAATCGCGCGAAGATCCGATCGAGCACTTCGGCCCCCACCGGTCCCGCCGCCCCGCGTCCGGTGATCTCGGCCAGCCGCGCCGCCGCGACCGAGACCGAGAACGCCGCGAGCTCGAGGGCCGAGGCGTCGACCATCCGCGCCTGCGCTTGCACGAGGGCGACCGCCGCGTCTTCGGCTCGCTGTCGGTGGCGCTGCAGCCCGATCCACGCCCCGTCGCCGTCGGCCCGAAACCACTGCGCCAGCGCCTCCCGCAACGCGTCGAGCCCGACCGGCGGCGCGCCCTCGGGCGGCAACGCGATCCCGAGCCACCCCTCGCGCCGCCGGTGACGGTCGCGCTTGGTCTCCACGTGCACCACGTGCCGCTGCGCGAGCGCGGCCGGGACCGGCGCGTCCGGTTCGTCGGCGGCCTCGACCCACACCACGACGTCGGCGCCCGCGAGCTGATCCTCGCTCAAAGCCACGCCGGCTCGTTCGATCGCGTCCGCTCCTTCGCGCAGGCCGGCGGTGTCGACGAGCGTCGCCGCGTAGGGCCCGACCGTCAGCGGCGCGTCCACGTAGTCCCGCGTGGTCCCCGGCACGTCGGCCACCAGCGCGCGCGCCTGCCCGAGCAACGCGTTGAACAGCGAGCTCTTGCCCGCATTCGGCGGCCCGGCCAACACGATCCTCGCCCGCTCGCGCGCGCGGCGTCCGGCCTCGAAGCGGCGCAGCCACTGTTCGACCTCGCCATGCAGCGCCGCCGTCTCCCGTGCCCATCGCCGCACGTCCGCGGCATCGACGTCCTCGGGGAAGTCGAGGTTGGCCTCGATCTCCGCCTGCAGGTCGACGACCCGCTCCCGCACCGCTTCGACCTGCCGCGTCAGCTCTCCGCCGGCGAGCCGCCGCGCTTGCCGTAGCGCCTCGTCGGTCTGCGCGCCGACGATCGCGGCGAGCCCCTCCGCCTCCGCCAGATCGAGCCGCCCGTTCTCGAACGCCCGGCGGGAAAAATCCCCCGGCCCCGCCGCGGTCGCGCCCGCGTCGAGCACGGCGTCGAGCACCGCGGCGACGTTGCGAGCCCCCGCGTGCACGTGCAGCTCGAGCACGTCCTCACCGGTGAACGAGCCCGGACCCGGCATCCAGACCACGAGCCCGTGCTCGCGCTCGCCGTCCCCGAGCGCGATCGAGCGCAAGGCGGCCGTGCGCGGAGCCGGCAGCGAGCGGCACAGCGCGGCACCGATCGCCGCGCAGCCCGGTCCCGACAAGCGCACGATCGCCACGCCGCCATCGGGCGTACCCGTGGCGATGCCGGCGATCGTGGGCCGCGTGGTCACCGGGCGGCCGGCGGCCGCGCTAGGCGCGGGCGGACTTGCTGCTGCGCTCGGGGAACACGACGACGTGCCGACGACGACCCTCGCCCTCGGACTCGGTGGACAGGCCATCGATATCGAGGATCGTCATGTGCACGACGCGGCGCTCCATCGCGCTCATCGGCTCGAAGTGATACGGCTTGCCGGAGTCGAGCACCTTGGATGCGACCGACTGCGCCAGCTGCTGCAGCGTGCGCTCGCGCCGTGTCCGGTAGCCGGCGACGTCGAGCGTGATCCGCATGCGCGGCTGCCCTTCGGCCTGCAGCACCCGCAACGTCAGGTACTGCAGCGAGTCGAGCGTCGAGCCGTGTCGGCCGATCAGCAGACCGCCGTCGTCGGGCGAGCAGTTGAGGTCGCAGTGCAGACCATCCTCTTCGATGTCGATGTCGACCTCGACCTCGACGCCGAGAAGGCTGAGCACCGTCTCGAGAAACTCCCGAACGATCGGCACTGCGCTGCCGAATCGATCTTCGGGGGTGGAGTTCGTCGCATCCTTGTCCTCAGCGTCGCTCATGGCTGGTGGTCGTCTTCTTTCAGCTCGCCGCGGGCTCGGGGGTCGCCGTCTTGTTCGTGCCGACCTGAATCAGAGTCTGCACGAGCGACAGCAGGATGTTCGCGAAGATATAGACCCCGAGGCCCGATGGCAAAAACAACATGAACACCGTGAACATGATCGGCATGAACCAGCGCATCATCTTGGCCTGCGCGGCATCCGTGCCCATGTTCGGCATCAAACGGTTCTGCAGGATCATCAGCGCTCCCAGCGCGAGGGGGAGCGCGTAGAACGGGTCCTGCTTGGTCAGGTCGGGCAGCCACAGGAACGGTACGTGGACCAGCTCCACCGCGGCGCCCAGCATCGAGTACAGCGCGAACCAGATCGGCATCTGCACGAGCATCGGCAGGCACCCGGCGAGCGGATTTGCGCCCGAGCGTGCGAACAGGGCCTGCATCTCCTGCCCCTGCTTGACCCGGTCGTCGGCGTACTTTTCCTTGATCTTGGCCATCTCGGGCTGGATTTCCTTCATCCGCTTCATCGACCGCATCTGCTTGAGCGTCAGCGGTAGCGTCAGAAGCTTGACGACGACGGTCATCAGGAGGATGGCGACCCCCCAGCTGCCCACCAGCTCGTAAAACCAGCGCATCAGCGCCAGCAGCAGCTTGCCCAACACCTTGGACAGGCCCCCGAAAAATCCCCAGTCGATGGCCTCTTCGAGCTCGGCGTTGCTCGACACGGCCGCGAAGGCCTGCAGCCGCTCCAGCTCCTTGGGCCCGAGGTACAGGCCCACCTCGTAGCTGCGCGACTCCCCGGTCGCGAGCTCGACGCGGTCGAGCGCGAGCTCGTTGACCAGCGCGGCCGCGTCCTTGTCCTCGTAGATCTCGCACTCGGCGATCGGCGTCGTCGGGACGACGAGCGAGGCGAAGTACTTGCGATCGACCCCGCCCCAGATGACGCTCGAGTACTTGATCGGCCCGTCCTCGACGTCGCTCTTGTCCTCGTCCTCCATGTCGTCGTCGGTGCGACACAGGCCCCGGGGAATGTCGTAGCGGTCGTCGCCCTCGGCTCCGACGCGCGTGCGCAGGGTCAGCGCATGCCGCTGCGAGCGGTCGTCGAGGTTGGTGATCTTGATGAGCATTCGCGCTTGGTAGCCGCCGGGCAGCAGCTCGAAGCGCTCTTCGACGTCGGTGCGCGCATCCTTGTAGCCCAGCGTCACCTGCGTGGCGTCGGCGCTGCGCACCTCGTACGCGGCCGTTTCGGGGATGCGCACGTCGATGTCGCCGAACCCGATCTCGAGGGTGCGCCGCTCGCCGAGGCCGAGCGCGTCGGTGGCGGTCTCGTGGCCTTCGAACTGCGGCGACAGCAGCTGAAGCTTCTCGACGATGCCGTCGCGGCCCGGGCTGCGATTGGTCACCGTGACCGCGAGCAGCTCGTTGCGGATCTCGTGCGACTCGATCGCGTACGCGGGCACGTCCGCGTCGGGCGTCGCCTCGGCGGGCTCGCGCGCGTCGGGCTCGTCGCCGCCGGCGGCCTTGCCGTCCTTGGTCTCGTCACCGTCGGCCTTCGTCTCGACCTTGCCGTCTTCCGTGCCTTCTTCGGGCGGCGGCTTGGGAAACAGAAGGTCGTAGCCGAACAAGATGGCGGCGCACAGCGCCAGCGCGACAAAGATTCGCTGTTGGAAGCTCACGACGCGGGCGTTCCTTTCACGGCCGGCAGCGCCGTGGTTTCGAGCGCGTCGGGCACGGGGTCATGTCCACCCGCACAAAAAGGATGGCAGCGACCGAGTCGACGCACGGTCAGCCAGCCCCCGCGCAAAAACCCGTGCCGCGACAACGCCTCGCCGGCGTAGTGCGAGCAGCTGGGCGTGAATCGACAGCGCGGCGCGAGCCACGGTGAGACGATTCCCTGATACAGGCGCACGAGGCCGATCGCAGCCCGGCGCGGAAGAGACGAGAGCATGCGTCCCACGACCGCCGACGGCGCGAGACGATTCCTCGCGGGCGCGAGGGTCGCCCGTGCGACCGGGGCGATCGCGTCTGCCTTGCGTCCCGCGGACATCTTTGGAGGGACCGTCGCCGCGGTAGGCCGCGTGACGGTCCGGGGGGGATAGCAGGCGTCCGCCCGCGATGAAAGGCGCTTTCGCCTCCCATTGTCCTCTCCCCGCGTGCGTCCTCGCCCGGTCGATCGGCAAAGGCTCGCCCGCGGCGCCCGCGGGCCGCGCCGATGCGTTCCCTCACCGCTTCGTGTGTGGGCCCGCCGGCGCACCCACGCGATGAAGGTGCGCTGCGATGCCGTCGACCGCCGCCACGACGTCGACGTACTGCACCGTCGCGGCGTCGCGCTTGGCGATCCAGACGAGGTCGAAGCCCGGCGGCAACTTCGACCGCGCGCGTCGAAAGCCTTCACGCACCAGTCGCTTGATCCGATTGCGACCGACGGCGTTGCAGACCTTGCGCGTGATCGTGATCCCGAGGCGCGTGGGTCCTTCGTCGTCGCGTCGACGCACGAAGACGAGGAAGTGCCGCGTGTGTTGTTTGCGGCCGCCTTTTTGTACGCGCAAGAACTCCCGCCGTCGCTTCAGTCGAAGCGCCCGCGGCAGTCCCTGCGGCTTCATTTCGTGCCGACGCTGACGGTCAGACGCTTGCGGCCACGCTTGCGGCGGGCCGACAAGATCTTGCGACCGTGGCGGGTGGCCATGCGGGCGCGGAACCCATGCTTGCGTTTACGGCGACGGCTGTGCGGCTGGTAGGTGCGTTTCATCGGAGATCTCCTGGGCCCGGTCGCGAAAAAAGGATGTTTCCGTGTCGAGCCGCCGCCGGTGGGCTGGCGAAGGGTCGGGATCGATAGCAGTGGGTCTTCGGGGTGTCAACGCGCGTCGGCTCACCCGCCGATCGCCTCCCCGCGCCTCCTCGCGCCTTCCAACGGCCCCTCGCAAACGCTGCGAAGGCGCCGCGACGGTCGGTGCGACCGCGCCCGTTCCGCGCCCGACGACCCGTTTTGGCACGCCAGGTGCGACATGTGTGACACGGGTGAAACCACAACGCCGCAAACCCGCTTGGCAAGCGACTTTGCGGACGCTCGAAAGCGGAAAGTCGCTTGGGACGACGGCAGTACGAGACCCCTTCGGATCGGTCGCAGGATTTGTGGCGTGATCCTGGCTAGATCCGGACGATCGGCCCGCGGGCCGGTGATTCCGAAAAAAGTGCCACGGCGCCGCGAGGATCAACAAGTCCCGCAATTTCATCGTGTTGCGAGCCGGTCTCCCCAGCGTGCTTGCGGCGCCGAACCGACGGCAGTAGAAGCGTCGCCCACCGCGGAAGAACCTCGAGGGACCGCTTTTCCGGTCCGCGGCCAGCCTGGTCGCAGCCTTGTGGACAGGGGGATGTTGTCCCTCGCGTTTCTTTCGCAATTTCAACCGTTTCCACGTCTTTCCACAGGCTTTCGATCCTGTGGACCGGGTGCGCATGACCGACATCTGGACCAAAGCGCTGGCCGGCCTCAAGCCTCGGCTGGGACAAGAGACGTACGAGTTGTGGCTGCGGCCACTGATGCTCGTCGCCGTGGAGGGGCAAACGGTGCATCTGCGTGCACCGAGCCACTTCATGAAGGAGTGGTTCGTCAACCACTACCGCGACGCCGTGCTCGAGCAGATGGGCAAGGAGTCGGACACCACCTACGAGATCGACATCGAGGTGGTGGTGGCCGAGGAAGAGGACGTCGCGCCGACGCCCGTGTCGTCCGATGACGAGCCCTACGCCGCGCCAGCCGTTGCGAGCTCTCGCCCCCAGCTGCCCCCGCCGCCCAGTGGCCTTTCGCCACGATACCAGTTCGACTCCTTCATCAAGGGCGCCAGCAACGAGCTGGCCGCCTCGGCCGCGCGCGCCGTCGCCGAAGAACCGGGACAGCGCTTCAACCCGCTGCTGATCTACGGCGGCGTGGGGCTGGGCAAGACCCACCTGCTGCACGCGGTCGGTCATCAGCTGCACGCCGAGCGGCCCGAGCTGCGCATCGTCTATCTGAGCGCCGAGCGGTTCATGAACGAGTTCATCACCGCCGTTCGCTACAACAAGTTCGACCAGTTCCGTCGGCACTACCGCGACGAGCCGGATGTCCTGCTCATCGACGACATCCAGTTCATCGCCGGTCGCGACCGCACGATGGACGAGTTCTTCCACGTCTTCAACGCGCTGTACGAGGCCGGCAAGCAGATCATGGTGACCGCCGACCGCACGCCGGCGCAGATGCAGGGCATGGAGGAACGGCTCACATCGCGTCTGAACTGGGGTTTGGTGGCCGACATCAAGGCGCCCGACCTCGAGACGCGGGTCGCGATCCTGCGGCAGAAGGCCGAGCACGACGCGATCGCGATTCCCGACGACGTGTGCGTGAACCTGGCCACGCTCGTGCGCAGCAACGTGCGCGAGCTCGAGGGCGCGCTGGTGCGCGTGGCGACCTTCGCCGCGCTCAAGGGTGCCCCGATCACCGAAGAGTTCGTCCACGAGGTCCTCGGCGAGGCCCAGCAGGCCAAGCAGGCGGCCGCGCCGATCACGGTGGAGGCGGTGCAGAAGGCGGTGGCGAGTCACTTCGCGGTGCGCATCGCCGACCTCAAGGGCCCGCGCCGTCACAAGGGCATCGCGCGTCCGCGGATGATCGCGATGTACCTGTGTCGCGAGCTGACCGGCTCGAGCTTTCCGGAGATCGGTCTGCGCTTCGGCGGCAAGGACCACTCGACGGTGATCAACGCGTGCAAGCGCATGACGAGCATCTCCGCCGAGGACCCGCAGCTCAAGGCCACCATCGAGCAGCTGCGCGATCAGCTGGTCGGGGCTCGTGCGCTCTGACGATCCTGTGGACGAGTTGCGGATGCGTTTGGGGATCGATCTGTGGACGAGCGGGGGACGACGCGAATCGGCGTTTGTCCACAGCTGTACGCCCCGACGCCATCCCCGAGTTTCGATCGGCGAAACCTCCAAGGTTTCAACCGTGTACGGAAGTTGTCCACATTTCCACACCTTAGATCAAGACGACTATTTATTAAATTGTTGTTTTAGATCAATGTCTGCCCCGGCCAGTGCCGTGGGGTGCTGACCTTTGGAGACCCCAAGATGGAGTTCGAGATCGACCAGGCTCGCTTCCTTTCCGCGCTGTCGCTGGCCCAGACGGTGGCCGACAAGCGGAGCACGATGCCCGTCCTGGCCAACGTCCTCCTGCGGGCCTCGGCCGATGGCCACGTCGTCTGTTCAGCCACGGACATGATGACCGCGATCACCGAGACCATTCCCGCCGAGGTCAAAAAGACCGGCTCGCTCACGGTCGGGGTCCGTCACCTGCACGGCGTCATCAAGACGCTGCCGTCGGGCGACCTGAAGATCAAGGGACTCGACAACCACTGGGCGCAGATCAACGCGGGCCGCAGCGAGTTCAAGCTGATGGGCATGCCCGAGACCGACTTCCCCGAGCTGCCGGACGCGGCCAAGGGGGTCAAGTCCGGCAAGTCGCAGAAGCCGGTCGTGTTCACCACGATCACCGGCCACATCTTCGCCGACCTGATCAACAAGACGGGCTTTTCGGTCTCGACCGACGAGGCGCGCGTCAACCTCAACGGCGTGCTGCTGGAGTGCGACGGCCAGACCGCGACGATGGTCTCGACCGATGGTCACCGTCTCACGCACTACAGCTGCGCGATGACGGGGCCCAAGCTCGACAAGGGCATCATCATCCCGCGCAAGGGCATGCTGGAGATCAAGCGCGTGCTCGACCGCGTGCCCGGCGAGATCGATCTGGGCATCGGCGATCAGCACTTGTTCTTGCGCGCCGGCGAGCTGTCGCTGTCGGTCAAGCTCAACAACGTGATGTTCCCGCCGTACAAGCAGGTCATCCCCGCCAATCACGATCGTCAGGCGAAGGTCGGACGCAACGAGCTGCTGGACGCGCTGCGCCGCGCCGAAGTGATGGCCCCGGAAAAGACCGCCACGGTACGCGTGGCGCTGTCGCCCGGCAGCCTCGAGCTGACCGCCGACAATCCCGATCTCGGCGTGGCCCACCAAGAGCTCGCGGTCGACTACGACGGTGAGGAGCTCGTCGCGGGCTTCAACGCGCGCTACCTGATGGAAGTGCTCGAGGTCATCGACGGCGACGAGGTGTACCTGGAGTTCCAGGGCGAGCTCGACCCCTGCGTGGTCAAGCCCGTGGACGGCCCCGACTTCTTGGGTGTCGTCATGCCCATGCGGATATGAAGCTCGAGCGCCTGGTCCTGCGGGACTTTCGCAACCTCGAGGAGGCGCACGTTCGCTTCGCTTCGGGGTTCACGGTGCTGTGGGGGCACAACGGCGCAGGCAAGACCAACGTGCTCGAGGCGATCTATCTCGTCTCCACGCTGCGATCGTTTCGGTCCTCGGACCTCGCGCCGCTGGTGCGGCACGAAGCCGATGCGGCGCGGGTGGAGCTGACCGCCGACGATCCCAAGCTGGGGGTGCCGAGCACGCTCGAGGTTCGTCTGACGCGGCACGGCAACGCGACGCGGCGCGCGGCCACGGCCGACGGCAAGCACGTGCGTTCGGCCGCCGACTTCTATGGTCGGATTCGGGCCGTGCTGTTCACCCCCGAGGACCTCGGGGTGCTGCGGGGCAGCCCGTCGGGGCGGCGGCAGTTTCTCGACCGGGTGCTGTTCGCCCGCGAGCGCGCGCACATCACCGACATCCAGCAGTACGACAAGCTGCTGCGCTCGCGAAACCGTGTGCTCAAGGACGAGCACGCTCCCCGTTCGCAACGCGACGACCTGTTGTCCACCTACGAGGCGGGCCTGGCCGAGGTCGGTGCGCGCGTCTGGACCCGACGGGCTCAGCTGCTCGAGGACCTGTCGCCGTCGTTTGCCGAGTCGTTCGCGAGCATCCATGGTCAGCGGGGTTCGGTGCCGGCCGACACCACCAAGACGGCGCCCCGGGCGACGCTGCGCTACCTGACCAAGCTCGACGACGTGCCCGATCCGGCGGAGCGTGCGGCGCGGTTGGCGGCGGAGCTGGTGGCCCGTCGTCGCGAGGACGAGCGCCGCGGCATGACGACCGTGGGCCCGCACCGCGACGACCTGTCGATCGAGCTCGACGGTCAGCCCGCGGGCGATTTTGCCTCCCAGGGGCAGTCGCGGGCGTTGGTGCTCGCGTTCAAGCTCGCCGAGGTCCGCGCCGCGCGACGCCTGCAGGGGGCGCCACCGCTGCTGCTGCTCGACGACGTGTCCAGCGAGCTCGATCCGGCGCGATCGGTGCTGCTGTTTCGGACGTTGGCCGAAGACGCCGGGCAGTGCGTCTTGACCACGACCGATCGACGATACATCGAGCTACCCCCGGACGTACCCCGCCGCGCGCTGCGGGTGGAGTCCGGTCGTGTGATCGCCGACGAGTCCTGAGCGGAACCTGCCGGGGTTCGTCCCCGAAACCGAGGCCGAAAACGGTCGCGGCAAAGCCTGTCGCAAGAGTCTTCCAACCCCCCGCCAATTCAGCCGAATTCGGCGGGCAGCCGGATGGTAAAGGCGGTTGGACGGTGTTATGTTCCCGGGCTCTCAGCCCCCTTTCCGGGGTGTGTCGGACCGGCGTTTCGTGAACGAGCCTGCGAAGCAAGAAGACGAGTACGGCGTCGATTCGATCTCCGTATTGGAGGGGCTCGAAGCGGTTCGCAAGCGTCCCGGCATGTACATCGGCGACACGAGCGACGGCTCGGGTCTGCACAAGATGGTGTTCGAGATCGTCGACAACTCGATCGACGAGTCGCTCGCCGGACATTGCGATCGCATCGAGGTCACGATCCACCTCGACAACTCCGTCTCGGTCGAAGACAACGGCCGCGGAATCCCGACCGGCCCGATGGAGCACCAGGGCAAGCAGGTCGACGCCGCCGTCGTGATCATGACGGTGCTGCACGCCGGCGGGAAGTTCGACAACCAGAGCTACAAGGTCTCCGGCGGTCTGCACGGTGTCGGCGTCTCCGTCGTCAACGCGCTGTCGGACTGGGTGAAGCTCGAGATCTGGCGCGAGCGCAAGGCCTACCGTGGTCGCTTCGAGCGCGGCCACGTCGTGTCCGACATCGAGCAGGTCGGCGCCACGGAGCGACGCGGCACGCGGATCACCTTCCATCCCGATCCGCTCATCTTCACCGACATCGACATCGACTTCGAGATCCTCGCGCAGCGCTTCCGCCAGCTGAGCTACCTCAACCCCGGCGCGACGATCATCCTTCGGGACAATCGCGACGGGCGCGAGAAGGAGTTCGACGGCACGGGCGGCGTGGCGAGCTTCGTCAAGCTGCTCGCGGCCAACAAGACGGCGATCGGCGATCTGGTCTACATCGACCGTCGCGTCGACTTCGAGTTCGAGGGTCATCCCGCCGAGCTCGGCGTGCAGGTCGCGATGCAGTGGACCGACGCCTACAACGAAAACATCCTGTGCTTCACCAACAACATCGCCAACAAGGACGGAGGCACCCACCTCACGGGCCTTCGCAAGGCGCTAACGTCGGTGGTCAACGGCTACGCGACCGAGCACAACCTGCTCAAGCAGCACAAAGGCTCGCTGTCGGGCGAAGACGTGCGCGAGGGTCTGGTCGCGATCGTTTCGATCCAGCACCCCGACCCGAAGTTCAGCTCGCAGATCAAGGACAAGCTCGTCTCCGGTGAGGTGACGGCGTTGGTCTCGAGCGCCGTCTCCGACGAGCTGTCCAAGCAATTCGAGGAGTCGCCCAAGTCCGCGCGCTTCGTCGTCGACAAGGCGATCTTGTCCGCACGTGCGCGGGCGGCCGCTCGCAAGGCCCGCGAGACGATCACGCGCAAGGGCGTGCTCGACGGGCTTTCACTGCCGGGCAAGCTCGCCGACTGTCAGGAGCGCAACCCGGAGAACGCCGAGCTGTTCCTGGTCGAGGGTGACAGCGCCGGTGGCAGCGCCAAGCAAGGGCGCGACCGCGGCACGCAGGCGATCCTTCCGCTGCGCGGCAAGATCCTCAACGTCGAGAAGGCGCGCCTCGACAAGATGCTCTCCAGCCAGGAGATCGTCACGCTCATCACCGCGCTGGGCACCGGGGTCGGCGACGGCTACGACATCAAC
>CALBMM010000252.1 GCA_937896535.1 uncultured Pseudomonadota bacterium
CCGCGACACCGAGCTGCTCGCCATAATCAACGATCGAGGCCGCGTCTGGATCGGACAGCGCGTGAACACTCGACGACACCTGCACGGACCCTCCACCACGTAGGGGCGCGAACACGGGCCAGAGGCTAGTGGCCGGGAACTGTTGGCGCGTCGAGCCAGTGCCCCTTGCACCATCAACGCTCACGTACGCGACGAACGTGCTACGCCGTGCCCACTGGCGGAGGGCCACGACTACGTCCGAAGACACGCCGGCGAAGGGGTCGTCCGCCGTGGGGTCGAGACTCGCGATCCACGTGGAAGGCTCGGCTACCTCGGCATCTTCTATCTGTGAGGTCAGCTCGGCAGCGAGGGAGGCGGAAACATCGTGCAGAACGGCGGCGATCCCCAACCCTTGGTCACGAAAGACCACGCAGAAGACTTCGGTCTTTCCGTCCGACACCGGAGAAGCCAGTGCTTCTACCTGCCGATAGTCGCGCGAGTACTGGCCAAGTTCGGCGAGAGCAAGCGTGTTCGTCACCGTGTCCCGAGATAGGACGCGCTCGTGGATGTCGTTGCGTGTCGCGTGGAGGAGGCACAGTGCCTCTACGTCTCGGGCGAGCAGCCGAGGGTCCGCCCGCCGGGACCTCCGCTTGTCATGTTGGAGCGCGGCGATAAGCCGTGCTTCGAGGGCCTCGATTCCGTCGGCGCCCAAGACCCAGTCTACCGAGTCGCGAAACGCATCCCACGCGGAATGCGTGTCGAGGTACCTTGTCGCGTCATTCAGACGTTGCAGCTTCCGGGCCGCGGCCGCAGACCCTGAGGTTCCGGCCCACTGGGTGCCGTACTTCGCCGAGAGGGCCTTCATCGACGACGAGAGCGTGCCGGCGTCCATTTTCCGCCACTTCGCCAGGATGTCCGTCGGTAGTTGGTCGTCAACACGTTGTGTGCCGGCTAGCGCCGTGGTCAGGAACCGGAACGTCACAGCTGTCTGCTCTCGGTGGTACTTCTCGGCGAACGCCATGATGAAGTTGAACGCCGTCTCGTAGACGGCGGGCGTTCTGGCCGAGATGCGCGCCGTCACGAGTTTGAGCTGCTCCGAGGTGACTGCGATCCCTCCGCCGTCCTTCTCCACGCGAATGACCTCGAGATCCTCGGACCCCTCGACGACCAGTACCTCTTCGTCGGTAAGACGGACCGCGGCCAGCGCGGAGCGAAGGAGTTGCCACCGAAATCCCCGCAGCACTGCATCGGCCGCGCGCGCGGTGTCTGGGATTGCATCAGTGGCAGTCATCTCGGGGAACAGTACACGCTAGGCTTTCAGACGCGGCGCTCGGTGTTGGGCGTGGATGCCCAGGCGCGGGTCAGGGACGGAGAAGTGACGCTCCGCTCTCGCTCGTTCTGCAAGCCGCCTCGCAAAGAAAGATCCAACGCATGTCGCGCTCGACGATCGGCTGGCAGAGCGTGACGCCTAGGGCACCTCAGTACAACCCTCGGTCTGATCATGCTGTGGGGCGTGGTGTCGCAAACGATGGCCCATGCGCGGTGGTGCTTCAGTTTCCCACGCTCGCTGAGCCGGAGCACGCGTCCGACGACGCCTTCGTGGTCATCCGACGTGGACGCGTTCATGCTCGATGAGGTCGTTGCGCTCGGCTGCTGGCAGTGGAACACGAAGTCCTCCATCTTGGTGGGCGGACGGTTGTTCATCAACGCCTCGAACCAGGCGGCCAACGATGGCGACGTTCTCGGCGGTTTCGGCCCGGACCTTTGCGAACGTTGGACCGTCCTCTATCAAGGACCGGGACCGCCCCGACCCACGTGCCCCCAATATGGACGTGGAACCGGGACGGGCCCGCGGTCGGACACCAGCGTAGCAGACGCGTTGCCGGCCCGCGGGCCTGTCGACGGCTATCGGTTGCCCTTGGCGAACTGGGTCGAGAACACGCCCATGCGGTCGCGGTAGTGATGGCGAACCGCGTCGGCCAGCACTTGGTCGAACGTCTTGCTTTCGAGCCTCGCGACAGCGCGGATCAGCTTTGTCTCTCCGGCCGAGATCGTCACGGTTCTCCCGGTACTCCGCTTTTTCTTGGCGGCCTTCGTCTTGGTGGTTCTCTTCTTTGCGGCCTTCGTCTTGGTGGCTTTCTCTTTGGTGGCTTTCTTCTTGGATCCAAGCATCGCTCCAACAAGATCACAGCCCTGCGGCTTTCGGGAAGAGGTCTTGCTGTGTTGTCGCGCCAGGACCCTGGCGACGGGCCTGAGTGCTTGGCCCCGGAACCTCTGAAAGAGCAGGGACGGGCCCGCCGCCAGCACGAGCTTAGGGCGTTCACACGGGGCCGCGAGTATCCCAGATGGCGGTGCGGGTCCGCCCGAATCCAGGCTGCGTCTGTGTCGTGATGGCTTTCGCCATTCGGTTCGACCTCAGCCGCGACTCGCCGGCGTCCTTGGTCATCTTGGCCGCAAGCGCGCTCCTTTTGTTGGGCACCAGATGTGCCGGCGGACGACGCTGCGGGAGAGTCTTGGGGGAGGGACACACCGACGCGCTGGAGCTGGCGGAACGGCTCCACGGCGACAAGTCCACGGTCCTCGAGGGGGGAGGATCTTGTTTCGAGAGCGGTCGGGCTATCGTGCGGCTTCGGCTTCCTCCAACGAACGGAGGAGGTGCGCGAGCGTCTCCTGCGGTCGCCGAACCTCGAACAGGTACGGCGTCCGTCGTCCGTCCTTCACGATCTGCACGAGGCCGTGGTCGGTGTCCGCGGCCGCGTCCACCACTTTTGCAAGCCGAACCGAGACGGAGCCGTCGCCGTGGTGGATGACCCGCCGGTTGGTGACGATCAGCTGTCCCTGCCGCCGCTTGTCGCCCTTCCGAAGGCGCTTCAGCTCGGTGGCCGGGACGGCGTAGTAGGGAACCTCTGACTTCTGCAGCTTCAAAGTCGTGGAGACGGGAGGTCTCTGTTCGAGCTCGAGGACCCGTGACGCACGCTCGTGGTCTTCAGCGACCTCAGCCTGGTGTCTCTCTTGCTCTCGCAGTTGCTCGGCGGCCGCACGTTCGATCGCCCGCTGCTTGGAGCGGACGCGCTCACGGTGGTCGATCAGCGGCTGGAGATGAGCTTGGACAGTCGCGCTCGAGAGACCGAGGGCAGCCGCGTTGTGGCGAGCCAGCTGCTCGGCATGTTCGCTCAAGTCCCCTTGGAGCGCGGTCAACAGGCCCAAGAACGCCTGCTCCTTGATCGACTCGGAGAGCGCGGGATCGTACGTGAATAGGTGTTCGAGCTCTTGCAGGACCTCGCGCTCATGCTCGTCGACGATCCCATCGGCGATGACGCGTGAGACGAGGTCCCTGTAGACATGCTCCTCTCCCGCGACACGGGACGGGCTTGTCGGCGCGACCTTCGCTGCCAATGCCCGAAGGCGGTTCGCTTTCTCTGCCTCCAGGCTCCCCGTCTCAGAGAGAGTGCGGCAAAGTCCCAGGTACTCGTTGACGCGGCGACTCGCGAGGACGCGTAGGGCAGCGAAAGTGGCGACGGCGAGGGCGACGCAGCCGGGCGCGATCGCCAGCTCCCAGATGTGCGCCACCACCGCCGTAGCGACAGCCACGGTGAGTTTGACCAGCGCCGCGATGACGAGGAGTAGCAGGCCGACGACGAAGGCGACGACGATGGCCATCGCGCTTGCACCCCTTGATGGCCGATAGTGTGGCCGTACGCCGTACGAAGCTGTAGCCACGGGATGAGCGACGAAAATGGCCTCTGACCAATGGCATGTCGGCGGCCGCATCCTACACAACTGGGATGCGCGAGGGTCCTCAGGCCTGCGGGTCCGAACGGCCCGAATCTGCCGCGGCACCCACGTGCTGCCCCCAGCCGTTTGGGTTGCGAATCACCATGCTGGCGCGTTCGTGCCACAGAGCGTGATTGCGTCGAGCCGCCTCCTCGATTTCGGCCCGCGCCTCCGGCTTGTCGCGGTGCCGGCCCACGTGCCACTGATGCAGCATCGCGGTCTCCTTCGTGATCCACGTCGGTTCGAGGCCGAAACGACGGGCGCGGTCGAGCATGTCGCGGTCTTCGGCGCCCCACCAAACGAAGTCCTCGTCGTAGCCGTGTACCTCGAAGAAGAAGGAGCGGGGGGCGGCTTGGATGCCTCCGCATCCTTGGCGTCCGCGGAGGCGAGTGCGCCTCTGCAGCGCCGCGAAGCTCGACGGGATCTGTTCGATTGACGGAAGGACGTGGTCGCACGGGAGGTCGGAGCTGCGGCACAGCACCATCCGCTGGGACTTCTCGCGGAGTTTCCCCAGTACCGTCTCCAGGAAGTTTGGGGCGAGAATCATGTCGCCGTCCATCGCCATCACGAACGCGAGCGCGGGATCCGTCGCTCGGATCCCGACGTTCAACGCCAGCGGCTTGCACCACGGATCGGCCGGCGAGCCGACCTCGACCAGTGCGGCCCTTTGTTCGTCGCACAGCGCAGCGAGCTCCTCCGAGATCTCGGGGCAGCTTCCGTGACTGACCACGATCGTCTGGAAAGGCCGGCCGACCGTCTGCCACTGCACCGACGCCAGGCATCGGCGCAGGTGATCGCCCGCTCGGTCACGGATGGGGATCACCACCGCGATAGGGGCGACGTCTCGCGGCTTCTCCGCTTCGATCGGTCGTTGCGCGCGTTGTGCCCGCGCACGCACGCGGGTCGACACACTACGGGCCGGTCGTTGCCGCGCGCGTGGTGACGGCGGATGGGTTGGCCCGCCGCCCGACGACGGCTCCCGGTTCCTTTCGAGAAGTCTCGACCAAGCGGCGCGGTCCCCGGAACGGTCCAATCGCAAGTCGTACTTGCCACGCTGGCTGGCGGGCACGTCACCGCGCTCGACGGCGGCCGCGATCCGTTCTGCCCATTCTGGGAAGGGCGTCTCGTGGGAGTGCGGGTGCAGGTCCCAACTCCCGGGGAGGGCGACGCAGATGCGACTCGCACCGTGTCGTCGCAACGCGTCCGAAATGCACATCTCGAGCGGCGCGCACCCGCCGTTGACGGGGACGCGTCGCAGTCGACCCCGCAATCGCCGACGATCGGTGAGGAAGTAGCGCGTCGACGCGGTGGGGAAGCGCCACACCCCTCGCTCGCGATCCCACCGAGCGCGGCGGGCGTTTGCCCTCCCCAGGCTTGCCGGCGTCCCGAGCTCGCCACCTGGTGGGCCACCGTGGGTCATCGCGAGCCATGCGGCGGGATCCGCCTCGAGTACTCGGAGCGCGGAATCCACCCAGCTCTCTCCCGACGAATGAAAGAGCATGTCGCAGTCGAACTGGACGACGTGGTCACACGGCGCCGACTCCAATCCAAGAAGTGTCGCGTATATCGGACCACCGGTGTGGGCGTACGCAGGCACTCGGTCGTCCCCATCGAAGTACCGGGCGAGGATCTCCCCCTGATGTTCCCGATCATCGTCCACGCCGACGATGCGGTCGACGACCTTGTCTCGGACCAGCATCTCGCACAGCGCGTCGAGTTGGTCCACGGAAGCGACGCTTCGCGAGCGGTACTTGCCGCGGAAGTCGCTGCGGCGGTCGACCACGAGGATGCGATCGGCGAAGTCTGTCTTCGCCTGGCGAAGGAAGTGAGGGATCGTCGCGCCTGCGTACGGGACATCGAGCGCGCTGATCTTCACGACCGCGGCCACGGGCGGCCGCGAAGCGCCGGCACACGCCCGCGTTTTCCGAGTCTGGGTCGGGCGGTGCCTGGCTTGGCGCGGAACCCTCGGCGGTACCTCTGGCCCGCGGTGGCGCCCTCCAACTGCCGCGCGCAGCCGCTCGAGTTGGGCATCGGTGTCTCCCCAGGCTTGCCCGAGCCGCTGGCGAAGGACGCTCAGGTCCGTGGGGAACCGCCGGCGTCGAGCCGGGTTGCTGAGGTTCGTGTCGTGACAGAGCCAGAAGAACGCCTCATCGCCTGGCAACACGACCGTCTTGCGCCGGTGTGCCCCGTCGATCGCGCGCAGCCATCCCGTGTCACTCGCGCGCCGCCGGCGTTCGTCGAAGCGTGTCGCCCGGGCGACGTCGCCGCGGAACCCCGCGCCGTTGAAGAGGACGCGGCTGCGCGCCCTGTACTGGGCGCACTTGCCAGCGCGCAGGTCGACGAACCACCCTCCGCCGACTCCCGCGACGCTCGCTCCGGCTTGCAGCGCTTCGACAATTCGTGTGAGGCGATCCGGATGTTGCCAGTCATCGTCGTCGAACCAAGCGACTGCATCCCCGTGCGCGTTCTCCAGCGCCACGTTGCGCTTCTCGGGAACGGAAGTGCCCGCGGACACGGGCACGATCCGCACGTTCTCCGCACCTGCCACTTCGTCGGGAACATCGGAGCCCGTCACGATGACGAGCTCTCGCTCGGCCCAGCGTTGCCGCTGGAAACCCCACAACAACCACGGCAGAAACTCCTGTCGGTCTTCCGTGACGCACAGGCAGCTGACGAAGTTGGGGGACTTCGGCGACATCGCAACACTCCGGGGTCGAGAAGATTCTACTGGTTCGGCTCGAGTCGAGAACCGACCTCTTGCCGGGAGCAAAGCATGCCAGATCTTCTATGCTGATCGAGATGAGCGCCCCCAAGATCTCGCGCCGCGTCGCCGCGCGCCGCAACCGCACGCGCGTCAACACCGCCCACCCTCGTATCGTAGTTGGCCTCGGGACGGGACGGTGCGGCACGAAGTCACTCGCTCGGTTGTTGAACGCGCAGCCGGGCTTCGCCGTCAGCCACGAAGCGCGCCCGGTGCTCCGCCTGGACGGCCCGGCTCAACGAAGTCCACGGCAAGCTCAATCGGATGTTGCGCGTAACGCTGCGGTCGTCGGAGACGTGTGCTTCAGCTATCTGCCGCACATCGAGACGATCTTCGAGAAGTTCCCGGATGCGCTTGCCCTCTGCATGCAGCGGGGACGCGAAGCGACCGTGCAGAGTCTGATGCGCAAGACTGCCGGACGAAATCACTGGGGAATCCGCTCGTCGCACGAACGACCCGACCCGCGGTGGGACGCGTGCTTCCCTTCGTATGAGGAGACGGACAAGCAAGCCGCGGTTGGGCGCTACTGGGACGAGTACGCGCGCGCCGCGGCCGCACTCGCGGACAGGTACCCGGATCGCTTCCGCATCGTCGACCTGCCCGCCCTCAACGAAGAAGCTCAGGTGCGAGACTTGCTTCATTTCGTGTCCCCGGGCCTGGCACGCCCGCGCGTTCTCGTTGGACCGGCACCAGAACGCCTCCGACCCGCGCGCGCCAGATCCTCCCGACACGCCACGCGAGGCTCCTCGACCACGCCCGAAAGCAGCTGCGACCGGGTTCCCCCCTATCGGGGGGCACCTTGGCGCACGACGCGTTGCGCGAGCTCGTCGCGCTACGACGTCACTACTGCGAGCACGTATCTCGGGACGCGATGGCGATCCCTTTCGCCGCGATCGAGGTGGCCGCGCGGGCGATCCGAGTGGAAAGCGCGCGTCGCGTGCTCGACCTCGGGTCCGGCTTCAGTTCGGTGTCGCTTCGACACCTCAAGCGGCGCGGCGACCTGCCCTCGGTGCAAACGTTGGTCTCCGTCGGTGACGATCCGAAATGGCTCACCGCTTCTCGCGCATACTGTCGTGAGCGCGGGTTCGATGACGCCGGATTCCATCTCTGGGACGATCCCACATTTCGGGCGGGGGAATACGACCTGGTGATCTACGACCTCGGGAACATGCAGCTGCGAGGCGACGCGCTGCCCGCCGCGTTGCGGCTGGTTCGCCAGGGTGGACTCATCTACCTGACGATCTCCACAAGCCCGCGTACGCCGTCGCTGTTGCGGACGCGAGGCCGGGGTGCGGTGCCGAGTTCTACGACGTGGTCGACCGAGAGGTGGATCGGTTCGGGCGCTTCGGCATGCTCGCGCGAGTGGGACAGCGGCCCTCCGACGCCTGAGTCGTCCACTTCAGTACGACCTTGGCGGAGGGAGCACTGGCGTCGAGCTTGTTTCGGCGTGTTGCAGGATGGAGTGGATCTCGATGATGCGAGATGCGCATCCGTTCGTCGTTCGAGGAGCGCGGGCAGTGTCGGATTTCTGATGACGACCGGCCCGCTGGCCGGAAGGAGCCCGCCAACTGAAAACGCGATCGGCCGATCATTCAGCAACGCAACGCGACACTGGTCTTCGCTGGCGAAGCCGGGAAGACCAGTGGTCGAAGATGACGAGCGGTCAGTCGGCCGCAACCGTGCGTCTCGATCAAACCATCAAAAAAGCCTTGCTCCACTGACTCGGGGTGTCCATACATGATGGCCCCCTAGCGTTGGATGGCCGTTGCAAGCGCAGCGGCTCGCGGCGGTCGTGCGTGCACTTCTTGGTCACGCTCGGACCGGTACGCTGTCTTGCGGCAGCGAGGCTGCGACTTTTCGTCCCTGGTGATCGCGCCGGGGATACTCTCCACCTGCAGAGAACCTAGCGAACGTGACTCCGCCTGACGCCCCATCCGCCGTGCCGAGTGCCGACTCGCAGCCGGCCGCGGCGAGGGTGAAGATCTGTACGCGGCGACAGTTCGACTTCGGCAATCTCGCGGCGAGCGAGGGAGTCAACGCCGTCCTTGCGCGAGCCGTGCCGTGTGCAGGCTATGCCAGCGCCACCCTCGTCGTGGTCGTGCACGAGCTGACGATTACGTCCGGAGAAGAAGTCCACGTCACGGTGAGGCACGCCTCGGTGACGCCGGACGACCCGTTGGTCACGTTTCTCGCCATTGGGGAAGCGGCGACGGTCACGCTCACGGACGGGGCGGAGCCTCTCTACATTCAGGCCTTGGACGGCTCGCCTGGGACCCATCTCCAAGTCGCCGCGGACTGCACGCGGAACAGCGGGTCGACGGTGACCATCACCGCAACGTTGAGCATCGAGCTGTTGCTGCGCACGGTTGCCACCCCGGCTCAGGCCGGCGCTGGCGGGACCGATCTCACAGGCCTCGGCACGGACAACCACGTCCCTCGCTGGGACGGAACGGACACCCTGCAGGACAGCGGGGTATCGCTGGACGACAGCAACAACCTCTCCGGCATCAACCGGATCACGACGGCCAGCACGATCACCGCCGGGGCCGTCGCCTACTCCGCCACAGACGGGACCAACGGACAAGTTCTCACCACGAACGGGGCAGGGGTCACGTCGTTTCAGACTCCGACAGGCCTCTCGATCAGCGGGACGGACAACCGCCTCGTTCGAATGAACGGTACGTCCGCGATTCAGTCATCCGGCGTGACCCTCTCGGACGGCGACGACATGTCGGGCGTCAACGACTTCGACGCCGACGGCGACATCACGACCACAGGGGGGAACGTCGTGGTTGCGACTGCGAGTGGTCGAGTCGACATCGGTACGACGACCGGTTCTTCCACGCTGCGCATGTTCAAGTCGGACTCTCTGTCTTGTCTGTTCGACATGAGGAGCGGATCGACGCAGACACTTCGCTTCCGAATCACCCTCACGGGCGCGGAGAACACGACAATCGGGGCGTTCAGCACGGGCGGAACGACCCTGGGCGGGGTCACGCTATCGGGGTCCACCGGCAACTGGCAGTGGGACAGCTGCCAGCTCGCCCCCGCAACGACGACGCAATCCCCCACCGGTTCCTCCGTCACGATCGATTTCAACAACGGGAACTTCCACCGCGTCGTCCTCAACAGCGCGAGCGACCCGATCACGTTCACGCTCAGCAACCCATTGCACGGCGCCACGTACCGAATCCTGCTCGTGCTCAACACGAACAGCGTGAACCGGACGACCTCTTGGCCTTCCAACGTCTTCTGGTGCGGCGGGACGGTGAGCAGCCCGAGCGCCCCTTTCGATCTCGATACCAACGGAGATGCGTCGAACGTCCGTCAGCTGATCACGCTCACGTACAGCCAGACCGACGGGCAGTACTTCGGTGAGCACTGCACCATCGTGACGGCGGAGTGATGGCCTTGGTGGAGAGAGAAGAACGACGCCCCTACTCGCGGAGGAACGCATGCCGACGGATGTGATCAAGGTGATCCCAAAGACGACCTACGACTTCACCAGCGGCAGCGCCACCCACGTGGTTTGTCGCGCTCTGGACGTGACGGCGTCGAGCCAGGGGGCGCTACTCGTTCGCGCGCACGACCACTCGATCGCGTCGGGCGGGAGCGTCGTGGTGACGGTGAAGATCTCAGCGCCATCGCACGAGGAGCCCAGCATCGACTTCATCGGTGACGAGGTCGCGTCCGCGACGCTGAACAGCTCGAGTCCGGCGGCGCCATTGTTGATCAAGGACGACCTCGACGCTGCGTTCGGGGGATTTTTGTGGGTGGAGGTGGTCGGGACGCAGGGGTCAGGAACGACGAGCGCCACGATCAGCTGCGACCTTGCGATGACGGTGTGAGCGGCAATGTCGGCCTACTGCGACGATCATCCTGCGGCCCTTGCGGCCGGCCGTCCTTCCCAGGCTCACCCATGCGCGGGTGCGGAGACGGCGGGCAATGTCGTCATCCCCGTCATTTCCGCGCGCCCGTTCAACTTCGATGGGGTTGGCCCATCATCCTCCATGGACTTGGTCGTCGCCGACGCTGTCGCCACGTCGGGATTCGAGAGCGGTCACTTGGACGTACGGATTCACCAGGCGGCCATCGGGAGCAACGCCACGATCGAGGTTATCGCCCACGTCGTCGCGCCATCGACTGAGGATCCTGGTCAGAGGTTCCAGGACGCCACGCAGGCAGCGAAAGTCACAGTCACGAACCTGACGCTGAGCGGGACCGGTGGCGTGCTGAAGCCGTTCATCCTCGACGGCCTGCCAGGCTCGTTCGTGACTGTCGTCGTTCGAGGCACGCAGGGGGATCCCGCCGGAAACTGCAACGCGATCGTCTCCGCCGATCTCGTGTTGCGCCGGCGCCCCGCCACCGCAGTCGGAGGCGACCGGATCACTCTCCTGCCAAGAACCGACTTCGACTACAGCTCGCTCGGCTCGTCGGCTACCGATTCCGAGGTTCTGGTCCGCGCGTTGGACGTCAGCGCCTACCGGACCGGCTTCGTCGCGCTGCGCGTCCATGACCGGTCGATCAACTCCGGTGCCCAGCTCCTCGTACGGATCCGCGGCGCTCTGCCCGACCCGGGCGATCCGGGCACCGACTTCATCGTCCCCGTGTCGGGGACGGACCACGCATTCACCATCGCGGACGGGACGACGGCGGAGCTGCAGACCGCGCGACTTCCGTCGACCTTCGGTCCGTTCCTGCACGTTCAACTCGAGGCGACACAGAGCAGCGGCACCGGTGATCTGAGGGCGGCACTCAGTCTCGACTTCGTGGGGCAACACTAGTTCATGGCAGGCACGATCATCACCCTGTGGTCCGCGCGCGACTTTGACTTCTCCGCGCTCGGTCTCAACAGCGCAACCACGTTCGACGTCTGTCCGCTGACGCCGGTGCTCCCGTTCCGCGACGCCATGTTCGTGCTGCGCGTCCACACGATCAACGTCACGGGGACGGCGACCTTCAAGTTCTCCGCGCACCCTGCAGCACCTTCGATCGACGAACCCGCCGGGACCTTCGTCGACCAGTCGATCGCGTCATTGACGGTGTCGGGAAGCTCGAGCGGGGACGTCCTGCGGGGGCTCATTCCGCAGTCGGCGTTCGGCACTCACATCCAGGTCCGCGGTACGGCAACGCAAGCAAAGTCGTCAAGCGAGACGATTCAAGCGCGGGTGTCGGCCGTGCTGGTGGGTCGTCGGTAGCGGACGGGCGCACCTCCCCAACGACGAACACGAGGAGCACGACCGATGTTCAAGATCCACGGAAAAGTCGTCGAGCCGACGTCGAGCGGAAAGCCTCTTGGCGGGCTGACGGTCTTCGCGCTCGACACGCTCGACAGCACACCGACGGTCGCGACGACGACGACGACCGATGACGCCGGACTCTTCACGCTGGAGCTGGAGCTCGGTGACATCGTCCAGCTCTTCCGTACGGACCCGGATTCGA
This sequence comes from uncultured Pseudomonadota bacterium, assembly GCA_937896535.1. Classification (GTDB taxonomy): domain Bacteria; phylum Myxococcota_A; class Polyangia; order Nannocystales; family Nannocystaceae; genus CALBMM01. The sequence goes on from CALBMM010000252.1 coordinate 11,957, forward strand.
CCGTCCCGATCCTCGAGCGCTTCGTGACCCTGCAGTTGAGCGCGCTGTCGGGGGGCGCGACGGTGGGTCGTGTCGAGGCTCAGTTCTCGGTCCGCGGGCTCCTCGGGGGGACCGGGTGCACCGAGCTACCGATCTCCCTCGACGACGCGGACGCGGCACGAGGGGGTGCAGCGGGGGCCTCGCGAGGGCCGGAGCCATGCCGCTATTTCGTCCGAGGCGTGCTTCGTCGGGCGGATGGGTCCCCGGTTCCATCGGCTCGGATCGAAGTTGTCGAAAAGCGCCTCCGAACCGAGATCGTCATCGGCACGACGGAGACCGCACGTGACGGCAGCTACGTCTTCTCCTACCGCAAGAACCCTCCCTGCGATCCGACGCGGCCCGACAAGAGTCTGTTCGCGCGGGCCCTGGACCAAAGTGGCAGTGAGATTGCGGGCTCGGAGGTCCTCCAGGACGCTCCGGCAGACGCAACGATCGACCTGGTCGTGGGCGACGTGGAGCTCCGAGGTCCCGCGCGAAGCACCGACGTCTGGCGTGCGGTCGAATCCCGACTTGACGGTCTCTCGCCAGCCGACCTCACTGCCGACGACGTGGAAGCACTCGCGGGCTCGACGCGCCAGCCGGCCCTACAAGTCGCGTACGTCGCGAGGTCGGCCCAGCTCGAGGCACTCACTGGCGTCACTCGGGAGGCGTTCTTCGCCTTCGCAAGCAGCGGTCTGCCGACCACGCTCGTCGGGATTCTTGGTCAGGGCCGGGATACCTGGGAGGCGGCGCTGCTGCGGGCGGAAGCCGCCAACGAGGTTCCGCCATGGCGCGAAGGGCAGGTCGACGAGATTCTCGACGCCCTCGACGCCGCCGTCTTGGACACGGCGGTTCCGCAGACGAACCCGGAGACATCATTGCTGGGCGAGCTCCTCCTCACCGGGGGGGTGGCGACCGCATTGCCGCGGCAGTTCGTCGAGGACTACGTCGCGCGGACCGGGACCATCGAGGAGTTCTGGGACGACTTCCGAACGACCAATGGCGCCGCGACGACCGACACGGTCCAGTTCACGCTGGCCGTCGGCGCTCTCACGGGAAACCACATTCCGCTGGTGGAGGAGCTCCAAACCCGGCGGGGGCTTTCCGAGATCACCGTTGCCCGCGATCTCGCGAAGCTGACCTCGACCGACTGGCTCGACATCATCCAGAACGCTTCGCCGCCCCCCAGTGCACCCGCCGCGATCCCAGGTGCCGACGACAGCGAGCGCGAGCAGAACTACGCGACCACCCTGACGCGGGTGTTCGAGGACGCGTTTCCCACCACGGCCACGGCGGCTGCGCTCGATCGCGCCACGCTTCTCGACAAGGTCGTGGAGTTTACCGACCTCAACTCCAGCTTCGACTTCGGCACCTCTCGCATCGACACGTTCTTGGCGGAGGGGAGCCCGCCCCCGAGCCTGCCCGGAGGGGTGACGCTCGAGGATCTCACGCGCGACCTCAAGCACGTGCAGCGCCTGCACGTGATCGCGCCTCGCTTCGGCCGCGGTGATGCGGTCGCCACGCTCGTCGACAACGGGATCGTCTCGGCGCAGCAGATCTTCAAGATGGGGTACAGCGCCTTCGCGGCGAACTTCGAGCCGCTTCTTGGTCTAGGTGTTGTCAAACAGGTCTGGCAGAAGGCGGCGCAGCAGTCCGCGAAGGTCGCCACGGTCGCCACGAAGTACGGCTCGCCGTTCAACCTTCCGTCGGTGTACGCGATCCCGATGCTCCAACTCGATATCGAGGCGGACGGATTTCCGGACATCCAGGCATTGTTCGGGGCGCAAGACTTCTGTGCCTGTGAGCACTGCCGCTCCGTGTTTGGCCCGGCCGCGTACCTGACCGATCTCCTCAAGTTCTTGCGGGATCGCCCAGACAGCAGCGGGAACAACACGCTCCTCGATGTCCTCGAGGTCCGGCGTGAAGACGTGGTTCATACGCTGCTCAACTGCAAGAACGCATCGACGGTCATGCCGACGATCGACCTCGTCAACGAGGTTCTCGAGCGCCGCGTAATTGGATCGCCACCCGCGGAGTGGCCGCAGACGACCTGGACGGAGTCGGAGCTACGTGCGCACCCCGAGCACCTCGACCAGGCGGCCTACACGATTCTTGCGGCGGCGGTCCATCCCTGGATTCTGCCGTTCGATCTCTCGCTCCGGGAAGCAAGGCTGTATCTCGACCACCTCGGCGTTCGCCTCGCGGACTTGTTGGACGTCATCCACGGCCACGATTCGGCACAGGCGCATGCGATCGCGCTGGAGACGCTCGATCTGTCCCAGGTGCAAGGCGACATCATCGAGGATCAGATCGACTACTCCCAGGCACCGTACAGCAACGTCGGCGAGCCCTGGGGCCTCGGGGCGACCTGGGACACCGACCTTGCTGGTGACGTCCGCGTCTTCCTCAAACAGGCCAGCATGACCTACGAGGAGCTACTCGAGCTCCTCCACGTCGAGTACCCGTACGACACCACGGCGTCGCCTGGCAAGGTCACGATCGAGCACGCCGAAGGACAACCATGTTCGTTGGACGGGGCCACGTTCGATGGCTGGAACGCGGAGAAGCTCGGTCGCGTGCATAGATTCGTCCGGCTCGCCCGCTGGACTGGATGGTCTCTGTTCGATCTCGACGCGGCCACGCGAGCCTTGGGCACGGAGACCGATCCTCTTACACCGGCGAGCGCGAACACGGAACCGAGCTTCCTCGGCCGTCTCGCGGGAGTCCGCCGCGTGCTGGAGCGTTGGCCGCGACTGGAGCGGCTCGAACTGTTGAGCTGGTTCGGATTGCTCGACACGGAGCAGGGGCGAAACGGCGAGGCGTCGTTCTACGAACGAGTCTTCCTCGATCGGACGGTCGACCCCTCCAACACGAACTTCGCGATTGCCGATGGCGCGACCGAGCTGACCACGACTGGGGCGCTCGCCGATGCCGACCTCCCGGTGATTCAAGCGGCCCTGAACCTGTCGGCCCAAGAGCTGGCCGCGCTGCTCTCTCCTGGACCGCACGGGACGGCGATCACGCAGCGCAACCTGGCCTCGCTTTCTCAGCTTCACCGACGCGCGTCTCTGTCGCGGACTCTAGGCCTGCCGGTGCTCGATCTGCTCCGCCTCGTGCTGCTGTCGGGCACGGAGCCTTTCGACGATGACACCGCATCTCCAACCCCGGATGTTGCGTCGGTCCGCGCGTTAATCGAGCTCGTTGACGACATTCGCGCGTCCGGCTTCTCGCTTGCCGAGCTCGACTACCTGCTGCGGCACGTTGTGGAGCCCTCCGAAGGCATCGCGCTCCTTCGCGATCGCAGCGAGGAGATCTTTGTCGAGCTCATTCGCGGGTTGCAGGACATCGTCGCCGAGACTTCGCGGGAGGCAGACGCATCGACGCCCGCGTTGACGGTGCTCGGAGATCGACTTGGTCAGGTGATCGACGAGGCTTTTGTAGAGGCTACGCTGCAGCTGATCGCCGGTGAAGACATCGGCAGTGTGTCCCCCAGTGAGCTGCAAGCGGAGCTGGAGAAATTCTTGAGTGCGGCGGACGCCGCGCTTCTATTCGATCCGCCCGAGGGCAGTCCACCAGACACGCGTACCGTCGAGGAGCGTGCCGAGGACACACTGGCGGCTTTGCTTGCGCACGTCCGCAGTGAGCGGATGTCCGCGTTGGTGGTGCAGAAGCTGTCGGGGGGCGTCGGCCTGGATAGCGCGACCGGCGAAGCACTCCTACGAGCGATCATCGTGAGTCCTGACGACGCCATTGCGCTCTTCGTCTCGGACGACTTCGTCAACGCGATCGACTTCGAGACCGACGGCGAGGCGATCCGGACGGACGGGTTTCCGCCTCTGAGTCCCGTCGATTTGCTCGACGCCCACTTCGAGATCCTCGAGCTGCTCTACAAGCTGTCGCTCGTCGTGACTCGGCTTCGCCTTCCGGTGCGGCACGTGCAGTGGCTGCTCGACAACGCCGCAACGCTCGCGCTGCCCGACCTGCTGGCGCTCCCGCTCGTGGAAGAAACCGGGGCTGCGCCACAGTGGTCGGAGTGGCACAAGCTACTCCGTCTCGTTGCGCTGCGCGACGCTGTGTTCCGAGACCACGAGCTTTTCTTCGAGTTGCTCGCTTCGGCTACCGATGACACGGGAGAACTGCACGGTGACAGCCAGGCGCTCCTTGCTCAGTCAACGGGTTGGGATACAGCAGACCTCGCGCTCCTCGTCACTGAGCTCGCGATCGATGCTGCCTCCGTCCAAGACCTAGACGGGCTCGACCGACTCTCCAGAGCTTTCTTGGCACTTCAGCGATTTGGGATCACCGCGCAACGTGCCGTCGACTGGGCCACCCCAACAGTGAGCGCAGGAACAGCGCAGGCGATCAAGAACGCAGCGCGCAGCAAGTACTCGCCCGATCGCTGGCCGGAGGTCATCGGCCCGTTGCGGGACCGCCTCCGCGAGCAGCAGCGGGACGCTCTCGCGGCGTACGTGCTCTCCCAGAGTCCGGTCCTCGATACGCTCGACGATCTTCTAGGCGACTTGCTCATCGACGCCCAAGGACAGTCTTGCCAACGGACGTCTCGCATCGTGCAGGCCTCGGCCGCGGTGCAACTGTTCGTCCAGCGGTTGCTCCTGAATCTGGAGTCCCCCGAGGCGCTTGACGATGCCTCCGCGCGGGAGTGGGTGTGGCGGCGCTACTACCGGGTCTGGGAGGCGAATCGGAAGGTCTTCCTCTACCCCGAGAACTACCTCGAGCCTGACCTGCGGGACGACCAGAGCCCGATCTTCCGCGAGCTCGTGGCGGACTTGTCGGAAGCCGATCTGACGCCGGACCGTGCGGAACAAGCCTACGTACAGTACTTGCGGAAGGTGAAAGAGATCTCGCGGCTGGAAGTCGCGGGTGTCGCGTACCACGTAGAGGAGGGCTACACCGCGGGGGAGCCGATGCCCTACCAGGTCATCAATGACCTGCACGTGTTCGGCAGGTCGGTCGCGTCTCCGTACAGATTCTACTACCGCAAGCGAGTGATGGAGACGTACTGGACCGCCTGGGAGGAGGTGCCGCTTCCGATCGAGACACCTACCGTGATGCCGGTAGTATTCAATCGGCGCCTGCTCGTGATGTGGCCTTCATATCAGCAGGTTGCGGCGGACGACGGAGTTCGCTACCTAGAGATCGGGCTCGGATTCAGTGAATATGTCAACGGAGCCTGGACTCAGGCCCAAGTAGGCGAACAGACTACGCGCACGCTCCGCGTTCCGACGGGCGGCGCGACGGTCGATGTGCAGGCCCGCACCGCGTCACCCTCATTCGTGTTCTTCGAGACGTACGTCGATAGTGACCGCGTCGTCGTGCAACCGTTCTTCTACTCGACGATCACGATATCGTCGGGCCCGGAGGCGCCTGGGCCAAGCGCAACCGCAACCTTCGAGGGGTACGTCTCGACCGAACACGCTTTCATGTTTGTGGGCGCCGAACAGAAGATCCTCCTGGTCGAGACGGAGCCCGACTACCGGAAGCTGAATCTGCCTTCCGCACTTCCTAGGCCGAACTCGACGAGTACTCGCCATCAGTACTTCTCGCAACCGCGCGACCTTTTTGACGCGAACGAGGATCCAATTATCCGTCAGTTCCGCGTGCCACGGCCCGCGTACTTCGATTCTGCCGGCGCAGACGTCGTGATGACCCCCCAGCTCCTGATTGCGGCGTCCCCGTTCGAGGTCATAGCGCCCCGCCACAACACACATGGCGAAGCTGCCCGCTTCGTAGCCGAGGACCCGTTCTTCTACCACGATGATAGGCGCGTGTTCTTCGTCTGGCCGCGCTCTCCCGGCGAGAGCGGCCTGCCGGCATTCGAGGGCGATGGTCAAGATCTTGACGATCTCGACAACCTCAACCTCGGTGAGTACGTGCTGGGCGGGCTCGTCAACAGCCCGGGGTTCAGCACTGCAGCGCTCTCGGGCACGGGGATGGTCGATGTTCCAGCGGACCAGGGCGCGGAAGATGACTATCTCGCGCAGCAGGCGGTGAGCAAGCATTTCTGGTTCTTCGCGTTCCAGCACCCGTTTATCACTCGCATGCTGAGCATCGTGGAGCAGGAGGGCGTTGGTGGGGTTCTTAGTCCCCCCGAGGATGGCGATAACGCCGACCTCCGCTACCAGCTAGCGAGCGACACGGTGATGCAACCCATCGAGGGGGAGTACCAGCCGAATCTGGATCTGGTGAAGCGCGTTGCGCGGGACGAGTTCGAGTTCGAGATCTGGGGCGCGTACTCGCTCTACAACTGGGAGATGTTCTTCCATGCGCCGCTGCTGATCGCGCGGCGACTTCGCGACTCCCAGCGCTTCGAGGACGCGCAGCGGTGGTATCATTACGTCTTCGACCCCACAGATTCGTCCTCTGATCCCACGCCGCAGCGCTTCTGGCGGACCAAGCCCATGTACGAGGCGTCGGGGGCCGCATCGATCTCTGAGCAGCTCGAAGCGCTCAACTACGTCGGAGGTGACCCAGACAAGCTCCTCCTGCGACGTTCTACGGAGGGGCAGATCGCCCAGTGGCAAGAAAACCCTTTCAACCCTCATCTTCTCGCGCGCTTGCGGCCGATCGCGTACCAGCGCGCGACCGTGATGACATACCTCGACAACCTGATTTCTTGGGGGGACCACCTTTTCCGACAGGCCACGCGCGAGACGGTAGGGGAGGCGCTTCAGCTGTATGTGCTCGCAGCGCAATTACTCGGTCAGCGTCCGCAACGGCTCGAGGAGATGACCCCGGCCGAACGGACTTTCGATCAACTCGCGGGCGCTCTCGACGCCTTCTCCAACGCGCTGGTGGAACTCGAGAACCTCGTGCGTCCCGGGAACATCTGGGACTACCTTTCAGTCGGAGGCAAGGAACTTGCGAAGAAGGTCTTTGACTTCGCGGAACAACCGGGCGGCGGGATCGCGCTCAACTACGCGTTCCATCCACCTCTGCATCCGATCGAGGGCGTGGCTCCACTGAACCAGGCCGGAACTCAGCCCGACCTTTCGCTTCTGAACCTGACCGTCCAGCTCGGAGAGGACCCTGAGGACCCTCTCGCGCTCTACTTCTGTATCCCGCCGAACGACAAGCTGCTCGGCTATTGGGACACGGTCGACGATCGACTCTTCAAGATCCGCAACTGTCTCGACATCGAGGGGGTACGGCTTGAGCTGCCGCTGTTTCAGCCGCCAATCGACCCCGCGCTGCTCGTCAAGGCGACCGCTGCGGGCATCGACTTGGCGAGCGCGATCGCAGCGCTCAACGCTCCACGGCCGCACTACCGATTTCGGACGATGGTCTCCGTCGCGAAAGAGCTCGCCGCCGAGGTACGAACGCTGGGCCAGGCCCTCTTGGCCGCCCTCGAGGGCAAGGACGCGGAGGCTCTGGCGGAGCTACGTGCTACACACGAGGTACGGACAGCAGAGGCAGCCGAGCGCGTGCTGGAGCTCCGCGTGGATGAGACGATCCGCGCCGTTGCTGCGATCCAGGTGGCGCGGGATACCGCGGCTCACCGCACGAGCTACTTCGCCAACCTTCTTGCGCACCCGGTCTTTCGGGGCGAACGAGAAGCACTGATTCATTCTCGGGCGGCTCGGGCCGTCCATCGAGGTGCGATCTCTGACGAGCGCATGGCTGCTCATATCGCCGAGAATGAGGAAGGGGACCAAACGTTCACCAACAACTTAGGACTCCCACCGAGCTTCTCCATCTCGTCAAGCTCCGGCCCCTCCCTCAAGATCCGGAAACACGAGGCGAGCGCCCGGCTGTTGCATGCTGAAGCAGCGCAACATTCAAGCCTGGCCCAGGACTGGATGAACAACGCGGGGGTCGACGCACGAGTCGTCCAGTGGGAGTTGGAGCGCGAGCAGGCGTCGCGGGAAGTCGACCGACTCGAGCGCGAGATCCTCGCTGCGGAGATCCGCGTCGACGTCGCGACCAAAGAACTCTCCAACCACCGCAAGGAGATCGCCCAGGCGCGAGAGCGCGAGTCGTTCCTCAAGCAACGGTTTGCGAGGTCGGAACTCTACGGCTGGATGGCGGCCGAGGTCCAGCGCGTCTACTTTCAGGCGTATCAGCTCGCGTACGAAGTCGCGAAGCGGGCCGAGCGTACGTACCAGTTCGAGCTGGCCTCGGACGACACCTCCTTCATCCAGTTTGGGTACTGGGACAACCAGCGCAAGGGGCTACTCGCCGGCGACAAGCTGCTACATGACATCCGCCGGATGGAGACGGTGTATCTGCAGAACAATCGACGCGAGTTCGAGTTGAGCAAGAGCGTATCGCTCGCGACACTCGATCCTGCGGCGCTGGTTGTTCTGCGGGAGACTGGGACGTGCTACCTCAAGATCCCGGAGATGCTCTTCGACGTCGACCACCCCGGGCACTTCCTGCGGCGTCTGAGGTCCGTCTCGGTCTCGGTGGCCTCGAAGACCGGACCGCTCGCCGAGGTCCCGCTCACGCTCACGCTCGTCTCGAGCGCGATCCGCAAGTCGCCATCCACAGATCCGAGCGCGCTGGTCGACGACCTATCCTCCGGGATCCAGCAGATCTCGACGATGTCGGCCGAGGACGACGACGGTCTCTTCGAGCGGAACTTCAACGACGAGCGCTACCTGCCGTTCGAGGGACGTGGTGCCGTTGGCACCTGGCGGATCGAGCTCCCCGCGGATCATCGAACGTTCGACTACACGTCGATCGGAGACGTGGTGCTGCGTCTGAGTTTCACGGCGCGCCAGGGCGGCGACGGGTTCAAGGGGGACGTCTTGGACGCGATCGACACGGCCATCGACTCCTACGCGCGTCACGCATCGTCTCTCGGTGTTGGACTCGTCAGCGGTATCAGCATGCGCAAGATGTTCCCGGACGACTTCGATCGCTTCCTCAACCCGCCGGGCGCGGAGGATCCGACCCTCTCCATCGATGTGTCCGAGCACCGCTTCCCGCTCAAGTTCCATGGCGGGGAGATCCGGGTCCGACAAATCTGGATCCTGGCCGTTTTCGACGACGCTGCGTCCGCTCAGGCGATGGCATTCGATATCGCGCTCCCGACGGGGTCGACTCCGGTCTCGCTCACGGGTGTCGACGTGGACGGCGCCTTCCCGGGCGTACCCCGAATCCTCGTCGGGGAGATCCCGGGGTCGCCACCCTTCGGGTCACCCGAGCCCACGACGGGTACGTGGGAGTTCGTGTCGACGGTGAGCTCTCCTCCCACGGACCTCGAGGACGTCATCCTCGTCGTCGAGTACGAAGTACAGACGCCCGCCTGAGGGTCAGGCGATGCAGGGACGAGACGACGACGACAAGCTCGGGGCACCACGTTTGCGCCCCGGCATGGCCAAGGAGCCGTCGGAGGGAACGGCACCGGGCAGCAGCGATGCGCAGGAGCAGGAGAAGGCACGGGGAGGTTTCGACCGAGCCCAAGGTGGCCGCCGCGCGTTCGTCGGCGGCGAAGCGACGCGGCCCGCCTCCGACGGTACGTCAGACGACGGCGCTCAAGACTCCCTGGTACCGAAGGTCGAGCTCCCCCGAGGCGGCGGAGCGCTGCGTGGCATCGGGGAGTCGTTCGAAGCGAACGCTTTTACGGGCACCGGGACACTCACGATCCCCGTCCCGCTATCCCCCGCCCGTGCGCTGACGCCCGAGCTGAGCCTCTCGTACGACTCCGGACGCGGCAATGGCCCTTTCGGGTTGGGCTGGGCCTTGTCGGTCCCCGAGATCAGCCGTCGTACCGATCGTGGTCTGCCGCGCTACGTGGACACCACGGAGTCCGACACGTTCATTCTCGCGGGTGCCGAAGACCTCGTCCCGCGCTTCGATGCCGGGCAGCGCGTCGTTCAGGACGCGACGACCCACCTCGTCTATCCGTACCGACCTCGCGTACAGAGCGGGTTCTCCCGTATCGACCGCTGGGTGTCGAAGTCCGATGGCTCGACCCACTGGCGGGTGACGAGCCGCGACAACGTCACGTCGATCTTCGGTGAAACTTCGGCGGCCCGGGTGTCCGATCCCGCCAGCGCCGCGAAGGTGTACCGCTGGCTGCTCTCCCGGCAGCTCGACGACCGGGGCAACGAGGTCTGGTACGAGTACAAGGCCGAAGACCTCGCCAACGTCGCTACGACGTCGCTGCCAGAACAGCAGCGGCTCGTGCAGCAACCGACGCAGCCGCAGCGGTATCTCAAGCGGGTCCTCTACGGTAACCGGCCGACCTCACCTCCACAGCCGCAGGACGAGGATGACTTCTGCTTCGAGCTCCTACTCGACTACGGCGAGCATGGAGAGGACACGCAGACCGAGCAGGTCGACATCAGTACGACCGAGGAACGGACCTGGCCAGCGCGACTCGACACGTTCTCGAGCTACCGGAGCCGCTTCGACATCAGAACGCGCCGGTTGTGCCGGCGGCTCCTTCTCTTCCATCGGTTCGAAGCGTTGTCTGGGACCGGCGCACCGCCCCGGCTAGTGCGCTCGCTCGACCTCGACTACGACGAGCAGCCCAACCTCGCGCTGCTGACCTCCGCGACGGCACGCGGCTACATCCTCGACTCGCAGACGGGCTTCTACGACGTCGAGTCGCTCCCGTCTGTCTCGTGCAGCTACACCCCGCGTACGCTGAGCCAGACGCTCGAGAGTGTCGATCTCGACGACCTCGCAGACATCGGCGACCCACTCGGCAGCCGCGTCAGCCTCGTCGATCTCGACAGCGAAGGGATCCCCGGCCTGCTCGTACAGGGTCCCGACGCGCTCTGGTACAAGCCCGCTGCGGGCGGAGGCCGCTATCGACCCTCGACGCCGCTCCCCGTGCGACCCGGGGTGTCTACCGCAGGCGGCCGCGAACTGCGGTTGATGGATATCGACGGCAGCGGGCGCAAGAGCGTGGTCCAAAAACGCAGCGGCGCCCCCGCTGGATTCTGGCGGCGAGACGCCCTCGCCGAGGACTGGCAGGAGTTCCGCGAGTTCGTGGAGGTCCCGACGCCCTCGTTCGAGGATCCACGCGTTCACCTCGTGGATCTCGACGGGGACGGGATCGCGGACCTGCTACAGGACCAGGGCGGCCGGATGCTGTGGTGGGAGTCGCGTGGCGTCGACGGCTGGGGCCGCGACCACGAGGCAGGCGTCTCGCTCGACGACGATGCTGGGCCTCAGATCCTCTACACCGATCCCCGCCGGACGGTGCTGTTCGCGGACATGACCGGCGATGGCCTGGTCGATCTCGTCCGTGTCGAGAACGGAACCGTCTGCTACTGGCCCAACCTCGGATTCGGGAACTTCGGCCGCAAGATCACGATGACCGGGGCGCCGTTCTTCGAGCACCCGGATCAGTTCGACACGCGTCGGCTTCGCGTCGTCGACGTCGACGGCACCGGGCCGTCCGACATCGTGTACTTCGACGGCGACGGCGGACGCGTCTGGTTCAACGAGGCCGGCAACGGTTTCTCGACGGCGGAGGCGCTCTCCCAGGTTCCTCCGGTCCACGCCGCTGCGCAGCTGCAGGTCGCGGACCTGCTCGGCAAGGGCACCGCCTGCGTGGTCTGGGCCTCACCGCTGCCGGCCGAGCGGGGGCTGCGGTACGTCGACCTGTTCACCGCTGGCAAGCCCTACCTCCTGACCGGGCTGCAGAACAACCTCGGTCTCGAAACACAGGTCACGTACGGCTCGAGCACCGCGCACTACCTCCGGGACAAGGCGGCGGGGCAGCCCTGGGCGACACGGCTGCCATTCCCCGTGCAGGTGCTCGACAGGGTCGAGGTCATCGACCACGCCCGTGGCCAGCGATTCGCGAGCACGTACACGTATCACCACGGCTACTTCGATGGTCCCGAGCGAGAGTTCCGCGGGTTCGGTCGGGTCGAGCAACGCGACACGGAGAGCTTTGAGCACTACGGCGAGGACGTGCTGCTCCCGACCGGGTACGAGGTCATCGACGAGACGCTGTACTCGCCACCGGTCCTGACCAAGACGTGGTTTCACACGGGCGCCTATCTGACGCGTGGTAGTCTCGACCAGCAGTACGCGGGGGAATATTGGCAGGGTGACACCTCCGCGCCGCCATCGCTGGCGACACCTCTGCCGGAGGGACTGCGCGGCGACGAGCGCCGCGAGGCTCTGCGTGCGCTGCGGGGCAAGCCGCTGCGACAAGAGGTCTACGCCGAGGATGGCGACATTGCCGTCGAGGGCAACCCGTACGTCGTCACCGAGACGTCCTACACCCTTCGGATCGACCAGCCCACGATCCCCAAGAATCCCTCGAAGCTCGAGGAGGGCCGGCACCACGGCGTCTTCTTCGCCCACGGTCGGGAGACCCGGAGCTTCCACTACGAACGAGATACCGACGATCCGCGTTTCGTCCAGTCGCTGACGATCTCCGTCGACGAGTTCGGCAACGTCGAGCGCTCCGCCGAAGTGGCGTACCCGAGGCGGACGCCGAGCGGGCCGGCCCAGACGGAGCAGAGCACCGCGAAGGTCGTGATCTCGGAGGCCGACTGGACGGACCAGGCGGGCACGATCGAGGCGACGTACCGGCTCGGCACGCCCATCGAGACCCGCAGCTTCGAGCTGACCGGGTTCCCGGCGCCGAGTCTGCAGGCACCATGGACCGGCGACGATGTCGATTCGATGGTCGACTCCGCGACGGAGATCGCGTTCGAAGACGCGACGAGCACGGGGCTCGAGATCCGGCTGCTCGCGCGGGCGCAGATCCGCTACTGGAACGATGCGCTGACGGCCGCGCTGACCCACGGCCAGGTCGGCACCCGGGCCCTCGTCCACGAGACCTGGACGATGGCGTTCACGGCCGCCCAGATCGCCGACGTCCTCACCGGCAAGCTCGAGGGGACCGATCTCACCGACGCGCTGACGGACGAGGGCGCCTACGTCTCCCACGACAGCGCCTGGTGGACGCGCTCGGAGCTCGCGACGTTCGACCCGGACCAATTCTACCTGCCGGCGTCGGTCGCCGACCCGTTCGGCAATGAGACGACGGTCACCTACGACGCCGACCTCTTGCTGCCCGTGTCGGTGACGGACGAGCTCGGCAACACGGTGGCCGCCACGCACGACTACCGCGTGCTGTCGCCCCAGGTCGTCACCGACCCCAACGACAACCGCAGCTTCGCCGCCTACGATGGCCTCGGTCGGGTGACGGCGGTCGCCATCGCCGGAAAGAGCGGCGAGACCGATCCAGCGGCGCAGGGCGACACCTTGACGAACCCGACGCAGTGGTTCACCTACGACGCGTTCGCCTGGGTCGGCGACGGCAAGCCGGTGTCCGCCCACGGCTTCGCCCGCGAGCAATACTTCCCCGTCGACAACAACGCCCCGACCCAGCAAGCCGTCACGTACTCGGACGGCGCCGGCAACGTGTTGATGGTCAAGGTGCAAGCGGAGCCGGGGCTGGCGCCGGCCCGCGACTCCAGCGGCGGGCTGATCTTCGACGGCTCGCCACCCGAGCTGCAGTACGAAGACACGTCACCGTCCGAGCGCTGGGTGGGTACCGGCCGTACCGTCCTCGACAACAAGGGTAACCCCGTCAAGCAGTACGAGCCGTTCTTCTCGGACCGACCCGACTACGAGGACGAAGCCGAGCTGCTGCACCTCGGGGTGACGCCGATCCTGCACTACGACCCCCTGGGCCGCCTGATCCGCACGGACTATCCCGACGGGACGATCGCTCGCGTCGAGTTCACGCCGTGGGAGACGACGACCCACGATCCGAACGACACGGTGCTCGAGAGCGTCTGGTTCGCCGAGCGCGACGCGTTGACCGGCGGCACGACGGACGAGGACGCGGAGATCCGCGCGGCAGAGAGCACCGTGGACTGGTCCTCGGAGACGCCGAGCGTGGCGCATGCCGACGTCCTGGGTCGTGCGGTGGTGGTCGTCGCACATGTTCGCGACCTGACCCAGAGCCCCGTCGTCGACAGCTTCCTGGAAACCCGCACCGTCCTCGACATCTCCGGCAACGTCCTCGAGGTCATCGACGCGCGCGACAACACCGCGCAGGAAAACACGCCGGGCATGCTCGGGCAGGTCCTGCAAACGACGTCGGTCGATGCCGGGGATCGCTGGAGTCTCAGCGACGTCGTGGGCGCGCCCCTGCGGATGTTCGACGACCTGGGACGCACCCACCGGTTCGAGTACGACGAGCTGCGCCGGATGACGCACCACTGGGTGGAGCCGAGCGGTGGGAGCGAGGCGCTGGTCTTGCTCAACGTCTACGGCGAGATCGCCACGGACCCTGAAGACGACAACCTGCGAGGACGGCTCCTGCGCCAGTACGACGGCGCCGGCATGATCGAGAACACGCCGTACCAGTTCGACGGGCAGCTTCTGCAGTCCGAGCGGACGCTGACGATCGCGTACGAGATGGTTCCGGACTGGGTCGACCTCGCGACCGAGACCACGTTGTCGGGGCTCGACTCCGCCGCCGCGGGCCTGCTCGAGAGTCAGGTCCACACCACGGAAATGACGTACGACGCGTTGGGGCGCGTCGTCACGCAGACGACGCCCGACGACACGGTCACCCGCTACGCCTACAACGAAGGCGGGATGCTGGAGTCGGTGGAAGCCGACGTGCGGGGGCAGGGGGCATCGCCACCGCCGGTCTTCGTACACAGCATCTCGTACGACGTGCACGGCCGGCGCGCCGAGGTCCAGCACGGCAACGGCACGACCACGACGTACGAGTACGACCCACGGAGCTTCCGGCTGCGTCGGATCACGACGACGCGACCGAGTCCGGCCGAGACGGTGCAGGACCTGCGCTACTTCTACGACCCCGTAGGCAACATCGTCCAGGTCCAGGACGACGCGCTGCAGACGATCTACTTCGACAACGCGGAGGTGCTCCCGCACCAGCTGTTCACGTATGACGCGCTGTCACGGCTGGTCGAGTCAACTGGCCGCGAGCACACGTCGCAGGGCCAGCCGACTGAGAGCGAGCTGACGCCTGGTTCGCAGCCGGAGACCAACGACCCGGCCGCGCTGCGCTCGTACACGGAGACGTACACCTACGACGAGGTCGGCAACATCGCGCAGATCCAGCACGCGGCAACCGGGGGCAACTGGACGCGCGGCTATCACTACGCCACCGACGGCAACCGGCTGCTGGCTTCGAGCCTGCCGGGGGACACGGTGGGCGTGCCCGCGACGTACTCGGCGACATACAGCTACGACGCCCACGGCAACATGACGGCGATGCCCCACCTGTCGACGATCGACTGGGACCACGCCGACTTGATGCAGCACGTCGACCTCGTGGGCGGCGGGGACGTCTACTTCCAGTACGACGCGGGGGGCAATCGCGTCCGCAAGGTCCAGATCAACTCCTCGGGGACGACGGCGGACGAGC
>CALBMM010000253.1 GCA_937896535.1 uncultured Pseudomonadota bacterium
TCGTAGACCACCCCCATCGCGCCCGCGCCGAGCGTGCCCACGACCCGGAACGTGTCGTCGATGACCGTGCCGGGGCTCAGCTGCTCCGGGGGTAGCGGGACCGGGGGCGCTTCGGCGATCGCCCGCATCAGCGAGTCGTCGATCGCGGACTCGGCCGAGCGCAGCGCGGGGTGGGTGTCACGCGAGGACGAGGTGCCCCCGACGAGCGTCGCGTGGCTGTCGAGCGTGCGATCGTCGGGGACCATGGTCTCAGCGTCGCCGCGGCCCGGGAGGGCCCGAGCGGTTCAGCACGAAAAGCCGCACCCCGGCACCGAGCTCGCGCACAGGTCGTCCCACTGCGACGAGCAGCAAAACGGGTCGAGCCCGCACACGCATGCCTCGACCGCCGCGTTGCCGCAGCCTGGCGCCGCCTGCGGAAAGCAGCACGCGCCGCCGGTCCCGCCTGCACCCCCACACGGGGCGCCACAGCTGGTCTCGGCGGTGGAGACACACAGATCGTCCCACTGGCTGTCGCAGCAGAAGCTGTCGAGCCCGCAGACACAGCCTTCGATCGCGATGTCGGAGCAGCCGGCGGTCACCGCCGGCACGCAGCAGTCTCCGGCGTTGCCCGGCGGCGGCGGCGGGGGCGGGGGCGGATCGTTCGGCGGAGGCACGTCGCCGCTGGTCGAGCCGCCGTCGTCGCCGTCGCCGAACGTGGCCTGGCCACCGTCGTCGCCGGTGCCCATCGGTGGATCTGCCGTGGTCGCGGGGTTGGCCGGTGGGCTGCCCGTCGAGTCCGACTCGCCGGGCTCGTCGCGGTCACTGGGTCCGGTCTCGGACTCGTCCGCGTCGTCACCGGTACCGGCCTGGCCGGTGGTGGCGGGTGGGGGCGGGCCGTCGCCGAACAGACCTTTGTCGGGTTCGACGTCACACGCGACGCACAGGATGAGGGGGAGCAGGACGGTGCGTGGCATAGTCGGGTTGCCGTGGGGAACGTGGGCGGGGACACGCGGAGCATACGAGACCGCCAAGCATGCCGATACCCAGATTCCTGCCCTCCGGCGGGCGATCGGCCGGACGGATTCGTTGATTTTGTTCGGCAGATCACGGCCGCGGCTTGCGGCATTCTGAGATGGGGCGGGATCTGTGGCTGAGCTGGCACCCGGAGATCTGCTGGACGGCAAGTACCGCATCACCCGCTTGCTCGGGTCGGGCGGGATGGGGGCCGTCTACGCGGCGCAGCGGGTCACCCTCGGCGACACCGTCGCGATCAAGTGCATCCTCGACGACCGCAACACCGAGGAGAACCGCCAGCGCTTCGTTCGGGAGGCACGGGCGGCGGCGCGGATCCGGCACCCCAACGTGGTGCAGGTCTACGACTTCGGGATCCCCGAGCGCGGTGCGCCGTACATGGTCATGGAGTTCCTCGACGGCCCCACGCTGTCGCAGGTGCTCAAGGCCGAGGAGCGCCTCGCGATCGACCACGCCCTCGAGGTCTTCGCCGACGTCTGCTCGGCGGTCGAGGCGGGTCATCGGCGAGGCGTCGTGCACCGCGACATCAAGCCGGGCAACGTGATGCTGGCCTACGGCGACGACGAGCGCGAGACGACCAAGGTCCTCGACTTCGGTCTGGCGCGACTGGTCACCGAGGTGGTCCCCGACGATCTGAGTCGGCCGGGCGCGCTGCTGGGCACCGTGGCGTACATGGCTCCGGAGCAGGTCGCCGATGGTCGCGTCACGCCCTCGTGCGACGTGTTCGCGCTGTCGGTGCTCTTGTACGAGATGCTGACGGGGCAGCTGCCGTTTCGCGCCACCAACCAAGTCGCGACGTTGCTGCGGATCAGCCAGGGCGATCACGACCCGATACGCTCGCACCGACCGGAGGTCCCCGAGGCGCTCGCCGAGGCGCTGGCGGCGGGCTTGTCGGTCGACCCGGCCGACCGTCCGCGCTCGCCCGAGGACCTGGGACGCTTCGCCGGCGCGCCGATCAAGACCACGCGTCCACGCTCACGGACCGCCGCCGTCGTCGACATGGGCGCGACGACGTTCGAGCGGTCGGGGGGCCGAGCCCTGCGCACGAGACTGCGCAGCGCCGAGGACACCGACAGCACTCGACGTCTGCGCAAGGCGGGCCCGAAGACGGAGCCGGACGGGGCGGTCTTCTTCGGTCGCGCGGACGCGCTCGAGGCGTTGCAGTCGCAGTTCGACGCCGTGCTGTCGGGTCAGGACGCCTCGCCCACGCTCATCGTCGGCGAAGCGGGCGTGGGCAAGACCCGGCTGCTCGACGAGTGGATCGGGCGACTGCGGCGACGCAATACCACCGTCGTGCGCGGGCGCTTCTTCGCCTACGCCGGCGACCGCCCTCCGCCGCTGGAGGCGATGCAGTGGATTCTCGCGTCGGCGGACTCGTCGGGCAGCGGACGCGCGCAGCCGGGGGCCAACACCGGCGCACCGCACGACAAGTGGCAGGCGTTCGCCTCGATGGCCGAGCAGTTCGTCGCCAAGGCGCGCGACCGTCCGCTGGTGGTCGCGCTCGACGATCTGCAGTGGGCGAGCGAGGTCGATCTCGAGTTCCTCGCGTACCTGCCCCACGCCGCGCGACCGCACCCGGTCGCGATCGTCGGCACGGCGCGCCCGCGAGGATCGGAGGAGCTGCGTCGGTGGCGGTCGGCGCTGTCGGGTCAGCTCGCGCTGCGGATGATCGAGCTCGAGACGTTCACGGACGCGGAGCTTCGGGGCTGGCTCGACGAGGCGTTCGGACGGATCCAGATCCGGCCCCGCGACGTCCGGCGGATCCATCACAGCACGGGTGGCAATCCGTTCGCGGTCTGGGAGACGGTGCGGCGCCTGGTCGCGTCCGGCAAGCTCGTGCGCTCCGACGAAGCGTGGGTCTGCGACGACCTGTTCGACGTGGGCCTGCCGCAGAGCGTGCAAGCCCACGTGCAGGCCCGGCTCGCGGAGGTCCCGGCCGACGTGCGAGCGACCCTCGATGTCGCGTGCGTCGTCGGCGAGGAGTTTCGCGTGGAGACCGTGGCGGCCGCAGCGGCGACGGCGGAGGAGGAGGTCGAGCGCCAGCTGCGGGCGGCGGCGGAGCAAGGGCTGGTCTCCGAGCGGGGCCTGTCGCCCGGGGCCGACTATCGCTTCGCGCTGCCGGGCCTGCGCGACGTGCTGTACGACGCGATGTCGCCCCGAGTTCGCACCTCGCACCACCGACGCGTGGTGGTGACGTTGGTCCGACTCTACGCGTCCTACGGGGATCGACTCGCGCACCTGCTCGCGTACCACTACGACGCGATCGCCGACTGGGCGGCCACGCTGCGCCACGCGCTTGTCGCCGCGCGGCAGACCCTGGACCGTCACGACAACGACGCCGCGCACGCGACCCTGGTACGGGCCCGCCGCGCGGCCAACGAGCTCGCGAAGGCCGGCACGCCGCCATCCGCCGAGCTGCAGGCGCAGCTGCAGTATCTCGAAGGCTCGTACCACACGCGGGTCGGTCGCGTGGACGAGGCCGCAGTGGAGCTCGAGCGCGCCGCCGATGCGGCCTCGGGGGCGGGGGCGGCCTCGCTCAAGCTCGACGTGCTGCTCGCGCTCGCCGAGTGTCACCTCGGCCAGGGGCGCTTCGCCGACGGGGTGGAGGTGGGCATGCGCGCGATCGGGGCGGCGCAGGCGCTCGGCGATCGGGCCCGCGAGTTCGAGGCGCGGGTCCGCGTGGCCCGGTGTGCCGGACCGCTCGGACGCATCGACGACGCCGAAGCGACGCTCGCCCCGGTATTGAAGTCCACCGACGACGCGGCGGCGACGACCCGGGCGCTCGCGCTGCGAGAGCTGGCGTGGATCCTCGCCAAGCGAGGCGCCTACGCGCAGGCCGAGAAGGCCGCGATCGATGCGGCCGAGCAGGCGCGACTGGGTCAGGACGCGCTGGCGGAGTACCGCGCGGTCTCGGTGCTGGGGTTGGTCAAGTCCGAGCGGGGCGACCACGCCGCGGCCGTCGGCGATCTGCTGCGGGCGCTGGCGCTGTCGCGGGCGCTTTCGCTGCGGCGCCGCGAGGGCATCGAGCTCGGCAATCTCGGCGAGGCCTATCACCTGGCGGGAGACACCCCGGCCGGCCTCGAGCACGCGCGCAAGGGCCTGGCGATCTTTCGCGAGATCGGCGACCTGGCCAGCGAGGGCGACTGCCGCGTCAACGTCGGACGCATGCTCGCCGCGCTCGGTCGCGAGGACGAGGCGGCGGAGATGCTCGACGAAGGACGTCGCGCCTGCGCGAAGTCGGGGCGGCTGGAGTACGAGGGCATCGCGATGTTCGAGCTGGCCAAGCTCAAGGCCGTCCAGGGCGAGGCGATGGCGGCGCGCACCCTCTTCGAGCAGGCGGGCGCGCAGCTGGACGCGATCGCATCGCCTCTGGTCTGGGAAGCCGAGTTCGGACTGGCGCAGACGTGTCTGACCCTGGGCTTGCCCGAGCGCGCCCACGACCACGCCGAGCGAGCGCGGCGGATCATCGAGGCCCAGCTCGCCGCGCTGCCGGCGGGCGCCCAGAGCGTGCCCCTGCGGCGCGCCCACGTGCTCGTCTCGCGGCTGTTCGATCGAGACGACGTCACGCGCACCCAGGTCTGAGCGCGGTCGCTGCCGGCGGCGTGCACCACTGCTATCGTCGCGGGGATGGTCGCGGCGTCCGACGACGAGGGCTTGCTCGCTGCGTGGGCGAAGGGGGACCGTGGCGCGGGCCGGACCCTGGTGGACCGACACCTCGCCGCGGTGGGCCGCTTCTTCGCCAACAAGGTCGGCAGCACGTCGGAGGCCGAGGACCTCGTCGGCGAGACCTTCCAGCGTCTCGCGGCCGGGCTCGATCGCTACCGCGGCGACAGCAGCGTGCGTACCTACCTCTTCGCGATCGCACACAACGTCCTGCGCGAGTTCTTGCGACGGCGTCAGCGGGAAGCCAATCGCGCCGAGCCCCTCGACAGCATCGCCGATCTCGGCCCCTCGCCTTCGTTGGCGTTGGCGCGCGATCGTCAGGAGCGGTTGCTGCTCCACGCGCTGCGGGCGTTGCCGTTCGACGACCAGTGCGTCCTCGAGCTGTCGTTGTTCGAGGAGATGTCGCGCGCCGAGATCGCGGCGGTCACGGGGATACCCGCGGGTACGGTGGCGGGGCGGCTGACGCGGGCGCGGCAGCGGCTGCACGAGCAGGTCGAAGCGCTGTCGGCCGATCCGCAGCTGGTCGCGTCGACGACGACGGATCTCGCGCGCTGGGCGCGGGCACTGCGTGAGTCTCTGATGGCCGATACGTAGCCGAATTCGGCATTTCGGGGGGAAAGTCGATCAGCCCGGCGAGGCTCGATCACTACCCGGCACGAACGTCATGCTCGCCACCCACCCTCCTTTGTGTCCGATGATCGACTCCCACGACGCCGCCGGCCCCCACGCGGAACCCACCGAGGCCTCGAATCGCCCGCTTCACAGGTTGCGCCGCAAGGTGATGGCCAAGCTGTTCGACGACGAGGCGTTGCCCGAGACGCTCGGGCGCTACGAGCTCGTCCGGGCGCTCGGCGCCGGGGGGATGGGCACGGTGTACGCGGCCAAGGACCCCGAGCTCGACCGAGAGGTCGCGGTCAAGCGTTTGCACTTCGGTCGCGACGACGCGGACGGGAAGAGACTGCTGCGCGAGGCCAAGAGCCTGGCGAGGCTGTCGCATCCCAACGTGGTCCAGGTCCACGACGTGGGGACCGAGGGCGAGCAGCTGTTCTTGGCGATGGAGCTCGTGCCGGGCTCGGACCTCAGGCAGTGGCTCGCGACGGGCGCTCACTCCTGGCCCGAGATCGTCGGCAAGTTCGTGGCCGCCGGGATGGGGCTGGCCGCCGCGCACGACGTCGGGTTGGTGCATCGCGACTTCAAGCCGGAGAACGTGCTCGTGCGTGACGACGGCGTCGCCAAGGTCGCGGACTTCGGACTCGTTCACGTCACGGGCCAGACGCATCGAGCCAACCGGCACCAACCGACGTCCGACGAGCTCGACGACGCGGTGCGATCGCTGACACACGCGGGAACGTTCCTGGGCACGCCCTCGTACATGTCGCCGGAGCAGCAGCTGGCGCTGCCCACGGACGCTCGGTCGGACCAGTTCAGCTTCTGTGTGTCGTTGTACGAGGGCCTGTACGGTCGACGTCCGTTCGAAGCCGATACGCTGCGCGAGCTCATCGAGACCACACGCCGCAACGAGGTCACGTTTCCTTCTCGACCCGCGATCCCGGAGCACGTGCGCCGTGCGATCCGTCGGGGGCTCGAGGTCGACCCGGCGCAGCGTCACCCCGACATGAATGCGCTCTTGGAGCAGCTGCAGCGCCCCGCGAGCCCGGCTTGGCGCAGGTGGCTGGCGGTGGCGCTGTTGGTCGCGCTCGCATTGGTCACGGCCTCGAGCTACGTCGCATGGCGGATCCTCGGTCTCCCCGACGACTCGGAGCTCGGCGTCGTCGGGGTCGCGATGCTGCCGTGCGCGCGAGCGACCAATACGGACGACGTGTACGACGCCACCCATCGCGAGCGGATCGCACGGAAGCTGACGAAGGTCGCGCCCGACGTCGGGGCGGACGCGGCACGGGTCGCGGATGCTGCGCTCGTCGAGCACCTTCGCGCCTGGCGCGACGTCTACACGTCGACCTGCGAAGCGACCGCTGGCGACAACGCGCGACGCGTCGCCCGGCGACTGTGCCTGCGCGACCGGCTGCAGCAGGTCCGCGACGTCGTCTCGGCGCTCGAGAGGCCCGATGCGAGGCTCGCGAGTCACGCAGCCGACGTCGTGCAGGCCCTCGACCCGATCGCGGACTGCGACGACCGTCGATGAGTCCGCGCGCGTGGAGTCGGAGTCGCTCGCTCGCCCCTACTCGATCGTCCGCGCCTTGCCGGGTCCGCCGAGCGTCTCCGGGTCCCCCGGCAGCCGCTCGATGAAGTAGCGCTCCGATGCCAGCAAGTGCTCTCCTTTGACCTTGCCGCGCAGTCGATACACCGACGATGCGTCCTTGGCCTTCATCCACGTCCGAAAGTCCTCGCCGCGCTGCAGCATGTACTGAAAGCCGGCGGGGCGTCCGGGCAGGGTGCGCAGCACGAGGGTGTCGTCCTCGAAGGGGAGGCCGAGCATGTTGTCGCGAAACGGCTGGCGGTACGACACGTACTGCTCGACGTTGGACAGGTACAGCACCTTCACCGCGCGGTCGTGCTCGCGCAGCACATCGCCGATCTGCCGCACCACGCCGGGCTTGCTGTAGTCGCCGCGCAGCACGACGATCCGGTCGCGCTCGAAGAGGCTGCGCACGAACGCGTACTCGCTCGGGGTGTCGAGGTACGAGTGCAGCGACAGCTCCTCGTAGCGCTTGGCGAGCTTGCGCAGGCGGTCGTCCACCTCCTTGCGGGTGCTCTCGTACTGCGCGATCACCCGCCCGCGATCGGGGCCCTTGGGCCGCGCGCGCAGCAGCGTGAGGGCATCGGGGCGTCCGGCGTCCGACCACAGCCGCAGGTACGCCGTCACGTCGTCGCTGGCCCGAAAGAACGCGGCGTGCACCTTCCACAGGTCGACGACCTGCGCGTCGAAGTCGACGATGATCATCAGCTCGGGTCGGCTCCAGGCCGCCATCAGAAAGTTCTGGTCGGTCCCCACACCGACATGGATGCCGCCGAGCCCGTCGATGTCGGGACGAAACAGGTCGAGCCGCCGCTCGTTGGACACCAGGTAGTGTTTGCCCTTGGTCGTCCCGGCGGGATCCGGATCCGACGACAGCTCGCGCAGCGCGGCCAGAAGCGGGGCGTCGACGTCCGAGGGCGGGGCAGGGGCACCCAGATCGGCGGGCGCCGACACCACGGCGACATCGACGGGATCGGTGGCGTGCGAGGCCTGCACCTCCGCCTCGTCCGTCGGCGTCTGTGGGGCCGTATGGGGCGTCGGCTCGGTGGCCGTGGAGCAAGCGCCGAGCGCCAGCCCGCAGGCCATGCGCGTGACGAAACGAACGAGCGGCGCCGACACGTACGTTCACGCGCGAGCGAGGCCCGGCATTCCGTCGGTTTCTTGCGAGGGGCATCGCCGTCCAACACACTGCCGGGCGTGTCTCGCACGGCCGCCTGCATCGCGCTCGTTGCCGGCCTCGGCTTGCTGGCCGCACCCACGGCCGCCGTGGCCGACCCGGGGACGCACCGCGTGGTCTCCGGAGACAACCTGTGGACGATCGCGCGCCGCCACGGCTGCACGATCGATCAGCTCCGTGCGGCCAACGGGATGGGCCCCGACGACGCCCTGCGGATCGGCGCCGAGCTGACGCTGCCGCAGTGCAAGGGCAAGGTTCGCGCTTCGTCGGGCACCTACGTGGTGCGACAGGGCGACACGCTGTCGTCGATCGCGGTACGGCACGGCACCACGGTGCAAGCCCTGCAGGCCCGCAACGGCCTCGCCTCCTCGATGATCGTCGTCGGCCAGCATCTGGACGTCACCGACACCGAAGCCTATCCGCTGCGTCTGGTCGCCGGTCAATCCGTCGGGCGTCCCCAGAGCGGCAAGCTGCTGACGCCGGCGCGGCTGCCGGCCGACAGCGGGTACGTGCGGCGCCGGCCCGAGCGCGCCTACGGGGCGCAGCACGTCATCGATCACGTGCGTCGCACGATCGCCAACGTGCGCGCCAAGCATCCGGGCCTGCATCGCCTCGCGATCGGCGACATCTCGGCCAAGCGCGGCGGCCGGATCTCCGGCCACGCCTCGCATCAGTCCGGCCGCGACGTGGACCTCGGTCTGTACTTTCGGCGCGTCCCCACCGGGTACCCGACCGAGTTCGTGCGCGCCAAGGATGGTCCACTGCACGAAGCGGCGACGTGGACGATGCTGTACGAGCTGTACCAGGCCAGCAAGCTTCCGGGCGGCCCCGAGCGCGTGTTCCTCGACTACGAGGTGCAAGGCAAGCTCTACGAGCACGCCAAGAAGCAGGGCGTGTCCAAGCGGATCCTCCGCGAGATCTTCCAGTACCCGACGGGCAAGTGGACGCGCGAGCGGTTCGTGGCCCACGAGCCCAAGCACGACGACCATCTGCACGTGCGGTTTTCGTGTCCGCCGCGCGACACGGGCTGCAAGTAGCGCCCGGGTCGCCTACGCGCACTCGGTCAGGCAGGCATCCTGGGCGCACTCGCCGACGGGGCCGGAGTCGGCGAGCCCGTCGGGGTGCGCGGCGTAGCAGCCGTTTTCGCAGCCGGGGTCGGTGCACTCGTCCAGACACTGCAGCAGGGCGGTGCACTCGGGATTGGCGATGCACACGTTCATCGCCGGCTGGCACTGCGAGTACAGGCACTGCTGACACTCGGTGAGCGGGATGAACGGGCCGCACTCGGGCATGCACAGCGTCGCGGCGCAGTGGGTCAGCAGCGCGCCGTGCGAGATGCCTTCGGGGTACATCGTCCAGCACGCTTGGTTGCACGCTTGATCGCCGATGTCGCACTGCAGGGCGCACTGGGCGAGCAGGCCACACGAGCCGTTGTTGAAGCAGTCGCAGTACGCCTCGGGGCACATCGTCGACTCGCACTGCGTGCACGGCTCGCCCACGTCGGGACACATCGCGGCGCCGGTATCGCCCGAGGACTCCCCGGGACCGACGGTCGTCTCGGCCGCGCTCGTCGAGCCCGGGCCCGACGTCGTGTCGGCGGACCCGGTCGGATCGGCGGTGCCGGCGGTCGCCGTGGGGTCCCCGGTGCCGCTGCCGGCATCGGTCGCGACCCCCGTGGAGGCCTGCGTCGTCGTCTCGCCGCCGCTGCCGTCGTCGCCGCACGCGACCGCGGCGCACACCATCGCGAGCATCACGGTCATCGTCGTCGTCGTGTTCTGCATCGTCGCCCTCACTTCGAAAGATAGAACGCGCCCAGGCACATCTCGTCGAGCGTACCCTCGCCCCACACGGTGTCGGTCGGCGTCGTGGGGACGCCGTCGATCACCGGCTGGTTCTCGGCCGTATTGTCCCACTCGCACTCGATGCGAATCCGATCGCCGAGCTGCAGGACCTTCGGCTCCGCGAAGGCGTACGCGCCCTGCCACTGAAAGTCCCAGTCGGGGATCTGCAGCAAGCACTCTTCGCTGCCGTCGGCGCGCTCGAGCGCGAGTCGTCCCTGCGTGCCGAGCAGGTGCATGTGCAGTCCGGCGGTGTGCATCGTCAGCGGCTCGCCGCCACCGATGAAGAACACGGGGTCGAGCGCCGACGAGACCCGCGCCGCCGGCTCGCCCGCGGGGATCGTCAGGCCGTCGGGGGAAAACCATGTCGGATCCATCCACGGCTGGATCCACGCCTCGCGCTCGACCTGCGACTGCACGGACACGTCCACGCTGGTCTGGTCGGGCCAAGCCTCGGGATTGGCCGCGTAGTGGATCTGCAGCACGAGCTTCGAGCCCGGCTGCACGCGTACGCCCGTCGTGGGCGGAAAGTCGCCTCCGACGGCGCCGGGTACCCACACCCCCAGCCAGCCCGCGGCGGCGCCGGGGCCTCCGAAGCACTCGTAGCCCGGCTCGGCGTCCGCCGCTTCGAGCGCGTCCACGGCGTCGGCTTCCTCGGGACCGGTGACGTACACGATGCCGTGGTGGACCAAGCGAGGGTCGCCGGCGTTGAAGCGAAGGCCGGTGACGAAGGCCTCGTCGGCCTCGGGCCAATCGATGACGAAGCAGCGGTAGTCGTCGGGTTCGGGGCCCGGGGTGTATGCCGTCGCCATCGACAGCGTGTGGTCGACCCGCGAAAGGCCGTAGACCGGTGGGGCCGGCAGGGCCGGGCCTTCGTCGGCCGGATCGCCGAGCGCACCGCCGGCGTCGGCCCACGCGGTGATCGTCTCGATCTGCGCATCGTCGAGGGAGCGATCGCCGAGGTACTCGGTGCAGCCCTGCGCGGGCGGCCACGGTGGCATGGTGCGCGCGGCCACGGCGAGCGCGATCGACTCGCGCACGGCCACGACGGTGTCGGGGTCGGTGAAGTCCAACGGTGCGATCGCCCCGACCTGGTGGCACCCCACGCACTTGGCGTCGAGGATCGGCTTGACGTCGCGAAAGTAGGTCGCGCCGTCGCCGGGTCCGCCGGTCAGCGACGTGCTCGCGCTCGTCGTGCCGTCGCCGTCGCCGTCGCCGTCGCTGTCGCCGCCGCAGCCGAGCAAGACCGCAGCGAGAGCGAGGACCGGGGACCCACGACGCATATCGAACCAAGGACGGGCGCGCGCCCGCTCGGTTGCATCATACGCCCGGCTACTTCCTGGCACGAACGGTGGCGCGGAACTTGCCGTCCTCGATCGGCGGCTTGTTGGAAAACGCCCCCTGGGGCTTCCATGCGAACGTTCCGACGTACTCGTCCTCGGAGGCGGAGGTGATCGTGACCTTGGCCCCTTGCAAGAGGATGATCTCGGACTTCTTGATCGTGTCGACCGCCTGGGCGGTGACCTTCGCGTCGTCGGTCTTGCCGTCGGCGTCGACGGCCTGCTTGGCGCGCTCGAGGTCGAAGCCCACGCCGCTGTAGTTCGACGACATGTTGTCGATCACGTACTCGCCGGGCCCGCCGTAGTCCTTGATGCTGAAGGTGAACGCCTCGCGCTGCATCTTGCCGTCGATCGTGTCCATCCGCGAAAAGGTCAGCGTCAGCTTGCCGTCGACGAGCTTGGCGCGTGCGGTCTCGGCGACGAACGGTTTGTCGCCGAGCATCGCGGACGCTTCACCGCGGTCCTTGCTCTTGTCGTCGTCCGTCGGCGGGGCGTCGGCGGCCCCGGCCGCGGCATCGTCGGTCTTCGTCGCACCGGCACCCTCGGCCTTGGCGTCGGCCCCGGCCTCGACTTCGTCGGTCTTGCCATCGTCGGCCTTGGCGTCGTCGGTCTTGTCCTTGGCGTCGCCGTCACAGGCGAGCGAGGCGACGAGCAGCAGTTGCGAACATAGACGTACGAAGCGCATGATCGATGGCTAGGCGACGCGCGCCGACGGTGTCAAGCGGAGGCGCGCGAAGTCGAGCATCGCGGCGGTGCTCGACGATGGATCGCGCGACGTCGTCGCCGACCACGCGGCTTCGATCACCGGTCCGTCGGCGTGGGCGGGCCGATCCGCTGCAGCACGTCGTCCCAGGCGCCGGGCGGCAAGTCGCGCTCGACCACCTCGCAGTTGCGGGGCCGCCACTGCCCGATCTCGTCGTACGGCCGCGCGTCGAGGGCCCCGATCACGGCGCGGATCAACGCCCCGTGCGCGACGACGAGGGTCGGACCGTCGTGGTCGTCGACCGCGTGCAGCCACGCGATCGCCCGGTGCGCGACCTCGTGCAACGACTCTCCGCCGGGAGGACGGGAGCGCCACCCTCGAAGCGCACGGTCGTACTCCGGGCCCGGCTGCAGATCGTCGATCCGACGCCGTCGCCACTGGCCACACTCGCGCTCCCGCAGCGCCGTGGTCGTCCGAAGCGGCACGTCGTCGCGCTCGGCGAGGATGATCCGCGCGGTCTCGTGGGCCCGGGCCAGGTCGGAGGAGAAGGCGCGATCGAAGACGGCGCCGGCCAGAGCGTCGCGCACTTGCTCGGCCTGCGTGCGTCCGAGTGTGGTGAGCTCGGTGTCGATCTGCCCCGCGAGCCACCCCTCGGCGTTGGCCACCGATTGCCCGTGGCGTACGAACGTCCAGCGTCGGGTCATTCGAAGTCGTCGTCGTCGTCGTCGTCGTCGTCGTCGTCGTCGAACGCATCCTCGCGCCGGAACAGGCGCGTGCGCTGGTCGTCGTCGAACCCGGAATCGCGGGTCGGTGCAGCCCGGGCGACCGTCTCGTCGTCGCGTGCATCGTGCACGGCGGTCTCGACGCGCTCGAACTCCCGACGCTTGCCTCGCTCGGGCGCGGCGGCGATGCGCGTGGCCTCGTCCTCGGGTCCGGGCGTCGCGGCGATGCGCGTGGCCTCGTCGTCGCCCTCGCTCGCCTCGGGGGCCGCCCCGCCCTTGGTCGGTTTCGCGGCGGCCGGCCCCTTGTTCGACGATCCGCCCTCGAGGCCGGCCCGCTGTCGCAGTCGTGCGACGAGCGACGAGCTCTTGCCCGACTTGGGCTTGGCCGGCGCCGCCGACGTCGGCTTGGATGCCGCCTTGGCCTCCGTGGCCGGGCGCTTCGTCTCCGCCGCGTCGGTCGCCTTGGGGGCCGCCGGGCGCGACTTGGGGATCTCCATGGTCGTCTCCGGGTCCGGCGTCGCCTTCGCGCGCACGGACGTCGGCGCATCGGTCTCGGCCTCCGGCTCCGGCTTGCTCGGCGTCGCGGGTCGAGCCGGCGGGGAAGGCTTGGGCGGAGTCGGGGCGCGCTTGCCCTCGCGTACGGGCTCGGGCGTCTCGGATCGTCTCGCGCCGCGCGGGCCCGAGCTGAGGGTCCAGCCGGTCGCGGCTTTCGTCGACGGTGCGCTCGGCCGCGCGGGCGTCGACGGCTTGGCCACGTTGACCTTCGCCGCGGGACGCGAGGACGACGACGGCTTGCCGGGTTCCTTGGGACCGCCCGCGGTCTTCGGTCGCGTCGGCGGCCGCTTGCGCGACTTGTCCCCCGGGCGTCGGATCGATGGTGCGGCCGGTCGCGCGAACGCGGCGGCGTCGGTCTTGAGTGGCTTGCCGCGCTGGTCTTGCAGCGTCGCCTTCGCGATCCGCTCGGGGTCCCCCGAGGCCATCGCTTCGAAGAACCCATCGGGCACTCTGGCCACCACCGTGCCGCCCGGCGCAGCGCGAGGATCGTGGAGCCACGGATCGGCGGCGGGCGGGGCGAGATCGTCGGGCAGCCGCGGGACCTTCTGCGTGACGTCGACGCGGGGCGGCGTCGATTCGACGCCGGTCGGCGGCATGCGCAAGTCGGGGACGCCGTCGGCCGCGGGGGTGCCGAGGGGGCCCGCACTCGAGGCCGCGATCGTCGGCGTCGTGGAAGGCGTGGGCGGTCCCGCCGGCGTCGGCATGGCGCCGGCGGCGATCGTCGGTGTGGTCGAGGGCCGTGGTAGCGGCGGCGCATCGGGCCCCGCGCCGGGGACGGTCGGGGTCGACGAGGGCGTCGGTGGAGTGCCGAGCGCAGCACGGGGCTGGTCACCCGGCACGGCGATGGTCGGCGTGGTCGATGGCGTCGGCGCGCGCACCGGGATCGGCTTGGGCTTGGGTTTGGGCTTGGGCGGCGGCGCGGCCGGGATACCGGGGGGCGGTCCAACTTGCTCGAGGATCCCCTCCGGCGTCGTGGGGGCCGGTGGCGGCGGCGCGGCAGCGGGTGGCGGCGGCGCGGCAGCGGGTGGCGGCGGCGC
>CALBMM010000254.1 GCA_937896535.1 uncultured Pseudomonadota bacterium
GGAGCTGGTCGACCGAGGTCGCCGAGTACCGGTGCTTGGTGCCGAGCGTTCGCAGAAACGACGGCCCGTAGAGGATTGCGCCTGCGTTGTGGACGGCGGGGTTACCGATGTAGATCGCCACGGCGTGGCGCCCGTGCGCCTTCTGGACCTCGTGGATGCGCGCGGCCGCCTCGTCGAGCGCTTCGTCCCAGCCGATCGTCTCCCACCCGCCCGCCGTCTTCCGCTGCGGTTGTCGCAGACGGTCCGGATCGTCGTGTAGCGCCGCGAGTGCCGGGCCCTTGGGGCACATGTACCCGCGGCTGAACGGATCCTCCTCGTCGCCGCGCACGGACGTCACCCGACCGTCCTCCACGGTCAGCGTCAGCCCGCACATCGCTTCGCACAGGGAACAGGTTCGGTGGTGCGTCTGCGGGCCGGCCATGGCAACAGCGTAGCCCGACTGAGGGCGCAGGCGCTCAGGCGTCGTCGAGGATCTTCTGCGCCGCGAGCCTGTCCTCGTCGTCGGCGTTCTCAGGGAGCGCCGCGAGGGCACGGGTCGCGAGGTCTTTTGCTGCCGCCGCTGCGGCGACGAGCGGCGCGTCCCATTCTCGTGCAAGGGCCGCGACGTGTGCCCGTCGTGCCTGGGCCGGCGCATGTCCGAGACTGCCACCGGCTGGGTGGACCACCTGCTGCCGGCCGTCCCGTATCGGCAGTGGGTGCTGTCGTTTCGCTCCTCGCCGCGTGCGAGACCTCGGACAGCGTCAGCGTCAGCAGCAGCGCGGCCACGAAGCGCACGAACCGGGCGACGGGCCGAAGAGGGCGACTTACACAGCGTGCAGGAGCAGCGCTCGCCGGGTCGAGGCAAACGGTGTCAACGCGGTTGATTCGTCGATCAGGGGCCGGCATCGTGCCGCGGTGACTTGGGACCTGGGACTGCAGCGCGAGCGAGCATGCTCGTGGGCTGGCGCGCCGCCGCGTACATCCGCGCCGAGCACCAGGGGCGCACCTCCAAGGCGCCCTAGCCTCGGTCGGGGCAACGCATCGTCGCCTGCGTGCAAACCGTGCTCGCGCGGGGTCGGCCGTCACACGCGCGCCGGCCGTGACCTCGCGGTTGGTCGGGTCACCGCCAACGAGGGGAGTATCGGTTCCAGACCTCGACCTCGGCGATGCCGTCGTGGCCCAGCACCAGCATGACCGACTCGCGGGGGCAGTCGAAGTCGAAGCCGATGCCACGCTCGTGGCAGGCGACCTGCTCGTGGATCGGGACGTCGCGGTCGCGATCCGACTCGGTGTAGGTCACGATCAAGTGCAGCGTGTCGTGCCGAACCAGGCCCTTGGCGAGCGCGCCGACATCGACCTTGCGAAGGTTGTCGGCCGGCCCCAGACGTAGCGCGCCGGGGATCCCGGCATCGACCGCGGACGACGCCTCGGTGACGACGATCCGACAGTTGCGATAGCCGGACACGACGATCACCCCCGTGGGGACCTCCCGGTACTTGCCCCCGAAGCACGTCAGCCACGCCGTCCGCGACGGGACGAGGGCCTCGGCGGCCCCCGGCTCCACCCGGATGCCCCGGTGCGAAAGCGGGTGCGCTGCGATACCGCAGCCGAGCAGGCTGCACGACAAGAGGACGAGGAACGACAGACGCATCTCGATCACCACAACGCGCCCGGCGCGACCGAGCTTACGCGCACTCGGAGGCCGCCGGCGCTGCTTCCGTCCGCCCGCCGGCCGGCACGACGCGCGCCCGACGTCGACCCGTCGCTGATCGCCTGCACCCAGCTGTCGCTGTCGACCATCGCCTCCACGTCGCCGCGTGTCGTCGACGAGCCACAGCTTTGCGTCGACGCCTTCGACATGAGCCTGCACGCCGCCACCTGCGTCGACGGCCGCGACCGCAAGCGCCTCGAGCGGCTCGCCCAGGCCCACGTCGGGAGCGCCCACGCCCACGACGTCTCCCGTCAACGGCGTCTGTCCTGGGCGCGACTGCTCGCGCGAGTCTTCTCCGCCGACGTCGCCACCTGTCCCTGCGGCGGTCGGCTGCGCCTCCTCGGCGCCTTCCCCCGCGCGCGGCACCCCACCCCGCGCACACCCCACCGGGCTCCACGCGTGCCACCGACGCCGCGTTGCAATCCCCTATCCGCTCCCGGGATGCGACGGTCACGCAGAGCGGTGTGGTTTGCGATCTTCGAGTCACGTTTTCGCGCACCTGCGACAACCCCGGCATGAGGACACCAAGACACGCACGCATTCCATCAGCGCTCCTCGTGGTCGGGCTGGGAGCCGGCTTTCTGGCCGGATGTGATCCCGAGGACAACGACACGGAAAGGGAATACGAACTAGAGAACTTCCGGTCCGGAGACCTGTTCGTTCTCGAGGATGGTACCTCGGTTGCGATCCCCGAGCCGGGCGTGACGGTCGAGATCGTCGATGAACTCAGGTACGGCTCGAGCAGACAACGCGTCGAGACTCGTCTCGATGGTACGGTCGTCTATCAACCCCCGGTGTTCGAAGCGCCGGCCGAGGAAGGTGACGACGCGTTCCGTGTCGCCGGCGACGACTGTCAGTATGACTACTTCAATACAAACATTCCATTCAGTGGCCCGTATGAGTACCACCTGAACTTCGAGAAGAAGCCAAACCAGGTCACTTTGACCGAGTTTGTCTTCGGTGTCGGCGCAGCGGCCACGTCAATCGAGCACATGCACAACAACTGTGGCGTTCCAGATCTCGTGAACAATCCCACGAACTATGTCTCGCTCACGACGCTCGCCGGTGCTCCAGGTGATGGGAACGGTCAGAACGTGATCGGGTGGTCCGACGATCTGCCACCGCCCACGCTCGCCCGGGCTTTCATCTGGTCCAGCGGTGGTGTCTCGGTCGAAGCCGACATTGGCTTCTCGACTCAGTACGAGTGGTATGGAGAGCACGATCCCCCGTACGGATGTACGGACCACTACAGCCTGCGGGGCGTGGCGACGCACGAGCTTGGACACGTCTGGGGGCTCGGCCACGCACGCGGTCCGACCCAGACCATGTACCCGACAACTGAGCCGTGCACGACGGCCGCGTACAGTCTCAGCCCCGGGGATATCTACGGGTTCTTCGACTTGTACTGAGCGTGACCGGATCAGCCACGCACCTGGGTGGCTTTCTCGACGGGTCGGCTCGGCCGTCTTTGGGCCTGCCGGCCTCGTCGTACGTGATCGTCGACAGGCGCAGCTCGTTGTGGAACACGCTCGGCTCTCGAGCTGCGCCTGCGCTGACGCGTTCGACGTCTGCGGCGTGGGAGGTGACAAGCTCTGGCGCCGCGTGTGGCGTCGCGGCTCGAAAAAAACGTCGGGCCCCGCCATTGCCGTTTGGCGGATGCAGCTGAGCAGCCGACCGGGCGCGCAGGCGCTGCAATGCGCCGAACGGGCTAGGTACCTGCGCGCGGCAGCGGTCAGCTCTCGCGCGGATAGACGGCGATGTCCGAGCTCTCGGCGAAGGCGACATGGACTGGCTCGAGGGTGTCGAGGATCTGCCAGGGCTGGCGGTACAGCTCGCCGAAGTGCCAGTCGAGCTGCAGGTCGGCCGGGTCGACGGAAAGACGCGCCAGACCGGATGCTCCACCCGGTAGACCACGCGGTCGCCATCGGGCGTGGCGCCGCAGCCCCAACGTGTGCTCCGGCCTGGGTCGACCACCGGCTGCCTGCCGTGCCGTACCGGCAGTGGGTGCTGTCGTTTCGCTCCTCGCTGTCGGTGCGTCTGGGCTACGACGCGCACGCCCTTTCGCCCGTGTCTCGTAGCCGTGCGCGCCACCTCGGTCGACGCTTGCGGCGCAACGTCGCCACGCAGCACCGCCTCGCACGGCGCGGCGACCTGCATCCCGGCCTCGTCACCGTCGTGCAGCGCTTCCGAGCCGACGCAGGTCTGTACGTGCACCTGCATCTGCTCGTCGCCGACGGTTTTTTGGCGGCAGACCTCCCGATTTCGTTCGACGGATCCCACCCGTCTGCCGCGGCCGGCGAGCTCCATCTCGACGGACGCCGATACGTGGGCGGCAGGTCTTTAGAAGGGCGAAGGAACAGGCCGGGTGTTCTCGGCTTCGTAGCGATAAGGGCCGTCCCAACCCGGCGGGACGTTGTTGGTGTAGGCGCCGGCGCTCTGGGTGACGTAGTCGCCTCGGCCCTCGTCGAGGCGCACGTTGCGAGTCGACAGCACTCGACCATTCATCTGAACGTCGGTGCCGGCGACGCTCTGCCAGGCGTCTTGCCCGGATACACAGTCGCTGAACGCCATCAATTCCACCGCCCCCACTTGGCCTCCGACATCGTTGTTCTCGGGCCCCGCCCCGACGCAGATGTCGGGGATCGTCGAGCCCGGCGCATGGAACACCCCCGACTGCATGACGAACTTCGACGCAGGATGGTCGTACGCTGCCTTTGCGCCGTCGACCGTACCATACTGATCGGCGCTCCCCCAGGCCAGCGTTCCGGGCCCGGCCTGGTGCTTGATCAACGAGGCCGACGGGACGCTGGCTCGGACGCGGAAGTGTCGGTAGACGTGATTCTCACCGGAGTTCCGCAGTGCGTGGTTGCCGGCAGCGCCGTTCTTGTGGAAGTCCACACCTTGAGCGACGAAGTTTCGCAGCGCCGCAATCATGATGTACTGGTCCCCGCTCGGCGGGTTGATCTCCCCGGTGTCCCAAAGGAACACTCCATGGGGATATCGAACGTTCTCGCGCTCTGCTTCGGAGTTCGCGGCGTTGTCGTAGTAGTAGCCGATCGGGTCCCCCGTGAAGGTCCGCACGCGTCCGCGAACGGCCCCGGAGTACTGAGTTCCGATCACCGAAATGTGCAGCTCCTCGACGTCGATGTCCATCGTTCGAATGTGGCGAGCGGGCGTCAGTACGGTGGAGGAGAGGCCGCGGTCCTCCGGCGAGAAACGACCGATGCGCGGATCCTCTCCCTCGCCCAACTTGCTGAACAGCACGTTGTGTAGGCCGCCGCATCTCAGCTCCCCGAGGCCACGATAGTCGCCTCCAGCGCGGAGTTGGTAGTGGCTGCCCGAGGTGAGTGCGGGCCATGTGGCCAGGTCCGGCTCGATGACGACCGGCTCGGGCGGCTCGCTCGTCGCCACTGCGAGTTGCAGCTCGGATTCATTCCCCACGCCATCCCGCACGCGGAGGCGGACCACGTAGGCGCCGGGCCGCGTGAACACCCGCCCGAAGACGGGCTCGCCGAGGTCCTCGTCACGAGAACCCCCGCCATAGTCCCAGACGCCCCCGAGGCTCTCACCGTAGTCGAGGCGGTAGCCGATGTCCCACCACGCTGCCTCCGGCGTGTCCTCCGTGTCGGATCGCGTGCCCGTCGCGTCGAAGAACACCAGGAGCGGCGCTGCCCCTGCGATCTCGGTGGACCCGTCCTGAGCTACCTGCACGGTCTGCAAGGTGCCCTCCCCATCGACGTACTCGACGACCAGAGAGGGAATCACCGAAGGGTTGATCCCCGTGTCGGTCGTCGAAGCGTCGCCGGAGCTCTCCGCCGCGGCACTGGTCGTGTCGCCACCGGGGTTCGGCCCTGTCTCCGTCGTCGAGCCACCCGACGCGGACCCTTGTGCCCCGGTCGAAGCGTCGCCCGTATCGGACGCCGACGAGCCCCCGTCGCCGCAAGCAGCGAGCAGCATGGCGAGCAGGACGGATGACGAGGACCGAGCGAGCCGAAAGCGGTGGTTCATGATCGAGGATGCGCTTTGCCCAGAGCGTACCGCAGATGTGCGCAATTCACCGGACACGAGTGAGCCGCGCGCAAAGACGCTCCGCGGCGATCTGCGCCCGTGCGCGGCGGTGAGGCGCGCCACGAGGTAGGCCCGCAGCGGGCGAGCTTGGTGTCGGCGACGAGCCGCGCCTCGGTGCGCGGGCCGTCCGTCATGGCGACGAGCAGCAGCCCGCTCGAGGGGTAGATGCCATGGTGACCTGCGGCATCGAAGGTGCGACCCAGCGAAAAGTCGCGCATGTCCCCGCGGTGCAGCGGCACGTCCGGGAGCTTGGCCCGCGCCACCGCGAGCATGTCCTCGGAAAGGTCGAGCCCCTCGCACGTCGGGCTCTCGCGCAAGAACGCGAGGTGGCCCCCCGTGCCACGACCCACCTCCAGCAACGTGGCGGTTTTGGGGCGGCAGGAGCTCCGTCAACGCGCGTGCTTCGTCGCGGTACGCGTGTCGCCGCAGATCTCGTCGTAGTACCGCGCCGACCGGCTGTAGGCATCGCCCATCTGGCCACGATACCGCTCATCCCGGTCCGGGCCGGAGGCGAAACTCGACATCGACGCGGATCGACTCGCCGCCGCTGGGAGCCGGCAATCGCAGGTCCGTGAGCGCCCGCTGCCAGCACGCGTGCAGTTCCTGATCGCCAGCGCCGGATACCGCCGCGCCGACCACCTCGCCGTCGCCGCCCACGGGCAGCGACACGTCGACCGAGCCTTCGAGCTTCGGGTCCCGGTCGAGCGCGGCCTCGTAGCACGCACGCCATTGCGCGACGCGGGCCTTCAACCGGCGGTGCAGCGCCGCGCCGAACGCCTGGTCGGCGCCGGCGGGGGCGCGCACTTCGACCCGGGGCCCGTTCGGGACGGGGCCCACGAGGCCCGTGCCCAGTCCCCATCCCGTTGCCGCGTCGTCGCCGTCGAGCGGGGCTTGGGCGCACGTGCCCTCGCGGCACTCCACCCGCATGAGCACGCCGAGGATGTTCGCGTTCGGTCGACCCGCGCACGCCGATGCGTACGCCCGCGACGCGGCGTCCACCGAGCGCCGATGCACGATCACCATGTTGGTGCTGCACGGCGAGCCCACCACCTTGCACTGCGCATCCGCGGTGCACGAGGTCCACGCGTCGTCGACGGCGATGAACACGTCGTCGGGAATCGACGCGGCCGACTCCGGTGGGGGCGACGCGTTGCCCTCGTTCGTGCGCGGCGCATCGGACGGCGGAGCCGGAGCCTCCCGCGGCGAGGCGACCGCGGGTCCGACCGGCGCGGGTGGGGCCGTGGCGCGGGACTCGCGTGAGGGTGGGGTCGGTCGCGGGGTCGTCTCGCCGGAAGCGCCGTGCTTGCAGCCGAACACCGTGAGCACGATCGGTCCCAGTCTCCGCATGCGTGCCCGGATCCGCGCCATCGCAACCGAAGCGTAGCAGGGCGTCGGACATTCTATACACGGGGGCCGCGGGCGTGGGCATGGAGATCCAGCCCGCCCTCGCCGCGCAGGCGCGGGCGATGACCGACGGGTTGCGGCTGTCGCGGGTGCGCACGATCGAGGGCGATGCGGCCGAGCTGACCGCATCCCTGACGATGGGGACGGTCTTCTTGCTGTGCTGCCCCTTCGGCGGTCGACGGCTGACCGCGGCACTTTCGGCGCTGCACACCATGTCGGCCGCGCGGCCGATCCGGATCGCGTGCGTCGACATGCCGCTTCCGCCGTGCAACTGGCTGCGGCAACGGCCGACCCCGTCGCCCGAGCTCGAGATCTACGAGACCGTCACGCGTGGCGTCGGCCTCGGCAGCACCGGCACCGACTGATGCGGCTCAGGTGATCCCGCCGCTGGCGCGCAGCATCTCGCCGGTGACCGCGGTGTTGATCGCCGAGCACAGGAAGACGATCGAGGGCACCACTTCCTCGGGCGGCAGGATCCGGCGGATCGGCGACGTCTGCTCGACCTGCCGCCGTCGCTCTTCGGGAATGCGCCCCGCGTTGCGCTCGGTCAGGGTAAAGCCCGGCATCACCACGTTGACGAGGATCCCCGCCGGCCCCAACTCCTTGGACAGCGTGCGGGTAAGCCCGTGCAGGCCGCCTTTGGCCGCGGCGTAGGGTCCGGCGCCCACGAAGCCGTCGACGGCGATCCCCGACGAGACGTTGACGATCCGACCCCACCCGGCCTCGCGCATCGGACCGACCACGGCCTGGGTGGCGTGGTAGGCCCCCTCGAGATTGGCGCGCAGGACCGGCAGCCACTCGTCCACCGAAAATGCCTCGAAGTCGGGCATGTTCCACGGGGTGCGGTTGCCCCACGCCACGGCGTTGTTGACCAGTGCGTCGATGCGTCCCCATCGATCGAGCGCGGCGGCGGCCATGGCGTGCATCGTGTCCGGCTCGGCGAGCGCCATGCGCACCGCGAGCGCCTCGCCGCCGGCAGCCTCGATCTCGGCGACGACGCGGTCGGCTCGCTCGCGCTCGGTGTGCCAGGTGACGACGACGCGCGCGCCCTCGGCCGCAAAGGCCCGCGCCGCGGCGCGGCCGATCCCCTGGGAGCTGCCGGTGACGATGACGACACGATCGGAGAGTCCGAGATCCATTCCCTGCAGGTAGCAGGCGTTCGGGGCCGAGGATTGGAAGAAGCGGACGTGGCCTGCGCATGTCCCGTCTGCCACACTGATCGGGATGCATCCGGCGTTGCGCGGGCTCGTGCGATCGGTGCGGGTGGGCGAGCAGCTCCACCCGGGCATGCGGGTGCAGCGGCTGCCCGAGGGCACCACGAGCATGTTGCTGCGCGTGTACGACGACGGTGGCGGCGAGCTGAGCCTGGCGGGGCCGAGGAGTCGGGCCGTGTTCAAGACGGTGCCGCCCGCCGCTCGCTCGGTGCTCGTCGACTTCGAGCCGGGCGCGAGCGCGCTGTTCATGGGCGTGCCGCCCCGGACGCTGCTGGACCGCTACGCGCCGATCGAGTCCACGTGGGGCGACGCGGGGCGCCGTCTGCGGGACCGACTCGTCGCGACCACGTCGCTCGCCGACGCGCGGCGCGTGCTGGAGGACGGCCTGGTGCAGCGCCTGCGCGAGCGTCCCCCGAACGCAGCGATGCGACTGGCTCGCCGCGCGGTCGCACGCTTGCGGGGCGACGACGCCCCACCGCGGGTATCCGATCTCGCCGGCGAGCTCGGCGTCAGCGCCCGCCATCTTCGTCGCGTGTTCGACGAGGTGGTGGGCCTTTCCCCCAAGGAGCTCGCCCGCATGGCGCGATTGCAGCGTGCCCTCGCGGTGCCCCGAGCCGACGCGAGCTGGTCCGAGCGCGCGATCGAGGCGGGGTACTACGACCAAGCGCACTTCATCGCCGACTTTCGCGACCTCGTGGGCACGACACCGAGCCGCTTCGCGGGCGGCGAAGTGTGGACGTGAACGTCCGCCTCAGCCGGGGTCGAAGGGGGGACGGAATCCGGGGGGGGACGGAATCCGGACGGGACGTCTCCGGATCCTGAACGTGCTCCGATTCCTCCGATCCACGCGCGAGGTCTCGCAGAGCCTTCGACGAGGGTGGCGATCGCCTGTTTTTCGCGGCCGAGTGGCGCGGGATCGGGCCCCGCCGAGCCAGCCGCGGGCGCGAAACCAATGCCGACCGGCGAGACACGTTCGTGACCTCGCCGAGCTGTCATGTCGCCGCGTTCACGGAGCGGCGGCGACGCGCACCCCGGCGAACTTCCGCAGCCAGTACGTACCGTACGGAAACTCCGGCTGCTCCCCGGCCAGCAACTTCCTGCGTTCCTCGGCGTACCTGCGCTTCCACTCGCGCTTGTACTCGAGCCGGGCGACCCGCACGGCGCTGCTCGTCGCCGAGACCTGCGGCGTGACGGCGAAGCGCTCTTCGGGCGAGGCGGCTGCTCGGTTCCAACGTTGCTCGCGGATCTTCGCAAGACCACGGAAGCGGCGGCCCGCCTTAGCCATGGCGCACTGCAGCTCGCGCTCGCGCTCGCGGATCTTCTGCTGGATGAGCTGCCAGAGCTCTTCGTCGCTCAGATCCATGAAGATCTGGGGACGGACGAGTTCGAGCTCGACGTAGTCGGGCGCGTTCGGATTCTCGGGGTCGTAGAACCAGTCGGGACGTCGGAAGTGGTGTCTCTCGCCGAACTTCCAGCCGTAGGTCGAGAAGCCGGGCCAATCCTTGGCCCACTTGACCAGGCCGGCCTCGACGGGGTTCGTGTACGTGTAGACGATGTCGTCCAGGGTCGCCTCGTCGGTGAGCTGCTCGACGTCGCAAGGTGCATCGGCGGTCCAGAACTTGTCGCAACGGCCGCGCTTGGCGTTGATGCCCCGCGCGACGAAGGCGTGGAACTTGTTCTTGAACTTCGGCAGGTCGCCGGTGCTGTCGGTCGTGTTCGTGTGGTGGTGGTTGGACATCGCCAACGAGGCGTGCAGCAGCTGGCCACTGCCCTGCAGCGAGAGCCCGAGCGTGTAGCCGATGAAGTTGACGATGTCGTCGCCCGCCTCGGCATCGGGATGCAGGAACATCCGTCGCTCGAGCGTGCGCCGCATGACCATGTAGCGCCGACCGGGCTCGAAAGGTCGCGCCCGAACCCGCTCGTTTCCCGACCGCTGCAGTCCCTTGCCGCGCTCGCGGTTCTTCGCGCGACGCTTTGCGCTCGCTTCCTTGCGCGTGGGACGGGCCACCACGTTGGGGGTCGACCATCCGCGATGAACGTTGCAGACGAAGCGTCAGAAATCGCGAAACGCTCGCGGGGGTGTTGCCAGCGTCGGGTTCGCAACGCTCAGAGTGTCACGCGGCTAACACCCTCCCGCGGGAATGGACGTGGCTGAATCTCGAGATTCCCAACGCGTAGCGATCCAGTTGCGGAGACGTTCCGGCCGGATTTCCCCCTCTCGCACGGGACGGCACAGGCTATCGCAGTCCGGTGCGACCGCGCGGACCGTCCGGCAGCATGTCCATCGCGCGCGGCGTCGGTTTGACCATCTTGGCCTCGCGCGCGAGCTCGGCGAGGACGCCTCGGATCCAGCGTTGTTTCGGATCTCGGTGCGACCGCTCGTGCCAGACCATCGGCAGGTCCACGGGCGCGAGGTCCAGCTCGGCGGGGGGCGGGCGCTGGGCCAGTCCGACGGCGGACGCCAGCTTGTCGGCGAGCCACCGGGCCGTCGTGAGCACCAGGTCCGACTCCGCGATGACGAGCGGCGAGAGCACCACGTACGGCATGCGCAGCGCCACTCGCCGCCGACGGCCGAGCTTGGCGAGCGCCACGTCGACATGACCGCCGCCGTGCGGCGAAAACCCGATCATCAGGTGCGGCAGGCGGGTGTACGCGTCGAGCGTCCAGCGCTTGCGCAAGGCGGGATGTCCCTTGCGCAGCACGGTGGTCCACTCGTTGCGGACCAACAGCGAGCTGTAGATCCCGGGCTCGTCTTCGGCTTGCCCGAAGGTGAGGTCGACGTCGCCGCTGGCCAGCTGATCACGCCACGACACGGACCACTGCACGATCTCGAGGTCGAGCTTCGGGGCTTCGCGGCGCAAGCGGGCCAGCAGTGCCGGACCCAGCATGTACGTGATGATGTCGGGCGCGGCCAGCTTGATCGTGCCCGTCGCCCGGCCGGGATCGAACGCGTCGGGGGCAACGAGCTCCGTGACATCGCCGAGCACACGCTGCAGGGGAGCGAGCAGAGCCTGCGCCTTGTCGGTCGTCGACATCCGCTGACCCACGCGCACGAGCAGCTCGTCGTCGAACAGCTCGCGCAGCCGGGCGAGCGCACGGCTGACCGCGGGTTGACTCATGCCGAGTCGACGGGCGGCCCGCGTCACGTGGCGCTCGACCAGCAACGCTTCGAGCACGACGAGGAGATTCAGGTCGATGCCGGCGACATCCATCGATTGGATGATACTTCGACCAGTCATGCGTTCATTGCATGACGTACCTGCGTGCTCAACTCGGCGCGCGGCCGAGGATCCACAGCGAGTCGCGGGTCGCGGCGGGGTACAGCACGTTCTCGATGCGGTCGTGCATGGGGTCGCCGTGCATGCGGTCCATCCCGTCGGGGGCGTCGAAGTAGGCCACCTTGGCGATGTCGGGGACGAACGGGAGGTGACTTGACGTTCGCACGACGATCTCCGCTTCGACCCGGTAGCCGTAGCGGGCCATCACCGGCTCGGATTCCTTCTCGTACGCACGGTACGCGGCCTCGCCCCCGTCGCCGAAGCGCGCGAGCTCGACGAGGTACAGCCGCTGCGCCGCGTCGCCGGGTCCCGGATCGTAGCGACGGGCCGGTCCGGTGACCGCGCCCAGATCGATCGACTCCGAGCGCAGATGCACGATCTCCTGAAAACGAGGGTCCCGTTCGAACTGTTGCAGTCGGGCCAGGCTCGGCGACGAGGCCAGGTTGACGATGTCGGGCTGCTCGATCCCCTCGCCCGCGATGGACGTGGGGCGGATCTGCCGGTCGATGCGGTTGCCGTACGGCGTCACGACCGGGCCCACGAGCTCGCCGTAGCGGGCGAACTTGGCCGGGTCGTGAATCCACAGGAAGAACAGCTCGTAGTAGCGGGCGTCGGGTGCGGTGGTCATGGGACTCGATCCTCGGTTTCGGGTGTCGCGCGCACATGCGCCCAGCACGGCCGCCGGCAGCAAGCTCGCAAACCGGCGGCGTGCCATCGTCACCGTTGTTTGTGGGACACGTGAGGCGTTCACGTCACGAGGTTGCGCCGCACCGGGCCATGACTCCAATGACTCGTCGTCATGATGACCATCCATCTAGCGGATGGCCGCCCGCCCGTCATGCGGTCGCGAGGACGGCGACGACGTGCAGGCTCAAACCGAGTGCCGGCAGGGTGGTCAGCACGAGGCCGACCGCGCGGTCCTTCGCGTCGTAGCGCACCGAGTGGTAGACGCGGCCGACGAAGAAGGCGATCACGCACGCCCACAGCCACGTCGATCCCACGCCGAGGCCCTCGGCAGCGATCATGACGAGGGCCACCAGCGGGGCGTTCTCCACGAAGTTGCCGTGGATGCGCATGCGCTTGAACAGGTCGGGATGCCCCGCATCACCGCGCAGGATTCCGGTCTTGCCCCGGAGGGCGCCGATCCAGGTCACCAGGAAGAACAGGCTTCCGGCGCACAGGGCGACGAAGGTGAGGGACACGGGGAATTGGGTCAGGTCGGGCATGGTCGTGGACTCCTGCCTCCCGACGCGCCGACCCTCGCCGGATCGACATCCGGTCGTCGTTTTTTTCGCGACCCGGCGCGCGGGCCGGGCCGCCCTCACTTGGCGGGGGCGAGCGAGATGGTCATCGTCCGGCCTGGCCAACGTGCGGATCGCCGACACATCGGCGATCCCGTTCACGCCCGTGTCTGCCCTCAACGCCCCGAGCATGCTCGTGGGCTGGCGCGCCACGGCGTACATCCGCGCCGAGCACCAGGGGCGCACGTCCAAGGCTTCCCGAGTCAGCCGTCGAGGTCGGCGGCCTCGAAGCCGCAGGCGACGCCGTCGAAGGCGGCCGGATCGACGTCGGTCCAGGCCGCCGCGTCTCCGACGGCGCCCGCGGCTGTCGCCGTCGAACGCGGTGGCGAGCGACCACGTGATCCCGCCGTCGATCACGACGCCGCCTCCAGTGCAGCCGTCGAAGTCGACCGTGTACTCGAAGGACACGGACATGTCGAGGTCGCCGTCGTCGAGCGGATCGAAGTCCGCGTCCACGTCGTTGGGGTCGATCGCACCGGGATCGATGTCACCGGCGGCGGGCAGGTCCAGCGTCAGCGTGCCCGACAGCACCATCGCCCCGCCCCCACTGCACGGCAGGGAGAGGTCCTCGAAGTCGGTGGTGTCGAGATCGCCGGCGGCCCGAAAGCCCGGACCGGCCGGCACCGTCCAGCGCGCCCATCAGCGCGCGAAAGCCCGCCTGTGCGTCGGAGCGAGAGGCCAGCGCCGGCAGGCCGTACCCAGCACCAGGCACGCACTTCGAAGGCGTCGTCGTCCTCCGACCCGGCCGCCGAAAGAAGCGTCGCCGGCCCGCCGCCCCGAAGCCACTGTGCGACTCGCTCTGCGGGTCTCGGGCGACGCGCATGCCATTTTCGTCGGCGGGTTGCGCTGCGCCTTGACGCGCCGGGATTGTCGGGTCATCCCTGAGGGGCGATGAAGTTCTCGATCTTCTTGCTCGGCTGAACGCGGTCCCGACTGCTCGTACTGCCCGTGCCCTCGCGAGGCCACGGAGCTCGCCACGCAATCCGAAGACGGAGAGACCATGTCGTCCCATGTCACGGTCGACCGATCGCAGATCGATCGATTCATCACCGAGGGCTTCGTACGGCTCGACGATGCCGTACCCGCGCGGGTCGCCGCGCAATGCCGAGACATTCTGTGGAAGGCCACGGGCTGCGATCCCGAGTCACCGGCCACGTGGACCCGACCCGTGGTCCGCATCGGCGAGCTGTCGCTGCCACCGTTTCGCGAGGCAGCCTCGACCCCGCAGCTGCGCGCCGCCTGGGACGCGCTCGTGGGGCCGGGACGGTGGCAGCCCCGCGGCGGGCTGGGCACGTTCCCGATCCGCTTCCCTTCGGCCGAAGATCCCGGGGACACGGGCTGGCACGTCGACGCGAGCTTCGGGTTCGAGGACGAGCCCGACTTCCTCGAGTGGCGTGTGAATGTCTCGTCACGTGGTCGGGCGCTGTTGATGCTGTTCCTGCTGTCGGACGTCGGCGAGGCGGATGCTCCGACGCGTCTGCGGGTGGGATCACATCTGGACACGGCGCGCCGGCTCGCTCCCCACGGCGCGCCGGGACTGACGCTCGGCGAGCTGGCCAGCAACGACTTCGCGGAGTCGGCGGATCGGCCCGAGGCCGTCGCGGTCGGTCGGGCCGGGACGGTCTATCTGTGCCATCCGCTGCTCGTCCACGCGGGGCAGCGTCATCGCGGGCGAGCGCCACGCTTCTTGGCCCAGCCGCCGTTGCTACCCACGGCGGCGTTGGAACCGTGGCGGACGGACGGCCGGCTGTCGCCCGTCGAGCGGGCGATCCGGCTCGCGGTGGATCCCTGACCTCGTCGTCGCCGTGCGTGCGTGGTCGCTCGGTCGTCGCAGCCGGTCGTGCTATCAGGGCGCGGTGAGCGAGGGCGGCACGGTGCTCGTGGTCGGGGCGACCGGAAAGACGGGGCACCGGGTGGTCGCGCGTCTGCTCGAGGCCGGCCGCACCGTTCGCGTGCTGTCGCGCAGCGAAGAGCGGGCCGCGCAGCTCGGGCCGGTGCAGGTGCACGCGGGCGATCTTCGAGACCCCGGATCGCTGTCGGGGATGGCCGCGGGCGTGAGCGCGGTGGTCGGCTGCGCGGGCAGCCGCACCT
Organism: uncultured Pseudomonadota bacterium; assembly: GCA_937896535.1. Lineage (GTDB taxonomy): Bacteria > Myxococcota_A > Polyangia > Nannocystales > Nannocystaceae > CALBMM01. Next base: position 15,047 of record CALBMM010000254.1, read on the forward strand.
ACTTCGGCAGCAATGGTGGGCCGGAGCTCGATGCCAAGGGCACCAAGAACCTGGTGGAAGCGATCGGCCGCGAGGGGCGTCCGCACCTGGTGTTCCTGAGCGCGTTCGGGTTGGACCGACGCTCGATCTTCCTGAGCATCTTCTCGGCGATGCTCAACCGGTACTTTCGCTGGAAGGCCGTCGCCGAGGCGGCCGTGCGCGACTCGGGGTTGCCCTACACCATCGTGCGCCCGGTCGAGCTGCGGGACCGCCCGCCGCGCGAGGGCATGCGGCTCAACCAGGCCGCGCCGCTGTCGCTGCTACGCACCGTCAGCCGCGATCTGGTGGCCGAAGGGCTCGTGCGCTCGATCGGCAACCCGGCCGCCCTCGAGAGAACCTTCGAGCTGTGCGAGGGCGGCGACGCGCCGTTCGAAACCCAGCTGATGGCGATGAAGGCCGACCACGAGCGGCCACTGCCGACGCGCACGCCCCTGTGGTGAGCCGGAGCTCGTGTCGACGAGCTCTGGCGCCGGTCGGCGCAGTGGCGTAGCGGTACGGCGGCGCGACCCCGCCCCGTAATGGACCGAATCGTCGTCCGTCGGCATCGACAGACCCCACGAGACGACCGCACATGCCGACGCCCGATCCCCATCCTGCACACGCCTTCTTCCCCTCCGACCCCACCGGTCTGCCCGAGGCGATCCCGCCGCGGACCGTAGACCTCGCCGACGGCGATCTCTTCGATCTCGTGATCTCACCCGTCCGCAAGCGGATCGGTCACGACTGGGTCCGCATGGTGGCCTACGACGGCTCGGTACCCGGTCCGAACCTGCGGATCCCGCAAGGCGCGACGGTCCGAGTCCGGGTGACCAACCACGGGGACACGCCGACGACGGTCCACTGGCACGGCCTGCGCCTCGACAACGGCTCGGACGGTACGCACCTCACTCAGGCACCGATTCCTATCGGGTGCAGCTTCACGTACGAGCTGCGCGTCCCCGACCCCGGGGCGTACTGGTACCACCCGCACGTTCGCGAGGACTACGGGCAGGAGATGGGCATGTACGGCACCATCGTCGTGGCGCCGCGCGATCGCGAGTACTGGCCTGCCGCGGACCGCGAACGGACGCTCACCCTCGACGACATCCTGATCGAAGACGGTCGAGTGGCCCCCTTCTCTCGGACGGACGTCACACACGTCGCGATGGGCAGGTTCGGCAACGCCATGTTCGTCGACGGTGAGACCGATCTCGTCATCGACGCGCGCCGTGGCGAAGTCGTGCGACTGTACCTGACGAACACCGCGAATACTCGAGTCTTTCGCGTCACGTTGCCGGGCGCGCGCATGAAGCTCGTCGGCGGCGACAGCGGGCGGGTCGAGCACGAGCGCTTCGTGCAGGACCTGAGGATCGCGCCCTCGGAGCGCGTCGTCGTCGACGTCCTGTTCGCACGCGCCGGCGAGCTCGAGCTGCTTCACCGCACGCCCGATCGGCTGTACCGCTTGGCGCACGTTCGCGTGGCCGAAACGTCGGTAGAGCCCGATCTCTCGGCGGCGTTCGAGACGCTGCGAACGAACGCCGAGCTCGTCGCCACCCGCGCCGCCGTCGCCCCGTGGCTGCGTGCCGCCCCGGACAAGACGCTGAGCTTGTCGGCGCGGATGACCCCGTCACCGGACGCGGCGAGCGCCACCACGTTCGCGTGTCCGATGCACCCCGAGGTCGTCCGCGAGGAGCAGGGGCGCTGTCCCAAGTGCGGCATGCGACTGATGCCTGTGGACCCAACGCGCATGGAGCACCACACGCACCGCCGGCACGGTCGCGGGCACGACGACCACGCCGCACCGGCGGCGACCGAGCGCATCGAGTGGGAAGACGGGATGGTGGCCGTGAATCGGGCCTCGACACCGGCGACGATGCACTGGTCCATGGTCGACCACGCGACCGGAGAATCGAACGCAGCCATCAACTGGCGCTTCGAAGTGGGCCAACGGGTCAAGATTCGGCTCGTCAACGAGCCGGATTCCGACCATCCGATGCCGCACCCCTTGCACGTTCACGGGGCGGGCCGCTTCCTCGTCCTCGCCCGCGACGGTGTCGTGGAATCCAATCTCGTCTGGAAGGACACGGTATTCGTCCTGACGGGGGAAACGGTCGACATCCTCCTCGACCTCGACAACCCAGGAGTCTGGATGGCGCACTGCCATATTGCCGAGCATCACGAGGGTGGGATGGCGTTCGCCTTCGAGGTCCACCCTCGCTGATGCTCGCCTTCCGCCATGACCGGCGGGCCGCCGCGTACCTCCGCGCCGAGCACCAGGGACGCACCTCGAAAGGGTCCTGCGTCGGCCGTCGAGCTCGGCGGCCGGCGCCCGTCGCGGCTCACGTACTGCGGTCGGCCGGCTGTGCCGCGCCGGCGCGGGCCCGGGCCGCGCGCCAGTCCTCGGCGAGCAGGCCGAAGAACACCGAGTCCGCCCAGCGACCATCGATCCACCAGCGCTGCGGCATGTAGCCCTCGCGGTGAAAGCCCAGGCGCTGCAGCAGGCCGAGGGAGGCCTCGTTGTCCGGATCGACATCGGCTTCGATACGGTGCAGGTCCATGGTCGCGAAGGCGTGGTCGAGGATCGTGGTGACCGCCTCGGTCGCGTAGCCACGACGGTGGTGCGCGGTCGCGATCGCGAAGCCGATCTCGGCGCGTCGGTTGCCGCGGTGGATCGACGCCAGCGTCACCGTCCCGATCACCTCGTCCGTATCGCGCCGCGCCACGCCCCACTGGTACAGGTCGTCGGCCTTCGCATGCGCCGCGATGCTCGCGATGAGCTCGGCCGCGTCCGCCTCGTCACGCCGCCGCGGGATCCCCATCCAGCGTGCGACCTCCGGGTCGCCGAACAGCGCGAAGACCTGCGGCGCGTCGGCGTCGGTCATCCACCGCAGTCGCACTCGCGAGGCTTCCAGGGTCGGTAGCCGCTCCACGGGCGACTGCGTACCACGTCACGCCGCCGATCCACTACTCGAGGAGCATCGGCGTCGCGCCCTCGACGACGCGCCAGGTCTCCGCCGCCTCGGCGTCGAGCTCGAACGTGTACGTGCGCTCCACCGCCGCGCCCTCGCCGTCGAACAACGCCGCGACGGAGGTGCGTTGCGGCCGCCCACACGATCCGGGGAACTCACCCGGCAGCAGCCAGGTCGCGTCGAGGCTCACGTCCGCGCCCAGTCCCGCCTCGGTCGCCGCGTCGCGATACGCCTGGACGATCGCGCTGGAGTAGACGCCGTCGAGCGCGAACGCGATGCCGTGCGCGCCGTCGACCAGCTCGCCCCCGGCGAACCCGAAACGTTCGTTGAGACATGCGAATGGCGTGTACGTCCCGTCCATCGCGGGGCCGAGCACGGCTTGCTCGGGCCCGAACGCCCAGACTTCGATCGCGTTCGGGTGGCCGCACCCGACCCCCACGTCCATCAGCCGAGGCGCGGCGCGACGGATCGCCGCGAGGTCGTCACGGACGAGCTCGTAGTCCTCCTCGGCCGCCACCACGGCCGAAGGGTCGAGGCTCAACGCCAGGTGCTCCGCGTCGCGGTCCTCCCGGGGGGTGCGCGCGAGATCGTCCAGCTCTCCGGGCAGCGCCCCGTCGTCGCACGCCCCGGGTGCGTCGCCCTCCTCCGCGCAACCTGCCATTGCCAACGCCACGAGCGTCCGGACGATCCAAGCCATGCCGCGGAGGTATCCGCCGCGCGACGTTCGATCCGGCCGAACGAACGACGATTTCCGGGTCGCAGCGGCCGATTCATCCTCGCGGCTGCTCGAAATACGTAGTGCCGTTCGCGCCCGCGCCGAAAAACCGCAAGGTTCGGGGGTTTGTGGTGTCCAATGAGCGTGGTGGTGTCGCGGGCAGATGTCGCACGCACGGTGCTCGGCACGCAGGACCTCGAGGAGCGGACCGCCCTCGGGGCGGTCCTGCAGCGGCTGACCGGTCGGCAGCTGACCACCACGCTCGGTCGCTACCGCCTGCTGGAGCGCGTCGGGTCCGGTGGCTGCGGGGTCGTCTACCAGGCGCACGATCCGGACCTCGATCGCGACGTGGCGGTCAAGCTCGTGCAGACCGGCGCCTCGCGAAATCCCGGTCATGCGCGCGAGCGTCTCGTCCGCGAGGCGCAGGCGCTCGCCAAGCTCGGTCACCCCAACGTCGTGCAGATCTTCGACGTCGGCACCGACCAGCGTGCCGGTCGCAGCGACTTGTACATCGTGATGGAGCTGCTGCGCGGCCCGACCCTCGAGGTTTGGGCGCGCGAGGACGGACGCACCGTCGCCGAGATCGTCGATGCCTATCTGCAGGCGGCCGAGGGTCTCGCGGCGGCCCACGCCGTGGGCGTCATCCACCGCGACTTCAAGCCGGCCAACGCGATGTTCGGGGCCGACGGCCGCGTCAAGGTGCTCGACTTCGGCCTCGCCCGCGACGAGGGAGCGCTCACCGACCCCAACGAGGACGACGACGCCGCGATGCCCGTCTCGCTGACGCTGACGGGCGTGGTGATGGGCACCCCTCGCTACATGGCACCGGAGCAGCACCGCGCCGCCCCCGTGACCGAGCGCAGCGACCAGTACGCGCTGTGCGTCGCGTTGTGGGAGGCCATCACCGGCGCGCCGCCGTTTTCCGGAGCGACCGTCGCCGACCTCGCGGTCGCCAAGACCGGTGGCATGCCCCCCCGGCCGGACCGGATGCCCCCGTGGCTGTACGCGGTCCTGACACGCGGCCTCGACCCGGACCCCACCGCGCGCCACGACGACCTGCGCGCGCTCGCCCGCGCACTGTCGCAGCGGGGTGGTCGTCGTCGGGGTCGTTGGGTCGCGGCGATCGTCGGCGCCGTGCTGCTCGGCGGCGGTGGCTTCGCCTACGGCAGCCAGCGCGCACCGGCGGCGTGCACCCGCACCACGACGCACTGGCAGCCGCAGTTCGCGAACGTCGTGGACGCGATCACGCCGCCGCGCAGCGACGATGCGTGGGGCGTCCAGGTCCGGATCGCCGAGCGTCTCGACCGCTTCGACGAGCAGTGGACGCAGACGCGCGACCGCGTGTGCGCCGGCGACGACCGCATCAGCGCGCGCGTACGCGAGCAGGCCGCCTGCCTGACACGCGCCGCAGATCGCTTCGAGGCCACCCTGGGCGACCTCGCTGGTGCCGAGACCCCGCCGTCGGTCGATCAGCGCCGGCGCATCCTCGACATGCCCGTGCCGTCGCGGTGCGAGGGTGAAGATGCGGACGCCATGTTTCGACGAGACCTCGCGCGCGAGGCCGAGCTCGCCCGTCTCGATGCGTTGTCCAACGAGCCCGCCGAGGGCAGCGACACGTCCGGTCGCGACGCGACGCTGGCGCAGGCCATCGCCCGGGCCGAAGCGCTCGGCTCGGCGTGGGTCGCGTCTCGACTCGCGCGGGCCAAAGCCGGGCGGCGCACGTCGGACGGGCACACCGCCGAGGCGGTCGAGGATCTCGAACGCGCGACCTGGTTCGCCGAGGCCGAGGGCGACACGCTGCTCGCGGCGGAGCTGTTTCCCGAGGTGCTGGCATACATGCTCGACGCGGGGACCGACCCGGCCGAGGTCGACCGCGGCTTCGCGCACGCGCGCAAGCTCGCCGAGGCGGCCGGCGATCCGATCGCCCCGCGGGTCAAGGGACTCGTGGTGGAGGCGATGCACGAGATGCGCCGCTCCAACGGCGAGGCGTGTGCCGCGTTGTCGCAGCAGGCGCTCGACCTCGCCGGCGATCCCCCGATCCCAGGAACCGAACGCCTCGTCGCGCTCGGCTCGATCACGTCCGTCGCGCTCACGTACGAGCGCGAGGGTCCGCAGGCCGCCATCGCGCGACTGGAGCGGGTCCTGCGAATCGGCAAGGCGTCTGACGACGACTGGTTCCCCGCCGTCGCCGCGATGACCCACGACATGCTCTCGTCGCTGTCGCTGGAGGTCGGCGACCCCGACCGCGCGTTGCGGGAGCGTCTGGCGCAGATCTCGGAGCTGACCCACACCACCGAGGACGGCAACCCGCCGATGATGTTCGCGATCGCAGCGTACGGGCGCCTGCTGTCGATGCGTGGCGCGGACACCGAGGGCGTCGCGCTCATGCGCTACGGCTACGAGTGGATCCACGACGGGCACGCCGCCTTGCACGCCAAGCTCGCCCACATCGCGGCCGACCTCGCGCAGGCGCAGTCCGAGCGCGGACGCCCCGAGGATGCGCGGGCGTGGGCCCTGCGCGCGGTCGACCACGCCGAGCGGCAGTACGGGGCCGACCACGTCGGCACGGCATGGGCGCGGGCCGAGCTCGCGCGGGCCGAGCTCGACCTCGGTCACGTCGAAGAGGCCCGCGACGCGGTCGCCCGCTACGTCGCCGTAGTCGACGACGACTCCGACGACCAGCAATACGCCAAGCACTTGCAGGGTCGGCTCGCGCTCGCGGAGGGTCGTCCCGCGCAGGCGCGAGATCTGTTCGTCGCATCGCTGGGCTCGTTTGCCGAAGACGACGCGGGGGTGCTCGAGTCGGCGGAGCGTGGCCGGGTCTACGTGGACCTCGGCGCGGCGCTGCGGGGACTGGGCGAGATCGACGAGGCGCGCGCCATGGAGCGGCTCGCCGCCGACTGGTTGGACCGCGCCAGCTGGTGGGACCGACAACGCGCCCGGCAGATCCGAGAGCGCCATGCGGCCGAAGGCGCCGGCACGTAGCGCGGTCTCGCAGGCCGCGGGAAACCACTCCGCGTTTTTCCGCAGCCTGCTAGTTCGACAGCCACACGCAGGCGACGTTGCCCGAGGAGGACGCGCTGACGACGTCGAGCGTGCAGTCGCCGTTGAGATCGCCGAGCGCGAGGCCGCGCAGGTTGCCGTTGCCGTCGCAGTCGATGACCGCCTGCGGTGCGAACGATCCGTCACCGTTGGAGACCGTGATGCCCAGCCCGCCGCTGGCGTGCCCGACGAAGATGTCGTCGTCGCCGTCGAAGTCGAAGTCTCCGACCTCGACGAGAAATGGGCTCGTCTGCGTGCCGAGCACGATCGGCGCGGGGGCGAAGGTACCGTCGCCGTTGCCGAGAAACACGCGCACGGCATCGGTACCGCCGCCGTACGTGACGACGACGACATCGCCGTCGCCGTTGCCGTCGAAGTCGCCGATCGCGACGTCGGAGGCCAAGCCGGCGACGGCCCGCGGCGCCTGGGCGGCGAAGTTGCCCGCCCCGTTGCCGAGCATGACGGCGAAGTTGAAGCCGCCCGCCACCACGACGTCGAGGGTGCCGTTGCCGTCGAGATCGCCCGTTGCGATCTCGCCTCCGTTGCCGGACAGCCCGGTGGGGAACGCGATCGGCGCGCCGAACGTCTCCGCGACCGGCGTCCCGAGCGAGACGGTGAGCCCCACGTTGGCGCCGAGCAGGTCGAGCACGCCGTCGCCGTCGACGTCGACGAGCTCGATCGCCGCGAGCGTGTCGCCGACGGTCTGCGAGTTGCCGAAGTCGCCGTTGCCCGCTCCCTGCATGCGGTTGACGGTCCCCGCCACGTCCTGCTCCACGACGGCGTCGACCGTCGCGTCGGCGATCGCCCCGAGGGCGACACGGCCGGGAAAGGCCCCCGCGGGTGCGGTCTCGGCCGGGGCGAGGTTGCCCACGCCGTCGCCGAGGAACGTGCGAAGCGTGCCGTCGTCGCGCGAGGACACCGCGAGGTCGAGCGCACCGTCTCCATCGAGATCGCCGAGCGCCGCGCCTTGGGGATTGTTGCCGACGGCGATCGTGTTGACCGCGGCGTACGACACGACGTCGGGTACCGGCACGCCGTCGCAGCCGAGCTCGCCGCCGGTGGTGCCGGTCTCCGTGCCTGCGTCGGACTCGCCCGAGTCCGTGGCGTCCCCGACCCCGCTCGTCGTCGCCGGGTCGGTCGCTCCGGTGGAGAGCGTGGGATCGGGCGGCATCGTCGAGTCGGTCCCGCTCGACGGCCCGCTCGTGCCGATTCCCTCGGTCATCGAAACCATCGTCCCGGTACTGCCATCGACGACGTCGTCGGCCGAGCGACAGAACCCGGCATCGTCACCGGACGCCTTGTCGCACAGCTGCCCGTCGTCGCAGTTTTCGTCGGCGAAGCACTTCTGGTTGAGGGTGGATGGGTTGGGGTCGGCACACGCGATCCCGGTGACCACGCCCAGGGCGAGCGCGCTCGCGATACGTCGGTCGATCATGTCTAGAACCTCCCCGTGATCACGGCCCCTTGGGGCGTGGGTGCCACGGTGAACTGTTTGCGTTGGCGACCGTGGACGCCGACGACGAGCAGCGCGATGCCGCCGGCCGTCAGCACGCCGCCCATCACCCCACCCGCGATCGCGAGGCGGTTCGCCGTCGTGATCTGCTGCGAGAGGTCCTCACGACGGTCGGGCGAGCGCAGGTACTCTTCCTCGAGGTTCGGACCGCGGACGAGGCCGTAGGCCATCATCCCGAACCCGCCGAGCCCGAGGGCGAAGGCCACCGAGCCTCCCGCCACGAAGCCCCGCGACTTGGCCTCGTCCATGTTGCGCAGCACCTCGTGCGGAGTGACGACCGCCATCACGTAGCCCTGCACCGCCTTGCGCTCGGACGCCGCCACGTTGACGGTGCCACCACCGCCGGCGAGCCCGAGATAGTCCGCCTCGGCGGCCACCCGCGTCTCGCGACCCGAGGCGTACTCCCCGCGACCGTACACGAGCGTGGAGACGTAGCCGAAGCCGCAATCGTGGCTACGACAGCACGAGTTGTACTCGGCCGTGTCGCGGCGGACGAGCTTCTTGGTCGTGGTCAGGTCGAACACCAGGTGGGTGTCGCCCTCCACGGTGGACGAAAAGCCGAAGCCGTGCAGCGTCGCCTTGGCCTGTGCACCGGTCCCCAGCTGCTGCGCGCGGTGGACCTCCTGCACCATCTCGTACTCGCGCAGCGGCTCGAGGTACTTCTCGCAGGGGTTGGGCCGAGCCTGCGATTCGAACGAGCTCGCCGCCGGCGGCTCCTCCATCAGCACGCGCCCGAGGATCGTGTCGTCCTCGCTCGGCACCGGGATCGAGCGGAAGGCGTCGTCACCCGCCGTGTTTTGCGGGGTGGGTGCCTGCACGTGGGTCACCGCCCGCATGCAGCCGGGAATCGAGGCCAGGGCGAGGGCCAAGGCCACTCCCTTCCGGCGCCGGCCAAGGTGAGTGCGTCGCGTCGTCATCCGTCGGGGGGATAGAACCACCCGGACCCGGTTGTGACAGCGTCCCGGGACTATTGGACCGCGCGCAGTTGCGACCCAGGATGCGAGAAATGCCCGAGCGCCTCACGCGCGGTGCTATCTTGGACGTCGGTGAAGCTCGCGGCGTCTGAGTGGGCGATGGGCATCGCGGTCGTGCTGCTCGCGACCACGTGCGGTGACGACGGCGTGTCGGCCTCCGGCACCACCACCGGCGGCGAGTCGAGCAGCACGCAGGGCTCGGCCGAGGGGGCCGACGAGACCGCGACGGCCGACGGCCCCGGCGGCTGCGTGGCCGACACCGACTGCGACGACGGCGACCCGTGCACCGTCGACACGTGCGCCGGCGCGACGTGCAGCCACGAGCTGATCACGGTGCTCAACAACGAGTGCCGTCCGCAGATCGACGTCTCGTTCCCCGCGCGCGCCGAGACGGTGATGGGCGTGCCGGGTAACCCCGTCGTTTCCGTCACCGGCAACGTGCACAGCGGCGTCGCCGAGATCACCAGCCTGATCGTCAACGGCACGAACGTGTCGTTCGATGCCGCGGGCAACTTCACCCACGACGTGGACGCGACCACCGGCGGTAACCTGCTCGTGCTCGAGACCACCGATGCGGCGGGCAATACCCGACGCCGCGTGCAGACCTTCAACTGGTCGACCGAGTACGACCTGCCGACCACGGCACCGTCGGGGATCTCCCCGGTGGGTCTGGGCTTCTTCCTCGGCCAGCCCTCGATCGACGACGGCGACCCGGGCCCGCCGATCGACGACCTCGCGTCGATCCTGCGACTGGTGCTCGACGGCTTCGACGCCGGTGCGCTGTTCGACGCCAACACGGTCATCGCGAGTCAGGCCGACTACGACATCTACCTGACGGACCTGACGATCGGCGACACCGCGCTGACCCTGACCGCGATCGACGGCGGGATTCGGCTCGACGCGACGCTGACCGACATCGAGGGCGACCTGCTGTTCGACTGCACCACGATCGCGTGTCTGCTCGCGGGCGGCGACTCCAGCGGAGGGCTCGCCGTCGGCACGGTCCAGATGACGGCGGAGCTGGACATGAATGCCCTGCCCGACCACACGCTCGCCGCCGAGCTGCAAAACGTGTCGGTCACGGTCAATCCCGACGACGTCAGCGTGTGGTCCAACAACTTCTGGACCAACGCTCTGCTGTCGGTGGTGGAGCTGTTCGTGCTCGATGGCCTGGTCTCCGACCTCGAGTCGCAGCTCGAGACCACGGTGACCGAGCAGCTCGGACCCGCCCTCGCCGGGGGATTTTCGCAGCTGACGCTGGCCACGAGCTTCGAGTTTCCCAACCTGGGCAACGCTCGCATGCCGATCGTGGTGGACCTGTTCGCCGACTTCGCCGCGACCGACTTTCACGACGGGGTCAGCCCGCCCGCGCCGTCGCCCCCTCAGGGAGGTCTGCTCACCCTGCGCGGGGGCGGCTACGCGATGAGCCCCGAGACGCCGTACGAAAACCTCGGCGTCCCTCGTCGCAACGACTGCGGCAACGGCGAGACGTCGCTGCGGATGCCGCGGGCCGCCGAGCTGGAGATCGGGCTGACCGACGACATGCTCAACCAGCTGTTGTATGGCGGTTGGCGCGGCGGGCTGCTCGAGTTTCCGCTGGACTCCAGGGCGCTCGGCGGCGCCGGTGGGGGCCTGGTCAAGAACTTCTCCGTCGTCGTCAGCGGCCACGCCGCGCCGACGGCCTCCGACTGCGCGAGCGACGGGGCCCTGCGGGTCATGCTCGGCGACATCCAGATCGACGCCGAGCTCGACCTGCTCGGCGCCCCGGTGACCTTCGTCGCCTACACGACCATCGTCGTGAAGATGAACATCACCCAGACCCGCAACGGGATTGCCCTCGACTTCGACGAGGTGGAGCTCGTCGACACCGAAGTGACCGCCGACGACATGTCGATCGAAGTCGAAGAGCTGCTCAAGAGCGCGCTCGAGGCGGAGCTCGTCGGCGGCTTGCTCGACCAGCTCGGAGGTCTCGGCGAGGTCTCCTTGCCCGCGATCGACCTGTCGGGCTTGCTCGGTCTGCCGCCCGGATCGGCTCCGCTGAACATCGCCGTGCAGGGCACCTCGCGCGAGCCCGGCACCACGGTCATTTCGGCGCAGCTGCAGTAGCGCCACCGCCCGCCGGCGCCTCCAGACGCTCGAGCGTCTCGTCGACCTTGCGCGAGGACTGACGAGCCGCCCGCAGCGCCGCGCGCCGATCGGACCGCAGCGCCACGATCGCCTTCTCCTTGGCGAGCACCTCCCGGCTGAGCTTGTCGCGCAACCGGCCCCGCACGCCGGCGTCGCCGAGCGCGGCGAGGTCTTCGCGGATCCGGTGCAGGTCCTCGGTCGTGTCCGACAGCTCGAGCTTGGCCTTCTCGGCCGCCGCACGCTGACGGTCGGCGGCTTGGCGGTAGCCCAGCGCGTCGCGGAGGATCTTCTTGGCCGACTCGGGTACCCCGTCTCGCTCCATCAGCGTCTGCAGCGAGGTCGCGTCGGTCTCGTGGTCGCGCGAGCCGGCGGTCTCGGAGCGAACGACATGGACGTCGGACTTGCCCGCGGCCACGGTCGTCGCCACCAGCGGCGTGCTCGACGGAAGATCGAAGTCGAGCTCGACGGCATCGTCCTCGGTCGTCAGCCGTGCGTTGCGTGGCAGGTCCAGCCCCACGTACACGCGCTGCGAGCGACGGCTACGGTTGTCGACCGTGAGATGCACGTCGGTCTGGGCGACATACAGCTCGCGTAGCGTGCCGCCGTCGAAGCGAACCTGCCGCGTCTGTTCGCCCACCGCTTCGTGATGGCGCGACAGCTCCACGTCGAGCTCGGCGCCGTAGACGACGAACCGTCGCTCCCCCGGTCCGAGGCGTCCGAGCACGGTCTCGCCCACGAAGCCCCCGGTCGCGAAGAACGACACCGTGCCGCCCGGCAGGGTCTGCTGGGTGCTGTTGATCATGCGCACGCCGGTGAGCCCGTCGTACTCACCCTTGGCAAACCAGGTGATCGACTCCGACTCGATGTCCTCGGACACGATGGGCAGAAGCGCGGAGTGGTGGGCGTCGAGGTCCACCGGATCGGCGACCTTGTAGACGAACAACGCGCCCTGGGCCTCGGTCTCCGCTTGCGTGAGCTCGGCGAGGTCGCCGATACCCAGGCCCGCGCCCGCGCCCGCGCCCTTGCCGATGAGCCCCACGTTGCCCAGACCGATCGTCCCTTCGCCGCTGCCGCCTCCGCCGTAGCCGCTCCCCGACAGGCCGATGCCGCCCACGCCGTACGCATCGCCGATCTCGCCGTCGAGCCACATGCGGTCGGGGGTCGTCTTGGCGAGCTGCGGCACGGTCGACAGCTGCTCTTCGGGCTCGACGAGCTCGCGGCGCGCATATCTGGGCGCGGCGAGCGGGTACAGAAACGAGGCGGGCCGGCCGTTGACGAGCTCGATCTCGACGCCCCGCCAGTCTTCGTCGGTGTCATTGTGCACGAGCGCCCAGCCCTGCAGCGTGCCGCGGTCGCCGTCCTTGCCGAGCACGATGCGATAGCTCGTGCGCCACACCGGCGATTCGGCGACGTAGCCCAGCCCGAGCTTGCCGCTGGCTTCGACCCGCACGCCCAGGCTCTGGGTCTGACGCGCGGTGTGATCGGACAACGCCTCGGCAGCGACATCGAGCCGCTCGGCGGCGCCGCGGTCGGCCGGCTGCACGCCGGCCACGTCCTTGGTGGAGATCCGACGCAGGTCCCCGTCGTCGCCGAGCACGAGCAGGTCGTACTCGGGCGCGGGAGGTGGACCTTGGGCGGCGAGCGGTGTCCCCGTCCCGTCGTCTCCGGTCACGGGCTCACCGAATGGGCCTTCGACGTCGATGAGCCGGCCGGTGACCTTCTTGGCGTCGGAGCGCACGACCACGCGCGTGCCCTCGAGGCTGCGCAGCAGGTCGACGTAGGCCACGCCGTCGGACTCGTCGGGCAAGCCGGCCATGGCGCGCGCCATGCCCTCGCTGACCGCGGTCGAGAACGCGATCCCACCCACGCGTGCGCCCGAGCCTCCGTCGAGCACGACGAGCGTCTTGAGGGCATCGTCGAGGTGCGCCGTGGGAACCGGCAGTGCGAGCTGCTCGCGCTTGGCCACGCGACCGCGCCGCTCGAAGTAGCCCACGCCCGTCTCGTACAGGCGCAGTCGCGAGAGCGGCAGGACGTCCGCCTTCGGCGGCGGGGCCATGGAGAAAAACAGCGACAGGGCAAAGCTGGAGACGACCATCGACGTGACGGCAGACAGCGAGCCCTCGCGAAAGTTCCCCGACCGAGTCTCGGTTTGTGATGGACGCGGGGGTCGGCGATAGTTGCCGGCGTGCGACGTGTTTGGCGGCTCGCCCCTCTCCTCGTCCTCGCGTGCGACAAGCCCACGCCGACCCCGCCCGCGTCGCCGGACGCCGACGCGACCGTCACGACTGCCGACGAGACCCGCGCGAAGACGACCGCCCCCGCCGCCGGGATCGACTGGGCGTTCCTGGGCGCCGAGGATCCCACCCTCGCGCAGACGCTGCGCGACGAGCAGGCGGTGCTCGAGAAGTATCTCGTCGCCGAGTCCTCGGCCGGCGAGCTGCACGTGGCCGACGCCGACGTCGAGGCGCTGCTCGCCTACGCCGGCCCATTGCTCGAGGCGCACGTGGGCAAGGCCGGCAAGTCCACCCTCGAGGACGACGGCCAGCGCTACCTGCAGGCCGCGTGGCTGACCCGGCACGCCAAGCTCGCCGCCGGCCACCATGCCTCGCAGATCCGGATCCCGATCTCGGCGTGCGTGGGCTGGGGCTGCGAGGTGCCCTCGGAGTTCGTGGCGGCCGACTGCTTCGGACCCGTCGCGTTCTTCGTGACCCCACGCGGGGCCGACTTGCGGGGCTGCGAGGCGTGCTTTGCCGAGGACGACGACGACAAGCGGCTCGACTGCATGAGCGAGCAGTGCAATTTCGTCGCCGAGGGCCACTTCACCGGCGCCAGCCAGGGCGTGGAGTCGGACGCGGGCGAAGGCGCCGAGGACGTGGGCTGCGGCAAGGCCTGGGAGTTCGAGATCACGCGCATCGTCGAGGACTCCGGCTTCACCCTGGTCGCCCCGGCGGGCGGTCCCCCGCCGACGTGATATGCACCCGCCCGTGTCGGCCAACCCATCCCCGGCGCTGCGGCAGACGGCGCTGGCCAAGCGGCTCTCGAATCCGCCGCGCTGCCTGAAGCTGGCGGACCTGCCCACGCCCATCGAACGCGCGGCGTGGCTGGACGTGGGAGAGACCGAGGTGTGGATCAAGCGCGACGACCTGTCGTCGACGATCTACGGCGGCGGCAAGGTGCGCAAGCTCGAGTGGGCCCTGGCCAACCCACCCTACGACGACGACGCGCCGATCTTTTCGACCGGCGGCATCGGCAGCAACCACCTCGTCGCGCTCGCCCTGTTCCTGCAGCCGCTGGGTCGGCGCCTGCATGCGCTCGTGTTCGACCAGCCATACACCGAGCACGTGCGCAACAACCTGGCGACCGTCGCGTCGCTCGACGCGGAGTTCTGGTACGTGCCGGCGCGATGGCAGCTGCCGTGGATGTGGGCCAAGCACGCGCTCGGGCGGTCGGGCAGTCGCGCCATGACGCCCGGGGCGAGCACCGACCTGGCCGGCTTCGGCTTCGTGGAGGCCGGCCTCGAGCTCGCCGCGCAGGTCGAGGCCGGCGTGCTCGAGCGTCCCGCCACCGTCTACATCACCGGGGGCACCGGTGGCGCCTCGGCCGGACTCGCGGTCGGACTGGCGCTGGCCGGACTTGCGACCCACCTGCGGATCGTGTCGGCCGTCGAGCCGCTGCTGTTCAATCGCTTCTACTTGATCGCGAAGCTGCGGGCGACGTGGTCGGCCCTGCGACGGCACGGGCTCGAGGGTCCGTCGTCGGTCGGTGCGGCCCTGCGCGACGCGAACGTGACGTGGTCGATCGATCACTCGCAGGTCGGCGCCCGCTACGGCGCGCCGACCGATGCCGGGGCGAAGGTGGCCGCCCTCGCCGAGGCCAACGGCCTGCACTTCGATCCCACGTACACGGCCAAGTGCGTCGCCGGGATGCGGGCGCAGCCGCGACCGGGTCCCGCCGTCTTCTGGCACACGCACGCGGCGACCGACCTGACGCCCCGGATCTCGCCGGATTGGATGTCGCGACTGCCCGAAAAGCTCCGCGCGCGGGTGGCCGAGCTCGACCGGGCCGCCGAGCTGCCCGCCCTGTCGGGGCACGCATGAGCACGGCGCCGCTGGACCGCCGCTCGTTGCTCGTGGGTGGGCTCGTCGGTCTCGGGGTCGGCGTGGGCGTGACGTGGTGGGCACGCGCGGTCCCGGAGCCCACGCCCGAGTCCCCGTCGGCGCCGACGAGCGAGAGCGCGGCGCCGATCGATCCCACGGTCCCACCACCACCCCCGAAGCTCGGACCCCAGCCCCCGGACGGCCGCATCGCCTCGTTCGCGCAGCAGGGCGAGGACCTCGCGATCCTGTCGGTGCTGCAGCACCTGAAGATCGAGCGACCGACCTACCTCGACATCGGGGCGTTCCATCCGTCGATCGGCAGCAACACGTACCTGCTGTACCTGTCGGGGGGCCGCGGCGTGCTCGTCGAGCCCAACCCGCACATGGCCGAGCTTCTGACCGGCCTGCGACCGCGCGACACCGTGCTGACGGCCGGCGTCGGCACGGGAGAGGCCGCCGAGGCCGACTACTACCTGATCCGCGATCGTCCGCAGCTCAACACGTTCTCGCGCGAGCAAGTCGATCGCTACGTCGCCGAGGGCGGACCCGGCGTGGTGGAGCGCACCATGAAGATGAAGTTGCTCGCGATCGACGACGTGATCGCCGAGCACTTCGACGGCGCCCCCGACGTGCTCTCGGTGGACGTCGAGGGACTCGATCTGCAGATCCTGCGGACGCTGAGCTTCGAGCGCTTTCGTCCTGCGGTGATTTGCGTCGAGACGTTGCGCTACGGCACGACGGCACAGGTCGACGAGGTCACGCAGCTGCTGACGGCACGCGACTACGTCGCCAGAGGCGGCACCTTCGTCAACACGATCTTCGTGGACGCACCGCGACTGCGTGCCACCGCGGACTCCGCCGGCTGAGTCCGCGGCCGCAACCGCAACCGCCGCGAGCGAGCTTACCGCGGTGACGTGACGCGAGCCTTTGTTCCGGCGCCTTCGGCGAATTCCTGGTATCAACGTTCCCGGTGCGGGGGCGGTGGATTTCCACGATCGTCGGCGCGGGGGTCGCCCTCGCAGCCGCGCAGGCGTACGCCCACTCGTCGGGGCAACCCGGCGGCGGCTGCATCGGCTGCCACGCCACGGGCGACACGACGATCAACGTGACGTCGAGCCCGGCGGTGTTCAACCCCGGGCAGACGGCGACGTTCACGTTGACGATCAGCGGGCCGGGCTCGGAGGCGGGCGTGTTCGTGGATGCCGACGGCCTCGGCGACTTCAACACGCTCGGCGGTCAGGGACTGTCGGAGGTGATGGCGGGCCTGACCCACAACACCCCGCGGCCCGAGTCCGGTGGCGTCGCGACCTTCGTCTTCGAGTGGACCGCTCCCAACCAGCCGGGCGCGGTGCGCTTCGCCGTCTCCGCCGTGTCCTCGAACAACAACGGCAGCTCCGGCGGCGACGCGGCGGCCGAGGACGACTTCGACTTCGTCTACGGCTGCCAGCCGCAGACGTACTGGCGTGACCTCGACGGCGACGGCTACGGCCGCGACTCGGCGCCGCTGATTCACTGCGCCGGCTCGGCCCCCGCGGGCTACGCCGCCAACGGTGGTGACTGCGACGACAACCGCGACACCACGTACCCGGGCGCGACTGAGTACTGCAACCTGCGCGACGACGACTGCGACGGCGAGATCGACGACGACGCGCTTCCGCTGACGCAGTACCCCGACGGCGACGGCGACGGTTACTACAGTCTCGACGAGTACCAGAGCGGCGAGATGATGGTGGGCTGCGAGATGCTCGACGACGAGTGGGCCGGCGAGCCCGGTGACTGCCAGCCGTTCGACCCGACGATCAACCCCGGCGTGGAGGAGATCTGCAACCTCTTCGACGACAACTGCGACGGCGATGTCGACGAGCGGGTGCGACCTCAGTGCGGCGAAGGCTGGTGCCGTCGCGAGTCTCCGACGTGCGAGGAGGCGGCCTGCTCTCCCGGGGAGCCCATGGAGGAGAGCTGCAATCTCTTCGACGACGATTGCGACGGCGTGATCGACAACGATGCGCCGTGCCCGGCGGGCGAGACGTGCGTCGCCGGGATGTGCCTGGTCGCCGACGATCTGCCCGCCGACGGCAGCGGCTCGGCGAGCGACGGCGCGGGTGATGCCGGGAGCGGTTCGGGCTCCGGCGCCACGTCCGGTCCCGGCGCGGCCAGCGATGGTGGCGGCAGCGGCGGTGGCTGCCGCATCGGCTCGCGCGCCGGTGCGAGCTCGGGGCTGCTGCTGCTCGTGGGTGCGTTCGTGACCCGTCGCCGACGGCGTCGGCGCGCGGCGTAGCGCCCGGCGATGGAGCCAACGCGCGATCGTAGTCACGATTCGCCCCACGCGCCTTGGCGAGACCGGTGTCGACGCGGCACACTGCGTCTGTGCTCGTCGCCTTGTCGCTCGCGCTGAGCCTCGCGCAGCCCGCCCAAGCCCCGCCGCCGACCGTGCAGCAGCCGGCCACGGCACCGGCCGCTACCACCACCGCGCCGGCCCAGCCCGCGCCCGCGAGCTCGCCGGCCGTGTCCGACGATGCCTGGCGCGCGATCGTGGGCAAGCAGGTGGTCGTGGAGACCGCCGCGGGCGAGGTCTCCGGTGAGCTCGCCTCCGCCGACGGGGCGAACGTGGTGGTCATCGCGCCCGACGGGCGCGTGCAGTCGATCCCGAAGGCGAACGCCTCGGGCGTGCGGGTCGCCGAGCCGGCGCCCGCCCCCGCACCGGCTCCCGCGGCCAGCGAGCCCCAGTTCCCCACCACGGCCCCGCCCGCCGAAGACTCGCGCAGCGCCGACGAAGAGACGAGCGACGACCCGGCCTCCGAGCGCGAGCAAAAGCGCAAGGATCGACGAGCCAAGCGTCAGCACGCACTGCTCGGCGCCTACACGGCCCACGGCGGTTCGTACGCGCACTGGCGCGGCGACGGCGTCAACGCCGGCCACGGCGCGTACTCGATGGACTTCGCCGTGGGCGTCAACCCGACCCCGACCTTCGGCATGTACGCCCTCGGCGGCGGCCTGCTCGGCACGAGGATCGAGGACAAGTCGACCAACGCCAACTACGGCCGCGTCGCGTTCATGTTCGCGTTCGGGGGCAAGTACTACTTCTCCACGTTCGGCGCCGGCGTGGGCTTTTCGCGCCTCAAGTTCGAGGACGGCGAGGTCCAAAAGGACGTGGGCCTGTCGCTGCCGATGAAGCTCTTCGGCCGGTTCCCGCTGCCCAAGAAGCTCTACCTCGGCATCGGACTGGCGTACGACGTGGGCATCGTCCGCGGCTTCGGTCGCTCCATCAACGGCATCGGCGGCCAGATCATCTTCGGCCGCTGGTAGCGGGCGACGTCACGCAAACGCGGCGGGTTCACGCGCGCGGAGAGTCGTCTATCCTCCGCCGCGATGCGCCCCGGGTTCCTGGCCGCCACCGCGTGCATCGCCGTCGCCGGCTGCGAGCCGCTCGTCGCCGGTCTCGACCTGCGTCGGTGCAAGCCGGCCCCGGGCACCACGGGCACGCCATCGACGATCGCGGAGGCCGTCGAGCTCGCCAACGGTCTGCCGTTTCCGGTCACCGCCGAGTGCTTCGTCGAGGCGCTCGACCGACCGCTGGCGATCGCCCCCACGGCGAGCACCTCGTCGGCCCAACCCGCCGCGGGACGTCGCAGCCCACGCGTGCTGATCTGGCCGACGGACGACTTCATCGTCACCGTCGCGCTCGACGGAGCCGGTCGCAACCTCATCGAGTTCGGGCAGTTCGTCGCCGAGGACCGCTCGATCAAGGGGGAGCTGGAGTTTCCGCTCGCGGAGCCGGCGACCACGGCCCAAGCGCTGCAGCGCGTCCGCAACCCGGAGTATCCGAACATCACCACGTGCTTCGTGTGCCACGACGACGAGCGCGACGAGCCGTCGGTCCCGGGAGGTCGCAGCTCCGAAGCGCTGCGCCCGTTCGAGCGCACGCTCGTCGACCTGCAGGACCTGCCCCGGCTGCGCGACGAGTGCGACTGGACCGCCGAGCCCGATCGTTGCCGGTACCTGCACGCCCTCGTCGACCCGGGCCCACTCACGGCACGGCCGTTCGACCCGACGTGGTCGCGACTCTAGCTACGGGCACCCGAGCTCGCCGAGCGGGACCGGGACGACGTCGAAGTCGGTGCGCAGCTGTGCCTGCAGGGGCAGGTCGACGTCATCGAGTGCCAGCGCCTCGAGGACGAGCTCGGATGGCTGCGTAGCCTCGATGAACTTGGTGCCGAACTCCTCCCCGGCACACGCCGCGACGGGAACGTCATTGACGGCAGCGAGGGCGAATCCCTCGACGATGCGAGGGACTGCGACGAGCGTGCCCATGCGTTCGACCAGGTGCATGGGGAGGAAGGCCGACGGAGACCGGTCGAAGCCGTCGAGCACCACGCCCTCCAGGCCGCTCGCCGAGTGCCGGGCGACGAAGGTCGTGGTCCCGCGAACGCCGACCACCCAGTCGAGATCCGCGCTCGCAACGCCGCGCGGGCTCGACTGCAGGTACGCCGTGCTCGCCGTGAGCAGCGGATCGGTGCCGGAGACCTCGAGCTCGGCGACGAAGCCGAGCAGGCCGGCCTCACCGGTGACGACGATGTCACCCTCGCGCGCCCCGATGTCGGTGATGAGCGCCGGGGTTCCGTTGCGAACGAGGCGAGCCGCCCACTGCGGCTGCAGATCGGTGGCGCCGAGCCCGGCGACCACGCCGTTGCGGAACGCGACCACGAGCGTGCCCTCGGACGGGACGATGCGCAGCGGGTCGAAGTCCGCGACGATCGCCGGGTTTCCGAGGGAGACGGCCTCGGACACGGTCCCGGCAGAGGAGACGCGTGCGAAGAACGCCCGTGCGTTCTGCAGATGCTGGCCACCGACGATCCAGCCGGTGCCACCGTCGGCCACGAGCGCCCGTCCTTGCAGGAACTCGTCGGCCGGGACCGAGAGTCGAACGAAGGTGGGTGCATCCTCGGTGAGACCTAGGACGAGGATCGCCTCGTCGGCGTTGCCCGGACCATTGAAGCTGCGGGAGAGTCCCGTCGCCGCGACGGTCACGCCATCGGATGCGACGGCGTAGAACTGGTCGTTTTGGGTCCCCCCGATGAGGAATCCCCGCTCCTCCGGCTCGCCGACGATCGCCACGAAGGCGTCGCGGAGTTGGCCCCGCGTTTCGGTCGTCCCGACGGCGACCACCGCCTCGCCGTGGACGACGGCACCGTTCGTGACGACCTCGACCGGAAGCGCGTAGCCCACCGTGTCGGGGGGCGGCGCGATCGGTTCGGTCGTCCCGCCCTCGCTCGAGGACCCGGCGGACTCGCTGCCGTCGGCGGTCGACCCCGTCGTCGAGGTCGCCGTGCCGTCGGCATCCGGTCCGTTCGACGTCCCGTCGACCGCGTCCCCGGTACCCGTCGTGTCCTGGGTGGTACCGTCGGACCCACCGCCCGAGCCGGCGTCGGGGTCGGCGAAACACCCGAGGAGTGCGCTCGCCAGACCGAGGACAAGAGGAAGTGGAACGCTCGTGGTGTGGGTCGGCCGGGTCGACACCTCGCACGAAGGAGCAAACCTCGTACCAACGTTTCGCCTACGGGAATCGGGTATTTGGCGCTGACACTGATCCCGAACCCGCCCCCATCCCCCGAGTTGGGCAACCGGCTTGCGCGACTGGGGCAACGGGGCGGCGGCGCTACAGGTCGATGGTCACGCGGGTGTAGGGCTCGGCCACGAAGCATCGCTTCGTGCGACCGACCCGCATCAGCACGAACCCCGGCTCGGGAATCGTGACCTCGCGATTGCCTCCGGCGATGATCGAGATCTCTTCGCCGAAGCCGTCCGCGCCCTTGATCGTGATCGTCAGCTCCTCGAGGCGGTTGTTCTTGAACAGCACCACGGTATTGGGGTCCTCGCGGAACGCGACGGCGTGGTGGTAGGTGCGGTGGATGTCGTCTTCGAGCTTCTTGGCCGAGGTCTCGAACCATGGCGCGCGATACGGATAGTCCCGCTTGCGCTGGCCCGCCGCGCCTCGCGCCCACTCGATCTCGCCGAGCGCTTCGGCGTATCGCTTGACCTCTCCGTCGTAGCCCAAGCCCGTCTTGCGCAGCTCCGCGATCTGCCGCTTGTCGAGGTCCTCGACATCCGACTGGGCGAGCACCTGCGCGCCGGCGAGGTGGACCTCCGGCATCGTCGGGTGGGTCTGCTGCGCCTGGGCGAGCTGCTCGCGCGCGGCGTCGACCTCGCCCTCGGCCAACAGCTCCTGCACCCGCAGGCTCTGCAGGATCGCCCGCACCTGCACCACGCCGGGCGTATTGCCGGGCACCTTCTCGAGACTCGCGAGCGCCGGGCGAGCGCCCGTCTTGACGGCCACCGAGAGCACGCGCTGCAGCTTGATCTCCCAGTCGTCGGCGCCGAGCTCGATCGCGCGCAGGATCGCCGCGTCGGCCTCGTCGGGCTGGCCCTGAGCGAGGAAGTCGGTGGCGCGCACCCGGTACAGCGCGATCAGCCGCTTGGCGATCTCGGCGCGCTGCGTCTCGGTGGGCTCGGGGGCGCCCTCGGACTCACCGACGAGCGCTTCGTAGCGCGTGCGGGCCTGCTCCGCCTCGCCCTTTTCCTGCAAGTGCGCGGCGACATCCATGCGCATGCCGACCGGACCCTTGCCGCCCTCGTTGGCGACCACGATCGCCGCGACGCGGTCGGCGTTCTTGACCTCGTCGCGTGCGATGGTCGCCGCGAGCAGACGCTGCCGCACCTTGGTGAACGCCCCCTGCGTCGTCGCGTCCGCTTCGGTCATCAGCGGCACGACGGCTTCGAGCGCCGCGATCGCCTCGGGGACCCGCTTGGCCGCGAGCTCGGCCCGCACGATCGCGAGCCCGGCCGCCGCCTGCGGACGCATCTTCATCGCCGCTTCGTAGTGCGTGCGCGCGGCGTCGTAGTTTTCCGCCTCCATCTGCGCGTCCCCACGCTCGAGCAAGACGACCACGCCCAGGCGCTTGCACGCGGCGCACTTGCCCGTGGCCTCGGCCTCGACGAGCAACTCGGTGGCATCCTCGAGTCGGTTCTCGCGCCGGTACATCCGCACCAGCCCCGACAGCGAAGGGTCGTGCGCCGCCATGACGTCGAGCGCCTCGAAGTACAGCTTCTCGGCCTCCTTGGGCTTGCCCTTCTCGCGCCGGCGCGCCTTGGCGGCGATGAGGTCGGCGAGCTCGACGCGAGCACGCGCAGCGGTCTTTTCGTCCGCGATCGCCTCCTGGTAGTAGTGGACCGCGTCCGTGTAGTAGCCCTGCTCGGCCGAGTCGCGTGCCTTCTGCAGCGAAGTGGCGCAACCGAGCAACGACGCGATCGCGAGCCACGTGGCGATGGGGGCAAAGTGGCGCATCTGCTCCCGCTATAACGCACCCGCGGGCGATCCGACAATGACGTCGGGGTTGCCCGGCGAGTCGCCGCCCCCGATGATGGGCATCGCCGATGCGGTACTGCAATCAGGCCGGAACGTCGTGGCCCAAGCCGCGGCAGGTCGCCGAGGCGATGACGAGGGTCTTCGCGACGACGCCCGACGAGGTCACGGACGTGCTCGCCTCCGCGCACGCGACGATCGCTGCGCGTCTGGGCCTGACGCGGGGAGGACGGCTGTGGCTGGCCTCCGGCTGCACGAGCGCGCTGCAGATCGCCGTCACCGAGCTCGACTACGAGCCGAGCCAGGCGATCGTCACCAGCCACCTCGAGCACCACGCCCTGCTGCGTCCGGTGTCCGAGGTGGCCAAGCACCGCGACGTCCGCCACGTCACCCTGCCGTGGTCCGCCCACGAGCCGGCGAGTCTCGATGCACTGCGCGCGACGCTGCGAGGTGGAGGCGTGCGGCTGGTCGCGATGTCGGGGGCCTCCAACGTCACCGGCCAGCGACTGCCCGTCGCGGAGGCGACCGCGCTGGCGCACGAGCACGACGCGCTCGTACTGCTCGACGCCGCACAGGTCGCCGGCATCGATCGCGACCTGGCCGCGACCGGAGCCGACATGATCGCGTTCGCCGGCCACAAGGGAACGCTCGGCCCCCACGGCATCGGCGGGCTGTGGGTCGCCGACCACGTGCGGTTTTCGTCGTGCGCGGCGGTGTGCGAGGTCGGGCGGCAGCCGTCCGCCGCGGGACCGGGCGACTGCGACTTCGGATCGGTCAACGTGGCCGCCGCGGCCGGCCTGGCCGCCGGCCTCTCGTGGCTGGCCGACCACGACGGGGCCTGGGACGTGGCCCACGCGTGCGCCGACGAGCTACGCGCCCAGCTGCGCTCGCGCGACGACGTGCGGACCACCTGCGCCCTCCCCTCGCAGCCCGCGACGCCCACGGTGAGCTTCGTGCCCACGCGATTGCCCCTCGCGCACGCACAGGCTCACTTCGCACGGCACGGTGTCGTCGTACGCGCCGGTCGTCACTGTGCCCCCTCGGCCCTGCAGGCAGTGGGCGAGGACGAAGGCACGGTGCGCGCGAGCTTCGGCCCGTTCAACGAGCCCGACGATGTCGCGCGCATCCTCGCCGCGCTCGACGACGCACGATAGCCGACGTCACGGCCGGCTCCACGCGCGGCCCGACTGCACCGGCACGACCACCGTCGCTGACGGCAGGCCACGGGCGTCCGCGACCGACAGTTGCAGCCTTCGGATCTCCAGCGACCAGTCCACGCGATCGGAGGTCGCGTCGGGAAACGATAGAGAGTCCTGCCAGTACCCCTTGCCCGGCGGCGGCACGCGCGTATCGTCGACGGTACGCACGTGCGTGTCGTCCCCGTCCGGGTCGGCGGTCCGCGCCTCCCACCGCTGTAGCGACCGCGTCTGCTCCGCACCATCGGACGTGCGCACGGTCAGCACCGCTTGTCGAAAAATGTCCCCGGTCGGGAACGCGTGGCCGATCACGTCGCCTGCGATCGCGACCTCGACGTCGAGCCCCGCCTCGGTTCGATGCGGGCGCACACGCACCGTGACCGCCTCGCCCACCAGCGCCGCCGCACCGAGGCCGGGAAGATCGTGGCCGCGCGCGCGTCCCCTCGACGGCATGTGGCAGTCGACGCACCCGAGGCCGTCGCGGGCGGCATCGCTGCCGCGCCACTCGTCGAGCGTCGCCTGCAGCGGCTCGGTCGGGTCGTGGATGCCGTCGTCTTCGTGATCGAACTGGTGACAGGTCCCGCAGCGCTCCACGCTGCCCAGCTGCGGATCGACTCGCATCGGGTGGACCCGCCGACCTGCCGCCGAGACACGCGTGGCCAAGACCTCGCCGTCCCGCACGTGGCACGTGGCGCAATCGACCCCGTGGGTCCCCGTGCGTCCCCCCGCGGGGTCGTGACAGCCCAGACACGACGCGGCGGGGGCCGGATCGAGCTCGGCGCGAAAGATCGGATCGGCGAACGCCTGCGCGTGCATCGAGCCGCGCCATGCGTCCACGACGTCGCCGTGGCAGCGGGCACACGCCTCGGGGGACGGGTCGATCGCGTCCGCCGTCGCGACCGGTTCCGCCACGGTGTCGCGAGGTCGCAGCGCCACTGCCGGGCCCGCCACTGCGACGGACACCACGGTGGTCGCGACGACGCCCACGACCACGGCCACGGCGGTCCGGCCCCGTGGCGTCATTTGGCGACCCACGCGTCGGTCGCGGCCGAGTACCTCAGCACCTGCACCGAAACGCCCTGAATCTCCGGCACGTCGAACGCCGGCCACAGCACGCCGTCGAACTCGATCGTGTCCTGCCCGAGGAACTCGACCGTCTGGACCTCGAGATCGGGATGCCCGTCACCGTCGTCGTCCACGACGCCGTAGCGCTTGGACGTCTCCTCGCCCGCCGCGTACTCGATGAGCACCCACCCGACGTCGAGGTCGAACTGACTCGTGCCGTCCAGCCGCAGGATCCGTACGGTCCGGTTGGCGTAGGTCTCGGCCCCTTCCCGAAATCCCTCGGTCTCGCGCTTGCCGATCACGTCGACGACGATCTCGCTCTTGCCGTCGGCATCGACGTCGGCCTCGAACAGCGCACGCACCCGGCCGATCGTGCACGGCACGGTCACCTTGACCGGCTCGCCGAGCGTGACCGATGCCCCGAGCTCGGCCCGCACCAGCCACGCCTTCGTGCAGCGCATGTCGTTGGTCTGGGCCATCTCCGGGTCGCCGCGAAATCGCTCGCGGCACTCCTTCTTCGTCCCCGTCTTCATGCACTCGTCGAACTGGCTGTACTCGTAGACGGCGAACGCGATCGGGTCTGCCGACGTGGGCGTCACGAGCAGCGACGACTTCACCACTGCTTTGACGCCGTGCTTGGCGGTCAGCGCATCGCGCAAGGTCGTCAGCTGCGCCTTCGCGAGCGGGACGTTCTTGCCCTGGGGCTCCTTGCGCTTGGGCGGCTCCTCGACGACGTGGTCCTCCTCCGTGGGGGCGACGGCCGGCGTGGGTGGTGCCTCGGCGATCGGCGGCGTGTCCTCGCCCGCCGGTGGCGTGTCCTCGCCCGCCGGTGGTGCGTCCTCGCCCGCCGCCGGCGAAGGCTCGGTCGGCGTCTCTCCGGTGGTGCCGACCGCGACCACCGCCGCCAGCGGGCTGGGCAGCGACGCCCCCGGAGAGTCCGTCATCGCCTCGACCGCGTCGGCGAGCAACGGCTCGAACCACTTCGAGGTGCGCACCGACGCGAGGTCGGCGTCGCGACGTGCCTTCGCGATCACCGACGGTGCATCGCGGTGCAGCGCCTCGGTGAGCGCGATCCGGGCCATCTCGTCGTCCTTGGCCAGCGCGGACGCACACGCGAGATTGAACGGGTGCTTCCATGGCCCCCTGTCGTCGACGGTGGCCCGGGCGAAGAAGGCTTGCGCCTGCGCGTACCGCTTGGCCTCGAGGTGCGTCCACGCGACCTTCGAGGCGTCACCGCTCGCCGCCGCGTCCTCCGCGAGCGCACGCAGACGATCGCCATCCGTCGTCGCCTTGGCGACCTCGGGCGGCGGCCCCGGCTCGACGGGCGGCGACGGCGGCGTCCCGATCTCGGGCGCGTCCACCTTCGCCTCGGGGCTCGCGGCAGCGGCCGTCTTCGGCTCACCCTCGTCGGGTGCCTTCTTCGCGTCCGCCGACGGTGTCGCCGCCGCGGCGGGGGTGGGTTCTTCGCCGCGATCGCACGCGACGAGGATCGCGAGACTCAACCACAGAGCTGGCATGCGGGGGGGCATGCCCGAGAGGGTAGCGCTCCGTCGCGGTCGCGCGCCCGCGACTCACTCGCCGTCGACGGCCGCCCGCGGCAACCGCTTGCGAGGACGGCGTCCCGAGGGCGATCGCGTGGTCAGGCGCGCTTGGCCGCGACATCGCTTGAGCGCGGCCTCGAAGGCCTGGGCCTGCCCCCGGTCGTCGAACTCGGCGTGCCACGCTCCCACCGACCACGGCCGCCCGGCCCGTGTCGCCTTCGCGCCGCCGGGCAGCTCGCCGTTGTGCTGGGCGAGTCGTCGCCGCAGGTCGGTGGTGGTGCCCACGTACGTGCGCGCCGACGCCTGCGACACGAGCACGTACACCACCCACGGCGACACGCCCGATCGTACCGCGGGCGGGTCCGTGACCCAAACCAGGGGACGACTCGGGCGGTGACGCGGTCGGAGGACTAGCCTGCTAAAAGTAGTAGCGGATCTTGAACGACACGTCGCCGTGCGCGAGGTCGACGACGCCGGGCGTGCGGACCATGTAGGGCGACCACGCGCCCTCGAGCATCGTGTCCAGCGGCACCGCCTTCCAGTGGAAGCCCAGACCGAGGACCGGCACGCGCAGGATCATCCCGGCACCACCACCACCGCCGCAACCGTGGCCGTGGCCGCCGCATCCGTAGTGGTGCGAGGCCCAAAATCCGATGCCGAGTCCGAGCCCGAGGTAGGGCAGGAAGTCCATCGTGGAGTTGGACACGAACACGCCGGGGTGCCACAGATAGTCGAACGTGAACGTGCCGTGGCCGTGGTGCAGCGGCGCCCAACCGAGGTCGAGCTGAAGCGCGTGATTGGACGCGAGGAAGAACTTCGCGCTCGCACCCATCGGGTCGCCGAGCGAGAGCCCGACACCGATGTTGCCTCCCTTGCCTTTGATCTGACCGTTGGGCGTGGGGGCGGCGGCGGCTTCCTTGGTGTATCCGGCCATCGCCAGGCACGTGGTCAACGAGAGCGCGGCGGTCAGTCGCCGACGCCTACGCCGACGGGAGGGTGCGTGATGCCGTGGGAGGTTCACGGGGCTATTTGACCAAGGACAAGCGCAGGATTCCAATCGTGCGCGCGACTGCGGATCGGTTTGCTCGGACATACGGGTGCGTTTGGTCAGGGAGTTGTCCTACCCCTCCGAACACGGCGTAGGCACGGTTGCACTCGGAGCAAGTGCACCCCCGAAATTCCCTCGGGTCCCACATGTCAGCGAACGGCGACACCGCTGGACTTGCGGCCGAAGTCCGCCGGGATTTCGCCCCACTGTGCCGTAGGCCACTTGATCACGTGCGCGTGATCAGGGTGCGCTCGCAGCCATCGCAGCGCACGGTCGGCCAGCGACCATGCGGTGGCCGTTTCCGTCGTGCGCGGCAACGACAGGCCGGTCCGAAGCGATCGCACCCAGTCGATCCCCACGCGCGAGTCCGAATACACGGGAGCACGCCGACCTTTGCCGTACTGCACGCCGAGTCCGTGCACGATCGCGAGGAACTCTCCCACGTTGTTGGTCCCGTGAAACGGGCCGAGGTGGAACACCTCGGTGCCCGTGGCCAGATCGACACCGCGATATTCGGTGGGCCCCGGGTTGCCGGCACATGCGGCGTCCACTGCGATCGCGCCTTCGGGAAAGGTCGTCGGTCGCGTCGACGCCGTCCGTGGATCGTCACCGGGCCCGCGCTCCCACCCGCGCGCGGCGAGCTCGGGTGAATCGTATTTCTTGTAGCGCGCACCCTCGAAGTCTTCGACCTGATCGCGGCACGCGGCCCACGATGCATACAGGCCGGGCGCGCGGCCGTTCCAAACGACGTAGAAGCCGTCGGACATCCGCTGCCGTGACTACCACGCCCCGCGCGGGCCCCGAAACTCGCGGGAAGACGGCCGTTGCCGGCCCCCTCGTTTCGGCGCGCGACGGAGGGTCGCGGGCGATGTACAGTGCGCGCGGGTGCATTTCGATCTCCCCGCCCTCCCCCCGGTCGCCGACGACGGCGAGCTGCAGATCACCACGACGTATCTGGAGATGGACGTCGCGCCTCGGCACCACGGGATCTCGATCACGGGCCCGGAGCTCCGGGTCGGCCGCGCGCGCAACCCCACGGTCTCGTTTTACCGGTACCTGTACGACACGGTCGGCTCGCCGTGGCTGTGGTGGCAGCGACGCGAGATGGACGACGAGACCCTCGCCAACATCATCGGGCACGACAAGCTCGAGCTGTACGTGCTGTACGTCGACGGCTGCCCCGCCGGCTTCGCCGAGCTCGACCGGCGCCGTGGCAGCGACGCCGAGCTCGCCTACTTCGGGCTCGTGCCCGACTACCTCGGCCAAGGCATCGGCAAGTGGTTTCTGTCGCGGGTCATCGACCTGGCGTGGGAGGAAGCCCCGACGAGCCGACTGTGGGTCCACACGACCAACCTGGACCACCCGCGTGCGCTGATGATCTACCAGCGCATGGGCTTCGTCGCGTACGACGAGCAAACCGAGACGGTGGCCGATCCGCGACTGCGGGGCGTGTTCCCCGAGCACACGTAGCCGCCGAGCTCGTCGTGTGACCGCCGTGCAAGCTCACGCGTCCTTGCGCGATTTCGAAAAAGACTGACCGGCCAATCTATGCCATCGTGCCCAGCGATGAGACGTTGGGCGATGTCAGCGGGGTTGGGGTTGTGGTGCGGCGCGGCGGGCTGCTCGGACGTCCCGGCACCGCCCAACGAGGGGACGGAGAGCTCGACCGGCAGCGGCACCGGCGACGTCGCCGACGGCACGGGTTCGGACTCCGGCTCCAGCGGCGGCGAGGACGGCTTTGCGGGTCTGAGCGCGCCGGTCGACATCTTCATCGACGACCGCGGCATCCCGCACATCTACGGCCAGACCGATCTCGACGTCATGTACGCGGCCGGCTACCAGCAGGCGACCGACCGCCTCTTTCAGATGGACCTGATGCGTCGGCGCGCCCTCGGTACCCAGGCGGCCGTGCTCGGCCCCGGCTTCGTGGGCTCGGACGAGCTGTCGCGCTTGTTCGACTTTCGCCGGTGGGGCGCGGCCAACGTGCAGCGGCTGCGCGAGGAGTCGCCGGAGACGCTCGCGCTGCTCGAGGCGTGGGTCGAGGGCGTCAACCGGCGCATCGAGGAGGTCCGCGCGGGCACGGCCCCGCTGCCGTACGGCTTCGGCCCCGGTGAGCTCGACTACCTGCCCGAGCCGTACACGCTCGACGAGCACTCCGCGATCGCCAAGCTTCTGTTCTTCGGCAACTCCAACTCGCTCGAGCGCGAGCTGCTGACGACGATCATGCTCCGCAACTTCCCCGAGCCCGCCGAGGAGATCGAGCTGCCTCGACCCATGTGGCCGGTGACGACGATGCCGGCCGACGAAGTCCCCGCGTCGGCGGCGACCGCCGTGCCGCCGCTGGCGAGCGCACCGCGGCCGCCGATCGACGCCACGCCCGAGCAAATCGCCGAAGCGATCGCCCAGCTGCGCACGCGCATGTCGAGCCTGCCGCGGGTCGGCAGCAACAACTGGGCGATCGACGGCCGGCACACCGCCGACGGCGTGCCGCTGATCGCCGGCGATCCACACCAGCCGCTGCAGAGCCCCTCGCTGATGTACACGCAGCACCTCAACAGCGCCGATGCCGGCGGCTCGATCGATCTGATCGGCTGGGCGTTCACGGGCGCCGCCGGCGTTCACCTCGGCCACAACCGCCACGTGCAGTGGACGGCCACGACCAACTTCGCCGACGTGATGGACATCTGGGAGGTGACCGACAACGACGGCACCGTCGATGCCGCGGGCACGGCGGCCGAGGTCGTCGCGCGCAACGAGACGATCGAGGTCGCCGGCGAGGCGTCGCGCACGTACGTGGTTCGCGATGTCCCCGGCTACGGCGTGATCCTGCCCAACAATCTGCTGCCGTTGCCGGTCGCCGGCTTCGGGAACGCGCTGCTGCTGAACTGGACCGGCTTCGCCGCGACCAACGAGGAGCGCTGCTTCATGGACATGGCGCGCGCGAGCAATCTCGACGAGTACGAAGCGGCGGTCGACCTGATGGAGGTCGGCGGCTTCAACTTCGTGGCGGCGACGGCCGAGGGGATCACCTATCGCGTCAACATCCTCGTGCCCGATCGCGGCGATCCGTCGGCACGTCCGATGCCCTTCTCGGTCCTCGACGGCAACGATGCGGACAGCTACTGGTCGGGCTACTTGCCTCCCCAGCAGCTGCCCCGCTCGCGGGCCGAAGGCACGGGCTGGGTCGCGACCGCCAACAACGACCCGTGGGGGTTCACCTTCGACGGCGACGTGTCCAACGACCCCTGGTACTACGGCTACTTCTACGCCTCGGGCAACCGCGCCAAGCGGATCGCCGACGAGCTCGAGCGACTGACCGCGCGCGGCGGGCTGACGATCGAGGACATGCAGGCGCTGCAGATGGACACGTACAGCCCGATGGCCGAGGCCTTGCTGCCCCCATTGGCCCAGGCCCACGCCGCGATCGGCACCGATCCCGCGCTCGACGGTTTCGCCGACGACACCGACCTCGACACGCTCGTGCAGCTGTTGACGGTCGACTGGGACGGTCGCATGGATCGCGACAGCGCCGGCGCGCTCGCGTTCCACGTCTTCATGCTGCTTCTGACGGAGGAAGCGGTCGGCGACGAGCTGTCGGTGATGTACGAGACGATCCTCGGCGAGGAGGCTTCGTTTCTCATCAAGATGCCGGGGTTGGCCGTCACGGGCGCGTACCCGCAGTCGGACGCGCTGCTGGAAGGCGGACGAGACCTCGTGCTCCTGACGGCGTTGCGCCGCACCGCGCAGCTACTCGTCGATCGCTACGGCGACGTCGACCCCGCCGGCTACGCGTGGGGCGACCTGCACGGGACCTTCTTCACCAGCAGCTTCGGCGGCGACCAAGAGCTGGGCTTCGTATCGACCCCCGGCGGAGAGGACACGGTCAACGTCTCGTCGAGTCGCTTCTTGAGCGATGGGGAGGTCGCCGAACGTTTCGAGTCGCGGTCGGGGTCGATCTTCCGCGTCGTGTCGACGTTCGACGGCGAGGGGGTGCCGCAGGCGTGGGCCGTGTTCCCGCCGGGCAATTCCGCCGAGCCCAGCAGCCCGCACTACGACGACACGCTCGACGACTGGGTCGAGGGGGTGTACGCGCCGCTGCCGTTCGCCCGGGCCGAGGTCGACGCCTCGGTCACCCAGACGATCACGCTGTCGCCGTAGCGGCGCTACCAGTCCGAATCGTCGCGACCGCCGCCACGACCGCCGCCACGACCGCCACCACGACCGCCGGCGCCGCCACCACCGCCGCCGCCGCCGCCGCGTCGGCCACGTCCGCGATCGCGTCGATCGCCGTCGCGGTGATCGGAGCTGTCGCGCCAGTCACGGCCACCACCGGCACCGGGGCCACCGCCACCGGGACCACCGCCGCCGAAGCCACCACGACCGCCACCGCCACCGGGACCGCGACCTCCGCCGCCGCCACCGAAGCCACCGCGACCGCCACCGCCACCGCCACCGCGAGGCTTGCGTTCCTCCGCGAGGTTGACGCGAATCGCACGACCGTCGACCGAGGCACCGTTCATGCCTTCGATCGCCTTCTGGGCCGCGTCCTCCGTGTCCATCGACACGAAGCCGAAGCCACGCGAACGACCGGTCTCGCGATCGAGCACGATCTTGACGTCTTCGACGACGCCGAACTCCGAGAACGCAGACCGCAGAGAGTCTTCCGTTGTCCCCCAGGACAGATTGCCGACGAAGAGCCGATTACTCATGGCGCTGGCTTGGGCTGCTATCTCGTTATTGCAGCCTCTGTCAACAACCGGCCCGGTGAGAGCCGACGATCGGGTCGGATCGGTGCCGCGAAAGGCGACACGCGCCCGAGCGCGCGCTGCGCGGGATCCGGGCCGTCACGGTCTCACGACGTCTCGATCGCACGTGTCTGTCGATCGTCGCGACACCTCGCGACACGCCCGTCCCCTCGACCTCCCATCGGCCGCTTGACCCTCATACGCGGCGCCCTGACACTGCTTGGGTGGGGTGGCGTGGGCTGACGATCGGGGCGTGGCTGTGCGTCGGGTGTGGCGACTCGGCAGTGGGCACGCCCTCGATGGACAGCGAAGGGACCGGGGGCACGGAGACGACGGGCAACGTCACGGCGACGTCGACGACCGCCGGCGGACCCGCCACCACGCTCGCGGACGGCACGGCGGACGGCGATGACGTCACGACGGGCGGCGGCGCCACGGCGTCGAGCACAGGGGCGGAATCGACCGGCGCCGAGGTCCCTCCCCCGCCGTATCCCATCGTGCTCGCCCACGGGTTCTTCGGGTTCGAGTCCTTCGCGGGGGTCGAGTTCATCGACTACTTCTGGAACGTCCGCGACCGGCTGGCCGAAGAAGGCGAGACGGAAGTGTTCACGCCCGCGGTCGATCCGTTCAACGACTCCACCGTCCGCGGGATGCAGCTGCTGGCGCACGTGGAGGCGATCGTGCAGGAGACGGGCGCCGGCAAGGTCAACCTCGTGGGGCACTCACAGGGTGGCCTGGACGCGCGCCTGGTCGCCTCGCTGCGCCCCGATCTCGTGGCCTCGGTGACCACCTTCGCCACGCCCCACGGCGGCACGCGGATCGCCGACGTCTCGCTGGGGCTGGCCTCCGATCCCAACGCGGCGGCACTCGTCGACGCGCTCGTGCAGGTCGCCGGGGTCCCCTTTTGGTCCGAGGTCGACGGCGGCACGTCGTTGGCGGCATCGATGCAGCAGCTGTCGACGCCCGGCGTCGAGGCGTTCAACGAGATGTATCCCGACGCGCCCGGCGTGGCGTACTACTCGCTGACCGGTCGCAGCGGGCTCCTGCTCGGCGGGCCCGATTGCGACAGCGACCAGGCGCCCGCCTTCGTCACCGACTTCGAGGCCGAGCGCGACCCGACCGAGACGTTGCTGCTGGGCACGTACCCGATCGTGGCGGGAGATCTGCTCGACCCCGAAGTCAACGACGGCCTCGTCGCGGCCGCGGACGCGCACTGGGGCACCTTCCTCGGCTGCGTGCCCGCCGATCACTTCGACGAGATCGGCCAGCTGTTCGGCGACCTGCCGGGCATCACCAACGGCTGGCGACACGAAGACTTCTACGTCGCGCTCGTCGGCTGGCTGCGCGCACAGGGCTACTGACGACGCCCGCGGTCGCTGCGCAACGGCGCCGACGGCGAGACCGCCCTCCCACGCGAGCGACCACACGGGCGCGCACCCGGTCGGCCCACCAGGTGGCGCCGGCGGCGATCCCTCGCGGACCAACGGTCTGCGTGGCCCTGCCCCCGGATGCGCAACCACTGCACCTTGAATTACGTCCTCTACACCAACAAACTCCCACCACTGCGCTGGAATTCTGCCCCCGAGCATGTACGTTCGGGTAGCACCCACGCTGGAACCTTGGCTTTCGCATGCTCGCCCCAATCTGTCTGAGAACGGTGTTGCTCACGGTCGCGCCCGCTCTGCTGGCCGCCGGCTGCGGTGACGACGGCGACGCGGACGGCGACGGCACCACCTCGGTCGCGTCGGGCTTCGCCGAGCAAGACGGCGGACCCGCGACCTCCAATGCGGACGGACCGACCACCGCCGCCGACGACGACACGGGCACGCCCTTCGTGGGCGACATGCGAGGGCTCGCGACGTTCGTGTACTCGGCCGAAACGTCCAACGGCCTGCCCGCGCGCGTGGGCCTGGCAGGAGGTTATCGCCTCGAGGACCCGGGCTTTGCCGGCATCGACGACCTGTACTCGCCGATCTCGTACCAGCTCGCGTTCCCGCCCCTGCCCGCGGTCGACACCGTGCTGTTCGAAGGACCCGTCCCCGTCTTCGACTGGGGCGACGAGGACCAGTGGCTGCAGGCCGGCAACGGCATGAAGCTGCGACAGGGCGAAGGCGGCCCCGAGGTGCTCGCCTGCCTCGCGCAGTACTTCCCGACGATGGAAGTGCCGTCGGGCTACCCGATGTACGTGACCAACGCGACCCAGGCCGCCGAGTGCAGCGCGGTCGCGGACGCGTTCGTGCCCGCCGCGGCCTACGACGTGATCCTGTACGGCGGCGAATTGTTCGTCGACAACGTGCTGCCCGAGCGCGTGACGACCCCGCCGGCGCTCGAGGTGACCGCGCCGGACTTCGCCACCTACGACGCCCCGCTCTCGTCCGGCTCCGATCTCGCGTTCGCGTGGAACGCCTCCGACGACGCGACGACCCGCATCCAGATCCGCCTCATCGATGCGGACGGCAACCTGTTGTCGGCCCACGCCGCCGACGACGGCAGCTTCACGATCCCCGCCTCGGAGCTCGGCGCCCTGTCGCCGGGTCCGCTCGACATCCTGATCGCACGCGAGCGCGACGACGACGTGCAGTTCACCAACGGCGGCCTGACCGTCACCTCTCGCTGGGAGCGATGGGGCTTCTTCCAGCTCGACTGAGACCAAGACCATGAAACGCCGTAATCTGCTCAAGGGTGCCGCGGGGGCCGGTGTGGCCGCCGGCGCCGGCGTGTTCGGCATCCTCAAGTATCCGCGAGGAGCCAATGCCGCCGGCTGGGGCGCGTGGCCCGACGACAAGCTCGACGCGATCCTGCCCGAGGACATGCGCGCCCAGAAGGTGCTCGAGATGCACCTCAACGGCGGCATCTCGGCGTGGGACACGTTCTACTCGGTGCCCTCGTGGGGCCAGGGCGGCGACCCGCTCGGCGACGCGGCGTACCTGCACACGTTCGAAGGCGACACCGACGCGCAACCCGGCTACGCCAATCCGCAGGACCGCTTCACCGGCTGCGGCCTCGACGACCAACCGTACACCGCGGAGTTCGCCGCCGACAGCAACGGCGAGATGATCAGCCTCGGTCCCTGGACCGCGCCGCTGCGCCGACGTCCGGACATCATCAACCGCATGCGCGTGGTCGTGCAGTTCCACGACGTGCTCGCGCACGAGGGTGCCAACCCGATCTCGTTCACGGGCTCTCGGCTCGGCTCGCCGCGCCTGGCGGGCATCGGCGCCGCGATCCAGCGCCACTTCAACGAGCAGCCGGGTGGCCAGCGAGCGGTCCCCTACTCGTTCGTGCTCTACCCCACCGGCAACGGCTTCACGCCGTTCAACGCCCAGGCCGCGTCGGCGATCGGCTTCCACCCCGCGTCGGCCCGTCCGCTCAACGTCTCGATCTCGCAGAACTCGCAGCTGGCGCAGCTGCTGTCGCGTCCCGGCGTGCCGTCGAGCTACCGCGCCGACTTCGACCAGGCGGTGCAGTTCTACGCACAAGCCTACGCCAACCGCCTCAAGCCCGGCGGGGTCGGTCAGCGAGCGCGCAGCGTGGAGGCGGGCAACTACGACTTCGCCCACTTCGCCCGCGAGAACGCCCAGTCGCTGTCGGCGGTGCTGTCCGACGATCTGTTCACGGCCATCCCCGATCAAGTTTGTCAGGGCTCGACCGCGCCGGCGCAGTCCAACGCCGACATGTCGCGGATGCAGGCCGAGGTGGCCCGCGCGCTGCTGCAGCATCCCGACTACCCGGCGCGCTACGTGCAGTGGATCGACGTGGGCATCAACCCGCGGCCCGAGGTCGGCCACGACGTGCACCAAAGCCACGTGCTGTACCAGTCGTGGAACGTCCCGCACGCCCTGCAGGCGCTCGCCGACATCATCCAGGATCCCAACGAGCCGCGCGATCCTTCGCTCATCGATCTCGACGAGACGATGGTCGTGATCAACATGGAGTTCGGCCGCACGCCGTACCGACAGGTGTACGCCTCCAGCGGTACCAATCACTGGCCCTTCGGGTACGTCAACGTGATGATCGGCGGGCCGATCTCGAGCGACTCGCGCTCGCCGGGCCGCTCGATCTTCGGCCACATCACCGAGGACCAGGGCTACGCCCAAGAGTTCGCGACGCCGGCGGAGAACCGGGTCGGTGTGCTGTCGGCGATGGGCATCTATCCGTTTTCGTCGCAGAGCTTCGCCGTCGCCGACGTCCGGGCGGCGCAAGACGAGCTGCAGTCGGCGTTTTGGATCCGCGACGAGTTCTGGGGGCTTTCGGTATGAGTCACGTGACGCGACTTCTCCCCTCCGCGTTCCTGGTTTCGGCGCTCGCGCTCGGCGGCTGCCGGGGCAGCGGCGACGCCGACGACCCGGCCCCGACCACCTCGGGCTTCGCCGACGAAGACGGCGGACCCGGCAACCCCGACGACTCCAGCGGACCGATCGATCCCACCAACGCGGGTGACGACGGCGGCGAACCGCCCGCCCCGACCGAAGAGCTGTGCGACGCCGGCGACGAGGCGTGGGTCAAGCGCGCGATCCCGTTCATCCAGGGCCGCAAGCCCGAGGGGATGCGCGAGGTTCGGGTGCTCGTGTCGGCGATCGAGCAGCTCGACGCCGCCGGCGAGGACGGCCGTGCCCTCGTCGCGCACGCACTGGCGCAGGGCGACTTCTACTACGACCGGTGGAAGACCTACTTCTTCGAGGAGCTGCGGATTCACCGGACGGGCGACCGCCTCAACTACTTCTGCTACGGACGTCAGACCGACGCGGCCGACGATCCGTCGGTCGCCGCGGCGGTGCGCGACTCCGATCCACGGGACGCCCCGGCCTTCACCGGCTACACGATGGCGGACCTGACCTACAGCGCGCTGCGGCTCGACGACATCTCGCCGGTGTATCGCGCCGACGTGTTCGCGCGCATGGCCGCGCCGATCACCGCGGGCAACGTGACCCTCGAGGAGCTCGAGATCGCCAATCGCTCCAACTACGGCAAGCTGTTCGAGTCGGTGCACCTGGGCCGCACCACCGAGTGCCTGCAGTGCCACACGACCCGCGAGTCGGTCACGTGGTCGGCGGTCGACGACGACAACCGGCACTGGCCGGTGCGTCCCGATGCGCACTTCGAGCACGCCGCGTACGGCGAGTTCGAGATGAGCACGCCCCTGCAGGAGAACGAGGTCCACGCGCTGTTTCGCCACGCGGGCTTTGCCGACTACTCGTGGTGCGACGGGGGCTGCACCCTGCAAAACCGCGCCAACGCGGTCGGTGTCGAGCCGTTCGGCCTCGAAGGCAACTGCGGCGTGTTCCGCACCGACCACGTGCAGGCCAACGGCGTGACGCTGACCGACGAGCCGTACCTCGCCGGCGAGTTCTCCGACGGATCGCTCGCCACGATGTTCGACCTCGACCCGCGGATGCGCGACGGCCTCGAGACCCTCGCGTCCGACGGCGTGCAGGTCGGCGGCGACGGCGGTCTGAGCAACCCGAACGTCTCGCTGGCGTTCCTGTTCTCGATGAACGTCGCCGACCGGATGTGGCGCGAGGCCCAGGGCTTCCCGCTCACGGTGGCCAACCACTTCCCGCGCAACCCCAAGCAGCACGAGATCCTCACCGAGCTCACGGAGACGTTCTACGGGTCGCACTACTCGGTCCGCGAGCTGGTTTCGGCGATCGCGACGCATCCGTACTTCAACCAGGCGCCGCCCGAGACCTGCGGCGCCTCGAGCCCGTACCACCTCGCCGCCATCTACGACCCCTTCACCAAGGGCGCGAGCGATCCGCAGGCGCGGGGCAACGGCGTGGGCGACATGCTGCATCGTTTCACGGCATTCGTGCTGATGGACTCGGCGGCACAATCGCTGTGGTGGTCCAAGCCCGCGCGGTTCGGACCGCCGACGGAAGGCGCCTTCCTGCCGCCGCTTCTGCCGCCCGGCTCGTTCGACGCGGCCGGCTTCATCACGCACATCGATCCCGACACGGGGGTCAACCTGCAGTGCTGTGGCTCGGGCTACTGCGGCGGCGAGATCTGCGACGACGCGCCCAACGACGTCGACTTCCTGCGCGACACGGGCATCTTCCTCAACGACTCGGAGTCGGGCTTCAACGGCATCGACTTCAACGGGCTGCTGCACTGGGAAGCGGAGCTCGCCGCCGGCGACGACCCGACCCTGGGCGGCACCTGCACCGGTCCGGTCGGAGACGCGTGCGCCAACGAGGACTATGTCGCGCAGCTGGTCGCGCAGGCCGTCGCCAATCCCGAGACGCTCATGTGGGACGTCGCCGTGGCGCTCAAGGACCGTCTGATCGCCGAGCCGGAGATCGCCAGCGACGCCGAGATCGCCGCCATCGAGGGCGTGATGGGCCAGTCGCTGGACGCCACCGTCGCGTCGGTCGGCGAGTCGGGCGCCACCGTGGCGGCGCGACGCTACGCCGGACTGCTGCTCAACACGCCGCAGTTCATGCTCGACGGGATGCCGAGTCGGCCGCAGTCGACCGAGGCCGATCCCGTGCTGGTCGTGCCCGGCACCGACACCCAGTCGGTCTGCGAGTACTTCGCCACGCTCACCGGCGAGTCCGCGCAGTGGTCGGGTCTGACCGTGTCCTGCAGCTCCGGCGGGATCACCGTCGAGTAGGCTTGGCGGACCACCGGCGGCGGTGATATCGAGGCATCCGCGATGAAGGCGATCGGTCCGCTGCTTTTCGTCTCGATGCTCGTCGGCGCGGGTTGTCCGTCCGGGGGCGAAGGCGACGACCTGCCCGACGGTGCGTTCACGAGCGGACCCGACCAGGTGATGACCTCGGGCGCCACGACCGACGCCGACACGGGCACCGTGGACACCACGACCGGCGTGGTCGCGATGCCTTCGTACGACGAGGACATCCAGCCCTTGTTCACGACCCGCTGCTTCGGCGGGACGTGCCACAACATCGCCGCTCCCGGCGGCACGCTCAACCTCTCGCCCGAGGGCGCCACGGACCCGTACGAGGAGCTCACCACGCGCAGTCACGCGCTGTCGGGGATGCCCTACGTGACGGCGGGCAACCCCCAGCTGAGCTATCTGTGGCGCAAGCTCGAGGGCACGCACACCGACGACGATCTCGAGAACGTCGGCGGTGGCGGACGCATGCCGATCGGCGCGCCGCTCGACGACGACTCGATGGCGCTCATCGAGGCCTGGATCACCAGCGGCGCGATGCCGTAGACGGACCAGGCCCGCCCTACGGGTCCGACTCGATCACCGTGATCGTGTCTGCGCCTTCGTTGGCGACCACGATGTCGGGGACACCGTCGCCGGTGACCTCCCCCACCTTGACCGCACTGGGTGCGGTGCCGACCGGGATCGTGAAGACCAACGGGAACGCGGCTCCGGTGTTCGCGAAGATCATCGCGTCGTTGGACCCGGCGTTGACGGCGACGATCTCGTCCCCGCCCTGGCCGTCGAGGTTGCCCGCGGCGACGTCGC
Source organism: uncultured Pseudomonadota bacterium (assembly GCA_937896535.1). Classification (GTDB taxonomy): domain Bacteria; phylum Myxococcota_A; class Polyangia; order Nannocystales; family Nannocystaceae; genus CALBMM01. The sequence goes on from CALBMM010000254.1 coordinate 54,898, forward strand.
TGGGCGTGGTGCCCACGTTCAGCAGCGCGACGCCGAAGAACCCGGCGTTGCCCGTGCCGCCTTGCAGCTGCACCTGCTCGGCCGTCACGTCGACCACGAGTAGATCGAGCGTGCCGTTGGCGTCGATGTCTCCGGTGGCCGAGGCCACGACGTTGCCGCCGAAGTTGCCGGACACGTCCAGCGTGAACCCCCCGGCGCCGTCGCCGGCCCAGCCGTGAAAACCGCCGCCGGGCCCGACCACGAAGGCGTCCTCGAAGGCGTCGGTGTTGGAGTTGAACGAGCCCGCGGCAATGGTCTGCGCCGAGCCGGCGATCACGACGAATGCCGGCGACGCCGTCAGCACGGCGCCGGGGCCTCCCACGAGTGCCTGCAGGGTCGAGTCGCCCGAGTTGACGACGGCGAGGTCCGCCGCCGCCCCGGCGCCGAAGTTGGCGACGACGAGGTCCGACGGTGCGTCACCCACCGCCGTCGCCACCATCGCCCCGAACGTCCCGTCGCCGTTGCCCGGCAGCACGCCCACCGTGTCGTCGTCGAGGTTGGCGACCGCGACATCGAGCGTGCCGCTGCCGTCGAAGTCCCCGAGCGCGATCGCGACGGGGTTCAGACCGACCGCGAACGGCGTGGGTCCACCGAAGGTCCCGTCCCCGTTGCCGAGCAGGATCGTGACGTCACCGCCGACGGCGTTGCTGGTGACGACGTCGACGTTCGTGTCGCCGTCGAAGTCCGCGAGCACGAGGTCGGTGGGCCCCATGCCGGTCGCGAAGCTGCCACCGGCCACGTAGCAGACCTCACCCGCCGCCGGCATCGCGTCGCCACATACCCCCGGCATCATCATGCCGCCGCTGGATTCGGTGGCCCCCATCGTGGGATCGGTCGTGCCGTCGGTCGTCGAGTTGGTCGGATCGGTCGTCGCGCTCGCGTCGGTCGGATCCGTGGGGTCGGTCGGGTCCGTGGAGTCGGTCGTCTCGCCGGTCGAGCCGGACGTCGCGCTCACGGCCGGGCCCACCGTCGTGTCGTCGTCGGTGCCCGTGCCGGGGTCGGGACCCGTCGTCCCCACGCCTGGGCCCACCGTCTCGAGCAGCGCGTAGTACAGCGACAGCTCGTCGTCGGTCGCCGTGATCGAGTCGTCGTCGGCGTCCAGCGTCAGCGTGGGCAACGGACGCCAAAAACCCATGTCGGCGACATAGTCCTCGAGCGTGATCGCGGCGAGGGCGGCGCGACCGGGATCGCTGGGAAGGACGCGCTTGTAGGTGACCTCCGCCTCCACCGCGAGCGCGATGTCGGGCCGCACGCGGTAGGCGGGGCCGAAGACCTGCGGCGGCTCCGCGCTGGGGAACACCTCGACCTCGACGCTGTCGTCGAGCGCACCGGGCAGGATCACGATGGTCAGCACCCCGTCGTGCGACGTGATGACACCGCCGTCGGCTCCGATCGTCTGCCGGACCAGATTCGGGGGCTCGTCTGCACCACAGCCGGCCGTGGGGGCGGTGAGCGCGACGAGGACAGCGGCCAGCCACGGGCGTCGCATCGGTCGAACGCTACCAGTCCCGGCACGCGCTGGCACGCGGGAGGACACACCTGGACCCAGGTTCGCGTTCGCGCGACCGCGCCGCCATGCGTGCGCCCTCCCACGCGGCCGTTGCGGCCCTCCACCCGTGCCAGCGTCGCGCCGGCCTGCTAGTTTCGGAGGCCTCATGCGCCTTTTCTTGGGTTTTTCGTTGCTGGCGCTCGGGACGAGCCTGGTCGGTTGTCGCCAGGACGTCCCGTCCGACATCGTCCGCAAGACCATCGGGCCCGAGGGCGGCGTGATCACGTCTTCGGACAGCGTGCTGACCATCGCGCTGCGTCCGGGCGCCCTCGAGGAATCGACCGAGATCACGATCGAGCCCAGCGACGATCCGCCCGACGTCTACGGCCCCGCGTACCGCGTGCTGCCCAACGTCGAGCTCGCGCTGCCGGCCACGCTGACCTACCGCTTCGAGCTGCCCGACGACCCCAGCGGCGTTGCGATCGGCTTCGTCGACGCCGACGAGTTCGCCGCGGGCAACGGCCGGTGGTCGGCGCTGCCCGTGCTCGCGATCGAGCCGGACAACAAGCTCGTCAAGGGCCGCGACGATCGCCTCAACGTCTTCTACGCGCTGCTCTCGTCGGGCGGTGGCGGCGTCGTCGACGACGGCACCGGCACGAGCGCGGGCGACATGTCCGGGACCGGCGACACCGGCGGTGACACGGCGACGTCCGACCCGACCGACCCGACCAACCCCACCGACCCCACCAACCCCACCGACGCGACCGACCCCACGACCGACTCCGGCGACACGACCGACACCGGGCCGATGGGCGACTGCGACGACATCTTCCGCGGCCCCTACGACGTGCAGGGCTTCGGGCCGATGCTCGACGGCGCCGAGGACCTCAGCTTCGACGGCGACGATGCGTACGTCGTCCTCGACGGCACGGACCTGATCGCGATCGACAGCAACGAAGGGCAGACGGTGGTCGCCACCGGGGTGCCCGAGCTGTACGGCGTGCGCCACCTGACCGACGGACGCATCGTCGGCGCGGCCTTCAACCAGTCGCAGCTCATCGAGATTCTCCCGAACGGGACCGTCAACGTGCTGGTGCCGGACATGCTCCTGACGCCCAACGGGCTGTACCCCGACCGCAACGGGTTCATCTGGTTCACCGACTTCGGCGGCAACTTCGTCGCGCGCGTCGACGACGACGGCCAAAACGGCACCCTGATCCGCAACGACGCCGACACGTTCCAGGCCAACGGCATCGTCTTCGACGACGACCGCTCGATGCTCTTTTGGGCGACCTACGGCCCGGGCCAGATCTGGCGCATGAACATCGACGGAAACAACAACCCCGTCGGCAACCCGACCGAGGTGGCCACGATCGGCGGCGCGAACCTCGACGGCCTCACCCTCGACGAGTGCGGGAACCTGTACGCGGTCGACCAGGCCGGCGGCGGCGACAGCTCGCTGCTGCGTCTGTTCCTCGACAACGGGGGCAACGTGACCGACCAGGAGGTCATCGCCGGGCCGGGCGACTTCTCGGCCAACATGGCCAACGCCCAGTTCGCCACCGGCGCCGGCTGGGCGGCTGCGGGCCTGGACACGTCGATCTTCGTCACGGGCCTCGGCGGCGTGGTCGAGCGCATCGACCTTCAGATCCACGGCGCGCCCGTGGCGACGTCTCCGTAGCTACGCGCGACGGCGTCGCACCCCGAGCAACAGGACCAGGCCGCCCCACAGCGGCGCGTCGGTCGGCGCCGGGGCGCTCGTGCACCCGCAACCGTCGCCCGACTCGGCGGCTCCCGCTCCGTCGTCGCCGCTGCTCGTGTCCCCACCGTCGCTGCCCCCGAGGTCGTCGCCGCCCCCCGTGCCGTCGAGGCCACCGTCGGAGCCGCTGGCCGAGCCGCCGTCGCCGTCGCTGCCCGATCCTGGGGCCGGGGGTGGCGCCACGGGCTCGGCGAAGACCATCGTCTCCGGCTCGAAGACGACCTCGTCGTCCGTGGGTGGGAGCGCGATCGGAATGTCGATGCCGAAGATGTCGAAGTCCTGTCCCAAGATCGACATCACGAGGTGGGGGCGCAAGATGATCGTGGGCGCCGCCCGTAGCTGCGCGACCATGGTGCCGTCGACCGTCAGCGCGCCGTCTTCGGGCACGCCCGCGAACACCGGCGTCTCGCCGTGGGCCTGGACCACCCCGACCGTCGCCCCGGCGACGAGCTCGACGCGCGTGCCCGACAGCGAGGCCTGCAGCTCCGCCGCGACGTCGATGTCGAGATTGCCCGACGCCACGAGGATGTCCGGCACGATCGGCACCGACGCGACCGTGGCCCCGTCGGTCTGGTCGACGATCTGTACCGGCGACTGCGGGTGCCCGGCGAGCAGGTACGGCGTGAAGTTGGCCTCGCTGATGATCGCGTAGTCCCACGGCCCGAGCAGGTCCGACTGCCACGTGATGCCGGCGACGTCGAAGCGGACCTCGGCGTGGATCTGCACGCCGACATCGAGCGAAAACCATCCCGCGTCGGGATCACCGGTCAGGCCCAGCGTCTGCGCGGCCCAGTCGTAGGCGGCCTCGCCGAACATCTCGATGTCGACGGAGTCGGCCGCATGCGCCGTCAGGCGCAGCTGCACCGGCGAGTCCGCGGGAACCCAGCCCGAGTCGAAGTCGACGTCCTGCACCCCGACGAGGTCGGCGTGGTGGATCGGATCGAAGCGATCGACCTGCGGGGTCGTGTCCGTCGGAGAGCCCGGGAGGCCTCCGAAGGCGAGGGTCAACGCGGGCAGCCAGACCATGACCGGCCGACCTTAGCAGGTCGCGGCGGCGCCTCGCCGCGGTGCGCTCAGGGCGTCCCGGCGCGCGCCCACAGGTGATCCCGCAGACGCCGCAGCACGAGCTCCGTCTTGCCGTCTTCGATCCGCCCGATCACGCATTGTGCGATCGCGACGTCCAGCGCTTCCCAGCGACACGTCGCGCCCTCCTCCATCGGCGAGCCGTCACCCGGCGCGGGCTCGGCCACACCCGGATCGGCCACGGCGATCGCGACGAGGTGGTAGCGCTCGGGCATCGAGCCCGGGCTCGGAAACGAACCCGCGCCGAGGAACTCCACGTCCGCCGGGTCCACTCGATACCCGGCCTCCTCGTGCGCCTCGGCGGCGGCACGACGACGAATCCCGTCCTCGCCGCGGTCGTCGTTCTCGATGATTCCCGCGACGACCTCCGTCAGCAGCAGGTAGTCGTCGGGGTCCGCGACGGCGAGCGCCTCGGCCGGTCGACCGAGGGCGAGCGCGGGCCGGAGCCCACGACGCAGCAGCACACGCACGGCCGAGCCGTCGGGCGGCACGTGGTACAGCGCGACCACGACGGCGTCGACGCCCTTGGGACGCACGACGAAGTCGCAGCCGTATGCCGCCGAGCGCGAGCCGTCGGCTCTGACGTTGCGCAGGCGTGTGCGGCGGATCCCGAAGAACCCGCCGTCGACGCCGACCACGGCGTCGGATTCGACTTCGATTCCGACGACCGCGGTCCCGTCTTCGTCCGCCACGAGGCGAACTCTACTTCATCCAGTAGCGCGTGCCGCTGGCGCGGCCCTTGTAGGCGATCTTGCCCTCGGCGATGAGGGTGTTGACCCGCGCGCGGACCTGCGCCGCCGTTCCACCGACGGCGTCGCGAATGTCGACGGCGCGCATCGGCTCGCCAGTCTGCTTGAGGATCGAGATGATCGCCGCATCGAGGGCATCGCGGCCCGCTTGCGTGCGCGTGTTGTGCCGTTCTTCCGTGACGGCGAAGCTACCCGCCGCGGCCTTGTTCTGGGCGGAGACGCCCGACTTGGCCCCAGCGTTCGCGCGCGCACCGCCTGGCTTGCCTCCGGCGCGCTTGAGGACGAGGGCGACGACCTCGTCGATGGTCAGTCCTGCAGACTCTGCGAGCTGCGCGACCGACATGTTCCCCACGAGTTGTTCCAATGCCGACATTTGTGTTGCCTTCCGCTATTGCGTGCAGTCGTTCGTTGAACAGCGTTGGTCACCTTGGGGGCCCAGCAACGTCCGCGGCGCCGGCACAATACTGAGACTATAGTTGGAGCGCAAGCGCCCCTGTTCAAAACTCGGCGTAGTTTTTGCAGCGCGCTACCGCAACCTGCCCGGGTCACGCATACTCCCGGCGCATGACCAACGCCGCCGAGACGGCCCAGACCCTCGCCAGGGGCCTCGAGGGCAAGCTTCCGCAGCAGATCCTGCAAGCGGCGGTCGAAGCCTTCGACGGGGAGATCGCGCTGAGCTTTTCCGGCTCCGAAGATGTGCTGCTGATCGAGTACGCCCACCAACTGGGCAAGTCGATCTCCGTGTTCACACTCGATACCGGGCGCCTTCACCCGCAGACGTACCGCTTCATCGACAAGGTGCAGTCGCACTACGGCATCACGATCGAGGCCATGTTCCCCGATGCCACGGCCACCCAGGACCTCGTGCGTCGCAAGGGACTGTTCTCGTTCTACGAGGACGGCCACACCGAGTGTTGCGGCGTCCGCAAGGTCGAGCCGCTGCGCCGCAAGCTGTCGACCGTGCGCGCGTGGGTGACCGGACAACGGCGCGATCAGAGCCCCCGCACGCGCATGTCGTTGGGCCCCGTGGAGCTCGACGACTCCCACACGGGCAGCGACGGTGGACCGCTGGTGAAGTTCAATCCGCTGTACGCCAAGTCCAGTGCCGAGGTGTGGGACGCCATTCGGGCATTCGGCGTCCCGTACAACGAGCTGCACGAGCAGGGCTTCGTCAGCATCGGGTGCGAGCCGTGCACGCGGCCCATCATGCCCGGCCAGCACGAACGCGAGGGTCGCTGGTGGTGGGAAGAGGCGACGAAGAAGGAGTGCGGACTCCACGTCGCCGAAAGTGGCGAAGGCTGACTCGCACGCTCACGCGAAGCCCGACAGCGTGACGCGGGCGTCGTGGTGGCCGTAGACCGCGTAGGCGATCCAGCTCGGGTCACCGCTGGCGAGCGCGGCCTCGCGTGCCAGCTTGACCGCCTCGGCGAGCGGCTTTCCACCGCGGACGAAGCTCTCGTACAGCGCCTTGCCGAACGTGAACGCCGGCATGTCGCCCACGGCCCACAACGGCGCGACGAAGGCCCCGGCCCGACGGTGCAAGAACGCCTGCGCGAAGCCCCCGACCGAGCCGAGCGTGGTGCCGGCACGCCCGACCTGACACGCGTTGAGGAACACGATCGGCCGGGCGGTCTGCCCGGGTGCGACCGGCAGCTGCTTGACCAGGAGCGCTTCGGCCCGCGCCGGGACCCAGCTGCCGTTGTCCACCCGCCCCTCGAACAGGATCGCCGCCTGGGAGATCGACGCGGGGTTGGCTTCGCCGTGCCCGGCGAAGTGGAGCAGGTCGAAGCCGTTCTCGGCCTGCAGCAGCGAGTACAGATCGCTCGAGTGCGCGCCGACGTCCACCGAGCCGAACGCGTCCTTCATGAACGTGGCCTCGAGCTGCGCGGCCGGCAGCTTGTGCTCGTGGGAGGGGTAGTTCGGCACGATGTGGCGCACCCGGCCCGCCCGCACCGTCAGGTCCCTCGGCTGCACACCGACCTTGTGCAGCCACCGCACCAGGCCCTTCTGGCCGAGGAAGAGCTTTTCGGACGTGGGGTCGTTGGGAGCGTCCGGGTCGGACATGTGCAGCATCTCCCACGGGACGTAGGTCTCCGTGGAGACGACCAGGATCGCCTCGATGTCGCCGCGGTGCTTCCACAGCTTGCGTCGCAGCGGCTCGGGCAGAAGGTCGTTGTACAGCTGCTTGCCGTAGGCGCTGAGCTTGAGATCGAGGACGACGGCGTCGTCCTTGTTGCTGACCCAGTCGCTCTCGAGCTGCTCGTACATGCTCGCGATGAACTTGGGCGCGTCGATGATCGGTGCGCCCTCGTACACGTCCCAAAGATCGTGCTCGCGCGAGTACAGCTCGAACTCGAGGCGAATCTCGTCGCCGAGCTTGTTCTCGCCCACCCGCAACGTGAACGACGGCTCGGCGAACACGAGGTCGTCGGGGGTCGCCGAGCCTTCGACGGAGACGTTGCCGCCCGCGACCGCGACGTCGGCCGCCACCACGACGGCCGACAGGGTCAGCTGCGCGACGAGCTTGGGTCCCTGGCGCACGAACACCCAGATCTCGGCCGGTCCCTCCGTCACGGCGCGGGCGGAGAACAGCAGCACGTGCGGCTGACCGGCCGCGGGCAGGTCCACCTCGGCGACCGTGTCCGCTTCGAAGATCACACCGCTGCGCGGAGAGACCGTGACGCGGAGCGTGTCGGCGGTCCCCACGTCGGCCGCGGCCGAGGCCACCGCCGCGCCGGCTGCCGCCGCCAGCGCCTCGCGCGACAGCTGCACGATGACGTCGAAGGGCGCGTCGGCACGAACCTTCGCGGGCATCTCCGCCTGCATGAACAGCCGAGCGGTCTGCGGTACGTCGTCGGGCGCGGCGCCGGTGTCTCCCGCGGCGTCCCAGGATCGGGTGCGCCGGGTGCCACCGCCGTTGGCCGCCACGGGCGCCGGTAGGATCGCCGGCGCGGCGCCATCGAGCGACTTGAGCACCCCTACGAGCTCGCCACCCGAGGTGACCGGGACCAATCGCGCCGGATTGGCGGGCGCCGGCAAAGACCGACGACGCCGCAGCGTTTCGACCGCAGCGGGCGGCGTGGCATCGGTCTCGTGCAACTCGAGCACCTCCGCGATCGAGCGGGCGGCGAGGTCGGCGATCCCGGCGATGCGATCGGCGACCTCCCGCGGATCGAACCCGTACATCGTGTCCGGGGTGACGTCGGGTCGCCGAATGACGAACGGACGCCCGGGGTCGAGCTCGAGGAAGCGCCGTAGTGCGTCGGCGGACCCGGAGCCCTCGACGATCCAGATCCGGTCGTGGACGACGGCTGGCAGTCGGGCGGGCCCTTGCGTGTCGAGCCAGCGCCGCAGGGCGCGGGCCGTCTCCTCGCGCACGAAGTACGCCAGGTGGTGGACCCAGCCGTTGGGGCCGAAGTCGAGTCGATCCTCGATGAATCCACCGACGTCCGGATCGATGACGTCCATCAGCGCCGTGTCGACCACGAGATCGCTGTCGTGGGCGAGCAGTCCATCGGCGAGGTGGTCGACGAGCTTGCCGCACAACGATGCGGTCAGCGCCCCCGCGCTCGACGCGTCGACCTGGTCCGGCTCGAAGTCGGAGGTGACCACGTGCACGCGAAACGACGCCGGCCCGGGCTGGCCGGGGTTGGTCTGGTTGAGCTCGGTGACGAACGGACCACCCGGGCGCATCGCGGCCAGTCCCGGTACCCCCTCCTCGGCGATCATGTGCACGGCGAGGTGCTTGACGAGCGCGCCGACCGACTTGATCGCCTCCCCGAGCACGGTCCCGAGCGTGGTGGCGGCGAAGGCCGTGGTCACGAGCTTGACCGCCTGGGCGGCGAGGCTGGTGTACAGGTCGACGAAGGGCTTCCAGTTGTCCGGCTCGGCCAGGTGCGTGCCGCCGTTGGTGCAGCCCACCATCACCACGCGCCCGATCTCGGGGCGCCAGGTCTGCCCCGGCAGCACGCGCTCCACGAGCGAGCGCGTGACCAGGCCGCCGCGGCTGTGACAGACGATGTCGATGCGCGGCGTGGCGTCTCCGTAGCGCCGCTGCAGGTGCTGCCACAGCTCACGGGCGTTGTGCAGCGGGTCCACGCTCAGCGTGGGGTGATCGAAGCCGACGACCTCGTCGTAGTGCCCGCGCGCCCACTGCAGCAGCTCGCAGCCGGTCTGCGTCGCGGCGAGCCCGTGAAACGCCCCCACGGTGCTCGAGAACGTGCCGTGCACGAACAGGAGGATCCGCGGCTGCGAGCTGAGCATCGCGTCGGCATCGTCGACCGGACTCCACTTGTCCGGCTCGGTGTGGTCGAGCGCGACGAGACGGGTCGTCACGTTGCGCTCCAAGAAGCGGATCGCGACCGGCGTGATCGCGCGCGCGACGAACTTGAGCACGAACGCCCGGATGCCGTCGCCGAGGAGCTTGCTCGCCCAGCTCCGAGAGCGACGCGGCGCGGGACCGGTCGGGATCGGAAACGACAGCCGTCGCTTGGTCGACGACGGTCCGGACCGCAGTCGACGCGCGCGGCTGCCCGGAGCCGGCGAGGCCGTGGTGGGCTCGGGCAGCACCCACTCGTAGACGCCGTCCTTGGCGACGAGCACGACGGCGTGCTCGTTCGGATCGGCGTCGACGTGGATCACCGGCTCCGTTGCCGGGCTCGAGCGCGTCGCCGACCGGGACCGCGACAGGTCCACCGTCTTGAGCAGCTCGAAACCCTGACCGGCGAGCGCGTCGGTGAGCTCGTCACCGCCACCTCCGCCGGCGGTCGGGCCCAGTGGGACCGGCGCTCGCGGCAGGCCGCCGCGGGTGCGGCGAGTCGGCGTCGGCGCGGCCGCAGCCACGGCCGACACGGCCCACTGTTGGTCATCGATGTCGACGACGACGCCGTCGCCCTGGTCGAACTCAGCCATCTCGCGCGTCCTGGTGAGGGTCGGTCGGTGCCTCGCGGCGCGGCGATCGGAGCACCCGCGACGAAAGTGATCAACCGCGCCGGCGGGCCGCATACCGGCCCACGGGCCGGTCCGGCGGTCTTCGTGGGTACGCACCGGCCACGGCGAAGGGGAAACGGAGTTTCGATCGTCGGCTGCCCGCGACCTCCTGCGATACGCTGACGCCGAAGATGCCCCCCGACGACGCATCGGCGCGCCCCGACGCGAACCCGGTGATGCGGATCGCCGTGCGGGAGGCGGCGAACGGTCGCCTCGCCGTACGGATCGACGACGACGCGTGGCACACCACGCAGGTCGAGCCGCGGCACCTCGACCAGGCCGTCGTCGCGAAGTCCGACGCGACGCGCAAGTACGGCGAGCGCTTGTTCTCGGTGTTCATGGAGCACCCGTCGTTCGCCGGACGCTACGCCGAGATCCTCGAGGCCGACGACGACGAGGCTCGCATCGAGCTGACCATCGCGCTCGACGAAGGAGCCACCGCGCTCGCTCCGTCGCGACGCGCCGAGCGACACATGTGGGAGGCCGCGCGCGACCGCGACGGCACGCACCTGGCACTGACCAAGAAGCTGGCGTTGTGCCGCCGCGCCGAGGATGTCGCCGCCGCCGATGCGCCCGTGCCGACCGACCCGGTCCGACTCTCCGCCGGGTTCGCGACCCCATCCAAGGACGAGACCGGCCACGACCTACCCAACGTGCTCAACCTGCTCGCCGAGCTCAAGGCGCTGCGGACGGTGTCGGAGTCGCACGGTGACGCGGTCGCCGTGCGCGACGAGGAGGTGCTGGGCCTGGGCAACTTCGAGGACGCGATCACCGACGCGGACGTCTTTCACTTCGCCGGTCACGGCGAGCAAGGACAGCTGCAGCTGTGCGGCCCCGGTGGTCGGCGCGAGCTGATGAGCGGCGACGCGATCCAGCAGACGATCGGCGAGCCTCCGCATCTGGTGGTGCTCAACTGCTGTCGTGGCGCCGCGACGCCCGACTCGGCCGTGTCGGTCGCACAGTCGTTTCTGCGCGCCGGCGTGCCCGCCGTGGTCGCGATGCAGGGCGACATCGACGACGACGCGTCGACGTTGCTGACCAAGACGCTCTACGAGTCGCTGCTGCAGGGCGAGGAAGTGGCCACCGCCGTCCAGCGGACACGTCGCGCCCTGTACGGACGCTGGCCCGACCGCAACTGGTTTCTTCCGGTGCTGTGGCTGGGCGCGCCACGACCGTTTCCGATCCGCACGGCCCCGTCGTCGGAAACCCCGCTGCCGCTGCCGCCGACCCCGCCACCGGTGCCGTGGTGGAAGCAGTATCTGTGGATCGGCCTGGTCGCCGCAGTCGTCGTGGGCGCGGGGATCGGCATCGCGGTCTGGAAGTCGTTGGACGACCCGACCGATTGCGTCGAGCGTGCCCTCGAGCACGCCGCCGTTCGCGAGGACACGCGTCGGGCCCTGGCCGAGGAGCTGATGGGCGAAGGCCCGCAGTTCGGTCCCACCGGCTGGGGACGCGACGTGTTCGAGAAGGTCAACGACGACGCGTTTCGCCAGGACGTGCAGGAGTGCGTGGGCACGTCGCCGGAGCCGGCACTCAAGATGCAGATGAAGTGCACCGTGCAGGTGCAAGACCCCGAGGGCGGACCGTTCGTCGGCGCGCTCGTGGCGTTGAGCGGCACGCCGCGGACCTGCACGACCAACGCCAAGGGGATCTGCAGCCTCGGCCTCGTCTTCGAGCCGGGCACGCAGCAAACCCAGCTGCGGCTGTTCGCGCCCGGGGCCGATCCGCGAAGCGCCGAGCCACTGCTGGTGCGCAAGAAGACGCTGGCGGCGCTGATCGACGGGCCGTGGGTCGTGATGGCCCCGCGTGAAGACGAGCGCCCCGCTCCGACGCCGAGCCAGCCGCCCCCGGCGGAAGGCGACCCCGAAGGCAAGGCGCCTGCCCCCGCGAACGCCGACGGTGGGGAGACGCCGACGACGTGCGATCCGTGTCCGGCCGTCGAAGCACGGATCAAAGAGCGGCTGAAGGGACGCAGCGTGCCCGAGGGCGTGGTCGACGTCGGTCCCAGCGGCAAGCCGAAGGCGAGCCCCCCGCTGCTGCAACGGCAGCTCGGCGCGTGGACGTACGACGGCGACATGTGCGGCAAGACGTGCAAGATCCCGATCCCCAAGTCCGGGCGCACCTTCGAGCTCGACCGATTCCCTTCACCGACGCACCTGCCGGCGGTTCCACGCTGAGGTGCGGGCGCCGGTGAGAGCTACTTGCGCTGAAACGTCAGCGGCTGGCCCAGGCGCGTGCCGGACTTCGGCGTCAGCGTGAGGTCGTCACCGACGCAGGCGAGCTCGAAGTCGCCGTCGCTGGCCATCGCCACGCCTCGCTTGGCTTGCTTCTGCCCGTCGATGTCGACGGTCAGCCCACCGGAGATCCGGCCGGTCGTCGGCGCATCGACGCGTAGCCGTCCCGGGCCGGTGACCTCGTAGCTCGACGTCGCCGTCCCGGTCAGGCGCACCGTGTACTCGACGGGAACCTTGGCCAGCTCGGTCTCGTAGCGGTGCACCCGCGAAGTCGCGGTCGTCGTCAGCTCGCCCTTGCCCCCGCCGGCGGCAACGAACCGGAGCTCGTACGCGCCGCTGTGCGATCGGATCTTCACGGTGCGTCCGCGGGCGTGCGTGCGGATCTTGTGGCGCAGGTACGTGTCGAGATCGTCGGCGACCCAGGTGCCCTCGAGGCACTCGGCCTCCGAGGTCGAGGGCGTCGGCGGTCCACCGGTCTCGTCCGTGCCGGCGTCGCCGGACTCGTCGGTTCCGCCACCGGTCCCGCCGCTGTCGTCGTCGGCTGCACCACCGGTGCCCGAGCCCGCTGCGGTCCCGCCCGTCGCATCCTCGTCGGCGCCCGAGCCCGAGCCGGTCGCCGCGGGTGGAAAGCTGGCGGGCAAGCTGCCGCCGGTACTCGTCGCCGCCTCGTCCGCGCCATCACTGGACGGACCGTCGCCGCTCGAGCCTTCGCCTGCGTTGGCCTTGCCGGTCGAGCCCCCCTCGACGTGGGCGGCCGCCGTCTTGGCGGTGTCGCCTCCCGTGCCTTCGCCGTCGTCGGTGCCCCCGGACGCGGGCTCGGCCGGTGCGGCCGTGCCCTCGTCGTCGTCGAGTCCGAGCCAGCCCCGGACCGTGTCGTACGCCATCACGGCCACGCCGCACCCGGAAGCGGGCAGCGACAGGGGCGCGAGCAACAGCCACGCGCAGCGAGGGGGACAGCGGCGCATCCGAGCCGGCGCAGGATACTGCATCGCCGCACGGACGCACGCCCGAGCGCACCGCCGCCTTTGCCCCAGCTACTGCCGAAAGAGCACCGCTTCCTGGTTGAACCACCGGATCGCCGCCCACAGCAGCGCGGCCGCCACCGCGGTGCTCGACACGAGGATCACCGACAGCATCTGATAATCGACCGTGCCCTTGACCAGCTCCTTGATCGCCAGCGCCACGTTGGTCACCGGCACCATCGCCCAGGTCCAGTCCAGCTCGACCCCGGGAAGCATCGCGAACATCACCGGAAGCACGATGAGCAGGTTGAGCGGCGTCGCGTACGACTGCGCCTCCTTGAAGCTCTTGGCGTAGATCGAGATCGACAGCAGCAGGGCCGACATCATCGCGGTCGTCGGCAGGAGCATCATCGCGATGAGCGTCAGATCCAGCGGTCCGATCGCGGAGACGATCTCACCGAAGACCCCCCCCATGTCCGAGCTCTTGAAGGCCAGCCACGTGCCGAGGCCCGCGACGACGAGCGTGGCCGCGACCACGCCGGTCGTGAAGATCACGAGGAACTTGCCCAGCACCATCGACGAGCGCGGCAGCGGCGACAGCAGGAGTGTCTCGAGGGTCCCCCGCTCCTTCTCACCGGCCCCGAGGTCGATGGCCGGGTACAGCGCACCGAGAAAGCAGAACGGAATGAGAAAGTACGGAAGGATCCCGCCGAACAGCTCGCCGATGCGCTCGCGCGACGACGCCGTCCCGCGCTCGACCACCACCATCGGCTCGAGCACCGCGGCCTGCGTCTCGGGCTCGTCGATCCCGACCTCGCCCAGTCGCTGCCGTCGCACGGAGGCCTCGACCTCCTCGATCACGGCCATCGCCCGCGCCTTGACCTTGCTGGTCGTCGACGCGTTGTCGTAGTGCATCTCGATCTCGAGCTGGCCCCCGGGCTCGGGTGGCGGCACGACCACGAGACCGAGGTCGAGCTCCTCGGCCTCGATGGCCTCCGCCAGCGCACTCACGTCCGTCGCGCGCTTGGCCTCGAACCCCGGCGCCTGTGCGAACGCCTCGCCGAGCGCCGGCAGTTGCTCGGCGCCGACGAGCACGTACGCGATCGTCTCGGTCTGCGCCTTCTGCTCGGTCTTGCGCATGTAGTCGGTGACCAGCTGCATCAGCACGGGCATCAGCAGCAGCGGCAGCACGATCATGAACACGAGCGTCTTGCGGTCGCGAACGACCTCGAGCATCTCCTTGCGATAGACGACTCCGATGTCACGCAGCATCGGACACCCCCGTGGCCTTGTAGTCGACGAGCTTCAGGAACGCCTGGTCGAGCGCCTGGTGTCCGCCCTCCTCGCGCATCTGCGCGATCGATCCGGAAAACCGCAGCCTGCCCTGGTGGATCACCACCACCGCGTCGCAAACCCGCTCGACCTCGTTCATGTGGTGGGTCGAGACGACGACCGTCTTACCCTGCTCGCGGCAGCGCTCGATGAGTCGCAGGATCGCCTCGGCCGCGGCGACGTCCAGACCCGTGGTCGGCTCGTCGAAGATGATGATGTCGGGATCGTGCACGAGCGTGCGCGCGATCGAGACGCGCTGCTTCATGCCGGCCGACAGCGCGTCACAGCGACGCGTCAGAAACGTGCCGAGGTCGAGCGTCTCGCTCAGCGTCGCGATGCGGCGGTCGGCATCGGCGGCCGTCATGCCGTGCAGCCGCGCGAAGTACCGCAGCATCTCGTCGACATCGAGGCGTCCGTACAAGCCCGTGTTCCCCGACAGGAACCCTAGCCTTCGGCGAACTTCCTTCGGCTCGCGCACGATGTCGACGCCCCCGAAGGACGCGGTGCCCTCGGTGGGGGTCAGCGCGGTCGAAAGCACGCGCAGCAGCGTCGTCTTGCCGGCACCGTTGGGACCGAGCAGGCCGAGGATCTTGCCGTCCTCGGCCTGAAACGAGACGTCGCGAACGGCGTGAAACCATCGCCCGTCCTCGCGTGGGTCGACGCTCGCGGGCTTGGGCGCACCGCGCTTGGGCTTGGGGAGGCGAAAGGACTTGGAGAGGTTGCGAACTTCCAGCATCGGCGTCGTGCGCGGGCGGGCCAACCCCGGCCGGCGGGGTTCGATTCCCCGCGCAACCGTACCCCTGCGGCGAGGCGATCCGACGGCGACCGCCGTTTCGCTCGCCGATAGATCGCAGGAGCCCTCCGTGCGTTCGTTCGCAAGCCCCGGGTGCCTTGCGTCGAGCGCGCGCCCTTGGAATACTTCCCCGAACGCGCCCGTTGGGGCGAAGGAGCCGCGCCACGTCACCTCGGATCATCCTCGAGATTCGGTATTCCGACCGACCGGCGGAGACGCGGTCGTTGGGTCCGGGTCGAATCATCATCGGCCGCGAGTCGGGCGACCTCGTTCTCAACGACTCCGAAACCTCGGCCCTGCACGCCGAGATCGAGTTCACCCAAGGTCGCGTGATCGTGCGCGACCTCGGCAGCCGCAACGGCACGTGGCGCGACGGCAAGCGGCTCCCGCAGTTCGCCCTGTTCCCGGGTCAGCGGTTCATCTGCGGAACCACCGAGATCTATCTCAAGAACATCGAGGGCACCGACGAGTCGCTCAAGCCCGGTGGCACCGCGGTCGGCGGCAGGCGGCCGAGCACCGCGGCCGGTCAGTCGAGCACCGCGATGGTCTCGCCCGGCGGACCCTCGGCCGCGACGTTGCCCGGCAACGACAAGCCCGAGACCGTCGTCAGCGGTGGTGCACCGCCACCTCCGGGCTTTGCCCCGATCGACCGCACGGCCACGGGGACCGCCGCGCCGATCAAGTCGGGCACGACCCAAGTCGCGCCGCAGGTCCCGCTCGAGGAGCCCGAGCCGGCCGCCGCTGCCCCGCCGATGGCCGAGCCCGTGGCGCCGCCCGTCGCCGCGGCGGCCGTGCCCTCGCCGATCGCCGCCGCCGTGTCCGGCCCACTCGGCGCCCGTCAGCCGGTGGCCAACGCAGTCATCAAGCCCGGCGAGAGCCTGCGCAAGTCCAAGAGCGCGGCCGGCCCCAAACGCGACCGCCGCAAGCTGCTCAAGTACGGGATCTTCGGACTGCTCGGCGCCGGTGCGGTCACGGCCGCGGTGTTCGCCGTGTGGTCCTTCATGGCCGGACGCAACGCTGCGTTCGTCCAAAAGCTCGCGGCCGAGATGCCGCAGGACGCCATCGCGATCGTCGCGGTGCGCTCCCCCAACTCGATGCTGCAGCTGATCGGCACCGAGCTGCCCGAAGAGCTCGTCACGCAGACCACCGAAGAGCTCGGCTTCGATCCGTTCGCGGCCGCGTCCTACGACGGCTTCGGCGTCGACATGGACGCCCCGGTCGGTGTGACCTGGCTCGATCGCGACGGCGTGGTCGCGCTGTCGGTCGGCACCACCGACAAGGACCAGCTGCGCGAGGCGATGCGGACCAAGCTCGCCAAGATGGCCGGCCTCGAAGAAGACCTGCGCTGGATCGAGCGCACGTTCGAGGACACGCCGGGGATGTGGCTGGACGAGCCGGTGCCCGCCGCGGCGCTGTTCCCCGAGGGCAAGCGCGCCATCTTCATCACCGGTCCCGACCCCGACGAGGTCTCGCGCTGGGCGAAGGAAGTCGCCGGCGCCGGCGACGGGGAGACCCTCGCCGACCGCCCGGGCTTCGACGGCCTCGCCCATGAGAAGGGCAAGATCCTGCTGTCGGCGTACATCGACGGTGCCTCCTCCCGCGCCGCGCTCCCGGGCAAGGGTGCCGAGCTCATCGCGATGCGAGCCGCGCTCGCCGACATCGACGGCGCGGCGTTCACCGTCATCGAGGACGGCCCGCGCTTTCACATCTCGTGGCAGACCGTGATCCGCGACGGCGCGCAGATGCTCGACACGGTCGACATCGAAAAGCGCGAGGCGATCGCGCTGACCCGGATCGGCGGCCCCGTGCTCGCGTCGTTCGACGTCAAGGTCAACCCGGAGAGCGTCTACAAGTCGATCAGCCAGATGGCGTCGGTCGCCGGCGGTCTCGAGCCGGCCGAGCGGGACTTCCGCGAGGAGTCCGGCCTGGACCTCAAGACCGACATCTTCGACAACCTCACCGGTGACTACGGGATGGCGCTGCTCAACCTCCCCTCCGAGAAGGGCGAGGACGACTGGGGCGCGCTGGCCTGGTTCGGCATCAAGGACACCGACGAGGCCAAGAAGGCCGCCGAGCGCTTCTACGCCAAGACCCAGGCCAAGTTCGACCTCGAGCTCGAGCAGCAGGAAGGCACCACGCTGTACGTGTCGGACGGATTCTTCCGCGTCGCGTTCTTCGTGGGCGACGGCCACGTCTGGTTCGTGCTCGGCAAGCCGACCTCCGGCGAGATCGTCAAGCCGGGCGACAAGGCCTTCATCGACGAGCCCCGCATGCCCGAGATCAAGAAGGCGCTGGCCAAGGGTGGCCTCGGTGCCGGCTTCGTCGACGTCAAGGAGCTGCTGACCGCGATGCGCCCGCTGTTCTCGGAGAAGCAGCGCGAGCGCGAGGCCGAGCTCGCGCCGGTGCTCAGCCCGATCGAGCTGGTGACGATCCGCAGCGAGCTCGACGGCCGAGCGATCGTCTCCCGCGCGACCGTGCACACGTCCTCGGACGAGGCGCTGCAGGCGCTGACCCACGGCGTGATCGAGGTCGCGGGCGTGCAGTTCGCCAAGGAGCTGGCTCGCAAACGTCGGCTCGAAAAGTGCGACGCGCTCATCGAGCACATCGTGGGCATGATGCGCGAGGAGCTCGGCGAGAACATCATCGCGGACTCGGAGGCGACCATGCGCCGCGAGATGCTCGACGAGTGCATGAGCCCCGACACCTCGGAGGCGGAGATCACGTGCATGATGGCGGCGACCTCCACCGATGCGCTGACCAAGTGCGAGAACCTCGAGGAGGAAGGGACGCCGGCGAGCGCCGCCGAGCCCGAGCCCACGCCGGTGCCCTTCGTCGACGACATCTGGCCGAACACCCAGGCCGGTGCCGGCGCCGGCGGAGGCCCCGACCCTGCGGTCAACTACTCCGTGGGGCTCGGCGAATCGCCAGCATTCCGCGGGCCGAAGAACGCGCTCGTGACGATCGTGATGTTCGGCGACTTCGAGTGTCCGCACTGCAAGCGCTCGCTCGGCACGCTCGACGAAGTGATGGCCGAGCACGGTGCCTACACGCGCATCGTGTTCCGCCACAATCCGCTGCCGATGCATCCCAACGCCCGGCTGGCCTCGCGCGCCGCGATCGCGGCCCACAAGCAGGGCAAGTTCTGGCCGATGCACGACAAGCTGTTCGACAACCAGAAGTCGATCTCCGAGGCCAACGTCCGCACCTGGGCCGCCGACATCGGCCTGGACATGACCAAGTTCGACCTCGATTTCGAGGACCGCTACAACGAGACGCTCATCGACGTGGACGCAGGTGACGCCAAGAAGTTCGGCGCGACCGGCACCCCGGTCTTCTTCGTCAACGGCCGCTACCTCGGCGGCACGCAGCCCAAGAGCGCGTTCGACAAGCTCATCGAAGAGGAGAAGGGACGCGCGGAGAAGTTCGTGGAGCGACGGGGCAACACGCGCAAGCGACTGTACGAGGACATGACCGCGCACTTTGCTCCCGAGCTCGGCGCGGCCGCGACCGTGACCGCCACCGACCTCGCGTCCGAGACCCGCTACACGATCGACACGCTGGGGCTGCCCCAGAAGGGGACCTCCGGCTACGCCAAGGTGGCCATCGTGGAGTGCGGCGACTTCGACTGTCCCTTCTGCGCCCGCGCCCGCACCACGGTCGACGAGATCATCGCCGCCTACCCGTCGCTGGTCGTGTACTGGCTGCACAACCCGTTGCCTCATCACTCCGGCGCCGAGCCGGCCGCACGCGCGGCCGTGGCCGCGGACAACCAGGGCAAGTTCTGGGAGATGCACGACAAGCTGTTCGAGGACAAGACCCTGCGGTCGGACTCGGACTTCATCACGATGGCCAGCGACCTCGGTCTGGACACCACCCAGTTCGAGACGGATCTCAACTCCGAGGCCACCAAGGAGCTCGTCGAAAAGCAGGCCAAGCTGTGCCGCGACAACGACGCCAAGGGCACGCCGAGCTTCTTCATCAACGGCCGCCTGCTGACCGGCGCCCGCTCCAAGAGCGAGTTCGCGGTCACCATCGACAAAGAGATGGGCGGCGGGATCTGATCTGGACCGGGGCCGTTCGCAAAGGCCCCTCACGCCGCGAGCAAAGCTCCCTCCGCTTCCCCCCGAACGGTCGCCCATCGGCTCCTGACCTGCCCGCGTACCGTGGCCCAGCCCAGTGATTGCAGCCGTCGTCGTTTCGTCCAGGCGATGGCCGCCCTCGGCTTGGCCTCGTGCCGACGCGCGTCGTCCCCCGCCGACGGCCCCGCCGTCGTCCGACGGGCCGACCGCGTCCGCTTCGTCGCGATCGGCGACTACGGTCTCGAAGGGGCGCCCGCGGCCGACGTCGCCGAGCTCGTCCGCGGCATGTCACCGGAGTTCATCATCACCCTCGGCGACAACAACTACGCCAACGGCCGCGCCACGACCATCGACGACAACATCGGTCGCTACTACCACGACTGGATCGCGCCATACGTCGGCCGCCATGGCGCGGGCGCGGAGGACAACCGCTTCTTCCCCTCGCTGGGCAACCACGACTGGCGCACGCCCGACGTCGCGCCCTACCGCGACTACTTCGCCCTGCCCGGCCGCGAGGTCTACTACGAGCTGCGTTGGGGACCCGTGCACCTGGTCGCCCTCGACTCCGACCCCGCCGAGCCCGATGGGACCGCGCCCGACTCCGTCCAGGCCGCGTGGGCCCACCACGCGCTGACGGCCTCCGACGCGCCCTGGAAGATCGTCTACTTCCACCACCCGCCGTACTCGTCGGGCGACCACGGCTCGACGCGTCGCATGCAGTGGCCCTTCGCCGAGTGGGGCGCGCACGTGGTGCTGTCGGGGCACGACCACGTTTACGAGCGTATCGACGTGGGCGGCATGCCGTACATCGTCAACGGCCTCGGCGGTCATCCCAGCCGCTACGACTTCGGTCGTCCCATCGTCGGCAGCCAGGTTCGCTTCAACGACGACTACGGTGCCATGCGCATCGACGCCAGCGCCGAGCGCCTCGAGCTCGAGTTCGTCACGCGCGCCGGGACCTCGATCGACCGCATCGTGCTGGGCGCTTGAGCCGATCAGTCGGGTAGACCAAAGAAGGCGCGCGCGGCCGCGGTCGAGTCACGGGCGACATCGGCGTAGTCGCGGCCGGTGGCCTCCGCGACCGTCTCGACCACGTGCGGCAGGTAGCGCGGCTCGTTGCGACGGGACTTGGGCCGTGGCCGAATCGTCCGCGGCAGCAAGAACGGCGCGTCGGTCTCCACGAGCAGGCGTGAGGGCGCAATGCGACCCACGATGTCGCGCAGGTGCAGACCGCGACGCTCGTCGCAGATCCATCCGGTGATCCCCACGTGCAGGTCCATGCCCAGGTACGCGTCGAGCTCCGCGCCCGTGCCGGTGAAGCAGTGGATCACGGCGGCGGACAGCGACGACCGGTGCTCGGCGAGGATCGCCACGAAGTCGGCGTGGGCCGACCGTTCGTGCAGAAACACCGGCTTGCCGGTCTCGGCCGCGATCGCGAGCTGCATCGCGAAGCACTCGCGCTGCACCGGGCGTGGCGAGAAGTCGCGGTCGTAGTCGAGCCCGCACTCGCCGACCGCGACGACCTGCGGGCGTGCCAGTAGCGCGCGCAGCGACGTCGGGGTGGCGGCGTCGGTTTCCTTGGCGTGATGCGGGTGCACCCCCGCGGTCGCGTAGACCCCGCGATGCGCCGCCGCGAGCTCGGCCGCGGCACGACTGCCCTCGACGGACGTGCCCGTCGCGACGACATGGTGCACCCCCGCCTCGCGTCCGCGTGCAAGGACGCCGGCCACGTCCCCGGCGAGCTGCCGGTGGGCCAAATTCACGCCGATATCGACCAATGGCGGGCGCTCGGAGTCCACGACGCGCGAGGGTGGCCCACCGCACAGATCGACGCAATCGATCCGAGCGCCGCGGCACTCTACCCGGCGCGAAATGCAACAGGTCCGCATCCTTCCTCGCTTTCGCCTTTCCTTGCTCCTGGTCGCCCTGCCCGTCGCGCTCGTCAGCGGGTGCGTCATCACTTCCGACGACGGATCCGACGACGGTGCTTCCGATGGCTCCGGAGGCGGCGACGGGAACACGAACGCCGACGCGGGCGGCGACGGCAGCGGCGGGGGCGACGGTGGAGGCGACGGCGCGGACGACAACCCGGGCGACGGCAACGCCGACGACACCACCGACGGAGGTGACGGCGGTGGCTCCGGGGACGCCCCGGAGGAAGGCACCTGGCTGTACGAAGAGACGGGTGGGACGACCAACACGTGCGACTTCCTCGAGGACATCTCCAACGGCTGGGGCGACTTCACGATCACGCACGACGGCGCCGGCGCCTTCACGATCACGCCGGGCGACGAGACCGATCCGTTCCCGTGCACGTACGGCGGCGGGACGTTCGCCTGTCCCGGGCGACTCGTCGACGAAATCTCCAGCGGTGCCTCGTCGCTGTCGGTGACGGTCCGGGTCGAGGGCTCCGTCGACTCCGCCACCGCGCTCAGCGGCAGTCAGCTCGGCGAGGTGACCTGCACGGGGCCGGACTGCGCGACCGCCGAGACGCTGCTGATGACGACCTTCCCCTGCGCGTTCGAAGTGCCCTTCACCGCCGACAAGGTGTAACGCCAGAGCCTCGGGGACGTTCTCCCCGCTGGTGGTGGACGCCGGATGGTCGACCCGCGCTGCGGGCGATCATTCGGCGTCGTTTTTCTCGGGCACGATCGCCGCCCGCACCGACCGGGCCCAGCCGTCGATGTTGGCCAGCGTCGACTGCAGCTGGGCGTCCGACGTCTCGAGCGCCGTGAGCGCCTGCTCGACGAGCGCCTTGGCCCGGCGTAGGCGGGTCCGGATCGTGCCTTCGGGCACGCCGAGGATCGTGGCGAGCTGCGGGGCCGGCAGCTCCTCCCAGTAGTACAGCTCGAGCGCGATCTGGTGGTCGAGGGGGATCTGCCGCAGCGCCTCGAGCAGCAGCCGCTCCTCCTTGCGTTGCGCGACGATCGCCGTGGCCGACGGGCCGAGGTCGTGCGCCGAGGCCTCCAGTGGGTCGAAGCGCCTGGCGTGCCGGCCCTGGCGCTTGAAGTGGGCGTACAGCTCGTTGCGCGCGAGCGTGAACAGGTAGGTTCGGAAGCTCGCGTCCTTGCGGAACTTGTCGCGACTCTCGACGCACGCGAGAAACACCCGCTGGATCAGGTCGTCGACGCCCTCGCCGACCTTGTTGCGAAAGAAGCGACAGACGCTGTCGAAGTGGCGCGCGAACAGCTCGTTGCCGGCAGCGGTGTCGCCGTCGCGCCACGCATCGAGCAACTCGAAGTCGCGGGTGGCCACCGTGGCGACGGTATCACGCGGCCCGAAGGGTGATGAGCGTGATCTCGTGCGGCGCCCCGACGCGCAGCGGTGGTCCCCAAAAGCCCGTCCCTCGACTGACGTAGATCCAAGTGTCGTCGTGCTTGGCGAGCCCGGCCACGTACGGTTGGGCCAGATACACCATCAGGTTGAACGGGAAGTACTGGCCGCCGTGCGTGTGACCCGACAGCTGCAAGTCGTAGCCGGCCGCCGCGGCGGCCTCGATCGAGCGGGGCTGGTGGGCCAGCAGCACGCTCGCGTGGTGCTCGGGCGCGCCGGCCCGCGCCTTGGCGGGATCGCTGACGTGGCCCTGCGCCATCTTGCCGCCGCCGTAGTCGGTGACGCCGGCCAGCAGCAGCCGCGCGCCCTCGTGCTCGATGAGCCGGTGCTCGTTGTTGAGGACGGTCAGTCCCAGACGCGCCACCTCGGCGCACCACGCCGGGCCGTCCCAGTAGTACTCGTGGTTGCCCGTGACGAAGTAGGCCCCGTGCCGCGCCTTCAGTCGGCCCAAAGGGGCGACATCGTCGGCGAGCTTGTCGACCCAGCCGTCGACGAGGTCACCGGTCACCGCGACGATGTCGGGGTCGAGGCCGTTGGCCGTGGCCACGCACTGCTCCATGAACTCGCGCTTGAGGGTCGGCCCGATGTGCACGTCCGACAGCTGCACGATCCGAAAGCCGTCGGCGGATGCGGGCAGTCCTTCGATCGGCACCTCGACTTCGACGATCTTCGGGGCCTGGCTCGCCTGGGCGTAGCCGATGCCCACCACCGACGCGGTGCCGCCCATGACGCCGATGTTGACGGTCTTGGCGAGAAAGCCCCGCCGCGACTCGTCGACCGGGCGCCCCGTCCGCACACGCGTGACGAGACCGCCCACGAACCGGACGAGCTCGCCGACCAGCCAAAGCGAAAGGACCACCGACGACACCCCCATGAGCAGGAACGCCAGCGGCTGCAGCCCGTACAGCGCCGGTACGCTCGTCAGGCGCGCGCCCGCGAACATGAGCACCGGGAACCCGGCGACGAAGGCGAGCGTCGCCCACACGATCTTCTCGTGGCGTCGCGACAGCTCCGCCCCCGCGAGCAACCGCCGGGCGAACAGGTAGTGCAGCCCCAGCCACATGCCGCCGGCCACGACCATGAACACGAGCATCCGCGCCATCGACGGCCCATCGTCGCCGCGGCCGCGGCGGTTACGCAAGGCCTCACTCGGGAGGCGGCTCGATGTGCCGGTCCTGCAGCCGCGTCTTGCAGATACGGTCCCACCAGGTCGCCACCTCGCCGAAGTTCGCGCGCACGTGCGAGTGGTGGACGTTGTGAAACGCCGAGGTGTTGATCCCGATCCGCGGGAGCACGGCCTCGAGGACAGCCACGGTCACGCCACAGTGCAGGTACAGGTTCAGACCGACGAAGCCGACGACGAGGGAGACGTAGGCGGGCCCCCAGTGCAGTGCCTGTGGATGCAGCACGGCCAGCAGCGGGCAGAAGGTCCACAGCGCCTCGATCGGACCCACCGCGAAGCCGGCGAACGGCGTGGGGTCCCGGAACTGGTGGTGGTCGCGATGGAAGCCGAACAGCCACTCGGTGTGCAGCGCGCGGTGCTTCCAGTACGTCCACGCGTCGACGCCGACCACGCCGAGCGCGGTCACGGCCAGCGCGCTTGGCACGGTCCAGCCGGTGCCTTCGAGCGACCAGTGAAATCCCGTGGGCTCGCCGAGCCAACCGGCGGTCAGGGGCCACGCCGCCAGTCCCGCCGCGACCCACATCGCCTGCGCGGTCACCCACGCTTCGCCGAGGATCATCGGCGGCTTGCGTCGGGGACCCTGAATCCGCGCGGGTCGTCGCTCCGCCCAGCGGGTGCTCCACGCGGCGCCGCCGAACACGCCCGCGACCAACACCCCGAAGGCGACGAGGAACATCGGAAACCACACGTCGCGCGCCGACGACATCGCGCCGACGCCCACCATCGCCACGAGCACCGCGCGATCGAGCAAGCGGTGGACGCGGTAGCGTGGCTGCCGGCGGCTCACGGGCGATACGATACCGCGATCCGGTCGGATGCGGCGACGCGCGTCATCGGCGTGGCGATGCCGCCAGCGCCGCTTGCCGACGAAGCATCCAGCCGCCGCGGGGATCGGCGTGCACGAGGACGGGGTCGCCCACCTCGACGCACGTTTCGTGCAGCTGCCACGGTCCCTCGTCCTCGAGCACGCCGTGACTTCGGAGGTACCGCTCGACGATCGCCTCGCGACCCGAGGCATCCGCCGGGGTCAGCGGCACCGGATCCAGGCGCAGGAGCGTCCGCGCACCCGTCACCGCGAAGTCCCCGACGCGGAAGTCGGCACAGCGTTGCTCGAGCAGGGTCGGTGCCCGCGACGACACGTGACCGGGGCGCGTGACCCGAACCTCGTAGGCGACGCAAGCACGACCGGTCAGCGGCGCCGACAGCGGCTCGCCACCCGGCTCGACCGGGCCGGACGCGACCACGTCGGCGGGCTCGGCGGTGGTCGGCGGTAGGGCCAACGACCAGCGGTACGGAATCTGGCGAGGCTTTCGCCGAGCCTCCGCGATCGCGTCCATGACCAATCGCGGGACGAAGAGGATCGCGAACAGGCTGGTCAGCATCGAGAACAGCACGGCGTAGTACTGCGCTCCGATCAACGCATGGATCGCCGTGGCACCGAGCATCACCGCCAGGAGCATTCCCAGACCGATGCGCCACGCGCGACGTCGCGGGTCGGCCTCGGCCCGCTCCCAGCGCTCGAGCTCGGCGAGGTTGCGAACGACGTCTTCGTCGGCGAGGTCGGCCCAGGCCCGCGCGCGGCAGTGCGGGCACGCCGGCAGGGGCGCGGCCGGATCGGTCCGCAACGCATCGCCCATGACCACGTCGCGAACGAATCCGCAGTTCATGCACACGTGTCCGCACGGAAAGGGCACGAGTGCCGATGCCCCGAACTCGGACTCCGCAGACCGCACCAACGCGACGAGGCGACGGTCGGCGCGGGCGCGCGGGCGCGGGTCGAGACCTCGGGCCTGCTGCGTCCCCTCGTTGTGCGTGCCGAAAAAGCCCATCGACGTCGTGCAACGATCAGTCTACTCGCGTGGACGCGCCCCCATTTCCACCGGGCGAGGTCCGGTAGCGCGTCGGGCGCGATCACCGGCCGCGGGGCCGGTCGCAACGTCGGTACCATCGTCGTGGTGTCGCGCCGTCCAGGGTCGACCGTCGCCGTCGCGACCTGCGTCGTGGGACTGCTCGCGGTCGGTTCGTGCCGTGGCAAGTCCGAAGACCAGCGGGTGAACGCACCGGCCACGGGGACCGAGTCCGAACCGCCACCGCCGATGATCCCGGTCGCGATCGCGTGTCCGGCCATGGCGCGCTGTTTGGGGATCCTCGACGACCTCGCGGTCGTGTTCGGATTCGATCCGGGCCTTCCCTCGCTCGAGGGTGACCGCACGGGCCTGATGCGCGACGAGCCCGGGTCGGCGTGGCTCGTGGTCGACGATGCCGAACAGCTCGCGCTCATCGTGGAGCTGCCCGTCGATGACACGTATCGCTTCGCCGGCAGCTTCGTGGACGAAGGGATCGAGGTCGAGCCCCTCGGCGACGAGGTGTACCGGGTCGGGGAGTACACGATCGCCGACGACGGCCCGATGATGCTGCTGTCCCGCGACCGCGAGGCGCTGCTGGGCGAGCTGTCGTCGGGGCGACCGGAGATTCCCAGCGAGCCCAACGTGATCGCGAAGGCGTGGATCACCCGAGACGCGTTTCCCGAGTGGATGTTCGAGCGCTTCGACGAGATCGTGGCCGCACGCTACGAGGCGGCCGCGCGCGCCGGTGACCAGCGCACGATGTCGACGCTGAATCTGCTGACCGACACGATCATCGACACGACCGACGTCGAGGTCGTGCTGCGCGAGGACGCCGAGGATTGGGTCGTGGATGCCGCCCTGTATCCCGGACTGGACACCTGGGCGCTGCACCGGACCGAGGTCAACGCGGCGCCGCAGTGTCCCCTCGCCGCGCTCGTTGCCGAAGATGCGGCCATCGTCGGAACCATCTGCGAGCGTGCCTGGGCCCGTCCGAGCGACGACGGGTCGCCGCCGGTGACCGCGGGGCTGCTGAGCGACATGTGGAGCGGCTTCTTCGACCCGAACTTCGTGGTCGAGGGCGTGCTGTCGATCCGCCTTCCCTTCACGGGCTTCGCGGCCCTGCGCATGCCCGATGCGAAAGCGGCCAGCACGGGCCTTGCCAGTCTGTACATCGTGATGAAGACGGGTGCGCTCGACTTGCCGCTTACGGTGCTGCCGATCCAGACCCAAGGCGATCGCGCGGTCTACTCGATGCAGTTCGACGACAAGGACCACACGATGCTCGC
Organism: uncultured Pseudomonadota bacterium; assembly: GCA_937896535.1. Taxonomy (GTDB): domain Bacteria; phylum Myxococcota_A; class Polyangia; order Nannocystales; family Nannocystaceae; genus CALBMM01. Next base: position 82,055 of record CALBMM010000254.1, read on the forward strand.
GCTCACGCTCGTCGATGACGTGGCGCTGCTGACCTTCGGCCCGGACGCGGTCGCCGATCTCGAGAGCCTCGCGAGCCGCATCCCCGCGCTGACGCCGACGCCGAGTCCCCGGATCGCCCTGCGCCTGAATCTGACCGCGGGGATGGGACAGCTACAGGACCGGGCCGGCATCGGACGGCTTCTCGGCGGCTTCGACAGCAGCCTGAGCCTGGCCGCCGTCGACGACCACGACGTGTGGTCGCTGCGCCTGCACGGTCGCGTGCTCCACTGGTTGGCGACCGGCCGCGATGACGCCAAGGCTCCAACCGCTGCCGACCTCGGCCCGGGCGGCGCGTAGGTTCCAGCCGCGCGGCGCCGTGACACCACGTCAGCCCGTCGCGCGCCAGCCCCACGGGGCGGCGAGCCAGGCGGCGACGACGAGGCCCAGCAGCGCGACGGCCATCGGCCACGGGATGACCGGACCGCCGGGCTCGGCCGGCCGCGCGCTCGGCGGACGGCGAAACACTGTCGGCCAAGGGATGCACGTCAGCGGCAGCAGCAGCATCGGCTCGACGTACGGCATCGTGCACAGCAGCGTGATGTTGACGTGCAAGGCGACGAGCAACGTGGCCCACGCCAAGCGCAGCCGCGGGCCGAACAGCAGCAACAGACCGCCGCACTCGAGCACGAGCGTACCGACCGAGGCCGCCACCGCCACGTTCGGATCGACGACGAACGCCTCGCGGTACGCGGCCAGCCAATCCCAGCGCGCGACCGGTTGCTGCTGCAGGACGAGCGCCCGGATCTGGGCGCCGTCGGCCCACGACACGCCGGCGGTCAGCAGCTTCGACAGGCCCGAGCCCACGTAGGCCGCGGCCAGACAAGCGAGCGCTCCGGCCTCGCCGAGGCGTTCGCGCGACGCCTTGCCCTCCCGGTCGGCGCGCGCCCCCATCGACACCGCCCACGCCTGCCCCAGCGTCCACCCCAGCAGCACGGCACCCGGGAAGAAGGCGTTGCGCGAGGGCGAGCCGAAGATCTGCGTCTGCCACTCGCTGAGCACCGCGGCCCAAGCCAGGGCCCACAGCCCGCCGGCGATCGGACGGCGATCGCGGGCGACGGCAACGAGCCCGATGCCGATCAGCGCAAACAGGACCCACGCGGCCCCCGGCACCTCGGCGAGCCAGCGCGACAAGGCCCCCGTCGGCGGATACTTGTCGGGCGCGCGCGACTGCCAGTCGACCTGGAACGTCTCCACGAGCTGCTCGAGGCCGACGATCACGGCGATACCGATGCGCATCACGGTACGCGGATGACCGTCCCACCACGAACCCCACAGCCGACTCACGGCGCGTCCCTCCGGCGAACCGTGCAGCGGGCGACGGCGCAGTCTTCGTGCGGGGGGGCGCCGGCCTCCGGACGCAGTCGGTAGGCACGCGAGACGAGCGTGACCGTTTCGGGCCCGGGCGTTTCGGCGGCGTGACGCTCGATCCAGTGGGTCTGGTCGCGGGTCACGTACTCGATGGGGCGATGGCGGGAGCCACACACCGGCTCGAGGCGGTCGAGCCTCTCCACCTCCCACTCGCAGGTCCAGTCGTCGAACGCGTCGACCTCGGCCGTCGCGCCGTGCGCGTCGACGACCAACACCCGCGCCACGTACTCGGGCGCGTGCGCCTGGTACATGTCGAACACCGAGATCGGAAACAAGTTGCGGACGCCGCGGGCGGCGAGCACGTACGTGGCGAAGATCGCCCACGCGACGACGAACGGCACGGGTGGTCGCGACGAGACCGTGGACGAGGACTTACTGCCCGGCAAGGACGAGGATCTCTTCGTCGGTCAGCGCGGTGTCGTACAGCCGTAGGTCGTCGAGGAGCCCGCCGAAGAACTCCACGTCCGAGCCCTGCACGTCGGCGGCGCCGAGCAACATGTACGCGCGGTCGAACACGATGGGCGCGACCGAGAGACTCGAGACGAACTGGCCGTCGAGGTACAGGCGCAGGACGTTCGTGTCCCACGCGGCGCACGCGTGATGCCAGCGCCCGTCGTAGGGCCACGGTGTGCTGGTCGTCCCGCCCCAGTCGCCGGCGTGGATTCCCACGAAAAGGTCACCGGAGCCGGGGGCGAGGCCGAACTGCCAGGTGTGGTCGACGCCGCCGTAGGGCTCGGACACGATCGTCTGCGTCTGCGCCGAGGCGTCGTCGGGCAGTGCCCACACGCATGCGGTGAATCCGTCGTACAGCTCCAGCAAGGGCGAGTGATCGACGTGACCGTGGTCGCCGAAACCGTCGAGGCGGATCGCGGTGCCGGCGTACCCCGGCTCGGTGACGCCGCACTCTTCGCCGCCACACCAACCGTGGAGACCATTGCCCGAGGTGTCGTTCCACGGCGCATCGGTGTCGTCGAACGTGTACCAGGCGACAGGCTCGGGCAGCTGCGTCGATCCGCTCGACGAGGCCTCGCCGCTGGTGCCGTCGACGGGCCCCTCGGTGGTGGTGCCGTCGAGGGACAACGTGGTCGATGCCGGAGCCGCGGTCGACGCGGGGTCGGGCTCGGTCGGGTCGGCGCCGGAGCTACCGTTCGTCGAGCCGCCGTCGTCGGACGTCGGCGGTGCCGGAGCGCATGTGCCCGACAACCCATCGCCGGCGTGGTCGCCGTACCGATAGCCCGACGCGCACACCTCGTCGGGGAAGCCGCACCACCCCTGCAGACAAAGTGCCCCCGCCCCGTCGGCGCACTGCGCATCGCTGACGCAGGGAAACGATCCGTCCCCCGCACACGCCCATCCGAGCGCGAGCCCCCATGCCGCGCGGCGATAGCTCAGCACCTCGTCGAGGATAACGCGCGAAGGCGACGTCGCGGGCAAGTCCCGCGCCGCCGCCTACATCGACCCACTCGGGTTACGGCAGGGCCGGGAGCTCGTCTTGTGCCGGGTCTTCGGCGGCCGGGGTCGGCGATCCCTCGCCGGTGAGCGCCGACTCGATGTCGGCCACCGCCTCGGCCGCGAGCGAGCGGTGCAGCTTCACCGGCCCACGGTTGTGGGGCGATCGGGCGAAGAACAGGTCTTCGCCCGCGTCGTCGAAGCCGCGCAGGACCTCGACCGCGATCGCATGGTCGTCGGCGCCGCGAACGGTGTACGAGAACACGACCGCCGCGTCCGAGGGCAGCTCGTCGGCCTGCAGGTAGCGCGCGACCTTGAGGTTGAGGGCCTTGTCGAGCCACGCCTTCGCCGCCTCGTTGCCGAGGTCTTCGCCGTCCTTGGCCCAGAACGCAGCCTTCGGATCGTCGGCGTTCTTTTGCTCCCACGTGGTGCTGCGCGAGCCTTCGGACACGGTCACCGACTCGATGTCCTTGGGTTCGAGGTCGTGCAACGCGCGGTCGGGCAGCGTCCGCGACGCCGTCTTGAGCGGCGACAGGACCTTGGCGTCGACGATGTAGATGGTGGCGGTGTCGCGGTCGCGGACGTAGACGTTGACGCCACCGAACCCCTTCGACGACAGGTCGTAGGTCTTGGCGTCTCGCCCCTCGCGCTCGATCGTCAGCGTCGCCTCCGGGGGCTCGAGGCCCAGCTCCGCGAGCTGGTGATCCTCCACGCCCTCGAGGATCCGCTTGGCACGGAAGGGAGCCACGCCCTCGAGCAGCTTGTCGCCGTTGACGCCGACCTTGAACTCCTCGGGCTCGCCGCGAGCGATCGGCGAGTCCGGGTCTTCGACCGAGGGCACCGTGGTCTTGGGCTCGACCCGGGCCCACGCGTAGCGGCCCAGCTCGTCCTCGAACATCGTGACCGACACGGTCAGATTCTCGGAGTCGTAGCCGACGCGGGTCAGCCCCTCCTTCTTGCCACCGAGAATCTCGACCGACTGACCGTCGTCGGGGGTCTCGTCGGAAGTCCACGCCCCGTACGCCCAGACCAGGGCCGCCGCGAGGGCCAGCGCGTACACCCAAAGCGATCGTTCGATCTTCATCGCGTCACCTTCTTGCTCCCGCGACGGCGCAGGCGAAGACGCAAGCCTCCGAGCACCAAAACGCCCAGCGGCACGCCGAGCACGGTCAGATAAAACCAGCTCGCCTGCCCCTCCTTGGTGTGCTCGATCTTGACGTCCTCTTCGCTCTCGGTGGTGCCCGACAGCTCCTCGGTGCCCATCAGCCAGTTCATCGAGTCGTCGACGAACTGGGCGTTGCCCTCGAAGTTCTGGGCGAGGTCGACGAGCGCGGTCGCAGCCGGAGTGACGATGAGACGGAAGCCGCCGTCCTCGCCCCCGGTGATGGCGGCGACCACGTTGCGGACGTCCTTCTTCTCGCCGTCGGCCGCGTCGAGCTCGGCGTTCATGTTCAGGTCGTTCCAGCTCGTCGACAGCGAGCGCACGGTGAACGTCACCGAGGCATCCGCGTCCGGGACCTCCTCGAGGTAGCCCGAGGCCGGGATGAACAGGAAGTCGCGCTGGTCCATCGCCGCCAGGTTGCGCGTGGAGCCGTGGGACGTGAACGAGTTGGTGAAGACGTTGAAGCGGTCTTCCTTGTTGTGGTTGATGACGACGATGTTGCCCTCACCCGCCAACACGCCTTCGCCCCGAGTGACCCCGAACTGCTGCAGCAATGCGTCCATCGGGTCGTCCAGGGGCGGCTGGTTGGGCAGCCGCACCTTGGGACCGAGCGCGAACAGTACCGAGCCGCCGCCGTGGATGTACGTGCTCAGCGCGTTGATCTCCGAAGGGATGAACGGGCGGCGCGGACCGGCCACGATGACCACGCCCGCGTCCTCGGGCACCTTGTCCCCGAGCCCCTCGCGCAGCCCCAGCGTCTTGATCTTGAAGCCGAGGTCGCGAAGCCGCTGTCGGAACGCCCGAATCGAGCGTACGGGGCTCTGCTCCTCGCCCGACCACTCCAGCTCACCGTGACCGGTGGTGAAGTACGCGATGCGCTCGCCCTGGCTGAGCTCGATGAGCGCCTTTTGCACCTCGCGGTCGAGCTTCTTGAGCGTGCGCTTGGCCTTCTCGAAGTCGGGATTGACCGTGACGCGCCGCGTCACCGGGCGCGGTCGATCGTCCTTGGGCTCGTCGGCCTCCGGCGCTTGCGTCTCCTCCTCGCCCGGCTCGGGCTCGGGGTTGTCGAGGAGCACCGCGATGTCGCCCTGCGTGAACGTGATCGTGCCGTTGTCGCGCACGCCCAGCGCGCGTGCGAGCCTCGGCTGCGCGGCCTGGTCGAGGATCTCGACCGAAAGGTTGCCGCCCTCGATCCCCGCGAAGTAGTTGCGCAGCTCCTGCGCCACTTCCGACGACGGCGGCATGAAGATGCGGACCTCGACCGGCTGCGGCAACGCGTCGACGATCGCGACGGTCGCCGTACCCGCGGTCGGGGTCTTGAAGTACGCCAGGTCCCAGCGCTCGTTCTTCTTGCTCGCGACGTAGTTGAGCGGGAAGACCAGGCAGATGCCCAGCGCGCCGACGAGCCCGTGGGTCACGGCGGCGTGGACCCGCCCCTTGGGGATGACCACGGGCGAGGACTGCAGCGCGTGGTCGACCACGAGCAGCGGCACCGTGCCGAGCATGAACAGGATCGGCCAGGCGACGCGCAGCATCCCGAGCCAGCGCTCCTCGCCCTGCTCGGTCATCTTCATGCCCTTGACCACCGACTCGGTGGTGCCCAGGTAGACCAGCAAGCTACTGGTGCCGACCAACAGCAGGATCATCGCGACCTTGCGGCCGAGGTCCTGGCCGTGGCCGGTGGCCGTGCCGCGCATGCGCCAGCGCGCACCGAAGGCGAAGCCGATCGCGACCAGGGCCGCGATGCGGACGAACCACTGCATCGAGTCGTGACCGCCGAGCAAACGCTCGGCGACGAACATCGCCAGCATGCCGGCGAGATAGGCGAGTGTGGACAGGCTCATCGCCACCTCCGCGCCGCCAGGAAGCGGGTCGACAGGAGCAGGAAGACGAAGGCGATCGACACGTAGAAGACGATGTCCTCGGTGTTGATCTGGCCGCGCATGAAGCCGCGGTAGTGACGGTCGAACAGGGACATGTAGGAGAACACGTCCTGCAGCGGCGGCTCGGTGACCTTGGCCAGCAGCCACATCACCAGCAAGAAGACGACCAGGGCCACGGACAAAAAGCCCGCCACCAGCTGCGAGCGAGCCACCGTGGAGGCGAACGTTCCCACCGCGACCGTCGCACCGGCCACGAGCAGCAGGCCGAGGTAGCCGGCCGCGATGTGCCCGTAGCTGACCTTGCCGTTCACGAACACGAGCGCCGGCATGTAGACCGTGGCGAGGATGAGGCCTCCCATCACGGTCATGGCCGACAGGTACTTGCCCCCCACGATGTGCCACTCGCGCAGCGGGGCCGAGTCCAGCAGCACGATGGTGCCGGTCTGACGTTCCTCGGCCAGCAGTCGCATCGTCAGCAGGATCGACGCGATGATCGAAGTCCCGAACGAGAAGTAGAAGAACTCTTCGACGACCTTGGAGCTGTACTTGGCCTTGTCGCCCAACGCGAACGCGTTGAACAACAGGCCGTCCATCACGAGCACTGCCGCGATGACCGCGTAGCCCCAGTAGGAGTTGAAGTACGCGCCGAGGTCGCGGCGCGCCACGAGCATCAGCTGTTTCATGCCTTCGCCTCCACCTTGCCCGCGCCGACCTTCAGCTCGGCGGCGGCAGTCTGCGACAAGAAAATCTGCTCGAGCTCGGTCACCGCGTCCTGCACCGCCCGAATGCCGATGTCGGCCGCGACCAGGAGCTTGACGAGCGCTTCGCGGTGGTCGCCGGTCAGGTCGACGAGCACGGTGTGCACCTCGCCGTCGGTCGTTTCGATCGAGTGCCCGTCGACGATGTCGGCGTCGTCGAGGGCCTTGGCGATGTCGGCCTCGTCGGCGCGCAGCAGCAGCTTGACCCGCTTGCCCTCGCCGACCTTGGCCCCGAGCTCGGCCTCCGAGCCCTCGGCGACGAGCTGACCGCGATGGATCACGAGGATCCGGTCGCACGTCTGAGCGATCTCCGATAGGATGTGCGAGCTGATGAGCACGGTCGCGTGCGCCTTGAGGCTGCGGACGACCTGGCGCATCTCGACGATCTGCTGGGGGTCCAGCCCCGAGATCGGCTCGTCGAGGATCACGACATCGGGCTTGTGGATGATCGCCTGCGCGATGCCGACGCGCTTTTTGTAGCCGTGCGACAGCTCGCCGATCACGCGGGTCTGCACCTCCTCGAGCTGGCACGTCTTGATCACGCGCGGCAGCTCGGCGACGACCTTGGCCTTGGGCAGCCCCTTGAGCTGGCCGCACCACACGAGGAACTCGTCGACCCGCATCTCGCGGTACAGCGGCGGCTCCTCGGGCAAAAAGCCCACCTTGCGGCGCAGCGCATCGGGGTCGGTGGTGGCGTCGAGGCCCCCGACGGTGACCTTGCCGGCCGTCGGCAGGAGCATCCCGGCCAGGATCTTGAGCACCGTCGACTTGCCGGCGCCGTTGAGCCCGAGAAACCCGACGATCTCTCGGTCTTCGATCGTGAACGAGGCGTCCGACAGCGCCGGGAAATCGCCGTAGTAGCGCGTCAATCCAGAAGCTTCGATCATCGGTAGGCGTCCGCGTGGGAGGCGGCTCGTTTACTAATGCCGGCCGGCCAAGGGCGCAACCCGTGCCGTGGCAGAGCTTTCCTCGATTGCGCCAAGGCCGCAGACCGTCCCCGGGGCGGCCGAATCGCGGACTGAACAACCGGGCGTGAGCTGAGGGGCGCCGGCCCGCGGCGCGCCCGAACGCGGGCGTCCGGGGCGGCGCGGTCGTGACCGGCGGCTACAGGAAGAAGTCGGGCAGCAGCGTCGCCGACGGGTCCACCGCGTAGCGGTCGAAGTCGGTGACCCCGGCCTCGGCGAGAACCTCGTCGTCGATGAAGAAGTTGCCCGTGGTCTCCACGCCCTTGGTCAGAATCACGTGCGCGGCGTCGGACATGATCTCGGGCGTGCGAGAGCGCTTGATCATCGGGTCGCCGCCGATCATCCCGATCGCGGCCGTGGCGATCGCGGTGCGCGGCCACAGAGCGTTGACAGCCACCTTGCCGCGAAACTCCTCGGCCATCCCGAGCACGCACATGCTCATGCCGTACTTGGCCATCGTGTAGGCGCAGTGGTTGCGAAACCACTTCGGGTCGAGATTGAGCGGCGGCGCCAGATTGAGAATGTGCGGGTTGTGCCCCTCGAGCAGGTGGGGCAGACATTTTTGGCTGCACAGGAACGTGCCTCGCGCGTTGACCTGGTTCATCAGGTCGTAGCGCTTCATCGGCGTCTGCAGCGTCGGCGTCAGGCTGATCGCCGAGGCGTTGTTGACCAGGATGTCGATGCCACCGAACGTCTCGACCGCCTTGGCCACGGCCGCCGCCACCCCGTCCTCGTCACGCACGTCCACGACCAACGGCAGGGCCTTGCCCCCCGCCGCCTCGATCTCCTCGGCGGCCGTGAAGATGGTCCCCTCCAGCTTCGGGTGCGGGTCGGCCGTCTTTGCCGCGATGACGACGTTGGCGCCGTCCGCGGCGGCCCGCAGGCCGATCGCCTTGCCGATGCCGCGGCTGGCCCCGGTGATGAAGAGAGTCTTGCCCTGTAGCGTGGTCACGGAGCGGACCTTAGCAACGTTGCGCACCGGCGACGCGAGTCCACGACGTCCGGCTACAATCGAACCGTGACCGGCGAATCCCCGGCCCCGCGGCCCGACCGCGGCAAGGAGACGGTCGCCGACGACGGCGACTTCGCCTACGGCCGCGATCCGTCGCGGCAGGACGTGCCGCCGGGGACGGTGGTCGGCCGCTACCTGGTGCTGCAGCGGATCGGCGCCGGGGGCATGGGCGTCGTGTACGCCGCGTTCGACCCCGAGCTCGATCGCAAGGTCGCGCTCAAGCTGCTGCAGCCCGACGCGCTCGACGGTGAGCGGGCCAGTCGCGGCCACGCCCGGCTCGTGCGCGAAGCCCAGGCGATGGCCAAGCTGTCGCATCCGAACGTGGTCGCGGTGCACGACGTGGGCGCGTTCGGCTCGCGGGTGTTCGTGGCGATGGAGTTCGTCGCCGGCACCACGCTGACGCAGTGGGCCGAAGCGCAGCCGCGGCCGTGGCGGGCGATGGTCGACATGTACATGGCGGCGGGCGAGGGTCTCGCGGCCGCCCACGCCCGCGGGCTCGTGCATCGCGACTTCAAGCCCGACAACGTGCTCGTCGGCGAAGATGGTCGGCCCCGCGTGCTCGACTTCGGCCTCGCGCGGGCGCCCACCGACCTCGCGCCGCCGCGGGGCGCCGACGATGCCGCCGTGCAGCTGCAGGCGGTGATGCCCGAGGGGTCCGGACCGATCCACATCCACTCCAGTCTCGCGTCGCTGTCGGGAACGGGCGACGAGGAGTCCCCGCGACTGACCAAGACGGGCGCGCTCGCCGGCACGCCGGCGTACATGGCTCCCGAGCAGTACCGCGGCCAGGAGATCGACGCGCGCACCGATCAGTTCAGCTTCTGCGTCGCGCTCTGGGAGGCGCTGTACGGACAGCGTCCCTTCAAGGGCGCAAACCGACCGGCGCTGGCGATGGCGGTGTGCAAGGGCGTCGTCACCGACCCGCCCGAGGATGCGGCCGTGCCCGCGTGGGTGCAGCGGACGCTGCGTCGAGGGTTGTCGCGCAAGCCCGACGAACGATTCCCCGACATGCGGGCGCTGCTGACCGAGCTCGCCCGCAATCCGACGCGCGAACGACAGCGTCGCCTGATGACCGGCGGACTGCTGGTGTTCCCCCTCGCGGCGGTGGCCGGCGTGTGGTGGCCCGCCCCCGATCCGTGCGCCGCCGGAGCCGACGACATCGGCCACGTGTTCGGTCGAACGGTGAAGACGAAGCTACGGGGACACTTCGCCCAGACCGACGCGCGCTACGCCGCCGGGGCGGCCGAAGGCGCCATCGCGCAGCTGGACGCGTACGCCGACGCCTGGGCCGACGCGCACCGGGCCGCGTGCGAAGCCACCCACGTCAAGCACGAGCAGTCCGAGCATCGTCTCGACCTTCGCATGACTTGCCTGGCCGAGCGCCGCTTCGCGCTGCAGACCACGGTGTCTGGTCTGCTCGAGGCGGATGCGCGGACGATCGGACGCGCCGGCCAGGCGATCGCGGCGCTGCCCTCGGTCGCCGACTGCGCCGACGTCGAGCAGCTCGAGGTCGCGTTCGCGCTGCCCGAAGATCCGGCGCTGGCGGACAAGGTGACCGCGCTGCGCCAGCGTGGGGCCGAGCTCGACGCCACCCTCCGCCTGCTCGGCACGGCGGACGATCCCTCCGAGTACGAGGCGCACTACGAGGAGGTCGAAGCCACCGGACACGCCCCGCTCATCGCCGAGGCCGCTTTCTTGCGCGCGCTGACCTTCATCGCGCGCGGCGACGCCGAGGGGGCGCAGCACCGTTTCGAGGAAGCCGCCTACTGGGCACACGCCGCCGGCAACGACAAGCTGGTCGCGCGCGCGTACACCCGCCTCGCCCACGTCTCGGGGATCCTCCGGTCGAACTACGACGACGGTCTGCGCTGGGGGCGACTGGCGGCTGGCGTCGTCGCCTCGATCGGCGAGGACTCGAGCGAGGCGATGGACCACGCCTCGACGATGTGCAAGGTGCTCGCCGACAAGGGCGATGCCAAGGAGGGGCTGCCCTACTGCGAGCGTGCCCTGCAGCTGGCCCGTGCACGCGCCGGCGGTAGCGACTTCTCGATCGCGACCGGCGAAGAAGGCCTGGGCATCGCCTACTACATCGCGCACGACTACGACCGCGCGCAGGCCCACTTCGAGGCGGCCCGCGAGGGCTTCGTCCGCACGACCGGGGACCAGCACCCCAACCACGCGCGCGTGCTCAACAGCCTGGCCGCCGTCTGCTACGGGCGTGACGGCGCCGACGCGTGCGCTCGCGAGTTCGAGCGCGCTCTGGAGGCAACGATCGCGGCGTTCGGGCCGGACCATCCGACCGTCGCCGACGTGTCCAACAACCTCGCCCAGGTGCTCGTCGACGTCGGGCGGGTGGAGGAAGCTCGCCAGTACGCCAACGAGGGCCTGCGCGTCCGTCGTGCCGCGACCGCGGGCGAGCACCCGGGCATCGCCGCGTCCTTGCGCGTGCTCGCGCTGGCCGACCAGCGCAGTGGCGAGCCGCTCGCGGCGCTGCAGCGCTTCGAGGAAGCGTTGCCGATCGCGGAGCGTACGCGCGGCGAGGACCACCCCGATGTCCTTCGCTTGCGCACCGAGCTGGGGGACCTGACGGCGGAGCTCGGGCGCACCGAGCAAGCGCGTGCCCACTACGACGCCGCGATCGCGATCGCGCGCCGACGCGACGACACCGAGTCGCTCACTCCGCTGCTCGCGGCCCGGGAGGCGTTGGACGCGGAAGCTACCGAGCCGGCGAAGATTTCGGTGCCTTCCGACGAGGCGCCCGTCGTCGGCGCGACCGGGACGACGTCGACGACGCCATCGCCGGCCGACAGCGATCGCACCGGCCACACCGGGGCGGATCGTCCTCCCCGAAGTACCGGCGAATGAAGACGCTGCGGCACTCGTCGGTGCGCGCGTAGGCCTCGACCTGCTGTAGGCGCTGCTCGTCACCACGTCGCTGGGCATCGAGCTGCGCCACGAGCTCGTCGACCGCGGCGTGCAGCTGCCGGACCGAGACGAGGAGGCGATGCCGTTTGTCGCGATCGCGGTGCACGACCCCGAGCCCCTCCAGCTGCGCGCAGGTCGAGCGCGCCACGGTTTGGGGCACGCCCGCCGCTGCGGCCAGCTCGACGATGCCCGCGTCGCGGCCTTCGTCGGCGTAGGCGGCCAGAGCGTTGGCAACCTTGCGCAGCTGCCCCGGATGCGCGCGCGACTTGGCCAAGAGCGCGCGCTGGATGTCGAGGTCGGTGGGGTCGAACAGCAGCTCGCAGCGCGCCATCTTGCCGTCGCGCCCGGCCCGGCCCGCCTCCTGCACGTACTGCTCCAGCGACGCCGGCGCGTGGTAGTGCAGCACGTAGCGAACGTCGGGCTTGTCGATCCCCATGCCGAAAGCCGACGTCGCCACCATGACGATGCGCGTCTTGGTGCGGGTGAAGCGGTGTTGGGCCTGCTCGCGGTCGGCCTTGCGCATGCGGCCGTGGTAGCCGGCCGCCCCGATGCGGGCCCGTGCGAGCGCCGAGGCGATGCCGTCCACCGCACGCGTGGTCGCGCAATAGATGATACCCGGCCGCGGCCAGCGTTTGACCCGTCGCGCCGTCTGCTCGATCTTGTCGTCGTCGGAGACGACCTGCGCGGCGAGGTGCAGGTTCGGTCGGTACGGCGGCTCGACGATCGTCTCCGGCCGCCGCAACGCGAGACGGTGGGCGATGTCCTCGCGCACGCGCACCGTGGCCGTCGCCGTCAGGGCGAGCACGACCGGTCCGCCGAGCGCGTCACGCTGCACGCCCAGCCGCAAGTAGGCCGGACGAAAGTCGTGCCCCCACTCCGAGATGCAGTGGGCCTCGTCGACGCACAGAAGCCACGGCGGCGCGGCGTCGAGGGCCGCACGGAGATCGGGGGCGTCGAGCGATTCGGGCGTGGTCAGCACGACGAGCGAGCCGCCTTCGGCCACCCGTGTCAGCGCGTCGCGACGCTCGCCCACCCGCAGCGTGCTGTCGACCCGCACCACGTCCACCCGTCGCCGTCGCAGCGCCTGCTCCTGATCGGCCATCAGGGCGATCAGCGGCGAGACCACGATCGTGGGCCGTCCTCGTACGACCGCGGCGACCTGGTAGACCAGCGACTTGCCGAAGCCCGTGGGCAGGACCGCGAGCGTGTCCCGTCCTGCCAGCACGGCCTCGATGGCGCGTCGCTGCTGTGGTTTGAGCTCGGCGATCCCGAACGTGGTCCGGGCGACGTCGTCGATCGTCGGCGGCCCGTCGCTGCGTCGGCCTCGGCCGCGCCCCCGACCGCGTCGGCCACGTCGGCGCCGACGCCCCTTGCTCCCCGTCCCGTCGTCCGGCGAGCCCGGTGGCGGCGAAGCGTCGCTCACCCGGTCAACCTGCACCTTTGCCCACCGCTTCGCAAGCTGGTAAAGGGCGCGCATGCGTTGGTTCGTGCGCGGGGACGTCGACGGGTTCTTCGGCCTCGCGCTCGACAACCTCGTGCAGCTGCTGCTCATCGATGCGCTGTGTCGCGGCGTGCTGGGCTTCTCCGACGAGCTGCTGTACGGCCGCGTGCTGCCCGGCGTCGCCGTCTCGCTGCTGGTCGGCAACCTCTACTACGCCCGTCAGGCCAAGCGACTCGCCGCCGCGACGGGACGCGACGACGTGTGCGCCCTGCCCTACGGCATCAACACGGTCTCGCTGTTCGCCCACGTGTTCCTGGTGATGCTTCCGGCCAAGCTCGCGGCCACGGCCGCCGGGGCCGAAGATCCCTCGCGCGTCGCGTGGCAAGCCGGCCTGCTCGCCACGATCGGCTCGGGCGTCATCGAGGCGGGCGGAGCCTTCGCGGCCGACTGGCTGCGCCGCGTCACACCACGCGCCGCCCTGCTCGCGACGCTCTCCGGCATCGCCCTCGGCTTCATCTCGTTGGGCTTCTTGTTCCGGACGTTCGCCAATCCGATCGTCGGCCTGACCACGCTCGGCGTCGTGATGCTGACCTACTTCGGCCGCGTCCGATTCCGCGGCCGGATCCCCGGAGGTCTCGTCGCCGTGGCCCTCGGGATGCTGCTGGCGTGGATGACCGGGCTCGCACCCGTCGGCGACGCGCCCAGCGGAGGCAGTCTGCACGTGCCGGTCCCCGTCGTCGGCGACATCGTCGAGGCGTTGTCGTCGGGGCACCTGCTCGCCTACGCGTCCGTCATCGTTCCGATGGGGCTGTTCAACCTCGTCGGCTCGCTGCAGAACATCGAGTCGGCCGAAGCCGCCGGCGACGCCTTCCCGGCCCGCCCCTCGCTCGTCGTCAACGGCCTGGGCTCGCTGGCCGCCGCCCTGTTCGGCTCGTGCTTTCCCACCACGATCTACATCGGCCACCCCGGCTGGAAGGCGATGGGCGCCCGGGCCGGCTACTCGATCCTCAATGGCGTGTTCGTCACTTTCGTCTGCCTGACCGGCACGCTCGCGTACATCGTGTGGGCGGTGCCGATCGACGCCGGCATGGCGATCGTGCTGTGGATCGGGATCGTGATCACGGCGCAGTCATTCAGTGCCACCCCGCGCGAGCACGCGCCGGCCGTCGTGCTGGGCATCTTGCCGGGCGTGGGGGCCTGGGGCGCGCTGATGGCCAAGAACGGTCTGCGTGCGGCGGGGGTCGGCACACCGGGGGGCCCGGAGTTCTCGTCGTCGCTCATCGACCAGTTCCTGACCTCCGATACGTGGATCTCCGGCGCGTTCGCCCTCGAGCAGGGCTTCATCTTCACGTCGATGATCTTGGCCGCCACCACCGTCGCGGTGATCGAGCGTCGCTTTGCGACGGGAGCGATCTGGTGCGCCGTCGCGTCGGGTCTGTCGCTGACGGGGCTGATGCACGGCTACCAATTCACACCTGGCGATACGGTCATCTCGCTGTCGCCTGCGACCCCCTGGGCGATCGGGTATGGAATCGTCGCCCTCGTGCTGTCCGTCGCGCCTTGGGTCACCGAGCCGGACGACGGATCGCACGCGTAGCGGTTCGCCGTCACGCGGGCTGGCGGACACCTACACCGCGGACTAGGTCGCACCACGGGCGACCCCGCCCGTTTTCCTCCAGGACGCGGTCGCATATCATGCCGTCACGTGTCCCCGTCCCATCGATCGCCGCGTCCCCCCATGGCCGCGTGGCATCGACTCTCGACACTGCTACTCGCCGTTGGCCTCGGCGGGTGTCTGTCGGAGTACATCGTCGGTGCGGCGATCTCCGAGGACTGCCCGGGCATCGATCTCAACACCGACCCGGACAACTGCTCGGCGTGCGGCGTGCCGTGCGACGAAGGCCAGGCCTGCATCGACGGCGACTGCAGCGACGACTGCCCCAGCGGCGAGCAGGTCTGTCAACGCGCGTGTGTGAACATCCAGACCGACGCGCTGCACTGCGGCGACTGTGACACGCCCTGTCCCGCGGGCGAGGCGTGTGTGGCCGGCAGCTGCGTCGACGAGTGTGACGGCATGTGCGATCCGATCCTGCAGCTGTGCAGCGACGGTCGCTGCGTGTGTCGCATCGGTCTGAGCCTGTGCAACGGCGCGTGCGTCGATCGGCTCACCGACAACGGCAACTGCGGCATGTGCACCACCATGTGCATGCAGGGCATCTGCGAGGCGGGCATCTGCGTGCCGACGTGCGACGCACCGCAGACGGAGTGTCCGGACGGAGTCTGCTCCAACCTCGCCGAGGATCCGCTGCACTGTGGCGACTGTGGTCGCGAGTGCACGGCGGACCAAGTCTGCGTGGGCGGTAGCTGCCAGGACTTCGCACCGGCCTCGTGCTCGAGCTGCCCCTGCCCACCGTGCGGCGACCGAGCGTGCTGCCCCAACGGCAACGGTGCGATCTGCGTCGAAGGCACGGGGTGCCCGGCGTGAGCTCGTTGTCCTGGGTTGTCGCCGGCCTGCTCGCGCCGGCCGCGTCGCCGGCCGAAGGCGACCTCTTCGGTGACACGCCGCGACCGACCCCGGAACCCGCCGCGCCCGAGATGCCGATGCCGGCCGAGCCGGGTCCGGGCGAAGCCCCACCGCCGACGTGGACCCCCAGCCGGATCCCGCCGTTCATGTCGGCGCTCGAGCGCAACGCCGACAACCGGTTCACCCGGATCCGCCTCGATGCGTCCGGCGTCGCGGTCGGCCGCCTGCAAAAGGCATTGGTCGAGGCCATGCCCGACGTCAAGGTCGACACCGACCCCACGCCGCTGGCCAAGACCGAGCTGTGGGTCGGCGTGACCAAGAAGGGCGGCAAGCCCCCGCGCGTCATCATCATCACCGAGAACGGGCGCGCGTTCTTTCGCGACGTCGTCACCGATGCCAAGGACCCCGAGCCGGACATCATCGATGCCATCGTGGCGATGATCCACCGCATCGAGGGCGGCATCGCCAAGCCCGACAAGGTCCACGAGCCCGTGCCACCGCTGGGCAAGTTCCCCGAGCCTCCCGCCGGGGTCGTGATCGAGCAAGGCGCCCTGCCTTCGACGGACGCACCGGCGTGGACCGCCGGTTTCGGCTTCGCGCCCGAGCTCGCCCTCGGCCTGTTTCCCTCGTTCGCCGGCGTATTCGCGGGCTTCGGTGGCACGCTCGAAGCGCGGGCGCGCGGGCCCAAGGGAGGCCTCGTGGTGGGCGGCGGACGCGTGCTGCTCAATCGCGGCGCCGACCTGTCGCTCATCCGGCTGCGCTTTCACGTGCTCGGCGGCTACACGTGGCGTCCGTCGAAGGCGGAGGTCGAGCTCGGCGGCGGCGCGACGTTCGAGCCTTGGTTCGTGCGTCTGGACGGCACGGGCTCCACCCCGCAGCGCGACGGCAACGGCGGCCAGCCCCCGTTGCTCGGCGTGATGATGCGCGTGGCCGCGGGCTACCTGCTGACGGGCAAGAATGTCGACGTGCGCCTCGGCGGACGCTTCGAGGTGGCCGGATCCGCCGCCCCGGACAAGGGCATTCGCGTCCCGGGCATCGTCCACGTCGACGGCACGGGCCAGCGGGACGCATTCAGCCTCGGTGGCGTCGAGTTCATCCTGGGCCTCGATCTCGCCGCCATGTGGCGGTTGCCGTCCAAGCGCAGCAAGTGACGCATTCGTCGCCGGCGCGCACCGCCCGGCCGTGCGATGTGAGGAGGACCGCACGCTGGGCGCGCCGTGGTCTCTCGACCCCCGTGATATCGTGCAAAGTGCCGACAATCGCACGTGACGACCCCGACCGACGACGAGCTCATCGAACGGTGGCGTGGTGAACCCGCGCCGCTGCTGCCATTGCTGCACGCGCTGCACGACCGCGACGGCTACCTGTCCGACGACGCGCTGCGCCATGTCGCCAAAGGCCTGCGGATCCCGATCGCCGACCTGTTCGGGACGGTGACCTTCTATCACCACTTCTCCCGCAAGCCGCCGGGCAAGTCGCTGCCGCGGGTGTGCGACGGACCCGTCTGCCGCATGCGCGGGGCCGACAACCTCCTGCACGCGCTCGACGGCGCGACCACCATGCCGTGCGCCGGCCGCTGCGATGCGCCGATCCCCGTGCTGCGTGGTGACGAGGTGCTGATCGGCACACGGGCCGACAATCTCGCGGTCACCCCCTCCCCGCTGCCGCCGCCCCATCCCGGCGACGGGGCCGAGTGCGTGTTCGGCCAGATCCGTACCCCCGGCCGTGCCACGCTCGCCGGCTACCGCGAGACCGACGGCTACGTCGCGCTGCAGCGGGTGCGCACCCAGATGTCCGCCGCCGAGGTCGTGGCCCTGGTCAACGAGTCGGGCCTGGCCGGTCGCGGTGGCGCGGGCTTTCCCACCGGTCGCAAGTGGCAAGCGGTCGCCGACGCACCGGGCACCCCGAAGACGATCGTGTGCAACGCCGACGAGGGCGAGCCCGGCTGCTTCAAGGACCGCGTGCTGATGGACTACGACCCGCACGCGCTCGTCGAGGGCATGGCGATCGCCGCGTACGCCACCGGTGCGACGCGAGGGTTCATCTATCTGCGCTACGAATACCCGGACACCGAGCGGATCCTGCAAGCGGCGATCGACGAAGCGAACGCGGCGGGACTGCTCGAGGGATTCGCCCTGTACGTGCGCCGGGGCGCGGGCGCATACGTGTGCGGCGAGGAGACGTCGCTGCTCAACAGTCTCGAGGGCAAGCACCCGTTTCCGCGCAACCGACCGCCGTATCCGGTCACGCACGGCTTCGAAGATCGCCCCACCGCGGTCAACAACGTCGAGACGCTGTGCGCCGTGGCCCCGATCGTGCGCCACGGGGCGAACTGGTACCGCGACTTGGGCCTGGGCGAGCACGCCGGCACGAAGGTGATCAGCCTGTCGGGAGACATCGCGCGGCCGGGCAACTACGAGGTGCCGATCGGCCTGCCGTTGTCGACGCTGCTGCACGAGTGGGCGGGTGGCCCGGGGCAAGGACGCACCGTGCAAGCGGTCACGATGGCGGGCCTGTCCGGTGGCTTCATCGCCGGAGACGACCTCGACCAAGTCACCCTCGACGAGCCATCGCTGCGCTCCAAGCAGTCGTTTCTCGGGGCCGGCGGCATCATGGTGTTCGACGACACGCGGGACATGGTCGCGGTCTCGCGCGAGGCGATGGAGTTCTTCGCCCACGAGTCGTGCGGCAAGTGCTTCCCGTGTCGGATCGGCACCCAACGGCTCACCGAGCGACTGACCCCTGCCGGCGGCCCCGCCGACGCAGCCACGTGGAGGGCCGAAGTGGTCGACATCGGCGACGCGATGAAGGCGACCTCGGCGTGTGGCCTCGGCGTCGCCGCGCCGCTCATCACCGACAGCCTGCTGCGGTACTTCCCAGACCAAGTGACCCGACACATCGCCGGGAGCGAGTCATGAACAAGCCCATCGAAGAACCCGCCGTCCACACCCTGACGATGGACGGCCAAGAGGTGACCTTCCACGACGGTGAGACGCTGTACGAGATCAGTCGCCGCCGCGGCGCCGAGGTCCCCACCCTGTGCTACGACGACCGCCTCGACCCGTTCGGGGGCTGCCGGCTGTGCGTGGTGCAGATCGAGGGCATGCGCAACCCGGTCGCGTCGTGCACCACGATGGCCACCCCCGACATGGTCGTGCACACGCGCACCGACGCGATCGAGCGTCATCGCAAGACGCTGGTCGAGATGGTGGTGTCCGAAAACCCCGCCGCGAACATCGACACGCTGCGCGGCTCGGCGTCGCAGGAGCTGACGCAGCTGCGTACCCGCTACGGCGTGGACGGCACGCGCTTCGCCGGCAAGACGTCGGGCACCTCGAAGAAGGACGACACCAACCCGTTCATCTTCCGCGACTACGACCAGTGCATCAGCTGCTACCGCTGCGTGCGCGTGTGCGCCGAGCAGGAGGGCGACTACGCGATCAGCGTGATGAACCGGGGCTTTGCAACGCAGATCACCACCGAGTTCGATCTGCGGCTGGAAGACTCCGCCGCGTGCACGTTCTGCGGGCAATGCGTGCAGACCTGCCCCACCGGCGCGCTCGGTGACGCCAAGGCGATGCGGGCGGAGACGATCGACGCGCCGCTGAAGGCCACGCGCTCGGTGTGCCCCTACTGCGGCGTGGGCTGCAGCGTCGACCTGATGTCCAAGGGCGACAAGCTCGTCGGCATTCGGCCGGCGCGCGACGGCGGGGCCAACGAAGGGGCGCTGTGCGTCAAAGGCCAGTTCGCGTTCGACTTCGTCCAGCATCCGGAGCGGCTGAGGACCCCGCTCGTGCGCGACGGCGACACGCTGCGCGAAGCCACGTGGGACGAAGCGCTCGACCGCGCCGCGGCCGGTTTCGAGAAGGCGCGCCGCGAGCACGGCACCCACAGCACCTACGCGGTGGCCTCCGGTCGCGCCCCGCACGAGTCCACCTACGCGCTGCAGAAGTTCATCCGGGCCGGCTTCGGCACCAACTGGATCGACAACTGCTCTCGAGCTTGACACGCTCCCACGGTGGCCGGTCTGGCCGCCACGATCGGACGAGGCGCAATGTCCAACCCATTGCGCGACATGGAAAAGCCGGACGTGATCTTCGCGATCGGCACGAACATGACCGAGTGCCACCCGGTCGCCGCGACACGCCTCAAGAAGGCGGTACGGCGCGGGGCCAAGATGATCGTCGCCGACCCGCGCCGGATCACGCTGGCGGAGATGGCCGACGTGTACCTGCCGCTGCGCGTGGGGACGGACGTGGCGCTGCTGCTGGGGATGGCCCACGTCATCGCGCGCGAGGGGCTCGTCGACGAGTCGTTCGTCGCCGCCCGCACCGAGAACATCGAGGCGTTTCTCGAGCACGTGCGGCAGTTCGACCCGGACTGGGCCGAGAGCATCTGCGGGGTCCCGGCCGCCGACATCGAAAAGGCGGCGCTGCTGTACGGTCGGGCCGAGCGCGGCGCGATCTACTACACGCTGGGGATCACCGAGCACATCTGCGGCGTCGACAACGTCCAGAGCCTGAGCAACCTCGCCCTGATGACCGGCAACGTCGGTCGCGAGGGCACCGGCATCAACCCGATGCGCGGGCAGAACAACATCCAGGGCGCCGGCGATGCCGGCGGTCTGCCCAACAACTTCGTGGGCTTTCAGCCCGTGACCGACCCGGCCAACGCGGCCAGATTCTCGGAGGCCTACGGCCGCGAGATCGAGCCGATCAAGGGCATCACGAAGGTGCGTGCGCTCGAGCGCGCCGCCGACGGCGAGCTCGCCGCGATGATCATCTGCGGCGAGAACACGGTCGTGTCCGACCCGGACCGGCACCACTGCGAGAAGGCGCTGTCGAAGCTGGACCACCTGGTGGTGATCGATCTGTTCCGCACCGAGACCGCCGAGTTCGCCGACGTCGTGCTCCCGGCGAGCGCATGGGCGGAGACCGACGGCGTGTTCACCAACACCGAGCGACGGATCCAGCGGGTCCGCGCCGCCGTGCCGCCGCAGGGCGAGGCCAAGCCCGAGTGGTGGATCATCGGGCAGATCGCCAAGCGCATGGACATCCCGGGCTTCGACTGGTCGTCGGCCGCCGACGTGTTCAACGAGCTGTGCTCGCTGTCGCCGATCTACGCGGGCGTGGACTGGGACAAGGCCGGCGAGGCCAAGTACCACTGGCCCGTGCCGGAGAAGGGCCATCCCGGCACGCCGCGGTTGCACGAGGACGAGTTCCCGAGCGCGAACGGCAAGGGCAAGTTCATGCTCGTGGGCTACCGTGACCCCGCGGAGGTCGTCTCCGAGGAGTTCCCCGTGTGGCTGACCACGGGGCGAAGACTGCAGCACTACCACACGCGCACGATGACCGGCCGCGCCGGCATGCACTACTTCGTGCCGGAGGAGACCCTCGAGGTGCATCCCGACGACGTGTCGGCGTGGGGCCTGACCGACGGCGGCTGGTGTCGCATGTCCGGCACGCGTGGCAGCGTCGAGATTCGCGTGGAGGCCAACGATCGGTCGCCGCGCGGCACCGTGTTCTGCAGCTTCTCGTTCGGCGACACGCCGGTGAACCTGCTGACCGGCGCCGGCTACGATCCGATCACCGACACCGCGGAGCTCAAGGTCTGCCCGGTCAAGATCGAGCCTGCGGCCGCACGCGCGAACCCGAGCTGAGTTCCATCGGGCGCCCGCGCGGGCGCGCGAACTCGAACAGCCGCTACGTCCCCGTTTTCGGGACAATGCGGCGGTTCTGCGAGCGCCGTTCGGTCGTTGGCGACAACCGTGGGCAACCGGCGTCACTGTCGATCGACCCTCGGGAGACCCCAAAGATGACGGAAGGACCCAGAAGATTCCTGCTCGGCGGACTCTTGCTCGTCGCGGCATGTGGCGACGACACCGTTCCGGGCGAGGCGGAGGACGACACCAGCGGCGGTGACGAGTCGAGCACGGGCATGCCGACCACGATGACGGCCACGACGACGACGACGACGGGCTCGACGACCGACGAGCCCATGTCCGACTCCTCCGGCGACGAGTCCGGGACCACCGACGCGGACACGTGCGGCAACGACATGATCGACGGCGACGAGCCGTGTGACGGTGCGGATCTCGGCGGCCAGGACTGCGCGAGCCAGGGCTTCGAGGGCGGGACTCTCGCCTGCGCCAGCGACTGCACGTTCGATCCGCGTGGCTGCACGATGCGCTCCTGCGGGAACGGGACGATCGAGGGCAACGAGGCGTGCGACGGCGACCAGCTCGGCGGCCTCGACTGCGTGCTCGCCGGCTTCGACAGCGGCACGCTGGCCTGCGACCCCAGCTGCACGATCTACGACACCAGCGGCTGCGGCAACTGTGGCAACGCGACGCTCGACGGCGACGAGCAGTGCGACCTCGCCGACCTCGGCGGCGAAGACTGCGTGTCGCAAGGCTTCACGGCGGGCGAGCTCGGCTGCGCCGCCGACTGCACGCTCGACACCAGCGCGTGCAGCCAGTGCGGCAACGACACGGTGGAAGGCGCCGAGGTGTGCGACGGCGCGGCATTGGGCGGTGCGACCTGCATCAGCGAAGGCTTCGACGGTGGCACGCTCGGATGCGCGGCGGACTGCTCGGGGCTCGACACCAGCGCATGCAGCCTCACGATCGACTGCTGCGAGGCCAACGGCACGCCCGGCTGCAACGACGCCGCGTGCGAGGCCATCGTCTGCGACCAGGACGCGTTCTGCTGCGACAACCAATGGGACCTGCTGTGCAGCCAGGTGGCCCAGGGCGCGTGCACGATCTGCGGCGGCGGCACCGGAGACTGCTGCAGCGCCAACGGCACCAACGGCTGCGACGACCCGGCGTGCGTCATGGACCTGTGCGGCTTCGAAGGGCTCGGGCTGAGCGTCGACTGCTGCGAGAGCCCGTGGGATCAGGTGTGCGCCGACGCGGCGAGCCAAGCCTGCACGGTGTGCCTGTCACCCAACTGCGGCAACGACGTCGTCGACGATCCGTCCGAGGTCTGCGACGGCATCGATGTGGCCGGGCAGACCTGCGCGTTGCAGGGCTTCGACTCCGGTACGCTCGCCTGCGCCGATACGTGCGCGGCGTTCGACACCTCCGGATGTGGCACCTGCGGCAACGGCCTCGTCGATGGCGACGAGGTCTGCGACGGCAACGACGTCGGTGCCAACAGCTGCCTCGGTGAAGGCTTCGACTCCGGCACGATCGCCTGCGGCGCCGGAGGGTGCGACGCGCTGGACACGAGCGGCTGTGGCACCTGCGGCAACGGCATCCTCGACGGCGCCGAGGCCTGCGACGGCGTCAACCTCGGTGGCGAGGACTGTGCCTCCCTCGGCCTGGTCGGCGGCACGCTCGCCTGCACCGCCGGCTGCGGCTTCGATACCTCCGCTTGCGACATCCAGGGCATCCCGTTCGGCAGCGACACCTTCTACGGCGGCCTCGAGCTGCCGCCGGGCGCCTTCGTGTGTGACGACATCAGCGCCACGGGCACGCCGACCGGCCTCGGCGACGACGATGCGATCTCCGTGCCGATCGGCTTCTCGTTCACGTTCTACGGCGCCCCGTTCACCGACGCGACGATCAACTCCAACGGCAGCGTTCGCTTCGGCGATCCGGCCGAGCACAGTCTGAGCAACGATTGTCTGCCCACCGCGCTGCAAGCGACGACCAACGCGATCTTCGCGTTCTGGGACGACCTCGATCCGGGTGAGCCCGGCGCGGAGGTCTGGTACCAGACGCTCGGCGCCCCGGGCGATCAGCGCTTCGTCGTGCAGTGGGACACGCCCCACTACCCCGGCGGCCCCGACCCGATCCGCGTTCAGGTCGTGCTGCACGAAGCGAGCGGCCAAGTCGACGTTTGCTACCCGGACACCACGACCGTTGGCGACGCGGGTAACCTCGGCGCCGAAGCGACCGCCGGCATCCAGCAAAACGGCATGAACGGCTTCCAGTACAGCTGCAATGCGCCCGACCTCGTCGACGGTTTGCTGCTGCGCTACATCCCGCTGTAGCGGAGGGCGGGCGCTCACCGCCGACTGCTCGAGGCCGCCCTCGTCACCGACCGAGGGCGCGCGCGTCCGCGGGAGAGAGCGTTCGCGCTATCGCAGGACCGGCACGTCCGCGCCGGGGAAGTCGGGCGTGCCGTCGATAAGCGGGCGTGGGTCGCCGTCGATGTCGGTGGTGGGGTCGCCGGTGTTCCACTGCGCGTAGTCGGCGAACACGGCGGCGCCCGCGGGGCGCAGGTGGAGGTCCGCTCCGTATTGATTCTCGAACCACGGGAACGTGTACGGTGGCGGCCCGACGTCTGCCTTGGTGACCACGTGGTCCAGCTCCAGCACCGCCCCGTCGCAGAGAAAGTCGTCGACCGCGGCCGCCGACGCGACGATCGAGTCGTGGAGCTCGACCGTGGCCGAGCGCGTGCAGGTGATCACCCCCGTCGGGGTGTTGGCCCAGACGAGGCTGATGTTGCGCGCGGCAAACGAGGCCCCGTCGACCGCGATCGCGGTCTCCTGAGACCACCAGTGCGCGAGAAACGAGTTCTCGAGATCGACGTTGCCGCCGTCGGTGACTCGCAAGGCTCCGGCCGCGCTGTCGGCGACCTGGATCGCGGACGCATGTACGGTCCCCCCCGCGACCGTCACCGCCGGTCCCTCGTCGCCGGCTCGAAATCGCAGACCGGTCAGCCACAGCGTCGCATCTGCTTCCGCGACGGTCAGCACGCTCTCGGCTCCGCCCGGCTGGGCGTTGAGGTTCGGGACGTAGTCGCCTTCGCCGATCATCGCGAGCGTTTGCCCGGGCAGGAGCGCGATATCCTGCTGGTAGCCGATCCCGACACCGGGGCGGATCCGGATCGTCGCCGACCCCCCCGGACCCACCGCATCGATGGCGTCTTGAGGCAGGCAGTACGGAGAGGCCTCCGTCCCGTCGCCTGGACAGGCACCATGGTCGTCGACGTAAAGCACGTCGACCAGGCACTGCCCGGTGTCGGCGTCGCACGCGGCACCCTCGGAGCAATCCTCGTGCTTCACGCACGCCGTGCAGTCACACGCTGCGGACGCGGCGGGGCACACGGTCTCCGGGCACGCGACGCAGGCACCTGCCTCACACAGCGGTTGCATTGGATCCCGGGCGCGGCAGTAGGAGTCCGGGTCATCGACCTCGGTGCAAGGCACGCACTGCCCCTGCACGCATAGGTTCAGCCATCGGTCCTTGGGGGCTCGACCGAAACCACCCCACTTCGTCGGTCGACACCCATGAAGTCAAGGGGTCATTGAAAGTCGTCGAATTCGACAACGCAACAGTGGCTCACACATCGCCCGAGAACGAAGTCGGCGTGTTGCAGGATCGTTTGCGCGCGCGGGCGCAGTTGCCCGTGCAACACGACGACGACGGATCACGCGTCGTTCGCCACGTGCGTGACCGCAGCGACACACTCACCGGCCCGTCGGCCGGTCCCACTACTCCCGCATGTGGTGTCGCGCATCCACTGGTCGCACCAGCAGATTGGCCACCAGCGCGACGACCAACAACCCTGCCATCAAGTACATCGTCGAGTTGTACATCGTCGCGGTCGGGTCCACGGTGCCCGGCGGGGCGATCTCGACGAGCTTGGCGACCGTGACGGTCTTGGCGGCGACGAGCTCGTCGAGCTTGCTCAGCGGCTCGCCGAAGGTCGCTTCGAACGTGGCGGGATCCACCAACTTCGTCAGCGACGCGATCGCGTCGTCGCGGGCCGAGGCGCGCAGCGAAGTGATCGCCAGCGGGCCGAGGACGCCCGCGGTGCTCCAGGCGGTCAGCAGGCGGCCGTGGATGCCGCCGACGAAGCGGGTGCCGAAGATGTCGGCCAGGTACGCCGGGATCGTCGCGAAGCCGCCGCCGTACATCGAGAAGATGACCATCGTCGAGGCGTAGAAGACGACCAGCCACATCACGCCGGGCGAGGCGCTGACCTGCTGCGCCGCCCACGGAATCGACAGATACAGCGCCGTACCCAGCACGAAGAAGACCGTGTACGTGCGCTTGCGGCCCAGCACGTCGGAGGCGCTGGCCCACGCGAAGCGGCCGGCCATGTTGAAGACGCTGATCATCAGCACGTAGGTCGCCGCGAACGCGCCGTCGACGACGTCCGGCAGCGTGGTGCCGAAGATGTCGGTGATCATCGTCTTGGCCACGCCGAGCACGCCGATGCCGGCGGTCACGTTCAGACACAGCACCGTCCACAGCAGATAGAACTGCGGGGTGCGCAGCGCCTGGTCGATGTCGACGTGGTGGCGCGTGATCATCTTGCCCGCCGCCTCGTCCTCTTTGGGAGGCACCCAGCCCGGCGGCGTCCAGCCCTCGGCCGGCACCCGGTACGAAAACGCGGCGCCGATCATCACCACGAAGTACACGACCCCGAGCGCGAAGAAGGTCTCGGCCACGCCGGTGCTGCCGGTGCCGACCACGTACACGCCCTGCGGGCCGGGCTGAACCATCGCCGCGGCTTCGCTCGCGCCCACCACCACGACCTCGCGCAGCTGTCCGGCGACGTCGGCGAGGCGGCGCCCCGCTTCGTTGACGAGCGTGACCTGATCGACCGTGCCCAGGTACTGCGGGGCTCGGTAGAACAGACCCAGCAGCCACTCCTCGAGCGGTGCGGCGATCATCGCGCCACCCCCGAAGCCCATGATCGCCATCCCCGTGGCCATGCCGCGGCGGTCGGGAAACCAACGGATGAGCGTGCTGACGGGCGAGACGTACCCCAGGCCCAGACCGATGCCACCGAGGACGCCGTAGCCGCCGTACACCAGCGGCAAGCTGTGCAGCACGATGCCGAGGCCGCCGAGCAAGAAGCCACCGCCCCAGCAGCACGCCGCCACCACGCCGACCATGCGCGGACCCACCTTCTCGAGCCAACGCCCAGCGAACGCGGCCGACAAGCCCAGGCACACGATCGCGATCGAGAAGATCCAGATCACGTCCGCGAGCGCCCAGTCCCCGGACGCGCTGGCGACCACGCCGTACACCCGCGTCAGCGGCGGGTTGAAGATGCTCCACGCGTAGACCGAGCCGATGCACAGGTGAATGGCGATCGACGCCGGCGGTACGCGCCACCGGTTGTAGCCGGGCGGCGCGACGATGCGTTCCTTGTACAGCGACTCGAACACGGCGCTCGCGATCCTCTCACAGCCGCTCGAGGTTGCTGTCGTAGTCGCCCTCTTCGGAGGTGCCCTTGGCGGCCGCGATCGCGGCTTCGTATGACACCTTGGCCTCGTCGCGCTTGCCCTGCCGCAAAAGCGCCGTGCCCATCACCGAGTGCGCCAGCGCGCAGTGCTCGTCGAGTGCCAGGGCCTTGGCGGCGCTCGTGCGGGCGTCGGCGGTCTCGCCGGCGCGTAGCTGGGTGTGCGCCGCGATCGCCCACGCCTCGGGATGCTGCGAAAGCCGCGCGGTGAGGCGGTCGACGATCTGCAGCGCGATGTGGTCCTTGTGCTGACGCAGCCACATCGTTGCGGCCAGGTCTGCCGCGGCCAGCAACTCTCGCGGCGGACGGTTCTCGGCGAGCATGCGATTGAACGCGGTGCGGGACCGCGGCGCGGCGACGCGCAGCTGGCCGATCCGCGCCTCGAGGTCGGCCCAGCTGTAGTACAGCCGTCCTTTGACGTCCTCGGGCAGCGTCTGCAGGCCTCGTCGTACCGTCTGCTCGGCGGTCTTGCGCTCGTGCTGACGTACGTACGTCTCGGCCAGCAGCTGTCGCGCCTCGATGTCCTCGGGTACCGCGGCGACCCGGATCGCCAGCATTTGCTGGGCCTGCGTCACCTCTTCGCGTGAGCCCGCCGCGAGCAGCCGACGCGCACGCAGCAGATCCAGCGCCGGCTTCGACACGCCGCGCTCGCCCGCCTCCTCGAGCAGCTTGTCGATCGTGGTTTCGTCGGTCACGCCCGTGTCGATCTTCAGGCGTGCGAGCAGCAGGTACGTCTCGCCGCGCGTGGCTGGATGTCCCACGAGCGGCTCGAGGCGAGCGAGCGCCTCGGGCTCGAACGCCAGCGCGGCCAAGTATGCGCCGTACTCCTCGGCGTACTCGGGCAGGTTCGGGTTCTCCTCGGCGGCCTTGTGTAGCAGCGCGAGCGCCTTGGCCTCGCTGTCGGCGCTGGGATCGGCCTGCGCCCGCCGCTGCCACACGTGCGCGAGCCCCTGCATCGCGCGCGCCGGCACGGGCTCGCGATCGATCGCCCGCTGAAACGCTTTTTGCACCGCGCGCAGATCGGCATCCGGCTGGGCGAGCCGTGCTTGGCCCAGACCCGTCCATGCCCGAGGGGCGTACGGCTCCTCGTTCGCCAACGCCTCGAGCTTGCGCAGCGCCACCGTGCCGTTGCCGGTGTGCAGCTCGGCCCGCGCACGCGCCACCTCGATCTCGATGCGGCCCGGCAAGACCTGATCGGTCCGCTCGATCCACGGCAGGGCTTCGGCGTAGCGCCCCTGCTCGACGAGCGCGAGCGCCTGCAAGTAGGCGACGCGCGGATGCTCCTGCGGCAGGTCGGCCAGCGCGGACAGGGCCGTCATCACGTCGCCGGTCTGCAGCGTGGCCCATGCCTGGTAGATCGCGATCTCGGCCGCGGGCAGCCGTGCCTCCTTCGCCCACGCGACCGCCTGCGCGCCTGCGTTGGCTTCGAGCGCCGTCACCACGCACAGCTGTCGGTTGAGGGTGTCCCACTGGGCGAGGTCCGGCCACGCCTTGCGCAGCTGCGCCAGGCCTTGGTCGCGCTCGCCGCTGTGCACGTGCACGACCGCCCGTGCCAGCCGAGCGTGGGCGATGTCACGAGGGCCCAGCGTGGCGTCGCCGGACGCCAGGAGTTGATCGGCCACGCTCGCGACGCCACCGGGCTCCTGTCCGAGGTGGGCGTTGTACAGGGCCTCGTCCGCCGCCAGTCCCATGTGCGTGCGCGCGAGATCGCGGACCTTGTCCAGCTGCGGCAGCGCCTCGTCGGCCCGGCCGGCGTACACCAGCAAGCGCGCGAGCAGGCGACCGAGCGCGACGTGGGTCGGCCGACCCGACAGCTCCGTCTCCACGATCCCGATCGCGTCCGTCAGCTGCTGCGGATCCGCCGAGGCATTGGCGAGCGCGATCCATCCGCGCAGGTACGCCACGTAGTCGGCCCCGAGGCCCTCGGGTTCCTCGACGCGCTGCAGCGCCGCGGCGGCGGCCTCCCGATCGCCGCCCAGGAACGCATCGAACGCGGCCACGAGCTCGGCGTTCGCGTCGTCCTCGGGCACCTGCGCCGCCCATCGACGCGCCTCGTCGATGTCGGCGCCGAACTCGAGCACCTGCACCGCGGCGACGATCGCCCGTGCCGCCAACGTCGGGCCGTGCTCGGGATCTTCGAGCAGCGATCCGTCGAGCACTTGCGCCGCGACGGCGAGGTCGGCTCGGCCTCCCGCCAACGCATGGGTCTGCGCCGCGTCGAGGGCCTGGCCGCGCGAGCGACCATCCGCGAGCGAGACGAACACGACCACGAGGATCCCGAGCACCGCCGCGATGCCGACGACCTTGGCCACGCGCAGCAGCAGCCGACGGCGATGCTGACGATGAATGTCCTCGATCAGATCGCCGCTACGCGGTCGCAACCCTCGGATCGTCGATCCGTCTGCGCGCGGCGCCATCGGCCGCAATGTAGCAGCTGACCGGTCCCGCCGAGTCCGCGCGGCGCGGGCCGCACGGTCCACCCGCCCCAAGCCGGTGTCCGTCCGCGTCGAGACGCGCGGGGATCAGTGCCTACGTGGCGCGACCTCGTGCGACTTCGGGCCCTTGACGGGAACGGGCGGCGTGGCGGATTCGTCGTCGGGCGCGGCGGCGTTCTCGTCCTCGGTGACACTGACGGCCTGGCCATCGATCTTGGCGCCGTGGAGGCTGGCGATCGCGGCCCGTGCCTGTTCGGGGCTCGCGAAGACGACGTACCCGAAGCCCCGCGAACGGCCCGTGGACGAGTCGCGCGCGACCTTGGCGTCCGAGACGGCACCGAACTGCTCGAACGCCGCGATCAGGGAGCCAGGTGTGGTCCGCTGCGCGAGTCCGTCGATGCGCACGCGCGTGCCTGGACCGGCCGGGGGCCGATCGTCGCCGGCACCGGGTTTGCCGGCCTTCGCAGTGGGCGCGGTGGGCTTGCCCGATGTCTGCTTGCCGAGCTTGTCCTTGTCGCTCGCCTTGGGCGGCGTGCTCGGCCCCGGCTTGCCCGCGCCGGGGCGCAGGCCCAACGCGCCCGCCGCGGCCGTGGGGTCGCCGCTGCAGCCGGCCGACACGAGGATGGACAAGAGGATGGGGAGTCGAATCGCGGATCCGATCATGCCCACGACACACGCGCCCCGTGCCGAGAACCTCTCACCTACCGGTCCCGCCGAATTCCGGCGGCATGGGCCTCACGGCCGAACGGTCATGGCGCCGGATCCGGGCCCCGGTCGCCGCTGCGCCGTCGTGTCCTCGTCCTTGCGCTTGCGGCGACGCTTGCTGCGCTTGTCGTTGTCCTTGCCGACCTCGTGGACCTCTCGGTACTTCTCCAGGCCCGGCAGGAACGGGTGCGGGTCTTCCTCGGGCTCGGCGAACAGCGCCAACGTGTCGCCGCCGGCGCGCCGCTCGTCGACGAGGACGAACTGTCCCTCGTGGAACTGCCACAGCTGGTCGACGTGGGTCGTCCGCACGATGAGCTCGCGCTCGGTGTGCCAGGAGATCCGGGCACGCGACGCGGCCACCCCGTTGGTGCGGTCGAGGTCGAGGCGGGTCATCTCGTAGTCGACGATCACGAGGCGATCTTCGAGCGCCGCGAAGCGCTCGAGGTAGGCCTGCTGCGACTCGGCGGGCAGCCACTGGGCGGCGCGGTCCGCATCGCCCCAGCGGATCGATCCATTGTAGAGGCGGGTGGCGTCCCGCAGCTTCTCCTGCATGCCGTCGCCGGACATGCATCCAGTGGTCACGGCGGCGAAGGCGGCGAGGGCGACGGCAAGACGACGCATGGCCCGACGCTACGCACGGCCGACGATCCGCCCAAGTTTTCGGCGAATCGTACGGCGCCCGGGCGCCGGCTCAGCCGCGAAATCCGCGAACGATTCGGGGATGCCCGGATGCGTCCTGGCGCACGGCCACGTCCTGCAGCCCAGCCGCGGTCATCAGCGCGCGGACGGCCTCGCCCTGGTCGAATCCGATCTCCAGATACACGGCGCCTCGGCCCGCCAGCACCCCCGGCTCGCGAACTTGCCCGAGCAAGCGGCGCACGAGGTCGAGGCCGTCGGGGCCGCCGTCGAGCGCGAGGGCGGGCTCGTGGTCGCGAACCTCGGGCTCGAGCGTCGCGAGCACGTCGGTGGCGATGTACGGCAGGTTCGCGGCAACCACCGTCCAGCCACCGGGTGGCGGCGCCACGTCGGCCATGAGATCGGATCGGCCCCACGTGACGTCGAGCTCGGCTCGTGCCCCGTTGCCGCGGGCGACGTCCAGTGCGCCGTCGCTGATGTCGACGCCCGTGACCACCAATCCGGGGCGCGCCCGCTTGAGCGCCAACGCGATCGCCCCGCTGCCCGTGCCCACGTCGAGCACCGCCATCTGCGGCGCCGGCTCGGGACGCAACTCTTCGAGCACCCAGTCGACGAGCAGCTCGGTCTCGGGCCGAGGCACCAGCACGCGGCGATCGACCGACAGCTCGAGGTCGAGCGCGTGAAAACCCCGTCGGCCGAGGATGTAGGCGACGGGCTCGCGGGCGAGTCGGCGCTTGACCGAGGCACGGAAGCGATCGCGCTCGTCCGCCTCCACGACCTTGTGATGCTCGACGTAGAGGCTCATCCGCGGGCACTGCAGCGCCGCCGCGAGCAGGTACTCGGCGTCCAGACGCGGCGAGTCGATGCCTGCCTTCGCGAAACGGTCCTGGGTCCATGCGAGCAGGCGCGCAATCGTCCAGGGCTCGTCGGCGGCGGCGACGTCCGTGGCAGACGGTGGTACGGAGCCCGACACGCGGGGGAGCTTATGCTCCCGAAGACGTCGTTGCGAACGCCGATTGCCTGCGCGGTCGGCTCCCGCCGCGTAATTGAGTGGTCGCGGGGACCCACGCTCCGGTAGCCTAGATCGTCGGCAACGCGAAGATTTCGCGCGGGCGACGCTGGAGCCGGGGGAGATGGGACGCGGGACGACGGGATGGCGGCGATGTGCGCTGGCGGTGGGGCTGGCCGCCGCCGCCGGCGTGCTCGCGTCGCCGGCCCGTGCCAGCAGTCCCCGGGCCGAGGCGCCCACCCCCTCGGTCCGACCGCCGTTGGTGATCGTACGGGGGCTCGGACCCGTGCCCAAGCGAAGCCTGCAGCGCGCGTGCGAGGTTCTGCTCGAGCGTTATCCGGTCCGCTGCGAGATCCGGGGCAGCCGCAGCGTCTTCGATGCGATCGCGGCCTGGCACGAGACGCGCGAGCAACTCGACGCCCGGCTGACGCTCGAGGCGCTCGTGCCTCTGCGCGGCCACGACGTGGGGGTCGAGGTCAATCTGACCACCGCCGACGTGTTCGAGGAGGGCAAGCCGTACGTGTTCGGCCTCGCGAGTCTGGTCGACCGTGTGGCGCTCGTGTCGCTGGCCCGCCTCGGTGACGAGCCGTCGCGCCGCGACGCCCGGTTGGCGACGTTGGTGCTGCACGAGGTCGGCCACACGCTCGGCCTGCCGCACCACGATCACGCCGAGTGCGTGATGCGCCAAGACGCCACGATCGACCGTCTCGACACCGCACCCGACCAGCTGTGCGAGTCGTGCCGTGCCGACCTGGCTCGCACGGCCGACGACCTCGCCCGTCCCGGTGGGCTACGACTCGACCGCACGAAGGCCCACCTCGCGCGCGGCGACGATCAGCGCGCGCGCAAGGAGCTCGTCACGTTCCTGTGGTCGGGCGCGACCGCGGACTCGGACCTGCTCAATCGGTTCGCGACGGCGTTCTTCGCGGCGGGTCGGGTCAACGAATCCATCAGCGTGCTGCGCTTCGTGGTGGCGACCCACCCCGACTTCGCGCTCGGCCACGTCAACCTCGCGGTCGCCTACGAAGCACGCGGCGACGATGGCGACCTCGACCACGCCGTGCGCCACTACGACACGGCGCGCGCGCTGCGACCGGAGTGGGACCTGCTCGACGCCTACGTCCACACGTTGCGTGGGCTGGCGGCGCAAGGACCCTGAGCCGGTCTCGGTGTTCGGCGGCCCGTGGTAGACATGCGGCCAGCCGCTGATGAGACGATCCGTGAGCTCGCGCGCGACAGGTCGCTGGCCCTTCGGCGCTGCGTCCGTGCTCGCGATCGCGTGCGGCGGGAGCTCGCCGACGCCGAGCGACACCGATGCCACCGACGGTATGCCGCCTGCGACGACGCTCGCATGGGACGACGACGCCGGCGCCGACACGTCCAGCGGCGGCACCTCGACGACGACGACCGCCGGATCCGACGATGGCTCCACCGGCACGGAAGCCGACGACCCCTGGTCGTGTGGACCGGCCCTCGGCGCACGTCGGTACGCCGATGGCAGCCTCGAGGTGCGGGTCGACGCCCCGAGCGCGTCTCGCCTCGAGCTGGCCCTGTTCGACGTCGCCTTCGGCGCGGCCGAGCGATTGCGCGTGCCGCTGCAGCCCGAGGACGGCGTGTTCGTGGCTCGTGTCGCCGCCGACGAGCTCGCGGCCGCGGACCTCGGCGGGCCGCTCGAGCCGCTGTACTACGGACTGCGCGTCTGGGGCCCCAACTGGCCCTACGACCCGAGCTGGCGCCCGGGCACCGAGACGGGTCGCATCGCCGACGTCGACGACGACGGGCACCGCATGAACCCCAACAAGCTCGTCCTCGACCCGTATGCGCTCGAGGTCAGCCACGATCCGATCCACGCACGACACGGCGACTTCGGCGTCTTTCGTACCGATGCCGACAACCGGGCCCGAGACTCCGCCCCCTTCGCGCCCAAGGGCGTGGTGATCGCATGTTCGCCCGCGGCGTCCCTCGGCCCGACGCGTCCTCTACGGGACGAGGTCGTCTACGAGGTGCACGTACGGGGGCTGACGATGTCGGACCCGAGCGTGCCGAAGCACGAACGAGGCACGTACGCCGGCGCCGCCCGCAAGGCCGCCGCGCTCGCCGAGCTCGGCGTCACCGCGATCGAGTTGCTGCCCGTGCACGAGACGCCCAACGACCAAAACGAGCTGACGGCCGACGCCAGCGGCGACAACTACTGGGGCTACTCGTCGCTGTCGTTCTTCGCCCCGGACCGGCGCTACGCCGCGGACCGGTCGGCCGGCGGACCGACGGCGGAGCTGCGGGCGATGGTCGATGCGTTCCACACCGAGGGCATCAAGGTCTACGTCGACGTCGTCTACAACCACACCGCCGAAGGCGGCGCGTCCGGGGATGCGGCCACGATCCTGTCGTGGCGAGGCCTGGACAACGGGCGCTTCTACGAGCTGGCCGAAGACGCGGCGAGCTACGTGGTCAGCAACGGGGTCGGCCCGAACTTCAACACCGCCGATCCGCTGGCGGCCGACCTCGTCGTCGCCTCGCTCCGGTACTGGCACGAGCAGCTCGGGATCGACGGCTATCGTTTCGATCTGGCCGCGGTCGTCGCCAACGGATGCACGCGCGAGTGCTACCAGTACGACCCGACCCTGCCGCAGCGGATCGCCGGGGAGCTCGGTCGCGCCGAAGACGGAGGGCCCGGCGTCGATCTGATCGCCGAAGCATGGGGCGCCGTGGCCGGCACGTATCAGGTCGGCAACTTCCCACCGGGATGGTCGGAGTGGAACGACCGATTCCGCGACGCCGTGCGACGCGACCTCAATCGGCTCGACGTGCAGTCCTTGCCGCTGCGCGAGCTCGTCCACCGGCTCAGCGGGAGCCCCGACCTGTACGAGTCCGACCCGCGCCCCCCCGCCGCGTCGGTCAACTTCGTGGTCGCCCACGACGGGATGACCCTGCACGATTTGTTCCGCTACGACGCGAAGCAAAACGACCAGCCGTGGCCCTACGGTCCCTCCGACGGCGGCACCGACAACGACCTGTCGTCCAGCCACGGCGACGACCCCGTCGTGCAGGCGACGGCCACCCGCACTGCGGCGACGCTGTTGGCCGTCGCCGCCGGGGTCCCGATGATGACCGGCGGTGACGAGTCCGGCCGCACGCTGCAGGCCAACAACAACCCCTACAACCTCGACAGCGTCGCGAACTGGCTGCACTGGCCGGGTGATGCCGCCTACGACGACGCGCTGGCCGAGTTCACGCGACGCATCCTCGCGTTCCGAGCCGCGCACGCCGCCCTGCGACCCGCCCACTACTGGCAGGTCTTCGGGGACGACGACGGGGACGGCCTGACCCAGATCAGCTGGCATCGCGACGACGGGACCTTCGTCGACGACGCCTACCTCGACGGCGACGCGAACCACTTCATCGCCTGGCGGCTCGACGGCGACGAGCTCGGCGACGCCGCAGCGTCGATCTACTTCGCGTACAACGGCTGGTCGGGCCCGATCTTCGCCACCCTCCCGGAGCCGCCGGTCGGCACCGTGTGGCACCGGGCGATCGACACCAGCGAGCAGGGCGAGCCCTTCGGCTACGTCGAGTCGGACGGCCCGGTCATCGACGGCGCCTACTGGGTCGCGCCCCGCAGCCTCGTCGCTCTCGTCGCGCAATGACGGGATCGAGGCTCACGGCGCGGCCATGGCGGTCGCGACCGCGGCGGAAACCTCGGCCGGCGTGATGTCGCGGGCCCACGCGTCGACGAGCCGCCCCTGCCGGTCGACCACGAACACGGTGGGCAGCGCGCGAACCTGCAGCCGCGTCGCGAGGGCGCCCTGTGGGTCGTACGCGATCACGCGCGCGCCGTCGCCGTCCTCGGCGAGCGCATCGAACGCGGTAGGGTCGCCCGAGGCCACGAGCACCACGACCGGCTCGCCGCCGTGACCCCCCGCCGCCTCCGACACCAGCGTCGCGAGGGCGCGGGCGTCCTCGCCGGCCGGAGGCGCCAGCGCGAGCACTACCGGTCGCCCGCGCAGCGACTCGAGCTCGAGCGTGGTGCCGTCCGCGAGCGGGATCGTGGCCGTGACCACGTCGCCCGGCCGCTCGCGGGCCGCCGGTGGCCCGTCGGCGGGTTCGGGCGACGCGGTGTCATCGGACCCCGGCGTGGCGGCATTGCGGTGGCAGGCGAGCCCAAGGCACGTCCACAGCAAGCAGCGGCGAGCCCGGTTCATCCGGCGTGAACCAGGTCGACCAACGCCTGCATGCGCGCCGGGTCGGTGTGGCGCGAGATGCCGTGGCCGAGGTTGAAGATGTGCCCACGCGCCGTCTTGCCCGACTCGAGCACCTCTCGCACCCGTCGCTCCATCAGCGGCGGCTCGGCGAACAGCATGATCGGGTCGAGGTTGCCCTGCACCACGCGGTCGCGGCCGACGATGTCGAGAGCCCGGTCCATCGAGATCGACCAGTCGATGCCGAGCACGTCGGCGGGCAGCTCCTTGACCAGCTCGAGCAGGCCGGGATTGCCCCGTGCGAACACGATCAGCGGCACGCCGAACTTCGCCACCTCCGTGCACAACCGCGACAGGTGCGGCAGCACGTAGGTGCCGTAGTCGGCCGCCGACATCGCAGCCCCCCAGCTCTCGAAGATCTGCAGCGCGTCGACGCCCGCATCGACCTGTCCCTTCAGGTACTCGACGAGGACGTCGGTGATCCGCGTCATCAGGCGATCGAAAAGGTCGCGCTCGGCGAAGGCCATGCGCTTGATGTGCATGAACTCCTTGGACCCGCCCCCCTCGACGAGGTAGCTCGCGGTCGTGAAGGGCGCGCCACAGAACCCGATGAGCGGGACGCGATCGGCGAGCGCAGCCTTGCATGCGCGCACGGCATCGAACACGTAGTGCAGCGCCTCGGGGACCGGCACCGGATCGAGCGCGTCGAGATCGGCGGCGCTGCGCACGGGCTCGGCCACGACCGGCGCCGGGGTGAAGTCGACCTTCGCGCCGAGGGCGTCGAACACCACGAGGATGTCGGAGAACAAAATCGCAGCGTCGAGCCCGAACCGGTCGATCGGCTGCAGGGTCACCTCGGCGCACAGCTGCGGCGTGCGGCAGAGCTCCTCGAAGCTGACCTTCGCTCGGATCGCGCGGTATTCGGGCAGATAGCGGCCCGCCTGGCGCATGACCCAGATCGGGGTGTGGGCGGGCGATTGCCCTCGGCATGCGTCGAGGAAGGTCGTATTGGACAGCACCACGGCGCGGGAGAATAACCCAACACGCTGCTAGACTCCCGCGCAGCGTGCGTTGGCTTTCGATAGCGGCGGCGTGTGCCTTCGGGGCCTTCGGAGGGGGTTGGGCGTGCACCCTCCAGGTCGAGATCGCGATCGTGTGCGGCGACGGCTTCGTGGACGAGGCGGCCGGCGAGGAATGCGACCCCGGCGTGCCCGAGAGCTTCGAGGACGCATGTCGCAACGTGACGGGCCGAACCTTCGGCGTGGCCACGTGCGACCCGACCACGTGCGAGATCATCGCCGACATCGAGCAGTGTGCGATCTGCGGCGACGACATCGCCGATCCGTTTCGCGGCGAGGAATGCGACGGCATCGACCTGCGCAACGAGGTCTGCCCCGGCAACGCGGGGACGCTGCGCTGCGCCGACGACTGCACCTTCGACATGAGCGACTGCGAGGCGTGCGGCAACGGCACGGTCGAGGAGTTCGAGGAGTGCGACTTCCGCGAGCAGCCCGGTGGCTTCGGAATCGAGCTCAAGTGCTCGACGATCGCGTTCCCGATCCCGAACAAGCCGTACACGTCCGGTGACGTGAACATGTGCACCGAGAGCTGCCGGTGGAACCGAGTCCGCTGCGGTTACTGCGGCGACGGCGAAGTCGACGACAACCCGATCATCGACGACCTCGGCACTCGCCTCGCCGAGCCGGAGGTCTGCGACGGCGACCGCTTCGCGACCGATGCGTTCGACGGCTTTCCCGAGAAGACGATCTGCGACGCCGAAGCGGCCAACACCGGCCTGAACTTGCGCCCGAACCTGGCGTGCAACGAGCTGTGCGACGGCCTCGTGGTCCCCGAGGGCGGAGGCCCCAACTGCTGCGTGGCCGCCGGCAGCCCCTGTCCGTCGCCCGGCGCGCAGCGGCAGTGCTGTTTTTCGTACGCCCATCCCGAGCTCGCCGACGACCAATGCGAGAGCCCCGTGCTCGTCGACGGCACGATCGGGTTCCCGCTGTGCCGTCCGACGTCGGGCTGACGGAAATCCTTCGGTTTGACGAACGATTGTGGTCCGCCAAGATGGGGGCGTGACCGAGGAGCTCGTGCGTCGGGTGCAGCGCGCCTATCCCATCATCTGGCACCACTGCCACCAAAAGCACGCCGGCCGCGGCGACGAGCTGTCGGCGCGCGAGTCGACCGTGCTCTCGCATCTGAGCTTGGATCGGTCGACCACGCCGGCCGACCTCGCCCGGCACCTCGGGATCGGGGCATCGACGCTCTCGGAGGCCATCGACAAGCTCGTCGGTCGGGGCTACGCCGAGCGCCGGACCGACCCCGACGATCGGCGTCGCGTTCGCTACCGACTGACGGCGCAGGGTCAGGACATCCTGGACCGCTCGTCGGCGCTGTCGAACGCCCAACTGCGGCAGGTGCTCGCGCGCCTGAGCGAAGAGGATCGAGAGCGCGCGGTAGCCGGGCTGGAGCTGCTGGCCGGGGCGTGCCGGGAGCAGGCACAGCCATGAAATCACGATGGGTCAAGTACACCGTCGCCATCGTGGGGGTGATCGCGCTGGTGATCGCGGCCGTCGCCGGATACGGCGCGACCCAGCCCCGCGACCACGAGGCGTCACGCACCGTGGAGCTGAACATGGCACCGGCGGAGGCCTTCGCGATCCTCACCGATTTCGGCACGTACGGATGCTGGCGCGACGAGATCGAACGCGTCGACGTCGAGGGCAACCAGTTCGTCGAGCACGGACCCGACGGCGACGTGCGCTACGAGGTCGTCGAGCGTCTGGCCCCCTCGCGGCTCGTCGTCCGGATCGCCGACGACGACCTGCCGTACGGGGGCACGTGGACGTACGAGCTGGCGCCGGTGGGGACCGGCGCGACCTCGCTGACGATCACCGAGCGCGGCTTCATCGACAGCGTCGTGGTGCGCGGTCTGGCGGCGATGCTCATGGATCCGACCGACTCGATCGTCCGGGTCCAGTCGGCGCTGCAGCACTACACGCCCTGCGAATGAGCGCGCGCGGTCAGGGCATCAGCGTCAGCTCGAGCTGCGCCACGTCCGCCGACTGCGACGCGTAGTCCACGAACGTGACCTCGCCGCCCACCCCGATGGGCTCGGCGACCGACAGCCACAGCTGCACGTGCGCGCCCGGCTGCGGGCCGCCCCCTTCGGCGAGCTGATCGAACAATGGCAGCAAGCTCGGCGAGCTGTTCTTGCCGGGCAGCCAGTCCAGTCCGCCCTGGGCGGGCCAGCGGACGTACGTGGGATGGAGGCCGACGCCGGCCGGCTGCGCTCCGCCCAGCGCCGAGGGAAACGCTGCGTCGCTTTCGACCACGGGGGCATCGTCGCTCGCTTGCGCCCAGATGCCGACCGCATGCTGAGGGTCCCACTGGTACGTGATCGGCCCGGCGGACGTCAGGTGCAGCCGCGCGTCCACGATCGCGCGCCCGGCCAGCTCGGCCGGCATCTCGAATCGTAGATAGGCGACGTAGTACTCGCCTTCGGGGTACTCGCCGAAGAAGCCGAGGCCCCGGCCGTCCTCCCCCGAAGGACCGAAGAAGTATCCACCGGCCGGGATGCGATACATGACGCCGTCGTCGGGATCGGCCGCGATCGGAATCGTCACGATCTGGGGCTGCGCGCTCGTCGTGCTGGCGTCGTCGTCGGTCGACCCGCCGTCGGTCGTCGAGACACTGCTGGTGCCGTCGTCGCCGACCATCCCGCTGGTCGAGGGCGGTCCCCCGGTCGTGGAGGGATCGGTCGGGCCGGTGTCGGTCGCCGACGTCGTCTCCCCGGTGCCTTCCGACGGCACCACGCAGGTGCCGGCGAGTCCGCTGGCGGCGTGGTCTCCGAAGCGGTAACCCGACGGGCAGTCGGGGTCCGGGAAGCTGCACCAGCCTTGTGGCTCACAACGTCCATCGGGGCACGCGTCGTCGGCCTGGCAAGCGAACGGTGACGGTTGGCAGCTCGCCACGCCGCCCCCCAGCGCCGCCGCCATCGTCCACGACAGAAGCCTCGTCCCCACCCCGCCACGATCATACCCTCCGCCGGCCCCGGATCGGGTGAGTCCGTGGACTCGCCCGCCGAACCGGGCGTCGGGCCCTGTCGGGGGCTCAGAACCAGGAAAAGCGCGCGCCGACGAGCAGCGCCTGACGCGGGAACGTGTCGCCGGGGATGAAGCGCGCGTCGTAGGTCAGACCCACGCTCATCGCCGCGGTCGCGTTGAGCCAGAACTCGTAGCCCGCTCCGAACGCGCCGCCCAGCCCCACGGTCAAGCCCTTGGTGTCGTCGTCGGGTCGCGTCGCGTCGCGCTTGGGCACCGCCGAGGCTCCGAGTCCACCGCGCAGGTACAGCCCTCGCCACACGTAGCCGGTGCCTTCGATGTCACCACCGAACGACACGCCCACGCCCTTTTGCAGGTAGGGCGTCATGTGCAGGTCGGCGCCGAGCGTGAAGCGCTTGGTCACCCCACCGCCGAGCGCGATGTCGATGCGCGAGGCCGGGATGAAGTCGTCGTAGTAAAAGAACGTGCCACCGAACGCGACGCCGGCTCCGACGAAGAAGCCGCGACGATCCTGGGCGCCCTCGATCTCGATCCCGCGCTGACCGTTGACCGCCGCCGACGCCTCGGAGGCACCCGCGGTCGCGACGAGCCCCGCCGCCAACAAGGGAGCCGCGAAGCTGGCGACGGCCAGCGCACGGCGCGATCTGCGAAGAGCACGGCGCGTCGACATGGGTTTAGTTTGGCACACCCGTCAACGAAGGGTCGTGACGTCGACCACGGCGAAGCCACCGGGGGTCACGACGACCTCGGCGGTGTGGCGTTGCTTGCCGCCCGCGCCGTACACCGTCACCTCGACGCGATGCTTGCCCGCCGGCACGATCTGCCGGCCGATGTGCACCTTGGCCGGCAATGTGCTCCAGCTTCGCGTGTCCGGCTTGTCGAGCGCGACCAACGTTCCTTCGACCGCCGCGGCCGCGAGGAACCCGACGATGCCGCCGTTTTCGGCCTGGTTGCCCGCGGCGCGGGCCCCTTCGGCCGCCGCGGCGCGCGCGATCATGCGGGTCAGCGCCGCGCCGATGATCTTGGGTCGCAGCTCGTCGTACTCCGCAACAATTTCGGCCCCGAGGTCGGAGGCCTCGTCCATCGCGACGGTCTTACCGTCGATGCGCAGGTCGGCATCGACGAACAGGTTCTCGGCCGAGACCAGCTCCGGGTACACGACGACCTTGAACATGCCGTACTCGAGCAGGGTCGTGTCGCCGGTCACGAACGCGCCGGCGATGCCGATCGCCGCGCCGATCGGGATGCGCTCGGGCACCCGGTGGGGCACGCGGCCCGTCTTGGCGATGACCAAGATCTCGCCGCCGACCGACTTCGGGGCCGCGGCCCAGTCGACCGCCGCGGACGGGATCGCCGACAGGGTCTCGGGGCCGGGCTTGGTCGGCGTCTGCACCTTGGGTCCCGCCGCGTCCGTGTCGGTGCCGTCGTCGATCGCGTCGTCACTGTCCTCGTCCGGCTCCTCGGGCGGATCGTCCTGGGGGCTCGTGCGGATCGGCTCGGACTTCGCGGGCTCGGACGGGGCCTTCGCCTTGGGCTCCGTGGGCGACGGGGTGCCGTCGTCGTCGGGCAGGTAGTCCTTGATCCGCTCGCCGCGGTACGTGCCCTGCTTGGCCAGGCGGGCGATCGGTCCGGTGAGGCTGCCGAAGTCGCGCTCGGTCAGCGCCTCTTCGTAGTACCGCAGCGCTTCGTCGGGCTGGCCG
Organism: uncultured Pseudomonadota bacterium; assembly: GCA_937896535.1. Taxonomy (GTDB): domain Bacteria; phylum Myxococcota_A; class Polyangia; order Nannocystales; family Nannocystaceae; genus CALBMM01. The sequence continues at coordinate 123,537 of CALBMM010000254.1, forward strand.
AGCTTTTCGTACACGAAGCCGGCCAAGTACGAACCGAACGCACCGTGCTCGTGCTCCGGGTCGTAGTCGCGGAAGTAGTTGCGCATCACGGTGAAGCGCTTGGCCTCGACCTTGGCGCCGTTGAGATCGCCGCGGACGAGGTAGTTGCACATGTTCATCGCGTTGAGCGACAGCTTCTCGGTCGGCGACGTCTTGAACTTCGTCGCGCTGTCCGAATAGATGTACTTGCCGATCTTGCCGGCGCCGTCGCGAGCGATGTCGAGGAGCTCGAGCTCCTTGTCGGCCGCCTCGAAGTCACGCGAGCTGAGCGCGTGATCGCCCAGCGCCTGCAGGACGGTCGCGCGCTCGAGCACCACCAGCGGGGTGTTCTTCTTCCAGTCGTCGGGCAGCGACTCGGCCGTGCGGACCTTGAGCAGCTTGTTCCAAAGCTGGAGGCTGTCCTCGTAGTCGCCACGCCGCAGCGCCCGACGGGCCTCGTCGGTCTTGTCCGAGTACGTGGCGCACGAGCCCGCGCCGCCCAGCGCCACGACGGCGGCGAGCACGAGCGTCAGTCGTCGTGATGTGGCCGACCGAGCCAAGGCGATGACTAGCGAACGATGCCCTTGGATCGTTCGGACTTGGTCTGGAACTTCAGCAGGCTCGTCTCGACGTCGATCACCTGCATGAACAGCGTGTACTGCACGCGCCGTTCCTTGTTGAGACGCTCGTCCACCGCCTGGAGCTTGCCGGTGATGAAGTAGTCCGCCCCGACCTGCTTGCCGAGGCCGGCGGCCATCGCCTGATTGAAGTCGGCCGTGTTCTGCAGGTTCGCCTCGGCGATCATCTCCTGCTGTCGCTCGCGGCTGACCACCGACACCACCCCGCTGCCGAGCAGCTGGGTCTCCATGTCCGACAGCAGCGTCAACATCTGGTCGTCGAGGTGCTCGGTCGTGTCGTTCTTGATCGGCCAGATCGCGATGACCACGGGCTCGCCCGCACTGCGCCACTGCGCCCACAGCGGCGAGCCCATCAGCTCGGCCATGTTCTTGTTGAGCAGGTCCTCGAGGTCCTTGCGATCGAGACCGGTGCTCATGGCGCCCTGGTCGAAGTCGGGGTTTTCGGTCCCCTCGCCGCCGCGAATCGCCTTGGGCTTGCAGCCCGCACTGGTGGCGACGACCGCACCGGCCGTCAGCAGGAACATCAGGGAACGCTTCGTTCGTTTCATCGCCATGACCTCGGGGGCTGCCGCCGGCAGTCTGCCGCCAACGGGAGAACTCTAGAAGTGACAGTGCTCACAATTTTGGTCCGACACCTGACCGTCCGCCCACGCGTCACAGGACCAGCTTCAGCTCGGCCACCGCGTGGATCCGGGCATAGACATCCATGACCTCGTCGACGGTCTCCACATTCAGATCCAGCGTGATGCAAACCCGCCCGCCCTTGCTGCTCGTGCGCTCCGACACGGTCGTGCGCTCGACCCCGATCACCTCGATGGCCGCGGCCGCGATCGCGACCCGAAACGCGTCGCCGCTGGGACCGAACGCCTTGACAGTATAGGTGCCGGGGAACGCATGGTTGGCCAGCAGAAGCTCCCGGGCGGGCGCCGTGCGCGGACTGTCGTTCACGATGCGGAGCATGGCATAACGACCGATGTCGTGCTCGCCCGCCGCCACGCACTGAAATTGCTGCTCGCCGCGTCGTTGGCGAGCGCGTGCAATGGAGCCACGGCGGGCGGCAAGGGCGGACCCGGCGGCGGCCACGGCGGCCGCGGTCGCGGCGGACACGGCGAGGAGTCGGCGATGAAGGTCGTCGTCACGCAAGCCGAGCCGATGCGCATCGAGCGTTGGTATCGCAGCTCCGGCACGCTGACCGCCGTGCGCAGCGCCGACCTCGTCGCCGTACAGACCGGCATCATCAAGAACATCAAGGTCGACGAAGGTGACCTGGTCAAGTCGGGCCAGACACTCGCCGTGCTCGACGGCCGCGAGCTCGCCCTGCAGGCGTCGGCGTCGGAGCTGCAGCTGGACAACCTCAAGAAGGAGCTGGCACGCCTCGAGGAGGCGCGCGGGGTCGTGTCCGCCGAGGAGATCGACAAGCAGCGCTATCTCGTGGAGGAAGCCCGCGCCGCGACGAAGCTGGCCAAGCAGCAGTCCAAGCAGACCGTGATCACCGCGCCGTTCGCCGGCACGATCGTCACGCGGCACGTCGACGAGGGCAACCTGGCCAACACGGCGACCCCGCTGTTTTCGTTGGCGGACCTCTCGGCCCTCGAGCTCGAGCTGCACATCCCCGAAAAGGACGCGGCTACCGTCAAGCGCGGCACGAAGGTGGAGATCGAGCTCGTCGACGACACCACCTTCACCGCCGAGGTGTTCCGTCGCGCGCCCGTCGTCGACCCCGTCACCGGCACGGTCAAGTTCACCGTCCGCACCGCCGACTATCCCGAGACCGCCGTGCCCGGAGCATTCGCGCGGGCGCAGGTGCTCATCGTCGCCCGCGACGACGTGTTCTCGATCGCCCGCAGCGCGATCTTCGAGCTCGAAGGCGTGCCCCACGTCTACGTGGTCGAGGACGGCAAGGCCCGACGCCGCGAGGTGAAGACGGGACTGGAGGGCGGCGGTCGGATCGAGGTGCTCGAGGGTCTGACCGGCGACGACCTCGTGGTCGCCGAAGGCAAGGGCGGTGTGACCGAGGGCATGCCGCTGTCGCCCGTCGAGCCCGACGAAGCCGAGGCCGGCGGCTCCGGCGGTGCCCCCGCCCCCTCCGCCGGATCCTAGGCCCGCCGTGCGGAGCTTCCTCGCCGGCACCGTCCTGCGCCCGGTGACCACCGCGATGGTCACGCTGGCGCTGTTGGTGTTCGGGTTCGTCGCGTTCACGCGACTGCCGGTCGAGCTGCTGCCCGATCTGGCCTACCCCACTCTCACGATCCAGACCGAGGACGCCAACGCGGCACCGGCCGAGGTCGAAGAGCTCATCACGCGCCCGATCGAGGAGCGGGTCGGGGCGGTCGTCGGGGTCGTGCGGGTCGAGTCGGCGTCGCGCGAGGGGATGTCGGAGGTCACGCTCGACTTCGCGTGGGGTACCGACGTCGACCGAGCGATCGCGGACGTCCGCGAGAAGCTCGACCGGGTGCAGCTGCCCTCGACCGCCGAGCGGCCGATCGTGCTGCGCTACGACCCCTCGGCCGACCCGATCATGCGCCTGGCGCTGCGGGGCTCGGACGCACACCTGCGACCCGAGGAGCTGGCGACGCTGCGACAGCACGCCGATCGCATCGTCAAGCGACGCCTCGAGAAGATCCCCGGTGTGGCCGCGGCGCGGATCCACGGCGGACACGAGGAAGAGGTCGTCGTCGAGCTCGACGCGCAGCGCGTGGCGGCCCTCGGGCTGACCACGGCCGAGATCGGCGAGGCGATCCGGCGCTCCAACGTCAACCAGCCCGGCGGCGCGCTGACCGAAAAGCACAACCGTTGGCTCATCCGCACGCTGCACGAGGCGCGCACGGTCGAGGAGCTGCAGGAGATCATCGTGCGAAGCGCCGAAGGGGCCGAGCTGCGCCTTTCGGAGATCGCCAAGGTCTACCGCGGACCACGCGACGCCGAAGAGCTCGCGACGGTGGACGGCTACGATGCCGTCGAGCTCGCCGTGTACCGCGAGGGCGACGCGAACATCGTGTCGGTCGCCCATGCACTGGCGGCCGGCATCGCCACGCTGCCGCTGCCGGCCGGGCACACGGTGGTGGTGCTCGACAACCAGGCGGAGTTCATCGAGCAGGCGGTCGAAGAAGTCCGCGACAACGCCCTGGTCGGTGGCGGGCTCGCGGTCTTGATCCTGCTGTTCTTCCTGCGGGACCTGCGGTCGACCGTGGTCATCGCACTCGCGATCCCGATCTCGTTGCTGGCCACGTTCGTGCCGCTGTCGGCACTCGACGTCTCGCTCAACGTGATGAGCCTGGGCGGCCTCGCACTCGGCGTGGGCATGCTCGTCGACAACTCGATCGTGGTGCTGGAGTCGATCGCCCGGGTCAAGGAGCGTGTCGACGCCGATCCCGACCTGTCGATGACCCGTCGCGAGATCGCGACCGAGGGCGCGACGGAGGTCGGCTCCTCGGTCGTGGCGTCCACGCTGACGACGGTCGCGGTGTTCTTTCCGATGTCGTTCGTGGAGGGCGTCGCCGGCCAGCTGGTGCGCGACCTCGCCTACGCGGTGAGCTTTTCGATCCTGTCGTCGATGTTCGTGAGCCTGACCGTCGTGCCGGTGCTGCAGAGCCTGGGCGATCCCCACGACGCGCCACCCGAGCCGCAGTCTCGGTCACTGCTGGCCTGGCTCTTCGCCGTGCCGGCGCTGCTCGCATGGCCGATCGCCCTGGTCCTCGGGGTCGTCTCGACCGTGCTGCGGATCGCCGCGATGCCGCTGACGGCCAGCTGGGACTGGCTGGAGCGACGCTACCCCGCCGTGCTGCGGGGGGCGCTGCGCGTGCGCAGCTTGGTGCTGCTCGCGGCCGTCGGGATCTGCGTGATGAGCTTGCGGCTCGTCGAGGACCGCGGTCAGACCCTGCTGCCGGACGTGGAGCAGCAACGCTTCTTCGTCCAGCTGCGGCTACCGCAGGGCGCATCGCTGCAACGAACGGCGAGCGCGATGACGGCGATCGAGCGCGCGGTCGTCGACGATCCCGACGTGCGCACCCGCTTCGCACGGATCGGCTCGGTGACCCGCGCCGGCAGTGCCGGTGGCAACCTCGCCGGCCCTCACCTCGCGCAGCTCGACATTCACCTGCGTGACGGCGTGGACCAGGGCGCGGCCGAGACGCGAATCTTCGAGGCGATCCTCGCCGCCAACCCCGAGCCCTCTGCGGCGTTGCGACTGGACCGTCCGGCGCTGCTGTCGTTCGACCCGCCGATCGAAGTGCAGGTGTTCGCCGACGAGCACGCCCCGCTCGTCGCCCACATCGAGCGACTGCTGCCGGACCTGCAGGCGGTCGACGCCCTCGCGGACGTGGTCGCCGACGAGCTGGCGGGTCGCCCCGAAGTTCGGATCCGGTTCGACCGCGAGCGACTGGGCCGCGTGGGCCTGACCGTCGACGACGTCGCGGCCGCCGTGCAACGGGCGATCGACGGCGAGGTCGTCAGCACCCTGTACGCCCCCGACGACCAGCTCGACATCCGGGTGCAGCTGCCCCGCGTCGACCGCTCGTCCGTCGACGACGTCCGCCACATCCAGGTCGGCGTCACGGGCGACATCCCGATCCGTCTGGGCACGGTCGCCGAGGTGACTTCGGCCCTCGGGCCCGCCCAGATCCGCCGCATCGACGGCCGCCGCGGCTTGCGGGTCCAGGCACGCGTCGAGGGGGTCGACCTCGGTGGCGTCGCCCACGACGTGCAAGCCGTCCTCGCCGCGCACGCGGGCGAAGACCCCGACGTGGAAGCCGTCCTCGCCGGACAGGCCGACGAGATGCAGGTGTCGCTGCGCAGCTTGGCGTTCACGGCGGCGCTGTCGGTCTTCCTCGTCTACGTCGTGATGGCGTCGAGCTTCGAGAGTCTGCTGCACCCGCTGCTCATCATGTTCACCGTGCCGCTGGCCCTGTCCGGCGTCGCCGTGGGGATCTGGGTCGCGAAGCTGCCGCTGTCGGCCATGGTCGCGATCGGGTTCATCGTGCTCGGCGGCATCGTGGTCAACAACGCGATCGTGCTGATCAACGCCGTCAACGACCGGCGCGGCGCCGGCGAAAGCGTGCGCGACGCGCTGCTGCAGGCCGGCGCGCTGCGCTTGCGCCCGATCCTGATGACCACGCTGACCACGGTGCTGGGCTTGCTCCCGATGGCGCTGGGCCTGGGCGAAGGCGCGGCACTGCGGCAGCCGCTCGCCGTGGCCGTGATCGGCGGGTTGTCGCTGGCGACCGTGCTGACGCTGCTCGTGATCCCGTGCGCGTACTCGCTGCTGCCCGGCCGCACCGAAGAGGCATGGCGCCGACGCTGAGCGTGCGACTCGCGGCCCTGGCCGACCTGGTGGTGCCCGGCCGTCCCATGGCCGACATCGGTACCGACCACGCCCAGCTCCCTTCCGCGCTCGTCCGCGCCGGCACTGTACCCTCCGCGATCGGGATCGACGTGCACGCCGGCCCACTGCGGGCCGCCGCCGACACGGTCGCGAGCGGTGTCGAGCTTCGACTCGGTGATGGCCTTCGACCGCTGCGCGACGGCGAGGTCCACACGGTGGTGATCGCCGGGATGGGCGGTGAGCGCATCCGTTCGATCGTCGACGCCGGCGTGCCGGCCGGCGTGGCGCGGCTGGTTCTGCAGCCCAACACGGACTGGCCCGGAGTGCGGGCCTGGATCGCCTCGCGTCGGTTCGACTTGGTCGACGAGCACGTCGTCGCCGAGCGCGATCGGTTCTACTTGATGCTCGTCGTCGACCCCGCGGCCGTTGCCTCGACGATCGCGTGGGACGCGGCGGATCTCGAGCTCGGCCCCGTGCTCCGTCGCCGCCCTACCTTGGCGTGGCGCGCGTGGGTCGACGCGACACGGGCACGGCTGCAGACGGCATGGTCCACCTCCGCCGACGCCCGGCCCGACGATCCCATCCGCCGGCGCCTCGCCGCGCGTCGGGCGATCTTCGATGCCGCGGCCGAAGGGTCGTAGCGCGGCCCCCGGAGCCCGCTCAGTCTGCCGCGGGCGGCTCGACCACCACGTCGATGCAGTCGCGCACCATGCCGTCGATGTGCACGCGTAGGCACGTCTCCCCGGCATCGATCCCGACGAGCACGAACTCGCGCGCGGTGGGACGACCGAACACGTCCATGACGTCCGGGTCGTCGGACACGAGGTCGACGACGGTCTCGTCGTCATAGTCGTGCCGATTGCCGCTGCGGGGTACCGTCGCGACCACCACGGCGGTGCCCGCGGGTAGCTCGACGAGGAAGTCGCGCACGGTCACCTCGACCGGAGGGGTCGACACGGCGACGAGGTCGACGGAGTCGAACGCGGGCTGGCACCCGGCGATCACGGCCGCAGCGAGTGCGCACACGATCCGGCCACGGCCCATCAATCCTCGCCTCCGTGCTGGGGTTCGTCGACGATCACGTCGAGAGCTCGCGTGACGCCGCCGGCGGTCACGCGCAGCACGGCGGTCCCGGGCTCGAGCGCTTCGAGGACGATCGCGCGTCGTTCGGCGACGCTGACGATCTGCGCGACCCCCTGCCCCTCCAGCCGCCACGCGTAGGTCAAGCTTCCACCGAGCGCCCGACCGACCCCGTCTTGGGGCGCGGCCCGAAGCGCGAGCCGATCGCCGGGCGCAAGCGCGACGCGGGCGAGGTCGTCGACCTCCTCGGACGCCACCGCGATCGCGTCGACCTTCGCGAGCAGCACGTGGCGCAGATCGACGACGACGTCGTTGGCGTCGATCGCCAGCCACACCGCCCAGCCCGGACGCGCGGCGATCCAGCCCGCGCCACCGCCGGCCCGCAGCGACGAGGTCGACCCCGGCTGCACGCGCGGCAGCGGAAGGCGGTCGCCATCGTCGGGCAGGTAGGTCGCGTCCAGCCGCGCCCCGACCGCGAAGACCTCGGGAAACACCTCGGGCGGCAGGCCGTCGTCGCACGCGGCATCGCCGTCCCCGACACAGACGTGCCCGAACCGACCCTGCCGCAGCTCGCCGTCGGCGGTCGCATCCGCCTCCACGCAGCCGCCGGCGAGCAGTGCTCCGGCCCAGACGACCACCACACGCCAACCACCACCCGCCGACACACCAGCGGTGCACATTCTCGACCAAGCCAAGGGGACCATCGCCCGACCCGGTAGTGCCCGCCGGGGTGCCGTCGATCACACCCCGGTCGAGAAAATCAGGCGGCTTCGGCGCGGGCGAGGAGCGCCAGGGCCTGCTGGCGCAGCGCCACGTCCCCGCCGGGGCCCGAGACCCGCTGCAGCGCCTGTTGGGCCTGCGCCACCGCCGTCTGTGCATCTCCGGCATCGATCGCGATCTCGGCGAGTCCGAGCATGGCCTGCGCCACCGCCGGGTGGGCATCGCCGTAGGTCTGCTGGGCCATGCGCAGCGACTCGCGCATCCAGGTCGCGGCCGCGTCGAGCCGGCCGGTGCGGCGTGCCACCTCCCCCCGCATGCGGGGAATTTCGGCGACGGCCGGATGCTGCGCGCCGTAGGTCGTCTCGAAGATCGTCGTCGCTCGCTCGAGTCGACGCGTCGCATCCTCGTACTTGCCCTCGTCGGTATCGACGTCGGCGAGCATCACGAGCGCGTAGCCGATCCGCACGTCGTCGGGTCCGAGCTTGTCCTCGAACGCCTCGATGGCCCGCTGCAGCCCTCGTCGTGCCCCCTCCAGATCACCCATTTGGTGACGCAGCCCCGCCGTGTTCGCGCGGAAGGTCGCCGTTTCCGGGTGATCGGGTCCCATGAGCTCTTCGCCGTAGGCCAACGAGCGCTCGTAGTACTCCCGCGCCTTGTCCAGGTTGCCGGCGGATTGCTCGAGCGACCCGAGCTCGTTGAGGCTCGACAGTGTCGACGGGCTCATGCCGCCCGCTTCGGCGAACCGCTCGACCGCGGTCAGCAGGTGCGCTCGCGCGCCGTCGAGATCGCCGGCCATGCGCTCGGCCATGCCGATCGCCATGACCAGACCCCCCTCGAGCTCGGGATAGTGACCCACGCGGACCATCGCCGCCTCGCCCATGCGGGCCCAGGTCGGAAACTCGTCGTAGTGCCCGGCCCGAGACAGTAGCGACACCATGTGTCCGGCCGCCTCGACCGCGATCGGATCGAACCCGTGCGCCACCGCGTGATCGTAGGCCTCGGTGAGCGCCGCCGTGGCGGCCTCGTGCCGGCCCGTGATCAGGGCCGCGTGTCCACGCACCATCGCCGCGCGCGCGACCACGTCCTCGACGCCGAGTCCTTCGGCCCGCTGCCCGATCGCGGTCGCCGCATCGAACGCAACGTCCCAGTGACTGCCGTGGTGTCCCATCTGCGCCGCACGCTCGAGCTCGATGCGCATGCGGTCGGCCTGCGCGAGGGCGGCCTCGCCCGGTGCCCGGCGGTGGGCCGCCGCCCACCTCGCATCCTCGCACGCGTCCGGTCGTGGCACCGCCAGGCGAAACGCGTGCTCCTGGAGGACGAACGCGAGGTCGGGCGCCCGCATCCTGCCGACGAGGCGCTCGATGCCCGCAACCTGCACGTCGAGACAAGCGAGCCGATCGTCGCCGACCGGTGGCGGCGTCCCGACGCACAGCGCCGCGTGGGTCTGCGCGAACTGGGCCGCGAACCGGTCGATCCGGTCGGCGAGCCCCTGGGCGGCGAACGGACCCGAGTACGCGCCGGTGGCCACCATCGCGGCCTTCGCCTCGCCGCGGATGTCGTCGGTCCACATCCCATCGACGCGCTGCGCGAGCGCGCCGCACGGATCGTCGGCGCGGTCCGAGCTCACCCAGGCCGCCATCGACAGCACCATCGAGGCGCCGGCGGCCGCGAGCATGCCGCCTCGTCGGCGACGCTGCGCCGGACGTTGGACGAGGGCGTGCAGCAAGGCCGACATCGACGGCCACCGATCGGCGGGATCCGGGGCGAGGCCCCGCCGCAGCACGCGAGACAGGTGGGCCGGCAGATGCGGCGCCGCGGCGAACTTGGGCGGCTCGTGGGACTGCGCCCGGCGAAGGGCCGACAGCGTGTCTCCGCAAAAGGGCCGGCGTCCGAACAGCAGCTCGCATGCGCTGACACAGAACGCGTACTGGTCGCTGGCCGCGGTCGATCCGGCACCGGCGTGCAGCTCCGGCGCCATGTAGCTGGGCGTACCGAGCACGACGCCTTCGGCCACCGAGATCAACTGCGAGCCGGTCGTCTCGACGTCGACCTGTTCCTGCGTGGGAAGGCGCGCGAACCAGCGCACGAGGCCGAAGTCGATGATGCGCACTTCGTCGCCGGGAAGGAGCAGGACGTTGTCGGGCTTGAAGTCGGCGTGGGCCAACCCCGCGGCGTGGATCTGCGCGAGCCCGCGGCCGACGGCCTCGAGTACCCGCAGCATCCGCAGGTGATCGACCTTCTCGGTGCGAGACCACCGGCGCAGGTCGGGCCCGTGCAGCAGCTCCATCACCATGTACACGCCGCCGTCCCACACGCCGGGGATGTCGTCGAACGTGCCCACGTCGAAGACCTCCACGACCGCCGGAGAGCTCAGGCCCGCGATCGCGCGGGCCTCTCGCACGAGGCGGCGGCCATCCGGGTCGTCGACCTCCGGGCGCATCAGCTTGATCGCGACGTCGCGCTGCAGCTGGGGGTCCCAGGCCTGGTACACGACGCCCATGCCCCCGGCACCGAGCTTGCGACCGAGCACGTAGCGACCCAGCTGCACCTCGTGACGCGGACGCGCGAGCAGGCGCGCCTTGATCGCGGCCATCGCCTTGGCTCCCTCGACGTCCGCCTCGGGTCGCAGTGCGCGCAGGTCCGTCTCGCCGAGCGTGTCCTCCCCGCTGCGCCCCGTGTCCGCCCCCTCGCCGATCAACCCAACGTCCCCCAACGCGTACATGGTCAGCATCGCATGTTCGCATCACGTCCTGGGCGACTTGCTGCGATCTTCCGATCCTCGGGAACCGTTTCGCGACTCGGGTAAACACCCTCGGGGAAGTTGCGCTCGGCGGCTTGCGCGGCGCCGATCACCCCGGCGTGGTCGGCCGGCAGCGGTACTCGATGGTCTGGTCGACGAGGACGGTCTCGGCGCACGCGTCCTCACCCGGGTGCGCGAACGCGTAGCAGCACTGGTAGCCGCTGCCGTCCGGCGCGCACGGCTGACCGGCCATCACGCAGCATTGGTTGTCGGTGTCGGCCGCGATCAGCGACTCGCAGTCGTCCCCACACCGCACGTTCGGGCGCAGCACGAGCCCGGAGGTCGCCGATGCGGCCTGGCAGGTCTCGAAGGAAGGATGCACGGCGAGTGTGGTGAGGTCGAAGCGGTCGCCGTCGCACAGCTCGGGGTCGGACTCGACGTCGGGAAGCAGGTCGACGAGCTCGGGGCCGTCGACGATACCGTCCCCACAGTAGCTACACTCGTCGCGATCCCACGTGCACGTGTCGGGTCGACAGCGACGGATCGCGCCGCTGGTGTACGGCTTGCCGATCGGCGACTGGACCTCCGCGCACATCCGCGTGTCGTCCGGCGATCCGAACACGCCGGGCGTCGGCTCGCATTCTTCGAACTCGCCGGCCTCCGGGTCGTCGTCGATCTCGCCGTTGCCACACAGGCTGCACTGACCGCTGGGCAGCTGCACTTGGCCGCCCGGGCACGCGCTGCACTCGTCGAACACGATCGTGCACGACTGCGGGTCGCAGCTCGCCTCGCCGAAGGGTCGCTCCGGCAGCTCGACACACGCGTTGGCCACACTCGCGGGCGCGGCCGGGTCGCACTCCTCACCGGCCTCGAGGTCCACGAACCCGTCACCACACACGATGGTCGGTTCGATCTGGAGGCCACAGGCCAGGCCCGTCCCCAGGCCGGCCCCGAACGCGAGCGACAGCACCGCCCGTGCGCCCAGGCCACTGACCCTACCCATGCTGGCAGCGTAGCACTCGCGTCCGGACGGGCGCCGAGCCGTCCCCCGGGGGTCCCGCGTCGCGCCTGGCGGCCGAGTGCGGCACACTGCCGCGCATGACGCTGCGGCCGCTGGTGCTCCCGCTTGTCCTGCTTTGCGCGTGCGACCCGTCCGCCGAAAAGGTCCAGGCGCTCGAGGCTCGCGTGACCGCGCTGGAGACCAAGCTCGAGCAAGCTGCCGCCGACGATACCCAGGCCAAGGCCATCGAGACGCTCGGCAAGCGGGTCGAGGCCCTCGAGGTGAACCTCGACGGCGTGAGCAAGACGCAGACGGCGACCGTGACCAACCTCGACGACCTCGCCGAGCGCGTCGAGGCCCTCGACACCCGCACCAAGGCGCTCGAGACCGCCAGCCCGGCCACCGCCGAGACCGATCTCGAAGCGCAGGCGGTCACCGACGAGGTGGAAGAGATCGGGATCGCCGAGTGCGACGACTACATCGCGATGTACCGCAAGTGCATCGACGAAAAGATGCCGGCATCGGTGCGCGAGACCTCGAAGAAGGCGCTCGTGATGTCGGCCGACGCGTGGAAGAAGGCGGCAGGCACCGCGGCCGGGCGGGCCGGTCTCGCGGAAGCATGCAAGGCCGCTCGCAAGACCGTCCAAGAGGTCTGCAAGTAGCGCGCGTCAGTTGTTGGCGACGAGCTCGGCGGCCAGCTGCGCGCCGAGGGTCTCGGCGGCCTCGCGGCTCTCGATCGGGTCGACGTAGCTGTCGCCGGTGAACACGATGTAGGTGACACCGCTGGCCACGCCGCCCGACACCGGGTGATTGGGGATCCCCAACACCGCCGCCGCCGCGGCCGACAGCTCGCCCAGCACGCCACGCGGTCCGGCGTCGGCGTACGGGGCGTACAGCAGCTTGCCTTCGTAGATGATCGCGCCGGCGCTGCCGTAGCCGCCCCAGCCCGTCTTGATCCCGAAGTCCTTCGGGAAGAAGCCGTCGCCGGCCATCGGCACCACGAAGTGAGGCACGGTCGCGGAGTCGATGAAGTTGCCCTTGGAGTCCTTCGACGAGGTCTCGGGCTGGTACCAGGGGTCCTCGGTGCACGGGGACGACTTGCCGCCGTCGCAATCGATGTCCGCGTCCGCGCGCCACCAGATCGCACCTTCGAGCCGACAGATCTCGATCGTGCGCGACTTGCCGGCGTCGGTGCGAAACAGCTCCGTGCCCGGGACTCGGTCGCAGTCCGCGGTCAGATCGAGCAGCTGCTGGGCCGTCACGGCGCCGACCGGCGGTGGATTGCCGCCGCCGTCGCCGCCCTCGGGCTCGTCGGCCTTGGCTGCGTCGTCACCGTCGCCTCCTCCCACGCACACGGGGGCGTAGTCGCCACAGCAATCGCCGTACGACTCGCACTGCGCGTCGCACCAGCAGCCGTCATTGGACTCGCCGCCACACATGTCGACGCAGCTTCCGCTGGCGAGGTCGTCGAGCGCACGTTCGCCGCGGACCTCGCCTCCCCCTCGCCCTGCGTCGGTCTCGACACAGCCGAGCACCGACACGGCAGCGAATACGAACGACAACCGAGCGGCGTGGTCTGCAAGTCCCATCGGGTGGAGTCGTTGCCGCGCCGCGCCGCCGGTTCCGCGCCAACCGCCGGATCGGGAAAATTACGCAGGACTACGTAGCGGCGAGCTCGTCGCGGTGGACCAGATAGCGCACCACCTCGAGGGGAACGAGTGGGTGCACGAAGGTCCCGACGCGGCGCATGCCGCATTTTTCCATCACGCGGATCGACGCCGCGTTGCGCGGGTCCGCGCACGCATCCACCGCGTCCTGTCCGAGCGCTTCGAAGGCGTGGCGCACCAGCGCCCGTCCTCCTTCCGTGGCGAGCCCACGGCCCCACACCTGCTGCTGCAGTCGATAGCCGAGCTCGAGCACCCCAGGATCGGCGACCGAGGGCCGCAGGTGGAACCATCCGACGAAGCGCCCGTCGACGAGCGCGGCCGCGTAGCCGAAGGGACGATCCGAGAAGGCCATCATCCGTGGCAGTAGGCCGTCGAGGTAGGTCTGCCGCGAGTTCGGCACGCCCCCGCTGATGTACGCCATGACGGCCGGGTCGGCGTCGAGCGCGACGAGGTCGTCGAGGTCGTCGGCGCAGATCCGCCGCAGTCGCATGCGCGCCGTCGTCAGCTCGAAGGGAGTGTCCATGGTCGCGTCCACCGTATCGGACCGCCCCCGATGTCGGGAGGTTTCGCGGCCGTGAACCGAGCCGGCCTCCCGCTACTCGGACGCCTTGTGGGGCTCGATCTGCACGCCGAGGCCGTCGACCACGCGGTTGGCGTAGGCGAAGTAGGCCACGACCTGGTTGACGTCGAGGATCTCGGCGTCGCTCATCCCGGCCGCCCGCATCGGCCCGAGGTCGTCGCGCGTCATCGCGGCGGGCGTGTGCGTCAGCTTGAGCGCGTACGCGAGACAGGCCGCTTCACGGGCCGACCACGGCTCGGGCGCAGGCCCGCCGGCGACGGCGTGGGCCACCAGCGCGTCCATCCACCGCCGTCGCTGCGCGGCGTCCCATCCCTCGTCTCGCAGCTCCCGGGCCAGACCGACCCGATGGTGCTGCACTCAGTAGTGGCAGCCGTTGGCCGCCGACACCGCCACGGCCAGCGTCTCGCGCTCGCGGCGCGAGACGTCGACCTCGGTCTTCATGACCGAGCGATACACCTTGAGGTGGCCATCGAGCGTCTCGGGGCGCAGCGAATGCACGCGCAGCACGTTGTCGACGCCTGCGCCCGGGGGATCGGCAGGATCGAGCGCGCCCTTGTACAGCCGGGCGATCCGACCGCCGGCCGCCGCCGCCTCGGCGTCGGTGAGCATCCGGATCCACGCTTCGGATCGCGTGTCGTCGTCGCTCACTTGGCCTCCCCCTCGCGGGCGGCGCGACGGGCGGCCCGCTCGGCCTCCCCGGGATCGTCGCTCCAGTCCAGCGTCAGGTCGACCTTCTTGCCGCCGCGCTCGACGGTGATCGTCTTCTTGGGGCCGCCCTTCTGCAGCGCCCGCACCGGACCCCAGCGCCCCTCGACGGCCTCGCCTTCGACGGCGACGATGACGTCCCCCGGCCGCAGCCCGGCCTTCTTGCCCACACCGTCGTCGACGCCGCGGATCTTCGCGCCGTCCATCGACGCGCCGAGACGACGGCGCGGCACGGGTGCGCTGTTGGTGCGGTCGAGCTTTTCGTCGAGGTTGGCCAGCCCGTAGGCACCGAGCGCGACGACCATCGCGGAGTGTCGCTGGTACTCGTCGATGACGTTGGCGAGCGTGTCGTGCTGGGTGTGATGGACGAAGTCGTAGTTGGATCGCCCGTCCTGGTTCCAGAAGAACCCGGGCACGCCGGCCGTGATGAACGGGGTGTGGTCGCTGCCGCCGGGGCGCAGGCTGTCGGCCTCCTCGAGCACGAAGGGGTGTCCCTCGGGATCGAGCTTGAACACGGGCGCGAAGGCCTGCTCCATCTGCGGTCGCATCTCGCGGGTCACACCGAGGCCGGACAGGTAGTTCGTGCCGCCGTCGTGGACGAGCACGGCGCTGATGGCGTCCATCTGCTCCGGGTGCGCCTGCACGTAGCCCTTGGAGCCGAGCAGGCCCTGCTCCTCCCCCGACCACAACATGAACACGATCGTGCGTCGGGGCTTGGCCCCCGCGCGGGTGAGCAAGCGGGCCGCCTCGAGCGTGGTCGCGACGCCAGTGCCGTTGTCGTTGGCCCCTTGCGCGCCGTCCCAGCTGTCGAGATGACCGCCGACGACGACGAACTCGTCGGCCTTGTCCGTCCCCGGCAAGGTCGCGATCACGTTGTGCTGTGGGACTGGGCCCCGGAACATGCGGTTGTCGATCGAGAACTCGAGCTCGACGGCATCGCCGCCGTCGACGTGCTTGGCGATCGTGTCCCACTGGCCGGCGGCGAGCACGACCTCGGGCAGCTTGGGCATGTCGTCCCAGGTGATCTGCGATCGTCCCGACGTGTGCACGAGGCCCTCGTTGTCGCGGGCGCGCTTGACGAACCCCGCGATGCCGGCGGCCAGCAGCGCCGCGTCGATCTTCTCCTCGACCTTGTCGTCGACACCGGTGTCACGAGGCTCGAGCACCCACGCGCCCTTGGTCGCCTTGCCCAGGGCCTTCACCGCCTTGACCGACTTCGGGTACGCGATCGCGGTGCCGCGCACCGGGCCGAAGACGCCGGGGGTCCAGGCGGGCGTCGTGAAGACGAGGTCGAGCGCCTCGGGTGCGACCATCTTGCCCGACCAGGGACCACGGTCGAACCCGACCGCGATCTCGCCCCACTGCTCGAGCTCCGCGTCCAGGCCGAACGAGCGGAACTTGTCGCGGCACCACACCTCGGCGGCCATCAAGCCGTGCGAGCCGGTCAGGCGCGGCCCGAACGACTCGGTCATCTCCTTCAGCATCGGGCCGGCCTGCGAGTCGCGGGTTCCGAGCTCGACGATGCGCGCGACCACGGCGTCCCCGCCGACGTCCGGGAGGGACGCGTCGCCGAGGTCGTCGCCACCGAAGTCGTCGTCGCCCGCGACGGCCGCGACGCCGTCGATCCCCGGGGGAGGGGCGGGCGGAATGGCCGTGGTCTCGGGCTTGGCGCACGCGAGGGGAAGCAGCAGCAGCGGCAGCGACACGAGGACGGCGTGGCGAGTCATGGCCGCGGCAGTCTACTTCACGCCGCGGCACTACCTCGCGCTCGCCCGCCGCGGCGGCCCGACGCCCCGGTGAACGCGCCTCAGCCCGGACGCAGCGCCACGAGCAGATCGCCCGCCGCGAGACTGTCGTCCTGGGCGACGGCGACGCGCGCCACCTTGCCGCCGATGGGTGCGGTCACGACCGTCTCCATCTTCATCGCGGACATGACGACCAGCGGCGCACCGGCAGGGACCTCGTCGCCGGCCTCCACCTTGACCTCGATGACCACGCCGGGCATCGGCGCGCCGACCGACCCTGGATCGGACGCGTCGGCCCGCTCGCGGACGACGGACTCGACCGCGGCCGACCTGTCGCGGATCCGGATCGAGCGCAGCCGGCCGTTGAGCTCGAAGAAGACCTCGCGCTGCCCGTTGTCGTCGAGCTCGCCCACCGCCGACAGCTCGACGATGAGGGTCTTGCCGCGCTCGATGTCGAGGGAGAACTCCTCGCCGATCGACGGCGGCGCGAAGAAGAACCGCGTGGGCAGCACGGACATGTCGCCGAAGTTTTCGCGGAACTCCATGAACTCCGCGAAGACCTTCGGGTACAGCGCCGCCGAGACGGCATCGTGGGGTCCGATGCGCCCGTAGGTCTCCTCGAGCTGGTTCTGTAGCGCCTCGAAATCCAGCGGCGGCAGCGTGGCGCCGGGTCGACCTTCGACGGTGGGCAGGTCGCGAACGATCCGCGTGCGCAGTGGCTCGGGGAAGCCCCCGGGCGGTACCCCGAGGTAGCCGCGGAAGAAGTCGACCACCGAGCTGGGAAAGCTCAGCGTCTCCGCCTGCTCGAGCACGTCGTCCTCGCTCAGGTCGTTTTGGACCATGAACTGCGCGAGGTCGCCGACGACCTTCGAGGAAGGCGTGACCTTGATGATGTCGCCGCACAGGCGGTTGGCCGCCGCGTACGCTTCCTTGATCGCGGGCCAGCGCTCGGCCAGCCCGAGCTGCCGCGCCTGGAATTGCAGGTTCGTGTACTGCCCGCCGGGCATCTCGTGGAAGTACACGTCGGAGCTGCCGCTCTTGAGGCCGGACTCGAAGGGTGCATACAGACCCCGCGCCTGCTCCCAGTAGGTGGCCAGGCCCTGGACCTGCCGCAGGGACACGCCGGTGTCGCGAGCCGTGCCCTCGGTCGCGGCCACGACTGCGCCCAGTGCCGGCTGCGACGTCATGCCGGCCATCGGCGCGAGCGCGACGTCCACGACGTCGGCCCCGGCCTCGCCGCACGCGAGCATCGACGCCACGCCGGTCGCGGCAGTGTCGTGCGTGTGGACGTGGATCGGCATGTCCGGGAAGGCCTTGCGCAGCGCCCCGACGAGGAGCTTGGCCGACTCGGGCTTGAGCAGCCCGGCCATGTCCTTGATCGCGAGCACGTGCGTGCCGAGGTCGACGAGCTGGCCCGCCAGATCGACGTAGTACTGCAGCGAATACTTGGTCCGACCTGCGTCGGAGACGTCGCCGGTGTAGCAGACGCAGGTCTCGATCACACCACCCGCCGCCCCGACCGCGTCCATGCCGAGCTTGAGGTTCTCGACGTAGTTGAGGCAGTCGAACACCCGGAAGACGTCGATGCCGCTGCGGCGCGCGTGCTGGACGAACTTGAAGACGACGTTGTCGGGGTAGTTGGTGTAGCCGACCGCGTTGGCCCCACGCAGCAGCATCTGGAACGGGATGTTCGGCACGCGCTCGCGCAGCTGCTCGAGACGCTCCCACGGACACTCCCGCAGAAACCGCAGCGCCACGTCGAACGTGGCCCCACCCCACATCTCCAGGCTGTAGGCGTTGGCGAGCACGTGCGAGGTCGCCGGGGCGATCTCGAGAAGGTCGCGGGTACGCACGCG
>CALBMM010000255.1 GCA_937896535.1 uncultured Pseudomonadota bacterium
TGCGCCTGCACGATCTCCGGCACAGCGCCGCGAGCGACGCCCTCGCCGCCGGTGTTCCTCTCGCTGCCATCGGCGGGATGCTCGGCCACCGCCACCCTGCGACGACTGCCCGCTACGCGCACCTGGACGATCCGCTACTTCGGCGTGCGGCCGACGCTGTCGGCGAGGCGATCGAGACCGCAGCGACCGCCGGTGCGAACGTGGTCCCCCTGCGAGCCGCTTTGGCCCCCGACAAGCCTGCGACGCGCAGGGGCCCGCGGCGAAAGTAGCCGCCCCGCCTCGCCGGGGCCCCCGCCACCGGCTCAGCGACGGCCTGACGCCGTCTGACCCAACCCTTGCGGCGCGGTTGCTCCTCGCTGGCCGTCGCCTGGCTGTCGCCTTTGGTCAACCCCCGCGTGCGCGCCGGGCAAAGACAGCGGCGCAAGGTCGGCGGGCGTCGCGTTTTCGGCGACCTCTACCGCTAGTTCCGCGAAGTCACTCAGCTCCTCATCGGTGGCCGCAGACACGACCCCGGCAAACTGCCCGCTCTGGCTGTCGCGTTGTTCGGCCAGCGTTTCCGCGAAGTGGCCGGCGCGGACCGCCCGAAGCAGCCCGTGGTCGCGATCTGCCCGGGCTGCGACATCGAGCCCCGCCATCTTCGCAGCGGAGAGCATGCGGCCCGCGGCGGCCAGCCGAATCCCGGGATCGTTGTGGAGCAGCAGCGCACGCACGGTCGCCACCGCATCGAGGAAGCCGGCAGCCACCTGGGCACGAACTGCGAGCAGCTGGGCCCGCTCCGCATCGGACACCGCCCCGCGCAGTTCGGCGCGTCTGAGACGCTTGTGAAGCGCTTGTCGGCAGATGCCAAGTCGCCGCGCCGCCTCGGAGATCGACGGCGAACTGAGGATCGCTTCCACGATCTCGCCGTCGGACACCTTCGCCACGGTCCAAGGATATGCGTAGGTGCCCGGGTAGTCACTCCGACAGGACGGTCAGACCAGACGCCCAAACTTGCGGCGAAACCTTGTCGGTCCGCGGCGGCGTGAAGGGCCACACGGGTGGTAACGTGCTCGAGCACGCGTCGCTGCGATTCTCTCGCGACGTGCTGACCCGTCCGGCGAAGTCGGGGCCGGCGGTACGACGGGCGGGCTGCGAAACCGCCCGTCACCCGCGAGCTTTGCCGGTCGCAGCCGGCGGGAGAATCAGATGGTGAACAACGGCGGCGAGGATCGGGATCCGAGCGAGCTACTCATGAATGCCGGCGACGTAGAGCGGTTGCCCGGACCGAATAGCGTTGACCGTGACGCGGCGCCGGCCGTCGACGCGAGCGTGGCCGAAGTCGTCGCGTGGCACTACGGCGACGGCATGCCCACGGAGTTGGACGACCACGTCACACTTCGCGAGGCGCTCGCCCGAATCGCGCGTCACGAGGGCCACGACGTCACAGGCCTGTTCGAGCGTACCCCCGACTGGCCGCTGTCGGCGGAGCGCGCCAAGGCGCTCTTTCCCTGGACAACCCCTCTGGAAATCCACTGCAGCGCCCGCGACGAGGGAGAGGCGCCGATGGTCGCGGCGTCGTCTCTGATCGCGAAGCTCGCAGCGGGGAAGCTGCGCGCCGCAATCGTTCGCCGCGACCGAACGATTGAGACCATTCCATCGGACGCGTGGCGCTCCGATCCCGGCGTTCTGCGAACCTACACGCACAGCAACGGCACCCTGAGGAGACTCGAGGGGGAGCGCTTGGGCAACGTGCTCCTCCGCGCTGGCCTGCTAACCGCATCGTGGCACAGCGAAGACGCGGAGGGCGACGCGCAGAAAGAGGCGATGGTGGAGGCGTGGCCGATCGTGATCGAACGCGATGGACTCCCATCGGACGAAAACACGCAATGGCCGGACCGGGCCGAGATCGAGCGCACGGTGACGGAGTTTCGTGACGCGTTCGGGCGGTTCGCGGAGGAGCACGAACGCCGTGGCCTCGTGCTGCCGGGAGAGGCAACCGCGACAACCCACTGTACCCTGCGAGGAGCGGTGCGGCAGGCGGGCCGCGCGATGTTCGGCGAACGGTGGAGCGAGCATGCCTTCAAGGGCATGCGGTGCTTCCCCGCGACCGCTGAGGATGTCGACACGCGGACGGAACGTACGCGAGAGGCGGCGCGCTGGAGCGAGGAAGACCTCCACGATCCGGTGGGCGAGTGCCAGATAGCATTGGGATCCGGTAGCGGCAGCGGTGAGGATTGGGATCGCGCGCTTGCTGCCGCTCGGTTCATCATCGACGCGCTTCGCAGAGGGATGGCTCATGAGATCGTATGCGTCTCAAGCAACCAGGGTCGTACGGCGAGCCGGCCCAAGCTGATCCCGAGCCCCCAACTATGGGAAGCTTCAGCCGACGCCGCACGGACGCTCCGCGACCGTCACTACTTCGCCCCCGGGTTCACGCGCACGTGGTTCGGGATCGAGAGCTCACTGCGAGCACCGTGGATGCCGCTTGTGTCGCGGGCCGATCTCGCGCGCCGCCTCGTAAATGCGGGCTACCACGCGAGCGAGGCACCACCGGTCGGCAGCCGCGCGCGAGAAAGCGTCACTCGTGCCGCTACCGCCGCAGATTGGGCGCACGCCGGCAAGGCATACGGTGACGCTGCCAGGAGCTTCGGTGGCGCCGTCGTGGCCTTCGCGACGGGGTTCGGGGAGACGTTGAACGGCGGCCCGCTTCGTGAACGCACTGCCGCCGCGCCGCGCACGGGCAAAGGCAGCACAAGCCAGCTCCGGGGCGACGAGGCGAAGACAGGCGTCCGTGCGAACCGTGAGGGCCGAGGCGGCCGGAAGGCGACAGTTGAGTCCCGGACACTCCGGGCAGCGTTCGACGCGATGGTCGCTCGCGGGGCGGACCCCGGCAGCGGGGAGGATGCGGCGGACGCCGTCAATGTCGAGGCGGCGAAGCGTGCCGAAGCCGGCGAGGGACCTTCGGTCACGTGGACACCGGAACTTCGCGGTCGCATCGCGGGCTACCTCAAGCCTTCGGGGCACTGGCGGCGGCGTCAGTAGTTCTTCCGGCAGTTCTTCCGGCAGTTCTTCCGGTTTTTCCGGAGGTTCTTCCGGTTCTTCCGGTTCTGCCGATTCGCATTCGCAGTCACGGTGAGTCCGTGACTAACGCACCACAGCAACCCGAAGTCGTCGACGATCATCGCGCTGCCGCGATCGTCGGCCTGTCCCGTGCCACGCTCGCCACACTGCGAAGTCGCGGCGGCGGCCCGCCCTTTGCGCGCATCGGCCGCGCAGTCCGCTATCGCATCGCCGATCTGCGCGCGTGGGTCGACGCGCGCATGGTCGTGTCGACGGCCGACACAAGCGATGCGGAGCGGAAGTCCGCTCCCCCGCCGCGTCGCCGCCGGACGCCGCCGGAGGGGCAGTGACGCGATGGGAAGCCCGACAACACCCCGGGGCGGTGGCATCCGCCCCGAGGCACACGAACTAGTACAGCCGCACGCGCTCGATGATCTCAGCCTACCGACCGACTCGCCTCACGTCGACGCCGATCTCGCGTGGGCGCTAGCGGCCGGGGTCGCGCGGTGGGGCGCTCGCGCCATCGTCCACGAGTCGACCACGATCGACGCCCTGGGCCGGGTGTGCGTGACGCGGCACGTCGGCCGCCAGCACGACGCGTTCGCATGGGCCGAGTTCGGCCGCGGATCGACGTGGCGCGAGGCGTTCGACGCTGCCGATCGGGTGGAGGGCGTGCGATGGTGACTCCCGACGGCCGCCCCCGATCTGATGCCGCGCGACCGTCCCGACCGTCACGATCGTCCTGGTCGACCCCGCGGGCACGCGGTGGCCAGAGTCCGAGCGGCGGTAGCGGTGACGATGGTGACGATGGTGACGATGGTCCCGACGGGCCGCTTGTCGCCGACTGCGCAGACAGCCTGCCCGCATTCCCGACAGGCGCTCTGCCCGAGAGGATCGCGGTGTTCGTGCGCGAGGTCGCGGTCGCGTTCCAGGCCGACGAGGGGATGGTGGGTCTGACCTGTCTCGGGATGCTCGCCGCTTGCGCGCAGGGCACTCGTTTCGTCTCGATCTGGCCCGGCTGGAAGTGTCCGCTCGGGCTCTATGTGATGGCAGTGGCGGGCCCGGGCGAGTCGAAGTCGCCCGTCCTCGCAGCGGCGCGCGCACCGGCCGACAAGGTGCAGGCTACTCGTCGGGCTTCCGCGCGAGCGACTCACACCGCCGCGATCGCCCAAGCGGAGCAAGAGGTGAGCCACGCCCAGGGAGACGCGAGGGCTGAGGCGCAGCAGCGCCTACGCGAGCTGCGACGTGATCCGCCGGCGTTGCCCAAGCTGTTCACGGGCGACGTGACGCCGGAGCGCATCGGCGTTCTGATGGAAGCCAACGCGGGCTCGATCGCAATCATCGACGGCGAGGGAGCCGGGCCACTGGGGACCGTCGCCGGGCGCTACTCGGAGCGGGCCAACCTATCGCCGTGGTGCGGGGCCTTCGACGGCGAGCCGTTCGACGTCGAGCGACAGACGCGGGCCGCGGTGTTCGTGCCACGACCAGCGCTCTCGATCGTACTGATGGTCCAGCCGGAGGTGCTCCAGCGTTTCGGCGCAGTCCCTGGCGCGCACGGCCAAGGTCTACTCGGACGCTTCCTGTACTCCGTCCCCTCGCCTCGCGCTGGGACCTGCGACTGGAGCGCGCCGCCGATCTCCCAAGGGGCAAAGCGGGAATGGGCCGCGATTGTGGACCGCCTCCTCGCCGAAGAACCGAAACCTGAGGGACGGAAAGCGATCCGGTTCACGGAGGAGGCACAACGTCGGTTGCGCGCCTTTCGGCAGGCCTTCGAGCCTCGGCGGGGGCCGACCGGCGACCTCGCATCGATCGTGGAGTGGGCGTCGAAGCACTGCGGGGTGCTCGCACGCGTCGCCGCCCTCTTCGCGCTCGCGGACGGTGCGGACGCGGTGAGCGACTCGCACTTGCGCCGCGCGCTCGCGCTCTCGGACTACTTCATTGCGCACGCCCGAGCCGCGCTTGATCTCGCTCGCGGTGACGCCGTGCGGACGGTGCTGCGGGATCCTGTCGCACGCGCGATCGTAGAGTTGGTTCCCGACGGCGAAGGGCTGGCCGTGACTGCGGGCGAGCTGCTCGGCCTCATCGGCGATGCGGTTCCCGCGGCGATGCGACCGTCGGGACCCCGTGGCATGGCGTCGACTCTGGAACGGCTTCGCGGCGTCCTCG
The DNA here is from genome assembly GCA_937896535.1 of uncultured Pseudomonadota bacterium. Classification (GTDB taxonomy): domain Bacteria; phylum Myxococcota_A; class Polyangia; order Nannocystales; family Nannocystaceae; genus CALBMM01. Next base: position 5,206 of record CALBMM010000255.1, read on the forward strand.
CTCGCGTCGGCATCGATGTCGTCTCCCCGAAGCAACGGGGTCGTGGTCGCGGTGGGCGTCGCGGGTACAGACTCACGCGCCGACCGTCACGATCGTCCCCTCGAGCGGCGTGCGAGAACGGGGGAGGTCTTGCCCCCACGGCGCCGTGCGACGGTGGTGACGGTCGGGACGATCCGCGAGGCCCGGGCACGGTGGTGCCATGAGCACGAGGATGCGGCCGCCCTGGCCCACGATCGGGTCGTCCGGCTTCGCGGCTCCTCACTCGGAAGCAGTCCTGCTCGCCAGCGTGCTGCTACACCCGCACGGGCCGACTCGCCTTCAGTGGGCGCGTCGCCTGTCCGCGGGCTTCGCTGCGGACGCGTTCACGGTCCCGATCCTCCGCGCTGTGTTCGAGGGACTTTGCGCCGGAGCCTTGCAGATCGCCGGAGCCGAGCTTGAGACCCTGGCCATGTTCATGGGGGAGCAGTGGCCGGAGTTCGCGTCGGGTGAGTCTGGACGACCGGGCTGGGAGCTGATCACCGCGTTCCACTACCTCGCGAGCATGGGCGAGGAGGAATGCAGCGACGTCGGCGTCCACGCCGAGCGAGTGCGACGATCGGCGGAAGCGCGCCGAGCTCGGCTCGCGTGGGCAGTAGTCGCCCCGCACGACGACGAGGACGAGCCTACCTAGCGTTCCTCTCGCACACGTTCACTTTGCCCTCACGCCTGCAGCCGCTGCCGCACTCATAGTCAAACCCGGCAGGGCGACCGTCGGGAAATCTCTCTCGCGCTGTCGCGTCGACCCAATCGCGCCCGGCCGGTAGCGTTGGGAACGGACCTCCGGAAATCCAATCGGACGCTGGCGAGCCGACGCCCTCAGGGTAGATCCAACACTGCCACGACTCTTTCGGACTGCCGCACGAGGCGAGCACGACGAGGACGAGGGCGGCGATTCGTGGGGAGAACGATCGGGTGACCACGGCGAAGGCGACTCTACGCCATGCGCCGAAGTCGACAGCAACGGCTCACGTGCCCCAGCGCTGAAACGCGCGATCGGGAGGCTACCGGCTCGCTTTCTCGAAGCTGGTTGTCGGGTACCGCTCGCACTCGCTGATCTCGGGCCAATCTTTCGACACGTTCCCGCCCGTGACTGACCAGCGGTTTTGGCGACAAAGCTCGAAGGTCGGGGCACACCACCACCCGCCGCCCGTCAATGCGTTCTTGGCCGAGAAGCAGGCCGCGAGCGGTTGCGTGCTGCAGGCGTACTTCGAGCCCGCCGCCCGGCGGCCGCTCTCGCAACGCTTGCGGGCAGTGAAACACGCCCCGTCTTGGGCGGTCGTACCGTCGCTGAACACAACCTCGAACGCCCAACAGTGCCACGGTGGGGCTGTCCTCGCTTGCTCCTCAATCCAGGCGTCGTGGGCGGCAGCCCGCTCGAGGACCGCTTGCTGCGCCTCAGCGCGCTCGCGGGCCTGCTGGGCCTCAAACGCCTGTCGCCTGGCGTGGGCCTCAGCGAGTTCGGCTTCCCGAGCGGCTTCGCGTTCCGCTTCCTCGAGCGCGAAGGCTTCGCGTGCTGCCTGAAGCTCCGCCGCCGCCGCGGCTTCCTCCGCGGCTCGCGTCGCTGCAGCGTTCGCCTCGGCCCGCGTTTCCCGCTCGATCTCTCGCTGACGAGCCTCATCCTGCCGACGCTGTTCTTCGACGACCGACGCTCGGGTCGCACAGGCCAGGCTCAGCGCGACACCGGCGGCAATGGGGGCGAGCCGCACCCTACCTGGGTACCACGCGTGGCGTGCCGGATTCCGTAGGCGCCGCGACAGAGACCCGGCCGCCTTCCGAACCCGGGCCGGACCACGACCGACCAGCACTCGTGCCCACTGTGTGCCCACCGCCAACCCCCAAAACACAAAAGCCGCGTGACCGCGGCTTGAGGGGGTGCCCAGGGGCGGAGTCGAACCACCGACACGCGGATTTTCAGTCCGCTGCTCTACCAACTGAGCTACCTGGGCTTAGGCAACTGCCGTTTGGGGCGCAGTTCTTACGCCGTCCGGGTCGGGGCGTCAAGACGGGGCGGCGGTCGGGCGTCAGCGGCGCAAACGGGCGCTACGGGGCGGCTCGGGGGCGGGGACGCGGATCGTGATGGTGGTGCCCCGGCCCGGCTCCGAGGCCACGTCGATGGTGCCGCCGAGCTGGTCGAGCAGGCGGCGGACGATCGCCAGACCCAGACCGGTGCCCTTGGGGTCGCGCGAGAAGAACGCCTCGAAAATCTGCTCGCGGTGCTCGGGGTCGATGCCGATGCCGTCGTCGTCGACCGCGATGACCAGCGCAGGGTCGCGGTCGGCTCGCACCACGACGCGCCCGAGCGCACCGTCCGAGGATTCCTCGGTCATCTTCTGGGCCACCGCCCGTCGGGCGTTGCGGACGAGGTTGACCACCACGCGGCGCAGCGCGTCCGGATCCAGGTACGCCTTGGGTGCCGCCCGTAGCGCGTCGCCGACCTGCAGCGACAGCGGCACGTTGACCTCGCGTTCGGCCCGCGACACGACGTCGCGTAGATCGGTGACCAGCTCGTCGAGGTCGGCGACCACGTCGAACTCGCGCGGCGAAAGCGGCCGGTCGCGACCGAACGCGAGCAGGTCTTCGAGCAGCCGCGCCACGCGGATCGCCTCCGCTCGGATCTTGCCGACCATCAGCGACAGGTCCTCGTCGGCCTCGATCGCTTCCTCGTCGGCGAGCAGCTGCGACAACGAGCTGATCGCGAAGATCGGATTGCGGATCTCGTGCGCGACCGAGGCCACCACCTTGCCCAGGTCCGCCAGGCGGTGCTGGTGGGCCTTGTCCCGACGCCGGGCGAGGTCGTCGGTGATGTCGGCGAACGACACGAGCATCCCGAGGTCGGCCCCACGATCCGAGATGCGGCGCGACGAGAAGCCGATCGTGCGGGCCGGCGCCTCGCCCTCGGCCGGCAGCTCGATCTCGGCCTTGCTCGCCGTCCCCAACATCGCGCCGAGCTCCGGTCGCAACCGCGCGAGCCCGGTGCCCAGCAGCGCCTCGCGGGATCGTCCGAGGATCCGGGCGGCGGCCGCGTTGGCGTGGACGATCCGCCCCGCCGGGTCGGTCATCAACACGCCACCGGGCAAGTCGGAGATCACGGCCTCCACCAGCGCGCGATCGGAAGCCCGCCTGTCGCCCATGACGCCGCAGCTCAGCGTACCCGGTCGGCCGCCGCCTGGGCGTCCCGTACCGTTTGCTGGACCTCGTCCATGAAGAACCCACGCTGCTCGGGCGCGTCGTCGAGAAGCTGCCCGAGCCCGTCGATCAGAAGCGGCAGCGTGTACGGCGACGGGTTGCAGCACAGCAGCCACTCGCGCATCTGCTCGTCGACCATGTGCGCCGCGTCGCCGCGGGTCTTGCCCGCCTCGATCGCGAACTGCGTGAACTGGCCGACGATCCGCTCCACCGTCGGTCCGAGCGGGCCGTGCATGATCCGCTGGATCTCGCCGAGCGTCTCGTCGCCCGGCGTGTCGACGAGCTCTTGCTCGGTCGGCTGCCGGTCGAGCAGCTCGCGCAGCTGGCCGTACTGCACGGCGAGCAGACTTCGCACCGGACTGACCGCTTTGTCGCGCTCGAGCAGCACGACCACGGTCGCGTCGTCTCGCAGCGGGATCACCATCATGCGCGCCGCGCCGAAGTTGATCAGCAGCTCCTGCAGCGGAACGCCGACGGTCGACGAGGCCACGGTCATCCGACGCACCGTCTTGGCCACGTCGTTGGCCACCGACGACGCCAGGCCCGAGCGCGCCCCGCCGGCCAGCGCCCCGTCCGTGGTCGCGATCAGGGCCCCGCGCACCCCTTGGATCGCCCCGAGCTCTTCGAGCAGGTCCAGCAGCTGATCTCGTGCGTCGTGGACGGTCATTCGACCCCCATCACCATGTCGCGCACCAACTCGGGATCGTGGCCGTCGTCGACCGACAGCACGGCCGACGCGGCGCCCATGCTGACCATGACCATCTGCTGTCCGCTGCCCGACCGGGCGACGACGCCGTCGAACACGTTGACGCCCAGCGTCCGCGCGATCCGGGCCGCACCGCGCATGTAGAAGCCGGCCAACGTCACCAACGAGCTGTTGTCGCGCATGTCCTCGGCGAGGACCTTGCCCGTGCTCGAGATGATCGCCACGCCGTTGATCCCCTCGAACTGCCAGAACTGCTCGAGCATCACCGCCCGTGTGTCGGGGTCTTCGAACAGGGAATGGCCACCCCCACCGGCCCCGCCCATCGCCCGCGACCCGGACTCGGCCGCGACCGGGACCGCCTCCTCGGCGAGGACCAGCTCGGGCGCCTTGGGAATCTTGACCGGCGGCACCACGGGCGGCGGGGCAGCGGTCCGCTGGAAGCGACCGGTCTCCCCGGGCACTTCCTCGAACAAGTCTTCGGCATCCGGATCGGGCTCGCCCACCGGCGGCTGCTCGAGCAGCGCGGCATCGATGCTCGCCTCCGCGTCGAGCGTCGCGGCCTCCTCGTCGATCTCGGAGAGGTCCACGTCCGTGAACTCCTCGGCGAGGTCGACGAACGAGGTCTCGTCGTCGTCGCCGCGCATCGGCTCGTCGTCGTCGGCCTCGAGCAGTCCCTCGTCGGTGCGCCGCGCCGCCTCCATCAGCAGGTGCGTGCTCGAGCGCATCACCGTCTGCCGGGGCGTCCCCCGACCGTAGACCTCCTTGAAGGTCCCGCGGTTGACGGCCAGCAGCTTGTAGAAGGCCATCTCGCCCCGGTACTCGCCGTACTCGACGTGCACGATGTCGCCGTGCTCGAACCAGATCACGCCGGGTCCGGCGGGGGTGACGACCTCGATCGTCTTGTCTCGGCCCGACAGCGCGATCATCTGGACGTAGTCGAACAACTCGACCTCGATCGCGTTGCCGTAAAAGCCTTTGCGCGGCCCGAGCTCGTCGATCGTCGCGACGAGGACGTCGAGGTCGACCGGTTTCTCGAGAATCCGCAGGCGCTCGTCGGGCTTGTAGCGCTCTCGGATCTCGGGCGTCACGAACGCGGAGACCACGATGGCCTTGGTCGACGGCGAGTAGCTCCCCAGCCAGTCCAGCAGCTGTGTGCCATCGCCCGAGGGCATGCGTAGGTCGCACAGAACAATGTCGTACGGCTCGCTGCGCAGCCTCTCGATCGCGTGGCGGACCGTGCTGGCCGAGCCGGTGTCGATGCCGTCCTTGCGCAATCGCCGCTCCATCGCGAAGCGCAAGTTCACCTCGTCGTCGACGATCAGCACTCGGCTCGGATGCTTGCGGCTGGGTCGCGGAGCGTCAGGCACCTTGAGCTAGGGATGGTACTTGCGGTTGTGCGTTCGCCCCCAACAAATGGCGGCCAAAAAAAATTCGGACGGCGCTCACCATTGGAATCGACCGATGTGGGTCGGTCCAAGTACTGCGTCATAACGCGCCGCTAAATACCAAAACTAACTTTGTGAATCGCCCATCGCCTTACGGCTCGAGCGCGACGCGAACCGACCGACATATGGTCGTTGATTCGCCCCGCATTCGCCGTCCAGGTGGCAAACAAGGCGATTCGGTGTTCGCGGAGCGGCGATCTCTCCTCGGCGGGATCCGCACAAAAATCGACGCATTCAACAAAAAAAGTCAGTCTGTTTTGTATTCCACATCACAATATATGCCTTTACTAAGCGCGCGGTTTCGACTAGGCTGAGTCCATGCCGATCCTCCTGGAAGACCTCAACCTCCGGAAGGCCGAACGCCTTCTTTGCACCCAAGCCCTCGGCCGCGCCGGCTCGATCGTCGAAGCCGCGCAGCTGCTCGGAATCACGCGACACGCGCTCAAGCGTCGGATGATCAAGCACGCGATCGAGTGGCCGCCCGCCCCGCAGGTCGGCCAGCCTCGCGAGTACCGCCCGATGGAATCCGCCCCGCCGATGCGGGCGATGGCCGACTAGGGCGCCGGGTCCGCCAGGGCGTCGCGTCGCGCCGCATCGATCTCCCGCACCACTTGGGCGATCGTGGCGTGCACGCCGGGGGGCGCGCCTGGAACGGTCAGATCGCTGCGCCCGACCACGTCGAGCGCTGCGCTCCAGCCGGCCACGAACGCGGCAACGGACGCCGCGTCCAGCCCCTCGGTTCGACCGAGGACGAACTGGCGAATCAAAGACTGCAGGGGTACGGCAGACGGGCTCATGCGTATCGTCGGGGAACCGATGCGCCGCCCCGACCCCGGAAGAGAGAGCCAGGCAACGCGCGACGGGACGGCGGAGATCGTATCTCCGCCGTCTGCTTTGGACCAAAGGTGGGTCGCCGATCGCCGAGTGGGTGCGCGCGTCCCCTACCCGCGGCGCGCGCGGATCTCGGTGCTATCGTCTGGGGAGAAGCGTGACCGACGACGATCCCCAAAAGCGGGTCCTGGCCCGGGCGATCGACGCCATCGTCGAGTCGTACGCCGAGCACGGAAACATCAACCACCTCGACGGGCAGAACCTGCCCTCGCGCAGCGAGGTGTCGCAGCTGCTCGACGATCTGATCACGATCGTGTTCCCGGGCTATTTCGTTCAGGAGCAGATCGACGAGCTGACCGCGCGGTACTTCGTCGGTGAGCGGTGCGCTCGGGTGCTCCGCGGACTCGAGCGAGTCATCGCGCGCGCCCTGTGCGAGGCCGAGCGTCCCGACGGACAAGCCCTGCGCCCCTGCGCCGAGCAAGATGTCGGGCCGAGGGCACACCAGCTGGCCATCGATCTGATCCAGGCGATCCCGGGCATCCGCGCGATTCTCGACACCGACGTGCAGGCGGCCGTCGCCGGCGACCCGGCGGCGTCCGGACCTTCCGAAGTGATCATGAGCTACCCGGGCGTGCAGGCGATCGTCGTGCACCGGATCGCGCACGAGCTGTACGAGGCCGGCGTGCCGATCATCCCGCGCATGATGACCGAGCTCATCCACGCCCGAACCGGCATCGACATCCATCCGGGCGCGAGGATCGGTGAGCGCTTCTTCATCGACCACGGCACCGGGGTGGTGATCGGTGAGACGACGAAGATCGGTCGCAGCGTGAAGCTGTACCAGGGCGTGACGCTCGGTGCGTTGTCGGTCGAGCGCACCCACTGCCGTGGCCAGCGGCATCCCACCATCGAGGACGACGTGACGATCTACGCCGGGGCGACGATCCTCGGCGGCGACACCACGATCGGCGCCGGCTCCGTGATCGGCGGCAACGTCTGGCTGACGCGCTCGGTGCCACCGGGCACCACCGTCATCCTCGACAACCCCTCGCTGCGGTTCGTCAATCGCGCGGCCGGCGACTGAGCGAAGCCGCGGGCGGGGCTCAAGCGGTCGCGGTCGGGGGCGGCGTCGGGCGACGGCGGATCTGGCCGGCGAGCGCCTCGCGCACGATCGCCTTGGCATCCTCTTCGAAGGTGCCTTCGAGGAACCACCGCAGGTACTTGCGCTCGTCCGGGTCGGACGCGACCCAGCGCAACGGTGTGCCGCGCAGGCGACCGAAGTTGAACACCGGCTCGTTGTCGCGCCACTGAAAGCGTCGCTGTGCGTCGCAGTAGGCGTCGCTGCGCTGGCTCGAAACGTCCTCGAGGCCTTCGGCCGACAGCGGCAGATCGCCGTAGCGCTCGAGCTGCCCGGCGAGGACTTCGAGCGACGCGACCGCATCCGCCTCGGCCCCGTGGGCGTCGACGAGCTCCTTGCCCCGATAAAACTGCAGCGCCGCCGCGAGGTGTCGCGGCTCGCGTTGATGGAAGATCACCTGCGCATCGATTACACGGCACGCCGACAGGTCGATGTCGATGCCGGCGCGCATGAACTCCTGTGCGAGGATCCGAACGTCGAAGCGACCGACGGCGAACCCGGCGAGGTCGCAGCCGCGCACGAGATCCGCGAGTCGCTGCCCCACGTCGGCGAACGAAGGCGCGCCGGCGAGGTCGTCGTTGACGATGCCGTGCACCTCGGACGCTTCCACGGGAATGCGGATCTTCGGATCGATGCGCAACGTGACCGGCGCCTCGACCCCGACCGGCGGGGCACTGACCCGCACGAGCGAAATCTCGATGATGCGGTCGGCGTATGGATCGGTCCCCGTCGCCTCGATGTCGACGAACACCAGCGGCCGCGACAGCGACGAGGCGAACGCCGAAAACCGCGGACCGAGCTCGTCGAGCGTGGGCACGGCACGGGCGGGACGCTCTTGCACAGCGGGCGAGGACTCGGGGGACTCGGACATGGCCCGGCGTTATACCGAGCCCGGACCTCGGCGTGGGTGGGCAGGCCGCGATCGACTCGTGTCGAGGGGGCGACGTAGACCACGCGACCGACGCGGGGTCGAGCCGCAATCGCGCTGACTCACACCGGAACCCGCCCACGATCACGGCAACGCTCGACCGTGTCGCCGACGCGAAGACGAGCGATTTGCCGCAGCTGTCCGCGACCGCGCACCGACGGCGCACCGTGTGTGACTTCCCCGCTTGCGGCCTCCCTGGTAGTTTGTCCGTGATGAGGGGTTTGCACGTATTGCTTGTCGCCTCCCTGACCTCGGCTGCGGGGTGCGGTTCGGACCGCCCCGAAGAAGACGAGACGGCCTCCCTCAGCAGTATCTCGGTCTCGGTGTCGGGATCGGGGGGCGCCACGGGGATCGATCCCGATGATGGTGGGGACGACGTCGAGAAGCTCGACGCCGCGATGGGCGACACCGAAGGCGGGGTGCCGTGCGCCGAGGGCGGCAACTGCGACACGTGCGTGGAGCAAGCGCACACGCCGTGCGACGACGGGACCTCCGACATCGGCAACGTGCTCGGCCTCAACTGCCCGGGCGAAGGGATGGCCACCGTGTCGACGGCCGGCCCCGCCGCCGCGATCGGCGTGCGGACGAACTTTGGCCAGCTCGGCGCCTGGCCGGCCCGTGAAGGCTCGGTTTTCGCCGTGATCGGCTCCGGCAACGTCGCCGACCTCGACATCGAGACGCCGACCGGCGACTCCAACCTGCTGCCGACCCACTGCAACGACGACCTCGGCGCCGAGTTCGACCAAGGCACCACCCTTCCGCCGCCGATTCAAGTGATCGACGTGGGCGGCGACTGCACGGCCAACCCGGCGCTGCTGGGCACCGGCGACTGCTCCAATACGATCCAGAACCAGTTCAACGCGGGCAACTCGGCCAACGACTACGTCGAGATCCGGATCCTCGCCACCGTGCCCGAGGGCAACAACTCGCTCGAGTACGACTTCGCGTTCTTTTCGACCGAGTATCCCGACTACTACCAGGACGTTTTCAACGACATGTACATCGGGTGGCTGGAGTCGGAGTCGTGGACCGGGAACATCTCGTTCGACAACAACGGCGCGCCGATCTCGCTCAACGCGGGGTTCCTCGACTATCGCGACGCCCCGCAGGGCGTGCCGAACGATCCGGTGTGCGGGGCCAGCTGCGTGGCCCCCGAGCTGCACGGCACGTGTATGAAGCAGCACGCCGGGACCAAGTGGCTGACGAGCATCGCTCCGGTGACCCCGGGCGAGAACATCACGCTCGTGCTCGCGATCATGGACCTGTCGGACTCGATTCTCGACAGCTACGTGTTCCTCGACAACTTCGGTTGGGGCTGCGACGGCACCGACACGCCGACGACCAACCCGGTCGGCTAGTCCTCCGAGGACTAGCCGGTCCGTCGGGCCACGCGTGGGTCAGTCCGCGGGCTCGTCGAGCCAGGTCTCGGCGTACTCGCGGGTGCGTACGATCGCTTCGGGGCCGCGCTCGAGCGCGAACGGGCCGAGCTTGGGCAGGCCCGGGGTGACCATGACCTGTGTCGGCCGGTCGCCGACGCGACGGGGTGTCGGACCCGGCGCCCGCACGCGCAGCCGTCGACGCGAGGGCAGAAAGTGCAGCAGCACCCGGCCGTCGTCGCCGTCCATCGCGGTCTCGCCGACGCGATCGGACACGCCACCGTCGACCACCACGCGGCCCTCGTGGCGCAGCGGCTGAAACATCAGCGGGACGGCACACGAGGCTCGGATCGCCGTGCCGAGGGAACCCGAGGTCACCGCGAGGGGGCGGCGCGCGACGACGTCGTGTACGACGGCGGCGAAGGGCGTGCGGCACTGCTCGATGCGCTCGACGCCGCTGGGCGCGAGCACCTCCGCCAGCTTGGCGGCGAACTTGCGCCCGCGCAGCAATCCGCCCAGCGGCAGCCCCGGATCCCAGAAATCGCCCCGGCGCAGGGCCGACAGCTGCGCGCCGATCTGCGCCGCCTCCAGTCCGCTCGCCCAAAGCCCGCCCGCGAGCGCGCCGGCGGACACCCCGACGACGCGTTGCGGGCGCAAGCCTCGCGACTCGAGCGCGGCGAGCAGACCCGTGTGAGAGAAGAAGCCGAAGAAGCCGGCCGACAGCGCGAGGGTGAACGGCTGCTCGGCGAGCCACTGTGCCCGCGTGGGCGACACGCTCAGTCCTCTTGCCAGCCGAGTGCCTCGGCGAGGTCGTCGTCGTCGTCGGCGAGCTGCTGCATCGCGTCGAGCACGAAGGTGCCGTCGATCGCCTTGCGCTTGCCGGGCCGTCGCACGACCCAGCGCTTGCGCGATTGGTAGCGCTCGGCGCCGGTCGGGTCGCCGCGTACGATCACGCAGTAGTCGAAGCCCGTCGTGGGCTTGCAGGTCTCCAGCCGAATGTCGGCCTTCGTGCCGTCCTGCAAAAACCGCAGCGACGCGCTGGATTTGCCGGTGGCGCGCCACTCGAACACGTCGTGACCGCCGCGCAGCAGCGTGCCGGAAAAGAACGCGCCAAAGTACTTGTCGCCGTCGCTGGCCATCGTGGCGAACGCAGTGATCGGCGCCTTGGGAGTCTTCGGCAGCGCCGAGATCCACAAGCGCTCGGTCACGGTCGCATCCGACGCGCCGCAGCCGACCGAGAGGGCGGCCACCAAAGCCGCGGAAGAGATCCTGAGGACCGGTCGCATCGTCCGGGCACTTTGACAGCCGTCCGGCACAGCGGCAAGCCGGCCATTGCAACGACGCAGCGACGACGCTACCAATCTGCCCGTGGAACGGAACGGCGTCGTCCTCGTGCTTGCCGCGGCCCTCGGGCTCGGCCTCTCCTCTTGCGACGATGGCGAGCATGGCGGTAAGGGCGCGAAGGCGCCGCCCGCCCAGCAACGGCAGGAACGCAAGCAAGCGACCTCCGTCGGGCTGAGCGTCGACGCGGCGCTGCAGCACTTCGCCGCGCTGCCGAAGGAAGGCCCCAAGAAGGGCAAGCCGACCGCGGAGATGGTCGCGCTCGGACGGCAGCTGTACTTCGACAAGCGCCTGTCCAAAAACCACGACGTCGCGTGTGCGACGTGCCACGACCTCGCCGGCTACGGCGTCGACGTGCGGGAAGAAGGCGGCAAGCGCATCGCCACGTCGATCGGGCACAAGGGACAAAAGGGCGGCCGCAATGCGCCCACCGTCTACAACGCCGTGTTCAACCTCGCGCAGTTCTGGGACGGCCGCGCCGCCGACCTCGAGGCCCAGGCCAAGGGCCCCGTGCTCAACCCGATCGAGATGGCGATGCCCGACGAGGCGTCGGTGGTCACGGTGCTCGAGTCGATCCCCGGCTACACCGAAGCGTTCGCCAAGGCGTTCCCGGCCTCGCCCGACCCGGTCACCTACGACAACATGGCCACGGCGATCGGAGCCTTCGAGCGTGACCTTCTCACGCCGGCCCCGGTCGACAAGTTCCTCGAGGGCGAGCTGTCGGCGCTCAACGACGAGCAGCTGCGCGGGATGAAGCTGTTCATCGATACCGGCTGCATCGAGTGCCACAGCGGCATGGGCTTCGGCGGGGCGAGCTACCAAAAGCTCGGCAACGTCAAACCGTGGCCGGAGCTGCTCGACGAGGGACGCTCGGTCGAGACGAAGAACCCCGACGACAAGTTCAAGTTCAAGGTCCCGACGCTGCGCAACATCGCCGAGACCGGGCCCTACCTGCACGACGGGTCGATCGACGACCTCGGCAAGATGGTGCAGATGATGGCGGTCCATCAGCTCGGCAAGTCGGAGTTCGCGCCCGAGGACCTCGCGGCGGTCGTGGCGTTCCTCGATGGCCTGACGGGAACCATCGACCCCGAGTACACGAAGGAACCGACCCTGCCCGAGAGCGGCCCGGACACGCCGGCGCCCGACCCGGCCTAGCCCGGCCTCGCAGGCCGCCCCCGTGCTAGCCTGCCCCGAATGCGAAGGGTGTGGCTCTGGACGTTGGCCGCCTCGCTGGGCGGGTGCATCACCGAAACGGGCATGGGCGCCGACACCGGCGGTGAGGGTCAGAACATCGGCCCCGCCGGCGGCACCGTGATGTCGGCGGACGGCAAGCTCGAGATCATCATCCCGCCCGACGCGATCGCCGAGACGACGATCGTGATCACCGAGTCGTTCGACGCGCCCCCGTCGATCGGCGAGGCGTACCGCGTCACGCCGGTGACCGAGCTCGCCCTCGACGCCACGGTCATCTATCACTTCGACGCCGAGCAGGCCGCGGGTCGGGACGTCGCGTCGCTCAACATCGCGATCGATGCCGGCGGCTTCTGGGAGCCGCTGGAGCGCGTCGCCGTCGACGAGACCGCCATGACGGTCACCTGCACCGACCGCGCGCTCGAGTTCCACTACGGGCTCATCGAGGACGCCATCGGCGGGGCCGACTCCACCGGCACGTCCGGATCGGACTCGGGCACCGGCAGCGGCGGCCCGGTGACGGGGACGGACTCGTCGAGCGGCCCGGAGACGACGAGCACGGGCACCGACAGCGGATCGGCGACCGACTCCGGCACCGGCGCGAGCACGGGCACCGACTCGGGGTCGGGCACCGATTCGGATTCGGGCAGCGACTCGGGGTCCGGCGGCGGTCCCGACACGTGCGGCAACGGGGTGATGGATCCCGGCGAGCTGTGCTTCGTGGAGGGCTTTTCGGTCTCGGTCGGCGGCGGTCCCACCGCGATCGTGGCGGCCGACTTCGACGGTGACGACGACGAGGACTTCGCGGTCGCCAACGGACTCGACGACACCGTGAGCGTGCGCCTGGGCACCGGGTCGGGCTTCTTCGGCGCGGCGTCGAGCTTCGCCGTCGGGGCGGGCCCGGCTGCGCTGCACGTCGTCGACCTCGATGGCGGCGACCTCGACATCGTCGTCGCCAACGCGGCGGCCGGCAGCGTCTCGATCCTGACGGGCAACGGCGCCGGTGGCTTCGTCGACGGCGGCACGGTCGCCGTGGGCAACGGACCGGCAGCGGTGCTCAGCGGCGACTTCGATCGCGACATGGCGCTCGATCTGGTGACCGCGAACGCGTCGACCAACGACGTGTCGTGGCTGTCGGGCGGCATGGGGCCGGCGGACTCGTTCATGGTCGGCGGGGCGGCCAACGGCCTGGGCACCGGGGACTTCAACTCCGACATGAACCTCGACCTCGTGGTGGCCAACGGCAATGGCAACGTCTCGCTGCTGTCGGGCAACGGCGCGGGATTGTTCGGCCTGCCGTCCAATACCGCCATCGGCAGCGCCGCCACGGCGCTCGCCATCGGGGACTTCAACGGCGACGGCGACCCGGACGTCGCCGCGACGTCGACGGCCGACGTGGTGACGATTCTGCTCGGCAACGGCGTCGGCGGATTCGGCGGCGGCGTGCCGTTCGCGACCGACAGCGACGCGGTCGCCGTGGTGGTCGCCGACGTCGACGACGACGGCGACCACGACGTCGTCGTCGTGCACCACACCGCTGGCACGATCGGTGTGTACGCCGGCGACGGATCCGGCAACCTCGACCCCGCCGAGATCTTCGTGGTGGGCAGCGGTCCCACCGCCGCGGCCGTGGCCGACTACAACGAAGACGGGCGCCCCGACATCGTCGTGACCAACGAAGACGACGACACGGTCAGCCTGCTGATCTCCGACCCGTGAACTTCATCGGCCACGCCACCGTCGCCGGCTGGGAAGACGAGGCACCGCTGTTCGGGGTGGGGGCGATCCTGCCGGACCTCGCGCGCATGGCGGGGGCGGTGCGCGCCCCCGAGGCCCACGACGACGAGGTGCGGCGCGGGGTCGCGTGTCACCATCGCGTGGACGCCGTCTTCCACGACACGCCGACCTTCGTCGGACTGTCCGGCCAACTCCGGCAGCGCCTGACCGAACAGGGCGTCAGCCGCCCGGCCGCGCTCGGCACCGCCCACATCGGGATCGAGCTGCTACTCGACGGAGAGCTCGTCGGCCGCACCGAAGTCGCCCGCCGGTGGTGGGGCGTGGTGGAAGCGACTCGCGAGCTACCCGCCTCACGCTTGCGGTGGCCGGACCCCGAGCCCGCGGCGCGCTACGACGCTCTGCGCCACCGCCTCACCGAGCTCGCCGCGGGCTACGTCGATCCGCGGGTGGTCGCCGGCCGTGTGCTCGCGATCCTCGATCGCCGGCCGCGGCTGCGACCGGCCGCCGGCGACGGCGCGGCGATCACCGCTGCCCTCGTCGACTTCGCTCCCCTCGTCGCCGACCGCACCGACACATGGCTCGACGAGATCGCCGAAGGACTCGGGCGCACCAAGTGAGCAGCCAGATCATTTTCGGGGACAACCTCGAGATCGCCCGGACCCTCCCCGACGCCTCCTTCGACCTGGTCTACATCGACCCGCCGTTCAACACCGGCCGCACGCAGCAGCACACGCGCCTGAAGGTGGAGCGCGACGCCGACGGCGACCGGGTCGGCTTCGGCGGACAGCGCTACCGTACCACGTCGATCGGATCGCTGTCGTTCGCCGACTCGTTCGACGACTTCCTCGCGTTCCTCGAGCCTCGATTGCGGCAGGCGCGACGTCTACTCAAGCCCGACGGATCGTTCTTCCTGCACATCGACCCACGCGAGTCGCACTACTGCAAGGTGCTGCTGGACGCGATCTTCGGGCGTGCGTCGTTTCTCAACGAGCTGGTGTGGGCCTACGATTTCGGGGGACGACCGAAGCGACGCTGGCCGGCCAAGCACGACACGATCCTGTGGTACGCGGTCGACCCCAAGCGGTACACGTTCAACTACGATGCGATCGACCGGATCCCGTACATGGCACCGGGACTGGTCGGACCCGACAAGGCCAAGCGCGGCAAGACGCCGACGGACGTGTGGTGGCAGACGATCGTGCCGACCGCCGGCCGCGAGCGCACCGGCTACCCGACCCAGAAGCCGCTGAAGATCCTCGAGCGGATCGTGGCCGTGCACACCAACCCGGGCGACCGGGTCCTGGACCTGTTCGCGGGCAGCGGGACGACCGGTGAGGCCGCCGCGCGGTCCGAGCGGGAGTTCGTGCTCGTCGATTGCGCCCCGCAGGCCGTGCAGATCATGGCGCGTCGGCTCGCGTTCGCCCGCCCCGAGCACGTGGGGTTTTCGGCCGAGGCCGAGGGCGACGACTCACCGAACGCCGGCGAATGAGGCTGCGGTAGAGTCGACGCGATGCCGCGGTGGATCGCTGTCGCCTCTGGGCTCGTGCTCGCGTGCACGACGGCACCCAGCGACGGCGGCGGCACCGACGATGCGACCGGCTCGACGACCGTCGCGACGACGACCAGCGCCGTCGACGACACCGCCACGCCGATGCCCGGAGAGCCGTCGCCGGTGTGCGTCGCGTACCTGCAGTGCATTGCGGCGCAGTATCCCGATCTCGTCGCCGCGGCCGACAACGCGTACGGCCCCGATGCGGCGTGCTGGCGCGACCCGAGCAACTTCGACGACTGCGAGGCGACGTGCCAGCTCGGGCTCGACGGCATGTGCACGGACGTGCCCCTGACCACCGGCGAGCCGCCCGCGATGGCCGATTGCTCGCTGGCCGGTCTCGCGCCCGGGGTCGAAAGTCCCGTCGTGAGCGGGACCGACGCTGGGATGCTCCCGCCGCCGATCGGCGCGGTGTTCGAGGCGCACTGCGGGTGTCATCTCGTCGACGACGAGGCGCAGCTGGTCGAAGGCACGCCGCCGTACCTCGGCACCCTCGACCTGCGCACGTACGAGGACGTGCAGGCGCCGTTTCGCGGCCAGCCGACGTGGCGCGAGATCGAACGACGATCGATCACGCAGCTGAACATGCCGCCGACCTACCACTGCGGCCTCGTCGACTTCGGCGCGCTGCCGACCGTGGACTACGAGACGCTCGCCGACTGGATCGCCGCCGGTGCGCCCGACGGCGCCGATTGGCCGTAGAGGCGCCTCGCCGCGGGTAAGCCAGACCACAAAACCACATTTTCTTACCTCGTCGCCGGAAGATGCCCGCGCCGGTGGTGTCCATCGCACGGGGTTCATGAAGACGCTTTCACGTACGAGGACGTTGGTCATCACGGCTTTGGGCTTCGGGATCGGAGTGCTGTCTCCGCTGCTCGCGTGCGGAGGCGGCGACGCGGACGGCGACGACCAATTGTGCACCCCGGGCCAGCAAGTCGCGTGCGCGTGTCCGAACAACGAGGTGGGCGTGCAGGCCTGTCTGCTCGACGGCTCGGGTTTCGACTTTTGCCAGTGCGGCGACGCGGGCACGGGCGGCGATGAAGACTCCGGGACCGCGGGCGAGACCGCCGAGACGGCCGGCGACGACGGCACGGCCGAGTGCGGCAACGGATTGCCCGAGCCCGGCGAATGCACGGGCAACGAGCCGACCTGCCCCGAGGACTGCGGCGTCGGTGACGATTCCACCGGCGGTGACGAGAGCACCGGCGGCGCGAGCGGCTGCGCGGGCATGCCGATCTACGTGGGCATGGTCCCGAACATGCCGTCGGTGTGGACCAGCGGCATGCTGACCGGCTACGGCGCCGGCACGGACCTGTGCCAGGCGATGGGGGCCGACGACGTCTGCGAATACCAGCAGGTGCTCGACGCGGAGGCGGCCGGCGAGTTCGCCGGGATGATGGCCGGCCAGACCGCGTGGCTGCACCGCATGACCCCAGCCAACGGCGTGGCGGCGCAGCCCGGCGGCCGCTGCGTGGATTGGACCTACGGCACCAATCACATCTCCGACGGCGAGTTCGTGGAGTTCGGGGCGGCCGGCGCCGTCACGTACAACATCGACAACGACACGACGTACGACCCGGCCGCCGGCGACCCGAATCCACACGTTCAGGTGGGCCAGCTCGAGTGTGGCGGCGTCAATCGGGCTATCCTCTGTTGCAATACGTGCAACAGCGGGAACTGAGGACGACGCGACTTCGCCCCGGGTGGACCCGGTACGCCGCGATCGTCGGCACGCTGACGCTCGTGGCCGCCACGGAAGGCACGACGATTCCGTGGCCCGACGGCGATGCGCCGACGACCGCCGAGGTCGACGAGCAGCTGCACGACGCGTTCGATCTGTTCGAGCTCGAAAAGGCCGAGGAGTACCTCGAGGCCCTCGAGAAGGGTGAGCAGAGCGAAGAGACGCGATTGTTCCAGGAGGACATCGACGCCGGCATGTGGGACCTCGACGACCTGTTTCGGGTCGGGGATGCGGTCTTCGGTCACGCGTTTCGTGCCGCCGACGGGTTCGGCTCCAGCCCGAGCGCGCGGCTGTCGAGGGTCCACAACGCCGGCCTCGGTGGACCCGACACGTTCGCGTGCGCCGATTGCCACTCCGTCGGTGGTCCCGATGGCGCGGGCGCCACGACCCAGAACGCATACTTTCGCGGCGACGGCGATCGCCCCACCAGCTCGCTCGTGCGCAATGCACCGCACACCCTCGGGCTCGGCTTCGTGCAGGCACTCGCCCGCGAGATGACGCAGGACCTGCAGGCGCAGCGCGACGCGGCCGCCGTGCAGGCCGCCGACAGCGGCGCCCCCGTCACCGTCGCGTTGGTCAGCAAGGGCGTGGAGTTCGGCGAGGTCACGGTCGCACCCAACGGCATGATCACCACCGACGCCGTCGTCGGTGTCGACGCCGATCTCGTCGTGCGCCCGTTCGGCTGGCGTGGCGAGTTCGCGACGCTGCGACGGATCATCGAGGACGCGGCGAGAGTGCACTTCGGCATCCAGTCGCACGTGCTCACGATCGGGCACGAGGCCCAGCCCAATCCGGCGGAGCTCGGCAGCGGCCCGGACTGGTACGACCCGGACGCCGACGGGGTCGCGCGCGAGCTCGAGGAGGGCTCGCTGACGGCGACGGCCGTGTATCTGTCGATGCTCGAGTCGCCCGTCATCGTCCCGCCCCACGACCCGCCGCTGCGCGACCGGTGGGCGAACGGCTCGGCGCTGTTCGAGTCGGTGGGCTGCAACGACTGTCACCGTCGCGAGCTCGTGCTGCTGTCGCCGTTCTGGGACGAGCTCCCGGACACGACCGACGGTCCCGCGGTGCGCGTGAGCCTGCTGCAGGACGGCGAGTTTCCCAAGGCGCGGCCCCGCGTCGCGCTGTTCTCCGACCTCAAGCGGCACGACATGGGCCCGGACTTCGCCGAGGCGGTGCCGATCCGCGGTCTCGGGCCCACCGTGTTTCTGACCCGCCCGCTGTGGGGTCTGGCCGAGACCGCGCCCTACATGCACGACGGCCGGGCGGCGACGATCCCCGAGGCGATCGAGGCCCATGGCGGCGAGGCCGAGGCGGCCGTCGAGGCGTGGTCGTTGCTGTCGGACGCCGAGCGAGCCGACCTGCACGTGTTCTTGCTGTCGCTGTCGCGCGAGCCGAAAGTGCGGGTGCAGGGATGAGGCGCGCGTGGGCGATCGCCGCGATGCTCGGCGCCGGCTGCCTGACGCCGATCGGCGACGGCGACGACGACGTGCAGCGCGGCGAGGCGCGGTCGTTGGGCATCCACGGCACCGACAAGCCCGAGTCGACCCACGATCAAGCCCGGCTCGCCCTCGAGCAGGACGCATGGCGTCGCGAGCATCGGTTCCTCGACGCGACCGACGCCGGCCACCTGTGGCGCGCGTCGCGGCCGACGCAGGACGAGCTCGAGGCGGGCCTGTTCGACAACGAAGAGCTGTTCGGCATCGGCGGACAGATCTTCGAGCTCGGCTTCACCCCGGCGATCGGCTACGGCAGCGCGGACCTGCCCGCGTTCGACGTGGTGCACACGGGCCTGCGCGGGGGACCCGACGCACGCGCGTGCGTGGACTGCCACCACCGTGGCGGGCTCGCGGGCGCCGGCGCGGCGATCGACAATGCGTTGCTGCGCGGTGACGGCGTGCGCGCCTCCTCGGCCACGGTCCGCAACCCGCCGTCGCTGGCCGGCGCGGGCATCGTGGAGTTGGTGGCGCGCCAGCTGTCGGGCGATCTGCAGCGACGCCGCGACGAGGCGATCGCGTTCGTGCGCGACGAAGGCTACGGGATCCGGATCCCGCTCAATGTCCAAGGCATCGCCTTCGGACACCTCTCGGTCGACGAGAAGGGACGGGTCGACACCTCGGAGGTGGTCGGCATCGACGGCGACCTGACGATCCGCCCGTTCGGTCGGAAGGGGCGCTGGGCCTCGCTGCGCGACGTGATCGAGGACGAGCTGGCCATCCACCACGGCATGCAGACGAGCTGGCTGGCCGCCAACGGGGCCACCGGGCGCGTCGGGGATTTCGGCGGCGACGACCCCGACGGCGACGGCGTGGCCGACGAGGTCACCGAGGGACAGCTGACCGCCCTCACCTTCTTCGTCGCGATGCTCGACGTGCCCGTCGAAGACGCGCCCGCCCACTCCACCGTGCAGACGGCGTGGGCACGAGGACGCGCCGATTTCGAGGACCTGGGCTGCGCGGGCTGCCACGTGCCGTCGCTGCGCCTGACCTCGGCCGAGTATCGACTCCCCTCGCGTCAAAGCGGCCCGACGCGACGTACGTTCCTCGCCGACGAAGGCGCGATGCCGAGGATCGCCGAGTCGATCTCCGACGAGGCCCTCGTGGTGCGCCTGTACAGCGACCTTCGCCGACACGACATGGGTCCGGGTCTGGCCGAGGTGCGCGCCGAGGGTGCGGTGGCAGGCTCGGTGTTCTTGACGCCGCCGCTGTGGGGTGTGGCCGTGACCGGGCCGTACCTGCACGACGGCCGCGCCCCGACGCTGGAGGACGCGATCTTGCTGCACGGTGGCGAGGCGCAGGCCTCCGCCGATGCGTACGCCGCCCTCTCCGAGGCCGATCGTGCCCCGTTGCCCGTGATCTTGACGACCCTCCGCCGCGCGCCGAGGCTCGTCGCCCGATGAACCGTCACGCGACCACGCTGCTGGCGTCGAGCCTGCTGCTGGGGTGCGAGGCGTACGGGTTCCAGACGTTCGCGGAGCTCGAGCCCCCCTGTCCCGCGGTGCGGCTGCAGCCCGATGGCGGGTGCTGTCCGGCGTGGGCGAGCTGGGAAGAGGACCGGTGTCTGCGACGACCGTGGAACGTCGGTGACACGCCGCAGTCGGGCGCCGGCGCCGGAACCCCGCGCGTGACGGTCGACGACGGCGGTCGGGCGATCGTGGCGTGGAGCACGACGGACGGACGCGTGGAGATCGGCGAGGAGACCAGTGCCGGCGCGCTGTCGACCTTCAGCGCATCGACGGGTCTGCCGGGGACGGGTCTGCAACCGGACGTCGCCTCCGACGAGACCGGTCGGGCGATGGTCGCGTTCCGGCAGCAGGACGGCGACCTCGGGCGGATCTACGTCGCCCGACGCGGGGCCGAGGGCGGCTGGGACCTGCCCGACGCCGACGACGTGTGGTCGCACGACGGCAACGCCTACGAGCCTCGCGTCGCATTCGGCCCCGAGGACGAGTCGATCGTGCTGTGGAACCAGTGGACGGGCGCCAACTTCCAGGTCGCGGTCACGCGCACCTGGCTGGCGCAGACCGATCCGGTCACGTTCGTCAGCGAGCCGGTCAACTTCTCCAACGCACCGCGGATCGCCGTCTCCCGCAACGGCGACGGTCTGATCGCGTGGTACCAGGCCCGCGACGGCGAGCTGTCGGTCTACGTCAGCGAGCGCTTCGGCCTCGAGGGCGAGTGGTCGGTCCCCGGCGCCGCGGAGCGGCTGTCACCGCGCGGCACCGAGGTGACCTCGCACCCGATCGCCAACCCGATCCCGGTCGTCAACGACCGCGGGCTCGGGGCGGTCGCGTGGACGCAGCCCACGCTCGCGGGCGGCAACGGCGTGTACGTCGCGACCCGCGACGGCTTCGGGGCGTGGACGCTCCCGACCGATCTGGCCGACATGGTCGGCGACCCCGTGGCCGTGGCGCGATGCGTGCAGCCGGCGCTGTCGAACGTCGGCCAGCTGCACCTGGTGTGGCACGAAGAAGCCGAGCCGGCGGTCGTGCGCGCATGGTCGGTCGGGCTCGACGACGATCGCGAGGCCTGGCCAGAGCCGATCGCCCTGTCGAACCTCGACCGCCCCGCCGTCGACCCCGCCATCGCGATCGGGGCGTACGGCGAGGTGGTCGTCGTCTACCGCGAGCTCGTGGGGGACGCGTGGCGGGTCGTGGCGCGACAACGGCATCCCGACAACGATGCGTGGTTGTCGGAGACGGTGCTGTCGGAGACGAGCCAGGGCTCGGCGGGTGCACCGGCGGTGGCGATGGGCCCCGATGCCCGCGTGGTCGTGGCGTGGCCGGCGGGCGAGCCGGGCCAGCAGCGGATCCGGCTCGCCTGGATCGACCCCGTGCCGCGACCGTGACCGATCAGGCGGCCGGCTTGCGCTGCATCAGCCGCAGGTGGCCTCCGGCGGCGCGGCGCTGGTGCTCCACGAGCGAGCGCAGTACCGAGTCGGTCACGCCGAGCCGGCGCGCCGTCTCCTGGGCCATCGACGTTCGCGCGACCCCGGGCCGGAACTGGTACGTGGGCCGGCCGTCGGCGCGCGCGTCGACCTGCAGGAACGCCAGGTGCAGCGGGAAGTCGGTCGCCGACGAGGCGGTCTGCAGCCCACGCGCGAAGTCGAGGAAGTGCGTGGCCACGAGCGCGCGGGCGTCGAGCTCTTCGAGCAGCGACAGCACCAGCTCGAAGATCTGCTCACCCTCGCTGGGGTTGGTGCCCGAGCACAGCTCGTCGAGGATGACGAGCGCGCCGACCTGCGCGCGCTCGAACAGGGTCCGGATCCGCAGCAGCTCCATGCCCAGCCGCCCCTCGGACTGATCGACGCGACCTTCTTCGATCAGCGAGACGAACAGGCCGTTGGCCCGCGGCATCCGCCCCGCCCGCATCGGCGCGTACAGTCCGGCCTCGGCGAGCACCTGGGCGATCCCCATCGCCTGCAGCAGGCGCGTCTTTCCCCCCGAGTTGGGCCCGGTCAGGATCGTCTTGCTGGCCAGTGCCGCGCCCTCGATGCCGCACGGCACCGGGACGACGCCCGCGGTGAACAGCAATGGGTTGAACAACCCGTCGATTCGGGCGCCCTCACCGGTGTCCGATGCCGGCAGCATCTGGGGAAAGCACGTGGCCAGCCCTCGCGCGTCGCACTCGTCACGAAACCCCAGGCCGGCGAGATAGAACTCCTGCTCGCCCATCAGTCGAAGGAGCGCGGGCACGTACGCCGAGATCTGGGCGAACACGTCCTCGAGCCACGCGTCCAACAGCCCCGACTCGCCCACCCGGTAGCCGCGCCACCACAGCGCGACCTTGGACCAGATCCGACGCATCGGGTTTTGGTAGTACGGGTTGTTCGTGTTCTCGCGGATCTGCACGACCTCGAAGCGCCGCAGGGTTCCGTCGGCGCCGATGCGCATCTGAAACTGCACGTGCGACAGCCCGTCTTCGTACTGCAGCAGGTCGTGCAGCGCGGCGTAGGCCGGTGTGCCGACCACGTGACGCGCGAACGCGGAGATCCGCGCCAGGCCGCTGCGGGCCTCGGCGAAGCGATCGCACAACGCCACGAACAGATCGCGCAGCAGCCCCAGCGCGAACAGTCGCCGCACGCGCGAGTCGTAGTAGCCGACGTTGTCCATCGCCTGCAGCTCCGTGCGGATCCGGTGCAGCTGCGCGTAGGTGAGCTCGAACGCGGCGCGACACTCGGGATCGTCGACGAGCTCGGCCATGATCCGTCGCCGCAGCTGCAGGCTCGCGTCGTCGCGCGGCGGATTTTCGAGCTGCCGCAGCAGGTAGCCGTAGTTGACCTTGGGCTGCAGTCCCTCCACCCGCACCGGCATGCAGCGCGTCAGCAGCTGCTCCATGTACAGGCCCTGCCGAAACGAAGACCCGCCCCACGACGACTCGCACGGGCGCGCGTCGTTCATCACGCGTTCGAGGCTCTGCTCGGCGTCGCCGGTCGCGAACGCCAGGCACGCCAGCTTGCGCACCCGGCCCTGGTCGAGGACGACCTGTGGCGTGGCGTGCAGCAGGTCCGGCAGCACGCGAGCGAGGGAGGCGGGAGCGGGGGTGGACACGCGGCCGGGAGAATCGTCCATGCCGGGCCTTGTCGCCGGCACCGGCTTTCCGCCACCGCCCCGTCGATTTCGCGCGGACGGCCGGCCGGCCGGTCTATGGCGCGTTCGTGCGCCAGGCCATCGTCCCGTCGCGGGCGATGCGACCGTCGTCGACGAGCTTGCGCAGGTGCGCCTCGAGCGAGCGGGCCGCGAGCGGCCAGATCATCTTCGGCGTGTCGTCGTAGGCGATCGCGAGCACGTCGTCGAACGCGGTCGGCTGCGTCCCGACGCCGGCGAAAACCTTGGCCTCGCGGGCCAGGCGATGGTCGATGTAGTGCTGCGCGAGCGCGGGCACGTCGTCGATCACCGGACCGTGCGCGGGCACCAGCCGCGGCACCCCGAGGTCCCGCAACCGCGCGAGCGAGCGCAGGTACTGACCCATGTCGCCGTCGTCCTCGGGGTCGACGAGAATCGTCCCTTCCCCTGCGACCAGGTCCCCGCCATGGGCGATCGACGTCTTGGTCTCGACGTAGACGTGGTGGCCCGGTGCATGGCCCGGGGTGAAGACGGCCCGCAGCCCGTAGCCCTCCGACAGGGGCAGCACGTCGCCGTCGGCGAGTGTGTGGTCGACGTCGAAGGGCACGCGCGCCGCCGTCTCGGCGTGGGCGTAGACCGGCACCGAGTATGCCTGCCGAAGCTCCTGCACGAACCCGATGTGGTCGAGGTGATGGTGCGTCACGGCGATGGCCGCGAGCGTGCGGCCCTGCGCCGCGAGCTCGTCGAGCAGCGCGGTCAATCGCGCGCGCTGGTCGGCGTGCGGGGTGGCCGGCTCGATGACGACCAGGCGCGAGCCCCCGACGACCAGGGTGTTGGTCGCCGTCGCCGGCGGCAGCGTGGGCGTGCGCAGCGGGAGGCGGAAGACTCCCTCGTGCAGCACGTCTACGCTGTCCAACCCGCGACCGATCTCGCTCAAGCCTTGCTCAACCTTCGCCGAGGCTTCGCCTCAACCGGGGACCTGGACCGAGGTCTTGGTCTTGCGCCGGCGGTATCGCGCACGGCAAGGCGCCCGCGGCCCGACGAGCAGCCGGTCGTAGTCGGGCTCGTACTTGGGCTCGAGCAGCTCGAAGTCGAAGTTGCGCAGCAGGTGCGACCAGATCGCCCGCAGCTGCAGCTGCGCGAACACGATGCCCATGCAGCGGTGCCGACCACCGCCGAAGGAGATCCACGACCCGGCCTGCTTGCGGTCCTCTTCGCGCTCGGGACCGAAGCGGTCGGGCTCGAAGCGGTTGGGGTGATGGAACACGCTGGAGATCCGATGCCCGACCGCGGGCGAAGAGATGACCATCGTCTCCTCGGGGAAGTGGTAGCCGGAAAAGTCGAACGCCTTGGTCACCTTGCGCATCATCAGGATGATGGGCGGGTACATGCGCAGTACTTCCTTGACCGTCCACTCGAGCTCGGTCATCCCGCGCAGGTCCTCGAGCGTCAGGTCGGTGCGGTCCCCGAGCAGACGGTCCTGCTCGGCGCGCAGCCGCTCGATCCAGTGCGGGTTCTGGTTGAGCAGGATGCCGGTCCACGCGAACGTCACGCCCGAGGTGTGGTGGCCCGCGAACATGATCGCCAGCAGCAGCCCCGTCATCTCCTCGTCGGTGAGCGCCCGGCCGTCCTTGTACTTGGCGTCCATGAGCGTCTGCAGGAAGTCCTCGTCGCCCTCGCCGTTGCGACGGCGCTCGGCCACGATCTCGGAGATGAGCTCGCCGAGTCGCGCGCGCGCCTTGTCGCGCTTGCGGAACGAGGGAATCGGCAGGTGCGGGGCGAAGAACGCCAGCACGTTCAGCCCGCCTTCCATCTCGTAGTACAGCTTGGCGAACTCGTCGGAGAGGCGGTCACGGAAGTTCTTGCCCAACAGCGACCGGCTCGACGTGTAGATCGTCAGCTCGTTGCCGGTCTTGTACAGGTCGATCACGCCCTCGTCGCCCCAGTTGGAGAAGTAGGACTCGGCCTCCTCCACGAACCCCTGGGCGTACGTGCGCAGCCGAGCCTCGCGCAGCGCGTCGTGGAAGAACGCGAGCTGCTCCTTCATGATCTCGGGCTCGGCGTCGTAGGCGATGCCCTTGCCGAAGATCGGCGTCATGAGCTTGTAGACCTCGCGCATCGAGACCTGATCGTCGGAGAGCCGGAAGAACTTCTGCTGCGCCTTGGGCCCGGTCATCACGATGCTGTGGGGCGAGCCCGGCAGCTTGAGGCCGAAGATGTCGCCGAGCAGATCGCGACCACGCTGCAGCAGATCCACGGGACGCTTGCGCAGCTCGAGCGCATGACCGAGCAACGGCAGGCCGCCGGGCAGGATGGGCGGGGTCGGCAGGCTGCGCGGCGACGAGGCGGCGGTGGACGAAGTGGCGGCGGTGGCGGTGGTCATCGCGAGGTCCCCCAATGGCGAGGCGAGGTCGAGTGCGGGCGCGAAACGCGACCGCGACGGCGCACGCTACCCCGCCGTTTTCGGCCTTGTCCAACGTCGAGCGCGCGACGTTTGCGGCCGACGGGCCCGTACGTGCCGCAGCGCACCCGCGCGTGAGCCTTTTCATGTCCCCGTTGGGCGCGACGCCGCGCACCTTCACCAATAATCCGCCCGTGCCGCCGACCCAACCCGTCACCCTCGCGAGCCTCACGACCGCGACCGTGGTCTACGGGGCGTTCTTTTTCGGACTGCTCTTCTTGGCCCTCGTCCTGCCCGGCAAGATCGTGCCGGGGTTTCCCCAGCCCGACGGTCAGCGCAAGAGCTACAAGGTCAACGGGATGGCGCTGTGGGTCGCGACCCACATGTTCGTCGTCGCCGGCGTGCTGCTCGCCGACCTCTCGTTGTCGCCGCTGATCGACAACTTCTGGTCGTACTTCCTCGTCGTCAACGTCTGGTCCGGGCTGTGGACCGTGGTGCTGTACGTGCGCGGGCGCGCCAAGGGGTGCATCCCCAAGCCGGGACTGTTCGGACTGGTCCGCGACCTGTGGATGGGCATCGAGCTCAACCCGACCTGGCGCGGGGTCGACCTCAAGGTGTGGGCGTACCAGCCCTCGCTCATCGGGCTGTCGGTGCTCAACGCCGCGTTCGCGTTCGTGCAGTACGAGACACTCGGCACGCTGCTGCCGCAGACGGTCGCCTACCTGTCGTTTTGGTGGCTCTACATGACCAGCCACTACTGGTACGAGACCGGCGTCCTGTCGATGTGGGACGTCATCGCCGAGAAGTTCGGCTTCATGCTCGTGTGGGGCGACCTGACCCTGGTCACCTTCTTCTACTGCATCGGGGGGTGGTGGCTGCTGTCGACGACCGAGCCGATGTCCATGATGGCGCTCGTGCCGCTGTGCGGACTGCACGCGCTGGGGCTGTGGATCTTCCGGGGCGCCAACGCCCAAAAGGATCAGTTCAAGCGCGACCGCTCGGCGAAGATCTGGGGCCGGGACCCGGAGACGGTCGGCGGCCGCCTGCTCGTCTCGGGCTGGTGGGGCATCGGTCGCAAGATCAACTACACCGGCGAGATCATGGTCTACTTCTCCTTTGCACTGTGCACCGGCTTTCAGTCCTTCGTGCCGTACCTGCTGCCGCTGTGGCTTTGCGTCCTGCTGCCGCACCGCGCGTGGCGCGACGAGAAGCGATGCCGGGACAAGTACGGCGCGCTGTGGGACGAGTACACCGCGCGCGCGAAGTTCCGGATGATCCCGTTCGTCTACTGACGCGCCCGTGCAGGGATGCGCAACTGTGCACTTTGGCCCCGCCTCCGAGTTTGAGGCATGCTAATGGCGGATGTCGGCCCCGCCCTCGCGACGCGTCATCGCGGCTGCCCCGCCTGAATTGGTCGTGCACGACGCACCGTCGCCGTGCCCCTACCTCGAGGAGAAGACGGCTCGCCTGCCGCTACGCCTGCCGGTTCGCCGGCTGCGTCCGCGCGAGCTCGAGGCCCGCCTCGCGGCCGGCGATCGTCGCCAGGGATTGCTGCTGTACCGCACCGCGTGCGAGGGCTGCCACGCCTGCGAGCCGATCCGGATCGACGTCACCCAGTTTCGTCCCGGCCGCACGCAACGGCGAGTCTTCCGCCGCGGCGAAGGCCGCATCCGCACGGAGATCGGCCCCCTGGAGCCGACCCCCGAGAAGGTCGCGCTCTACAACCGGCACAAGCGCCTGCGCAACCTGACCTCGGGCGAGCGCCGGATCGATCTCGACGCGTACACCTCGTTTCTCGGCGAGTCGTGCTGCGAGAGCTTCGAGCTGCGCTACCGCATCGACGACCGCCTCGTGGGCGTCGCGGTGGTCGACCGCAGCGCGCGGGCGTTGTCGGCCGTCTACTGCTACTTCGATCCCGACTTCGAAGAGCTGTCGCCGGGCGTCTACTCGATCCTCAAGCAGATCGAGCTGTGCAAGCGCTGGGACCTTCGCTACCTGTACCTGGGCCTGTACATCTCCGAGTGCAACTCGATGGCGTACAAGCGCAGCTACCTCCCGCACGAGCGCCTGCTGGGCGGCACCTGGATCACGATCGACCGCGAGACCGACGAGACCGAGTGAGCGCGCCCTCGCGAACGCAGCGCCTGGCGCTGGCGGCCGGGATCGGGGTGGTGGGTCTGGTCGCCGATCTGTGGTCCAAGGCGTGGGCGTGGAACACGTTGCGCGGCGTCCGAAAGCCGATGGACGTGCTGGGCACGACCCTGCAGTTCGACTTCTCGTTCAACACCGGCTCGGCCTTCGGCATGCTCGCCGGCGTCAGCTGGGCGCGCGTGTTCTTCATCGTCATGACGGTCCTCGCCCTCGCGTACGTGGTGTGGGTCGCGGCGACCATGGACACGGCGCGGCGACGGGGATTCCTCGCGGTCGGACTGGTCGGGGCGGGTGCGCTCGGCAACCTGCACGATCGCTTCGTGCGGGCCGACGAGCTCGGCCGCTACGGCGTCGTGGACTTCATCCGCATCAACTACCCCTGGAGCAGCGGCAGCTGGCCGACCTTCAACGTGGCGGATGTGCTGCTGCTGTTGGGCGTGGGCTTGCTGCTCTGGGAAGCCCGCGCCGCGGAGCGAGCGAGGCGCGCCGCCGTCGCGGTCGCGCCGACATGAGCAGTCCCTCGGTCAGGCCGGCGACCGCTCCCCACGCCCGCACACCGACCGTCGGGCGGCGCGCCGACTCGAGGGCCTCGAGGAGCTCGTCCATGGATCCATGTCGATCCTCGGGCGCCGGCGACAGGCCGCGAAGCAGGACGTTACGCAGCCGTCGCGGCAAGCGGTCGAGCTCGACCGGCACCTCGTAGGCCAGCTTCGCGCGGGCGAGCTCCGGTAGGGAGCGCCCGCGGAACGGTCGCACGCCCGTCAGCGCTTCGAAGAGCGCGACGCAGAACGCGAACTGATCGGTGCGCGCGTCGACCGTACCCCCGAGGTGCTGCTCGGGGGCCATGTACGCCGGGGTGCCGGCGAGACGACCCACCACCACCGTCGCCTCGAGACCATCGACGCTCCCCGCCGGACCCGACGCCGTCGCGCCGATCGTCGTCGCGAGGCCGAAGTCGGTGACCCGGGCCCGCCCGTCGGTGCCGAGCAGAACGTTGGCGGGCTTGAAGTCGCAGTGGACGAACCCCGCGGCATGGGCGGCCGCCAGCGCACGGCCGGCATCGATGAACACGCGCAAGACCTCCTCGCGCGGGCGCAACCCGCCGACCAGCCACTGCTGCAGCGAGGGTCCCTCGACCAACTCCATCGCCAACGCCCACTGTCGCGACGCGGTGCGCACCACCCCGAACACGCCGACGACGTTCGGATCGGACAACGCCGCGAGCGCCCGCGCCTCGGTCAGCAGCGAGCGGTCGTCGCCGTCGCCGACATGCAGCACCTTGAGCGCGACGTCGCGGCCGAGCTCGGGGTCGCGGGCACGGAAGACCGTCCCCATGCCGCCGGCACCGAGCGGCTCGAGCACGCGGTAGCGGCCCACTTGGTCCCCCACCCGCAGCCGCGGTCCGCGGGCCGGCTGCGTCCGTCCCAGCGCCCCGGTGCCGGGCGCCGTCGGATCGTCGTCGCCGGGGACCGGGCGGGTGCGAAGGGCGGAGGCGAGGTCGTCCATGGCGCGGTGCCCGCTGTCGCCGGGCACCCACAGGTACGAGCCCCACCCAGGTTCGGATCAGCCCGTGTCGTCGCCGGCCGCCGGGATCTTGCGCGGCGCCGGCTCGGCGGGAGGCGCCTTCGCGTCCTCCTTCGCATCGCCCGCGGGGGCGGGCATGTCGTCGGCGTCCGCGTCCTCATCGGCGTCGGCGTCCGCGTCGGCGTCCGCGTCGGCGTCCTCGTCGGCGTCCGCGTCCTCGTCGGCGTCGTCCTTGTCCTTGTCGTCACCCCCGGCCGCTGCCCCGGCGGCGCCCAGCAGGGTCTCGAGATACGGCCCGTCGCACGTCCAGGTCTCGTTCGCCGCGAGCTCCCGACTGGCCGCGAGCACTTCCTCGTAGCCCGTCCTGCCCGTCTTCGTCTCGATGAGGCCCACGAGCGCCAGCACGTCCTCGTGCGTGACCTCCTCCTCGAGCAGCGTCTTGAGCTCCTTGATGCGGTCGGCTGGGGCGATGTCCTCGTCGTCGACGACCTCTTCCACGGCGTCGCACAGCGACAGCATCTGCCCGGAGATCTCGGTCATCTCCTGCATCGACCGCACCTTGCGTCCGGACTTGCCCACCTCCCCTGCCTTGGCGACCTTCGGCGCGTTCGGGTCGGCGGCGCGTCTGGCCGCGGCCTCCCGTGGGTCCTCGGGCAGCGGCTGGTAGAACGGCTTGTCGCGCAGGAACACGTTGACCGGCCCCATCGAGATCGACGGCACGTAGGTCACCAGCCCCAGGCCCACGAACATCAACAAGATGAACGGCACCACCGACTTGATCACCTCGCCGATCGGTTTTTCGAAGACGGTCGAAGCGACGAACAGGTTGATGCCGATCGGCGGGGTCAGGTAGCCGATCTCGAGGTTGACGATGAAGATGACGCCGAGGTGGACCGGATCGATGCCCAGCTGGTCGGAGACCGGCTTGAGCAGCGGCGCGATGATCATGATCGCCGAGATCGAGTCCATGAACGCGCCCACCACCAACAAGAAGAGGTTGATGATGAGCAGGAACGACAGCGGCGACAGGTCCATCGAGCGGATCCACGCCACGGCCTGATCGGGGACCTTCTCCTCCACGAGGAAGTCGTTGAGGCCGAAGGCGAGCGCCATGATGATGAGCAGGGTGCCCATCATCACCGCCGATTCCGACAGGATCTTCGGCAGGTGGTGGATCGTGATCTCGCGGTGGATCCCCAGCTCGACGACCAGCGCGTAGACCACCGAAACGGCGGCCGCCTCGGTCGGGGTGAACAGGCCCGAGTAGATGCCGCCGAGGATGAGGACCGGCAGCATGATCGCCCAGAACCCCTCGCGGAACTTCACGCCCACTTCCTTGAGCGAGAACTTCGCACGCTCGGTCCGACCGGACTTCTTGGCGATGTAGACGCTGTAGCCGGCGAGCAGAGCGCCGATCATGAGCCCCGGCAGCACGCCGGCCATGAACAGCTCGCCCACGTCGAGCGGGGTGCGCCCCCCTGCGACGATGGCGAACACCAGCATCGGGATCGACGGCGGGATCAGGATTCCGAGCGAGCCGGCCGTGGTGACCAGACCCGTGGAGAAGCGCGAGTCGTAGCCGGCCTTGGTGAGCGCCGGATACATCATCGAGCCGATCGCGATGACCGTGACGGGGCTCGACCCGCTGATCGCCGCGAAGAAGATGCAGCCGCCGACGGTGGCGATGGCCAGTCCGCCGGGCAAAAAGCCCACGAGCGCCCGCGCGAACGCGACGAGGCGGTTGGCGATGTCGCCGGCCGACATGATCGCCCCGGACACGACGAAGAACGGGATCGCGAGCAGGACGTTCTTCGTCGTCAGGTTCGCCATCTTCACGGGGAAGACGTCGAATCCGCAGATCACCTGAGGGTCGAGGGTGGTGCACGCCTTGGCTTCGTAGCCGTCGCCGAAGATCATGAAGCACATGGCTGCGAGCACGCCGATGATCACGAACAGCGGCGAGCCGAGCACGATCATGGCCGCGAGGGCCGCCAGCAGCAGCACGCCACCGCCGGCCCCGGCGCCCTCGGGGTCACCGGCCAGCTCGTCGGCGAGGTCGGCGTCGACCGGAGCCGCGTAGCCCTTGGCCGCATACAGGATCGCGCACAGCAGCACGCCCACCCACAGCAGGCGGGACAGTGGCTTGGAGGCGACCAGCTTTTGCAGGTGACGAGGGCTCATCGGTCGTCCTCCTCCTTGGCCTTGTCGTCCTTGGCCTTGTCGTCGTCCGCGTCGCCGTCGTCGTCGTCCGCGTCGTCGTCGGGCTCTCGTTCGTCGTCACCGCCGAGCACACCGGCCGCCGCCGCGGCATCTCGGTCCGCATCGCGGGGAATCTCGTGAGGCTGCGTGTTGACCTCGCTCGGGGGCAGCTTGCCCGCGGCGCGCACCCGGTCGCTGCGGGAGCTGACCGTATCGATGTCGCTGGGCTTGAGTCCGCCGCGGTCGGTGGGAATCGCCTCCGTCTGAATCTCGGAGGGCATGAGCTCGTCGTCGTCCGCCGCCTTGCGAGCCTCGAGCAGGCCACCCGTCGGGTCGTCCTCGGGAATCTCGCCACGCAGGGCCGCAATCGCCTGCCCCATGAAGCGGGCGGTCATGATCGCAAAGGACACCGGCAGCGCGACGAACCCGAGGTATTTGGGCACATCCATCCCCAGGAAAAGCCCGCCGCGGCCCTCGGTCGCCACGTACTCGTCGTAGTTGAACCGAACGTACCGGATCGACACCCACATCAACGCGAAGCACACCGCCGCCGTGGCGGCGCCGGACAAGAAGGCGACCGCGGGCTTGTACTTGGCGGGCAAGAAACGCTGCACCGCCTCGACCTTGAGGTGCTTGTTCTCGTAGGTGCACATCGAGGCCCCCACGAAGCCGACCCACAGCGTGAGCACGAGCGCCAACGGTTGCGACCAGATCAAGCCGTTGGGCAGCAGCACCAACAGCAGCCGCACGAGCCCGTAGGCGACGACGAGACCACCGACGGCGTAGATGGCCGCGCGTGCCGGGGCAACCGGCTCGCTGCGCTTGGCCGACCGCACCCCGAAGTAGCCCAGCAACAGCCCGACCACGATCGAGATGTAGGGCGCGGCGGACACGAGCTGTTGGTAGCTGTCGCTGCCCTCCTCGATTGGAGAACCGAGCATGCCGAGCACCTTGGCCATCGCGGACGCGAGCTTGCTGCCCTCGCCAGAGAAGGTGCGATGCACGACGTCGAGGAACACGACGATGGCCATGACCACCAGCGACGTGACCACGATCGCCCGCTCGATGCGGTACAGCTGGTGATCGAATTTCTTGAGAGGATCGGACACCGACGGTCGGAATCGTAACAGGCCCGCGACGACCGCCTAGGGGGACGCATGACCCCAGTGCAACGCTGTTTTGGGGCTCTGGGAGGCCCCCGGGCGAGGGCATGGAATCCCCGCAGATTCGAGACCGCGGGCCGAAACGACGACGGCGCGCCGCGGAGTCCCGCGACGCGCCGATGCGTGCGTGCCCCAAGGGCGCTTCAGGTGGCGGCCTTGATCTTGTCGAGCAACGCCTTGCCCTCCGCGCTCGCGCCCTTGCGCCACTTGTCCTGCACCTCGCCGGCCTTCGCCGCGAAGGCGCTGCGCTCGCTCGAGGACAGCTTCTTGACCTCGATCCCCGCGTTGACGAAGTTCTCCACGAGCATCGGGGCGATGGCCCGGACGCCGCGGCGTCCCTTCTTGGAGAGCGACTCGTAGTCGCCGAGCACGAGGGTCTGCAGGTCCGCCGGCAGCGAGTCGTACCACTTCTTCGAGATGACGACGATGCCCGGCTGGTAGATGTGGTTGGTCAGCGTGAAGTGGGAGATGGCCTGGTGCCAGCTCGCGGCGAACGAGAACAGCGGCGTATTGTCGAAGCCGTCGACGACACCGGTCTGCAGCGCCGAGCTCACCTCGGTGACCGCGATCGGCACCGGTGACGCTCCCATGGCGCGCCAGGTGTCGAGGTGGATGTCCGACTCCTGCGAGCGCATCTTCTTGCCCTTGAGGTCGGCGGGGCTCGAGATCGGGAACGTGGAGCCGATCGAGCGGTAGCCGTTCTCCGTGAAGAACATCAGCTTGAAGCCGCGCTTTTCGAGGAGGGCGTCGAGGTCTTCGCGAATGACGTCGTCGAGGACCTTGTCGGCGGTCTCGATGTCCTTGAACAGGTACGGAAGCTCGAGGACGCCGATCTCGGGCACCGCCGACGACAGCGCGCCGGCGCTGCCGCCGTAGACCTGCATGCTGCCGCGCTTGACGTCCTCGACACTCTCGATCTCGGCTCCCTTCGCACCGCCGAGGAAGGTCTTGACCTTGATCCGCCCCTCGCTCTTCTTCTTGATGTCCTTCTTGAGCTTGTTGAGCTGCTGCGCCCACGGCGTGCCCGGCGGAGCCACGGTGGCCACGTTCATGACGAACTCGGGCTCGTCCGCCCTGGCGCGGCCGATGAAGAACGGGGAGATGGCGGCCGCGGTCGTTCCCTGAACGAAGCGGCGGCGAGTGGCGCGGTTGAAGGTCGTCATGAGGCTCCTAGCGGGGTCGTTGGAACGAATCGGCTCGGGGTGCGCGCTTGGACGCAGGTCGCCCCTGCGATCTTCACGCCCCTTCCGAAGGCACTCGATTCAAACGCGTCCACCCCCCGATCCGCAACCCAATCCTTTGCATTGACCTATCGCCAGCGACCCATTTCGAGGAGAGCCGCCACACGCGCCACTGTCGCTATCGTTCGCCCCCCGTCGATCACGTGCGCCGGCTTGCATTCAGACGTCAAAAGGGCGCCCCGAACAACCGGAAGCGCCTCACGACAAAGGGCGCCCCGAACAACCGGAAGCGCCCCAAGACCAAAATCCCCCCGCGTGCGGGGGGAACCCGCGGCTTGCCGCCATTGCCGAGCAGCACGGCGGCTGCGTGGGCCTAAAAGAGATCGTCCTTCTGATCGATCAGCTCTTGGGCCTTCTGCTTCTCGACGATCGTCTCCGGCGTCACCTCCGGAATGACGTCGTCCTTGGTCGCGAGGACCTCGGCGAGCAGCTTGTCGAACGTTTCTTCGTCCTGCTGCTTGACCGCGAGCTCGGCCGCCCACAGCACCTTGGTGCCGATGTAGTTGGCCTCGATCTCCAGCGACTTCTTGAAGTGCACCTTCGACTTTTCGAGGTCGCCGCCGGCGAACGACGGCGCGATCGCGTAGTAGGCCCCGAAGTAGCGGTGCGGACCGCCGTAGTAGAAGTTCGGGTCGAGCTCCAGGCAGCGGTCCATCGTCGCCTTGACGTTGTCCTTTTGGCCGAGCAGGACCGCGAAGCCCTTCTTCTTGGCCCACTTGCCCAGCGAGCTCGCGTACCAGTACATCGCCGGCACGCCCGCAGCCCCGACGGACTTGACCGCCTCGGGGTACTTGGTGCCGTCGCGCATCTTCGCCTCGAACTCGGGCGAGGCGGCGACCATGGCCTTTTCGCCCCACTTGACGCCCTTGTCCATCATCTCGAGGTAGGCCTTGTCGTCGTTGCGCAGGTACCCGTCGGCGAGGAAGTAGTGCGCGCGGGTCAGCTTGACCAGCACGTCGGCGTTCTTGGGGTCGGCTTCGGCGGCCTTTTCCCACGAGGCGATCGCGGCCTTGATCTCGTCGGCCGAGGTGCGCTTGTCCCAGTGCGCGTCGCCGTCGGCGACGAGCTTGGCGGCGTCCGTGCCCGTGGCGGCGGTGCCGGCGGTCTGACCGGGGTCTTCCTTCCACACGGCCTTGCGACCGGCGCAGCCGCCGATCGCCATCCACAAACCGAGCGCCACGAGTCCGAAATTGCTTGCCTTCATCGGGGGTCCTGTATCGAGTTTCAGGCGGATACCACCGCCTCCGGACCCGGTCAATCGCCCGCGCCGCGGCCCCCGACGCGCGTGCAGACAGGGTTTGCGCACGCGGTCGCAGTTGGCCCAAAGTGCTCCCGTGGGACCGCGGCTGACGGCGTGGCTGCGGACGGCCCCCTCCTGGGCGCAGTCCGCCTACGCCATCGCAGCGGCATTCACCGCCTATTTCTGTATGTACGGCTTTCGCAAGCCGTACACGGTCGCGCGGTTCGAGGGGCAGTCCGTCGGTGACATCGATCTGAAGATCGCGCTGCTGCTCGGTCAGGTGTTCGGCTACGCGCTGTCGAAGTTCTTGGGCGTCAAGTGGGTCTCCGAGCTGCCCGGTTCGCGCCGCGCGATCGCCTTGGTCGGCCTCATCGGGATCGCGGAGCTGTCGCTGTTGGCGTTCGGATGGCTGCCGGCCGGCGGCAAGGTCGTCGCCATGTTCTGCAACGGACTGCCACTGGGCGCCGTCTGGGGGCTCGTCTTCGGGTTCCTGGAGGGTCGACGCACCTCCGAGATCCTCGGCGCCGGCCTGAGCACCTCGTACATCGTGGCGTCCGGTGGCGTGAAGTCGGTGGGCAGCTGGCTGCTGGGCCGAGGCCTCTCGGAGGCGTGGATGCCGTTCGTGTCCGGCCTGGTGTTCCTCGGCCCGTTCTTGCTCGCGGTGTGGCTGCTGCAGCGGCTGCCGCCGCCGACCGCCGAGGACATCGCCGCCCGCACCGTCCGCCGGCCGATGGACGGACCGCAGCGGCGGGCGTTCTTCGGCCGCTTCGCCGTCGGGCTCGTGGCGCTCACGGGTCTGTACACCCTGCTGACCGCGTATCGGGGGTTTCGGGACGACTTCGCCGCCGAGATCTGGGCCGAGCTGGGCTGGGCCGACGAGCCCGCCATCTTCACCCTGACCGAGATCCCCGTGGCGTTGGCCGTGATGACCGGGCTCGCGCTGCTGTATCGGATCACCGACAACCGTCGGGCGTTCTTCGTGGTGCACGCGATGATGGCCGCCGGCACCGTGCTCGTCGGCCTCGCCACCTGGGCGTTCGCGGCCGGGGCCATCGGCGCGATCGCATGGATGACCAGCGTGGGCGTGGGGCTGTATCTGGCCTACGTGCCCTACGGCTGCGTCCTGTTCGACCGGCTCATCGCGTACACCGGCGCGGCGGGCACCGCGGTGTTCATGATCTACGTGACCGACGCCTTCGGCTACGCCGGGCAGATCGCGGTGCTGCTGTACAAGAACTTCGGGGAGGCGGACCTTTCGTGGGTCTCGTTCTTCACCGGCTTTTCGTACGTGACCGCGATCGTGTGCACCGCGTCGTTCGCCGTCAGCGCGTGGTACTTTGCCCGCCGCGTCGAGCCCGACTCGCGCCCGTAGCCCATGCCGCTGTCCGCCGGAGTCCACTTCTTGTCCCCCACCCTGCCGCTGCACGTGTTCGATGCGGCCAAGCCCGGGCCGACCGCGATCATCGAAGCGGGGATCCACGGCGACGAGATCGCCGGCGTGCACGCGCTCGCGGAGATGCTCGAGGACGAGCTGCGACCGACTCACGGTCGACTCATCGTGTGCCCGGTGATGAACCCGCCGGCCTACCGCGCTCGAGAGCGCAAGGCTCCGGGCGGGCTCGACCTCAACCGCTGCTTTCCCGGCGACGCCGACGCACCCGAGCGGGAGTACCGACTCGCGCGACGGTTCATGGACCTGATGCTCGACGAAAAGCCCGCGCTCGTGGCCACCTTGCACGAAAGCCACAAGCGCTACGACCCACAGGTCAACCCGAGCTTCGGTCAGACGATCGTGTACGGGGTAGATCCGATGCCGGCGATCGTGGGCACCGTCGTCGATCGGCTCAACGCGAAATTCACGACCGCGCAGGAACACTGGGCTCCGCAGTATTTTCCGGTGGCCACGTCGAGCACCGAGGTCATCGTCGACGCGGTCGGCTGCGTGGGCGTGTGCGTGGAGACGTGGATGGGCTTCGAAGAGGCCCATCGCATCGACATGCACAAGGCGACGGTCGAGTTCCTGCTCGACGAGATCGGCGTCCGCAAGCTCGCGTAGTCGCCCGGTTTCGGGGGCGGGCGTCGCGCGGGGTGCGAGGCAGCGCACGCGGCGGCGTGCCCGTGGGTTGGTCGCGCGGCTCCGGTCGGGGTACACCATCGGGGAGGCCATGGATCTTCCCGCCGTCGAAACGCCCACCGAGGCCACCGCCGCGCCGTCCCTCGTCGCTCTCGCCGACGCGACGTTCGAGCAGGTCTCGCCGTACGACGGGGTCGGCTTCCGCCATCACTGCAAGCGACTGTTCACGTTCGCGACGATGTTGATGGAAGCCGAGGGGCTGTCGCTCGATCGCGACCTCGCCTACCTGATCGCCATGGTCCACGACCTGGGCCTCGTGTCCGAGGTCGACCAGGGACACAACTACCTGCAGCGCAGCCGTGCGTTGTTCGAGCGGATCACCAAGAACGTCGACCTGCCCGAGCACGACCCGCAGATCGTCACCGAGTGCCTGCTGTACAACCATCGGCTGCTGCCCGTGCCGAACCTGTCGCCCACCGCCGACTGCTTCCGACGCGCGGTGATCATCGAGCACTCGCGCGGGCTCAAGCGCTACGGGCTGGACAGGGACACGGTCAAGACGACCTTCGGCAAGTACCCGCGTGGCAACTTCGACCGCGTGCTGCTCGACTTCACGTGGCGCACGATCAAGCGCGAGCCGCTGACGCTCGTCAGCGGCGTGTTCTTCGGCGCCGGCCCGGCCGCGCACACGCCGACGGTCTAGCCGAGCCGGAGCTATCGGTCACCCGAGACGACGGAGGACTGCGATGGACGACAAGACCCGTACCGAGGTCGAGGCCGCGGCGTGGCGGCACTTGGTGGCGCACCTGCAGGAGCGCACCGACGTGCAGAACATCGACCTGATGAACCTCGCCGGCTTCTGCCGCAACTGTCTGAGCAAGTGGTACCTCGCCGCTGCCCAGGAGCGCGGCGACGACGAGCTCGACATCGACGCCGCCAAGCAGACCGTCTACGGCATGCCGTACGACGAGTGGAAAGCCCGATTCCAGAAGTGAGCGCGCTTCGGCACCACGCCGAGGTGCTGACCTTCGACAACCGAGGCCGCAGCACCCGCGAGATCACCGACGAGGTGCAGGCGGTCGTGCGGCGGGCCGAGGTCTCGGCCGGCCAGGCCACGGTGTTCATTCACCACACGTCGGCGTCGATCATCGTCTGCGAGAACGCCGACCCCACGGTGCGGCGGGATCTGGAAGCGTTCGCCTCGCGCCTGGTGCCCGACGGTGACCCGCTGTTCCGGCACACGGACGAGGGTCCCGACGACATGCCGGCCCACGTGCGCTCGGTGCTCACGCCCTGCTCGATGACCTTTCCGGTCGCGGGCGGACGCTGCGACCTGGGCACGTGGCAAGGCATCTATCTGTGGGAGCACCGCACCGCGCCGCACCGACGTCGCGTGACGGTGACCGTGATCGGGAGCTGACGATGGTCGCCGCCACCAAGCGCCTCGCCCGGCAGATGACCAAGACGATCGCCGAGTACGGCCTGCTGGCCGAGGGCGACCACGTGATGGTCGCGGTGTCCGGGGGCAAGGACAGCTACACGCTGCTGGACCTTCTGTGGCGCGCCAAGCACAAGGCCCCGTTCTCGTTCGACGTGACCGCGGTGCACCTGGACCAAAAGCAGCCCGGCTACGACGGCGCGCCGCTGCGGCAGTGGCTGCAGGCCTTCGGTGCCCCGTTTCGGATCGTCGAGCGCGACACGTACTCGGAGGTCGTGCGCCTGGTGCCCGACGGCAAGACGTACTGCGGTCCGTGTTCGCGGATGCGTCGCGGGATCCTGTACCGAACGGCCGAGGAGCTGCGGTGCAACAAGATCGCGCTGGGTCACCACCGCGACGACACGCTGCAGACGCTGCTGCTCAACCTGTTCTACGCCGGCAAGCTGCAGGCGATGCCGCCGGGCTACACCACCGACGACGGTCGCTTCGAGGTCATTCGTCCGCTCATCGAGTGTGCCGAGGCCGACATCATCGAGCACGCGACCGAGGCGGCCTATCCGATCCTGCCGTGTAACCTCTGCGGCTCGCAGACGGGCCTGCGCCGGCAGAAGATGGAAGCGCTGCTGACCGAGCTGTCGGCCGACAACCCGAACGTGCGGTCGGTGATGCTCCACGCGCTGCGCAACGTACAGCCCTCGCACCTGCTCGACCCGGCCGTGAAGCGCATGGCCGTGCCCGAAGTCGCCGTCGTGCCGGGCAAGCGCCGGCTCGCCGTCGTCGACGGGGACTGAGCCCGACGGGCGACGTACGTCGCGATGGGAGGCGGCGGGTCGGGTGCGTCGATCGACGCAGGCCCGGCCGGTCCGAGCCGCAGATACCCGGGGCGAATGCGTCGATCGTCCCATCCCGTCCTACATCGCCCTGCATCATCCTGAGATGGGATGAACGGCAACTCAGACGCGATCGGGAAGCGAATTCGAAGGAACGGCGTGGTAGGCGCGCGGTGGGGAGCCGCGCTGCTGGCCCTGTCGGTGGGGCTCGGGTGCGCGACCGAGGACGGCGACGACGACGAGGGTGATCCGCGGGCCGAGCTGCCTATCGACGCCAACGTCGACGGGGTCGGGACGGTCGGGCTGCGCCGGCTGACGGTGCGCGAGTACAACGCGACGGTCCGCGACCTGCTCGGCGAGGGTGCGGCGCCCAGCGCTCGGTTTCTGCCCGAGGACCGTCGCACTCCCTTCGACAACGACTTCACCACTCAGACCGCCTCGCGGGTGTTGGTCGAAGGCGTCGAGGCGCTCGCGCGCGACATCGCGGCGCGCACGGTCGCCGATCCGGCGCGGCGTGACCTCGTCGTCGGCTGCGCGCCCAGCTCCGCGGACGACGACGACTGCATGCGCAGCTTCGTGACCGCGCAAGGCCGACGCATGCTGCGGCGCCCGCTGACGGCCGAGGAAGTCGACGCGTTCACCAGGCTCGGCCTCGACGCCGCGGCGCAGACCGAGTTCTTCGGTGGAGTCGAAGCCGTGCTGACGGCGTGGCTGCAGGACCCGGCATTTCTGTACCGCATCGAGACGGGCGTGCCGGTCCCGGGTCGGCCCGGGTTGTTTCGGCTCGACGGCTTCGAGGTCGCAACCCGGATGGCGTACCTCATCTGGGGCAGTGCGCCCGACGACGGGCTGCTCGACTGGGCCGAGTCCGGTGGGCTCGACGAGGCCGAAGGTCGGCGCGAGGCCGCGACCGCGATGCTCGCCGATCCGCGCGCCCGCGGTCAGATCGATCGCTTCCACGCCCAGTGGCTGGGCTACGACTCGCTGTCGCATCCGCCCTTTCTGACCAATGCGATGCGACTGGAGACGCGGGCGCTCGTCGAGCGCGTGATCTTCGACGAGCACGCGGCGTGGGACCAGCTGTTCCTGTCGACCGACAGCTACATCGGGCCGACGCTCGCCTCGTACTACGGCATCGCCGAGCCGATCACCGAGCTCGGCTGGGTCGACACCAGCGCGGTCGACCGCGTCGGGATCCTGTCGCAGGGGTCCTTTCTGTCCGTCGCACCCAACGTCGACGACACCAGCCCCACCAAGCGCGGCAAGGTCGTGCGCGAACGGCTGATGTGCCAGCCGATCCCGCCGCCGCCACCGGACGTGATGGCCGACACGCCGCCGACGCCCACCGACAGCTCGTGTCGTCTCGACGAGTACCGGGCCCACCGCGAGCAAGGCACCTGCGCCGGCTGCCACGCGCTGATGGACGAGGTCGGCTTCGGGCTCGAGCGCTACGACGCCGTGGGGGTGTACCGGGAGTTCGAGTACTTGCCCGAAGGACTCGAGTCCAACGAGGCGTGCGCGATCGAGGGCAAGGGCGAGATCGTCGGCGTGGGCACGTTCGAGGGTCCGGCCGGCCTCGGTCGCCTGCTCGTCGACGAGGGCATCGTGCAGCCCTGCGTGGTGCAGCAGCTGTACGGCTACGCGATGGGCCACGCCGTCGACGACGCCGACGAGCCGATGCTGCAGCGCCTGCAGGCCGACTTCGCCGCCTCCGACTACCGCTTCGACGAGCTCGTGCTCGCGCTCGTCGCCGACGAGGCCTTCGCCTACCGCCAAGAACTGGACCCCGAAGGGAACTGATCATGAACGCACCACGTCTTGCCCGCCGCACCTTCTTGCGTGGACTCGGAGGCACCGCGATCGCGTTGCCGTTGCTCGAGGCGATGATCGAGTCGCCTCGCCTGTGTCAGGCCAGCACCGAAGCCGCCCCTTGCCGCTACCTCGTCGGATTCGGCGGGTACTCGCTCGGCACCGACGGTGACTCCACCCCCAACGCCTACCTGCCGACCAGCCTGGGCGCCGGCTACGGACTGACCGAAGTCCTGCAGCCCCTCGCCGACCGCGGCGTGCACGAGCGCGTGTCGGTCGTGTCCGGCCTGCGCATCGGCATGCCGACCGGCACCGTGGAGCCGGGGCCGGCCGAGCGCGCCGGCGGCGACAGCTTCCACTTCCATCCCAATCCGCTGCTGTGCGGGATGCGGCAGGTCGGCGGCACGTTCGGATCCACCGTCACCGGACCGAGCTCGGACCAGATCGTGGCCGCCGCGATCGGGGCCGACACCCTCTTTGCGTCGCTGACGATGCGCGCGCAGGCGCTGTACTACAGCGTGGGCGGCAACTTCGTCGTCGACAACCCGACCAACCGCGACACGCTGTCGTTTCGCACCGAGGGCGACGAAGCGTTTCCGATCGCGCCGATGGTCAGCCCGCGGCAGACCTTCGACTCGCTGTTCGCGACGTTCGTGCCCGACGACCCCGCGGTGGCGGCCGAGCGGACCAAGCGCCTGGCCCTGCGTCGCAGCGTGCTCGACGTCGTCGACCGCCGGATGGCGGGCGTGGCCGATCGTCTCGGCGCGGCCGACCGGCAGCGGCTCGAGCGGCACTTCGACGAGTTGCGCGCGCTCGAGGTGCGACTGGACGCGCCCCCCCCCACGCCGACCGCGGCGTGTCGGATGCCCACCGATCCCGGTGAGGACCCGGCGCTGGGTGGGGTCCCCACCGACCCGTTCGCCTACGACGTCAACCTCGGCTACAGCGGCGAGAACGAGCGCGCCGACTTGCTCATCGACATGCTCGCGATGGCGTTCGCGTGCGACCTGACCCGGTCGGCGACGCTGATGCTGACGATGTTCCAGTCGCTGATGAACATCGAGCCGATCACCGGCATCGCCGAACAGGCGCACCTGCTCAACCACGCCGGCGACAACGGCGACCTCGGCGCGTTCCAGCGCTGGCACGTCGACAAGTTCGCATCGCTCGTGGCCAAGCTCGCGGCGCTGCCCGAGGGCAACGGGTCGGTGCTCGACAGCTGTGCGCTCGTGATGCTCAACGAGGGAGGCTACGGCGGGGAGCCGTACTTCGGCGACTCGTTCACGTCGCACACGACCGAGAACATGGTGGCCCTCGTGGCCGGAGGTGCCGGAGGACTGGTGCAGGGCGAGCACATCGTGGCGTCGCCCGAGGCCAACCACCCGGCGCAGCTACTGCTGACGGCGATGCAAGCGGTCGGCGTGAACACGAACGTGCTGGGCGAGGTCGAGGGAACGATCGCCTCGCTGCGAACCTGAACGACCGGACAACCGAGGAGAACGAACGATGACGACCAAGAACGAAGACGCGGAGCGCACCGGCACGATCGCGATGCTGGGCATGTTGGGGGCCCTGGTGCTGTCGCTGACCGGCGCGTGCACCACCGACGATGGGGACGACGGCGCGGCCGACGGGGGCACGCCCCAGGTGGGTACGACCACGCCGTTCGCCGAGGAGACGTCGGGCGGTACGCAGGGCGTCGACGGCGGTGTGCCCCCCGGGTTCGACGAGGACGACGACGGCGGCGACGACATCGAGCCGACCGCCACGTGTCTGGCGGTCTGCGAGACCTGGCTGACCTGCTACCCCGAGCCCGACGGCGACGTGCAGGGCTGCGCCGAGGACTGCACCTGGGATCTGCAGCAGATCGACGCCGAGTGTGCCGGCCTGCTCGATGCGCTCAACGCCTGCGCGGCCGCGCTGACGTGCGAAGAGCTCGCGGCGTGGGACGACCCGAACGCCACGAGCTACCCGTGTCCGGACGAGAGCGACGCCTGGGACGAAACGTGCGAGGC
Organism: uncultured Pseudomonadota bacterium; assembly: GCA_937896535.1. Classification (GTDB taxonomy): domain Bacteria; phylum Myxococcota_A; class Polyangia; order Nannocystales; family Nannocystaceae; genus CALBMM01. The sequence goes on from CALBMM010000255.1 coordinate 48,566, forward strand.
CCTGTACGGCGAGGAGGACTCGGGGGGCGACTCCGGGGGTGAATCCGGCGGCGACTCCGGCGGCGACACCGGGGGCGACTCCGGCGGCGCGACCAGCACCGGCGGCTGAGTCAGGCCGGCGTGTCCGTGCACGCGGTGGGGGCTTCGCTCGCCACCTCGGCGCAACGATCGGCCACGGGGCGGCTGTCGTCGAGCAGTCGCGTCATGAAGCAGCCGATCGTGGCGCCGGCGGTGTCGTCGGTCTCGCCGGGCCGAATGCCCGAGCACGCCTCCCAGCAATCGTCGTCCATGAACGGGGCCTCCATCCCGCACGTGGTGACGAAGCCCTGGCACAGCGCCTCGCACGAGGGACCGTCCTCGTCGATGCACTCGTCGCCGCCGCCCAGCGCGCCGGACCAACACGCGTCCTCGGCGAGCGCACCGTCTTCGACCGACTCCAGCCACGACCAGCGGCACTGCACGGTGTCGCCCTCGCCTTCGGCCGGCAGCGCCCCGCACACGGCCAGGCACGAGTCGAGCTCGGCGAAGCTGCGCTGCCCGACGCACACCTGCGCCCCGAGCTCGCAGTAGGTGGGGCAGTCGATCGTCCAGTCGACGCACTCGCCCCCGAGGCCCTCGCCGGCGTTGTCCTCGTAGCGCAGCCCGTCGGGGCACAGGTCGTCGGGATAGGCGCAGTAGCCCGTGTCCATGCAGTAGCCCCGGGCCTCGCCGACGATGCACTGCGCCTCGTCGTCGCAGCGAAACGGTCGGCTGCGCACGCACGCGCCCACGATCGTCGCGCCGACCACGGCGAACGCGAGCACCCGCGTCACGGCTTGCTCGTCTCCATCAGCCCACGCTCGACCAGGTACAGCGTGAGGGCGGCCCGGGAGTGCACGTCGAGGCGCTCGTAGACCTTCGTGAGGTGACTGTTGACGGTGCGGGGGCTGATCCCGAGGGCGCGGCCGATCTCCGCGTTCGTCTCGCCGAGGGCAGCGCGACGCACGACCTCGAGCTCGCGCGGCGTGAGGCTGGGCTCGCCGTCGTCGGTCGTCGCCGCCGGCACAGCGGCCTGCGCCAGGTCTCGCTCCCGCCGGTAGACGAACCGCATCGTGACGTCGGGGCCGATCTGGATCTCGTCGTTTTCCCGCACGATCGCGCGCTGGACCTGCGCGCGGTTGAGGTAGGTGCCGTTGGTCGAGTCGAGGTCGACGAGCGTGACCGTGCCGTTGGGGGCGACGGTGAGCTTGGCGTGGTGGCGCGACACGCCGTCGGCATCGAGCGACACCTCGGCCGACGGCGCGCGACCGATGAGCGAGTTGCCTTCACGCAGCGGGACGAGCGTGGTGGGACCCCCCGCGCGACCCAGCTCCAAACACGCGACCTCGTCCGGTCGCAGGCCTCGCGCCGGCCGAAACGGCTTGACGTCGGTCTTGCCGTCACGTCGCGTCACGGCGATGACGATAGCGGCAAAGACCCGCGCGTGCCCGGCGTCGTCGCGACCGCGTCAGCGCCAGCCGAAACGTCCCGACAGCGACACCACGCCGCCGCCGGGCAGCGGGGCGAGCGAGACCTGCTTGCTGCGCTTGGCGACGACCGCCCAGCGCACGACCCCACCGATCGCGAGCGCACCGCCCACGGCAAACACCGCGTAGGAGGCGTAGGCGAGCCGTTGCGCCCGCTGCAGCTGCGACTCGAACTCTCCCTGGGTCGATGCGGCATCGACCCGCGCATCGCCGAGCTCGGCCGCGACCGCGAGACCGGTGCCGGTGACGAGCAGCGCACCGCCGACTCCGACGAGGACGCCGCCGAGTACGTCCCGGGGCCAACGCTTCGGCGCATCGACCGGTGTGGGCGCCGGCTCCGGCTCCGGCTCCGGCTCCGGCGCGAGCTCGGCCTCGCGAGCGAGGCGATCGCGGCACGCCTGCACGTGCGGCTGCACGGTCTGCACCTGCTCGGGCGTGGGGTCGGCGGCGAAGAAGCGCTCGTAGATCTCGAGGCTGCGCGTGCAGTCGCCGGCTTCCTTCTCGGCGCGTGCCCACGCGGCGAGCAAGCGCAGCGAGCCCGTCACCTCGTACCCCTCTTCGAGAATCTCGGCGACGCCGCGCCAGTCGCCGTCTTCCATCTTCGCCGCGGCACGGTCGGCGTAGGGACGCTCGGCCGCGGTCGGCTCGATGTCGGAGGCGGGCGACAGCGACAGCGACAACGACAACGCGACGCAGGCGAGGGAAGGCGACGGCATCGGCTCAGAAATCGAAGAGGCGATCGTAGTCCGGTTTGTCCTCGGTCGCCGGGTCGGGTTTGGCCTTGCCCGGGTCGCGCGACGGCTTGCTGCGATCGGAGGTGCCGCGGCGTGGTGACTTCGTCGGTGGCGGCGGGCTGGTCTCCGCCTCGACGGCTCCGGGAGGCTCGACCGCGATCGTCGTCGCCCCGACGTTCGCAGCGTCGTCCTCGGGCGCCGAGCCTTCGTCCGGCGGGGGCGCCGCGACGGGCTCGCCGACGGGATCCGGCGCAGCGGGCGACTCGGCCGTCGGGACCCTCGCCGAGGACTCGCGACCCGACGGCCAAACCGCCCACGCGATCACACCGACGCCGAGGCCGACCACGCTCGCGACGAGCAACGCCCGGCCCCATCGCGGCGTCCCCGGCCACGACAGCGAAGGATCTTCGGTCACCGGCGTCGCCGGCATCGGCAGGTCCGCCGGGCTCGCGACACGCGTTGGGGGCAGGTCCGCGGTCGCCGCGACCGTCGCATCGGCATCCGCGGCCTTGGACCGCCCGCGCCCACTGTCCTGCCAGGGGAAGGGCCGAAAGCCGAACGTCGCCTCCATGTAGCCCCGCAGCGCGCCCGTGGTCGCGTCGTAGCGATGGTCGCGCGCGACCGCCTCGAGCTCGCGCTGCAGCACCCGCGCCGACTCGAAGCGACCGTCCGGGTTCGGCGACAGCGCGCGCAGGACGATCGCGTCGAGGTCCGGCGGGACGAGGGGCTCGATCGTCGACGGTGCCGGCACGGGCTCGTCGAGGATCTTGCGCATGATCGCGAACTCGTTGCCGCCGTCGAACAGCGGCCGGCGCGTGACCATCTCCCACAGCAAGATGCCGATCGCGAAGATGTCGCTGCGATGATCGAGCGACTCGTCGCGCAGCTGCTCCGGCGACATGTACGCGACCTTGCCCTTGCGGGTGCCCTCGGTCGTCGCGTACGAGCTCTCGGCCGCCTTCGCGATCCCGAAGTCGAGCACCTTGACCACCCCGTCGTAGCTGACGATCACGTTGGTCGGCGAGATGTCGCGATGGACGAGGCCGAGCTTGGTGCCGTCGTAGCCGATCCGATCGTGGGCGTGCGCGATGCCGGCCGCGACCCCGATGCCGATCGTGACCGCCTGCGCGAGGGGCAGCTCGCGCCCCGGCTCCACCGCGCGGCGCAGGATCGCGCGCAGTGTCTCGCCGTGGACGTACTCCATCGTGAAGAAGTAGTCCTCGCCCTCCCGGCCGATGTCGTGCACGGTGGCGACGTTGGGGTGCTCGAGGTTCGCGGCCAGGCGCGCCTCGGCGAGGAACATGCGGATGAATTCGGCGTCGCCGGCGTACCGCGGCAAGATTCGCTTGAGCGCGACGACCTTCTGAAACCCCTGCAGGCCGGTCGCACGGACCAGGAACACCTCGGCCATGCCCCCGCGCGCGAGGGGACAGATGACGGTGTACCGGCCGATCTGCTCGACGTCGCGCTCGGCGGCCCCGGCCACGCGCCGATGATATCAGTCCGACCTTCGGCCCGACCCCGGCCGCGGCGACCGCCCATCCAACGCCGGCCCATCCCTCGCAGATCGAGCCCGCCGGGCGTCTGCGCCGCCACGCAGCGCCGTGAGTATGCAGAGGCCATGCAACGCCGTCCCGGGGCCCGCCCCATGGCGTCGGACCGCGACCACAGGTAGCGTCCGCCCTGCCATGCGGCTGGACCAACTCCAAGGCGAAAAGATCGGCATCTGCGTTTCCGGTGGGCTCGACTCCCGCACCGTCACCCGCCGCCTCATCGAGGCCGGGTGCGAAGTGATCGGGTTCTCCGCCGACCTCGCGCAGCCCGACGAAGAGGACATCCAAAACGTCGCGACCAAGATGGCCCCGGCCGGCGCCGAGACGGTCATCGTGGATCTGAAGCGTCAGATGGCCGAGGCCTGCTTCATGATGATCAAGGCGCAGGCGATGTACGACGGTGGGTACTGGAACACCACCGGCATCGCGCGCGCGGTCACGGTGCACGGTCTGCTCAAGGCGATGAAGAAGCGCGGCTGCACCGTGCTCGCCCACGGCGCGACCGGCCGCGGCAACGACCAGATCCGCTTCGAGCGCTACACGAACACGCTCGCCCCGACCATGAAGGTCTACGCGCCGTGGCGTGACCCGATCCTGCTCGCGGAGTTTCCCGGCCGGCAGCAGATGGCTGCCTACCTGCAGGACCAGGGCATCGAGGCCAAGGTCACCAAGAAGCGCTACTCGACCGATGCCAACCTCGCGGGTCTGTCCCACGAGGCCGAAGACCTCGAGGACCTCGGCACGTCGTGCCTCATCGTCGATCCCGTGATGGGCGTGTGGCCGCAGAACGCCCCCGACGCGATCGAGGACGTGACGGTCCGATTCGAGCAGGGGCACTGCGTCGAGATCAACGGCGAGGCCGTGGACCCGCTGCAGGCAATGCTGCGCGCCAACGCGATCGGCGGCCGCAACGGCGTGGGCCTCAAGAACGCGCTCGAGAACCGAGTGATCGGCACCAAGAGCCGCGGCGTGTACGAGGCCCCGGGCCTGGAGCTACTCGGCACCTGCCTGCGCTACGTCTACCAGACCACGATGGACCGTCGGTCCACGGGCCTGTTCCAGGCGATGTCGCATCTCATCGCCGAGCAGGTCTACGACGCGCGCCTGTTCGACCCGGGCGCCCAAGCGGCGCTCGCCGGCATCGAGGTGCTCGCCAAGTACGCCTCGGCCACGGTCACGGTGGGCCTGTACCGCGGCAACATCTTCTTCAAGAAGCTCGAGAACTGCCGGCACACGCTGTACAACCCCGCCGACGCCTCCATGGAAGCCAGCGACGGTCTCAACCCCGTCTCGGCCCAGGGCTTCGTCGAAGTGCAGAGCTGCGAAGCGAAGAACATCGCCCGCGCCGGCCAGATCGCCAACCCGTTCTGGGACTGGGACTGAGCCCGCGCGCAGTCCGGGGCGCTACGGAAGCTCGACTCGGTACAGACCGGTCCGTTCGCCGTCGAGCACGGCATAGACGATGCTGCCGTCCGAGAGCTCGGTGGCCTGGCCTCCGACGACGGCGGCGGCGTCCAGCGTCTGCACCTGGTCGTCCGCCGTGGGCCCGGCGAGCGACAGCGGCAGCGTGTCGGCGTCCGGCTCCCCGTCGTCCGTGTCCATGAACATCACGCGCCCGTCGCCGAGCACGCGCGCGAAGGCGGTCGAGGTCTCCGAGAGCGCGAAGGCCGGACTGCCGTCGTAGGGGATCAGGGTCACGCCGACGGGATCGCCGACCATCGCGCTGTCCCGAAGACTGCCAACGACCATGGCGTCGTTGCCGATCTCGGCCGGCAACGACCCCGCCGCGATCTCCACGCCCCCACCGAGTTGCGTGGTCTGCCCCGTGGTCGGATCCCAGACCCAGTATGCGACGTCGTCGTCGCGCACGAGCTTGCCATCGGCGGTCGGTCGCATGCGCAGCGTGTCGCCCATTTGCGCCGGAATCGGAATCGTCACCCCTGTGTCGACGTCCAGCACATTCTCCACCGTCGGCAGGCTCATGGGGACGCTGACGCTCAGCGGGTAGAACCGCCCGGCCATGAAGAAGAGCAGACCGTGCAACTGCGGCTCGTGAAACGAGACCGTCAACCCGTCCCATCGCGTCAAGGTGGCGTTGTCTTCGAGTTCCGCATCGGCCCCGAGCCGGACGCCGTACCCTTGGCCGTCGTAGGTCAGCGAGAACCCGATGACGTCGAGCACGTTGACCTCCCGCCCCGGCGTGGAGAGATCGGTGACGTACAGTCGCCCGGCCTCGTCGACGATCCCGAACGTGCTCCCGGCCACCTGCGTCCGTGCCTCGGCCGCCGGGATGATCGTCGGCGGCCAGGTCGGCGGCGAATCCGTGAACGTCATGTTCGCTGCCAGCACTGCCAGCACCCTCTGCCCGCCGTCGGGCGACACGAGCGAGACGTCGAACGGCGCCTCCATCGTCGACACGACGTACCCGTAGCCCGGCACGTGGGCCAACGGCACGACCTCCTCGACGATCCACGACAGCGCGCCCGTGTCCGTATTCCACTGGCCGACTCGAGCCGCATCGACCGCCCAGATCGCCGTCGGCCCCACCGCATGGTCCACGACCCCCGGCATCTCCCCCGGCAACGGCTGCGCGGCCGCCTCCGCCTCCTCGAGCTCGACCGTCCACTCCCCACAACGGTCGACCAGCCGCCGACCGACCTGCTCGACGAACAAGCCGCCCTCGAACTCCTCGACGGAGAAGCTGCCGCCGGACACGGAAAGCCGACGGGCACCAGACTCACCGCAGGTGGTGGTTTGAAGGACGCTCGCAGAGTTCTGGTTGGGGCCACATGCAGTGAGTAATAAGCCCGCGGCCACGGCGACCCCAGGAATGGCCGTCGGCACGCCGCTCGGGTGCCGTGCCCCAACGAGAACCCGACTACTCCCAACGCGCAACACCACGGCGTCTAGGCAAAGGAGTACCGGTTCAAGATGCATGTATCGACCCGAATTGAGACCTATCGTCGAGAATCAACATACAGAGGCACCTCACTCGAACGTCTGCAGCGGCGTCAAAACAGAAACCTGACCTAATCACCCTCATCAGGAAGGAAATAGAAGTCGAAACCACACTCTAGGTTTAGGTCTGCCAGAACCTGCATCTGTTCCGGCCAGAGAGTCGGCCCTCCATGACCAGCACGTGAATACCAGGGACAGCTCACCCTCATTCGAACGCCTGTCATGAACTGCAGTTCGAGCAGGGGATCTTTCCTAGGTGCTAGCCTCGCCAGCAGCCAATCCAGATGGCGGCGGGTATCGAGCGAAACCACGTGTTCTTCCGAGGACAAGAACCATCCATTCAGTGGAACAATTCGACGTCGGCCAAGCCGATTGACGCGCTCTTCCCCCGCAACATTGACCACTGTGGGTTGAATTCCAAGTCGTTGCGTAACTTCATGAGGAGACATTTCCCCGGTATAGACGAGCAGTTTCGCGCGCGTTTCAGTACACGTACCATACTCATCATCGACAGGGGTGCATCGCGATCTGTGATTTCTCAACGTACTCATAGCTAATCGAGAAGGTTGCCGATGACGTCGCCCGTCTTGTGATCGAGGTAATGACCGTACTCTGTGATCTTCCCATGGTAGTTGGGCGAGAGGCCATGGTCGTGTTTCAATGCCTCGAGAGCCCGCCCCCACTCACGAGGCCGCAGGGACGAGCCGGCCGCCTGGTTCAGCCCCGCAGCGGTTGACGAGCTCACAGTCCTTCCCCCTGTCTGTAGCGTTCGACCGATGAGCATCTCCCCGCCACCGAGGCTGCCGCGGCCAAACGCCGACCCAACCCTGCCGGCCTTGGAGGCCGATCCACCGCGTACGCCCCGCCAAATGAGTCGCCCGCCGCGGACAACGATCCCCCCAAGCACGAGCTCGACCCTCATGATCGAGGTCTCGAGAGCTACCCAGGCTCCCGGACTCGCGTCGCGTTTCTCCACCAAGCGTCGCTCGAAGTCGGGGGACCCAGGATCTTCCGTCTGCGTGCATTCTCCCGCACTATCGCACGTGAAGGTCACGCCGAGCCGGAGCAACGGCGCCGTGTCGTTTCGGTCAACGACAATGCGCCCATCTCGGTTGACGCGGATTCGCGGGCGACTCGGGGACGCGCCACCACGCGGCGCATCGTCGGCCATTTGAATATGGTACGCAGGCTCCATCAGGCGCCGCTCCGGCGGTCGCACCGGACGGATATCCCCGCCCGGCGCGCCCTCCCAAACCCGACGGCGCCCGCTCCGGATCCGTCGATGAAGTCCGCGTCGAGGCTAGCTTTGTGCCCCGTGAAGCCGACCGGCTGGTCGTCGAGCGATCCCGCAAACGAAGCGGTCCAGTCGTCGAAGTCCCGGGCGAACCCCCACGGGTCGTAGGAAACCCGCTCGATCTCGGGGTCCATCGGGTTACCAGAGATCGTGGACACCACGGCGCCGGACCCGAGGTGGTCGTCGTGGACGAACCGGGTCGAGACCGTGGGCAACGGGGGAATCGGCTGGCCGACGTGGAAGTCGACCTTCACCTCGGCGACGACTTGGCCCGCCGCGCCGCGGACCCGACGAATCATCTCCCCGGCGGTGGCAACGGTCCCGGGTTCCGTCGGTCCCCTCGGAGCTCGAGGTCCCCGTTGTCGCTCCACTCGTCGTCGAGGTAGACGAGGTCCGTCGCTGCCAGCTGCGTCCTGATCTGCTCGGGCCGGAGCGTCAGCGGGTTGTAGGCGCGGGTCGTGCTTGCGCTGTTGCCGAACTCCTCGAGCTCAGTCTGCTCGGCGGCATTGGCAGCCGACAGGGTCCAGTACGCAGCGCCCGAGGTCGGGTCTTTGACTTTTCGGAGGTAGCCCGCCTGGTCGAACTCGTGTTCGACGCGGACCGAAAGTCCGTTCGCCGTCGGGTATGCGATCTCGGCGACTCGGCCACCGGGGCCGTAGGAGTAGGAGAACTTCGCCGAATGCGGTGCCCCCTCGACCGACGCACGCGTGGTGGTGGTCGTCGTCCGCCCGAATCCGTCGTAGCCGTAGCTGCGACTCACGCCGTCAGCGCTCTCGCTGGCGGACAGGGTGCCGATCCGCACCTTGTCGTACTCGAGCCACGATCGTCACGGGCCCAGCCCCGAGCCCGCGTCAGCCGTCGACGACGCACAGCGCCTGGGCGCCGCGCCAGCCCTTCGTGATCGGGGCGGCGCGGGACTTCTTGGTGCTCCACACCAACGCGCGGCTGCCGAACGCGTCGGCCTCGGTGCTCGACCAGTAGACACCGCGCGGCAGTCGACGTGCGCCCGACAGCTGGTACAGCTCCGACACGGTCGCGAGGCGCACGACCGCACCGGCGTCGGCGTCGGCGTCGGACAGGTCGGCGCAGTGGGCCTGCGCCTCGTCGAACGACAGCCGCGGCGCACCGCCCTTGGCCACGACGATGCCGGCACCACCGGAAGACGCAGCCTTGGTCGGCACGGCTTTCGCCTGGGTGGGCGTCGGGGCGCGTTCGGATGCCGGGATGCCGACGGGCTCGGCGTCGGCGGTGGGCGGGGGCGCCGTTTCGGGGGCGCGTCGCGGCGTGTCCGCAGCTTCGGCGGCGGTCGTCGCATGCGTGTCCGCGTCCGTGTCCGCGTCCGCGTCCAAGGGGTTCGGCGTCGACGGGGGCATGTCGACCAACGCCGACGCGACCCGGGCATCGTCGTCGACGTCGACGTCGATGTCGGCGGTCGCCGATCCGATCCTGATCGCGAGGACGGTCACCATCACGAGGCCGACGACGGCGGCCGCACCGATCGTGACCTCCTTCGGCGTCCGAGCGGCCCACGCCCGCCCGCGGGACCACCACGGTGGCGGCGGGACCACCGACCATGACGAGGTCGTGTCGTGGCGCGGGGTCGGTACCGACTGCGACGGCGTGGACAACGTGGCGACGACCGGGCTCGGGGTCGGCTCGGCCACTGCGGCAGCGATGGGCGGAGCGGGTGGCGTCGCGACCTCGATCGTTCCTGTCCGGCTCGGCGGGCTCGGCGGGCTCGGCGGGCTCGGCGGGAGCGTTCGACCCGGCGCTCCTCCGGCGCCGAGCGAGCGCGCGCGGTCGAGCACGCGTCCGAGCAGCGACATCGGATCGCGCCAGTCCACGTCGACCTCGAGAATGTGCATCGCCCCGATCCCGGACGCGCGCAGGGCTGCGCTCAACCGGGCGATGCCCGGCGTCTGCGCTTCGCTCGACTTGGCCAGCAGGTACAGCCCGGTCGCGCCGCAACGGCGGGCATGCTCGCGCAGGCCCGTCATCGACGCGCCGGCATCGGCCTCGACGCGTGCGATCGCGAAGCCGCGCATCTCGAGCACGTCGAGTGCGGCCTGCAACGGCGCCGCGGCCCCGGGCGCGCACACGACCACGAGCGTCGTCACCTTTCGCGTGGGGCTCGGTGATCCGACAGCCACGATCGGTATGACCGGACGCACGCCGTCCATTCCAGTCGCGCGCGGCCGCGATCCGTCGATCACCTCGATTCGCGCGCGTTTGCACCTGCGCCGCGCACGATTGCGAGCTTACCCGGCGCGAACGCGCTCGTAGCGACGTGTCGGTGCACGACCGTGACCTCCGGTTGTCGGACGTGCGTCGCGGTGGGATCGTCCGGCGATGTCGAGGATCGCTCGGGTCGGATGCGCACTGTTGCTCGGGTGTGGGGGTACGTCGACGCCCAGCGAGGACGACACGACCACCGCGGCCACGACCTCGACCTCCGACACCAGCGCGACCGGGTCGGTGTCCATGTCCTCGGGCGCCGACGAGACCGCGTCGACGTCGACCACGACGAGCGGGGCCACGACCGAGGTCGACGACAGTACCGGACCGGGCCTGTGCACCATGCCGTACCCGTGGGGCGCGGGGCCGGGCAAGGACGTGCTCGTCGTGGTGATGCCGGGCGTGGTGACGGCCGGGCTCGACGTCGACGCCCTGCACGCCCTCGCCGCCGCGACCGCGAGTGCCGACGGGACACACATCGCCGTCGCGGCCGAGCCCACCGGAGGCGAGCCGCCCGACGGCAACGGCTACGAAGCGCTCGCACTGCCGGCGGGCACGGACCCCGTCGAGGTCGCGGTGGCCCTCACCCCGAGCGCCGGATTTCTTCGTCCGCACGTGCCGCTGCGCGTCGTCGTCGTCACCGACGTCGACACGAGTTGGGACGCCGCCATGGTCGCCGCCTCGGGCGGCCTCGTCACGCACGCCCAGATCGACGCCCGCGCCCAAGTCGCCGACATCGCCGACTGCGACGCTCTCACCGGACTGACCACGCTCGCGGCGGCCACGGAGGCGAGCTGGGCGTGCCAGGTGGTCCTGACCCCCGCCGACATCCTCGACACGATCGTCCTCGCCGACCAACCCGCGTGCACGCTCGCCCCCGAAGGCCCCGTGCCCACCCTCGACGGGCCTGGCGTCGCCGTCGGCCTGCACGGCGTCAACATGCTCGGCCCGCGATCCGATTTCCCGCCGGGCCCGGTCGACTGCGCGACCACGGTGCTGGGCTGGACGATCCTCGACGCCGCCGCCGGCACCCTCGGGCTGTGCCCAGCCACCTGCGGCACGACCTCGGACTGGTACCTCGACGCCGAGCTGTACGCCGAAGTCACCGCCCCCTGCCAGTGACCGCGACCCGGTCCGCCCACGCGCTCACGACCGGCCGGGCGATCCGCCGGATTCGGCGGCTTCGCGCCGGCTGGGTCGCCACGAGCGTGCCTCGAACCGACGAAAGCGGAATTTCGCGTTGCCAGGGTGGTGGCGCGGGGGTCAGGGGCCGAGGACGGTGACGTTGTCGCCTTCGATGACGATCGCCTGGGGCTTGCCGCCGTAATGGGCGGCCATGCCCACGTCGATGCGCCAGACCTTGCCGTCGCACGCGGAGGTGACCCCGTCGGCCTGGACCGTGTGGCCGACGACGAGACGCTTGGCGCCGAGCTTGTCGAGCATGGCCTTCAGCGGCTCGCAGCCACCGCCCTGCGAGGGGTCGGAATACAGACGCGTCCACACCACGCCGTCGGTCGCCATCACGTCGTTGGCCATCGTCTGCGCGCCGGTCTTGCCGTCCGACAGCCACGCGCGGGCGTCGGCGTTGAGCCGATCGAGCGAGCTCACCCCGTCGGGGACGTGCTTGGGCAGCACACCGCCGTGGGCGAAGACCGTGTCGCCGACGACGACCACCGTGTTTCGCTGCGCGAGGATCTTGGCGTACGGACCCCCGGGCGACAGCGCGGCGACGCGGGCCTTCATCGGCGGCGCGACGTCGGCGAGCCGCGGGTCGGACAGATCCAGATCCGGCACGTCGGCGAAGTCGGCGAAGCCACCCGGCGTCACGTAGCGCAGGTCGCCCATCACGTTCATGAACTCGTGGTTGCCGTTGAGCACGTGCACGGCCCCGCCGGCCGCCTTCGCCTCCTCGGTCAGCCGTTGCAGCAAGTCGACGATCGCCTGCTCGTCGTCGCCACGATCGAGCTGGTCGCCCGTCTGCACGAGCACCATCGTGCCGCCGGTCCAATGATCGTCGGCGCCGATTGCCCCGACGAGGCGCAAAGCCGCACGCGTTGCCTGGAGATCGCCATGCACGTCACCGAGCGCGGCGATCTTCGTGCCGGGCGCAATCTCGAAGCGCGACGGGAGCCCATCGTGCGGCGCGCTCTCTCGCGGTGCCTCCGGGTCGGCGGCCGCCGTCTTGGGCGACGGCGTCGGGTGGGGTGAGGCCGGTGTTCGCGACGCCGGCGGGGGCGCCTTCGCGCCGGTCGGTGCGCCCGGCTCGGGCTTGCACGCGCCGAGCCCGAGGGCGACGACAACCGCCCACATTCTGCGACCATGCCTGCGCACGGGGCGATCCTAGCAGGCTGAATCGCCGTTCCACCATGGCCGAGGCCAGGGTAACCTAGATGTCGCTTGGCTCATCCCGCCACGAGATCGGAGGAGGCGGCCCGAATCCTCATCGTCGACGACGAGGAGTCGATCCGGAAGATCCTCGTTCGCCTCCTGCAAGCCGAGGGCTACGAGGTGATCGACACGGGCAACGGCCACGACGCGGTCGCGATGGCCCGCGACCATCGCGTCGACACGGTGCTGCTCGACGTGATGATGCCCGGCATCGATGGCTTCGAGGTCTGCCAGCAGATCCGCGCCGACGAGGTCACCGCCCACACCCCGGTCGTCTTCGTCACCGCCGCGATCGACCGCGAGTTTCGGCGTCGGGCGCGAGCCGCCGGTGCCGACGACTTCCTGTCCAAGCCCTTCGACGAGATCGAGCTGCTCGCACGGGTGCGCAACACCGTTCGGGTCAAGCTGTACTATGACTCGCTGACCAGCGAGCGCAACCATTTGCGCGTCGAGGTCGACGATCGAACGCGCGAGCTCGAGGCTGCGACGAGACGGTTGCAGGGCGTACAGAGAGAACTCGAGATCGCACGCGAGGAGACGATCCTCCGGCTCGCGAAGGCCGCGGAGTTCCGCGACGACGAGACCGCCGCACACCTACAGCGCATGAGCCACTACTGTCGGCTCCTCGCCCGCAAGCGTGGCCTCGACGACTATGCGTGCGAGATGCTGCTGGTCGCCAGCCCGATGCACGACGTCGGCAAGATCGGCATCCCCGACTCGATCCTGCTCAAGCCCGGTCGCCTGACGCCCGACGAGTACCAAATCATGAAGCAGCACGCCGAGATCGGATACCGGATCCTCTCCGGCTCCGACTCGCCGCTGGTGCAGATGGCCGCGACGATCGCCCACACGCACCACGAGAAGTGGAACGGCTCGGGCTATCCGCTGGGACTGTCGGGTGAAGCGATTCCGGTCGAGGGCCGTATCGCCGCCGTCGCCGACGTATTCGACGCGCTGACCTCCGCGCGCCCGTACAAGGCGGCGTGGACGGTCGAGGACGCGGTGTCCTTGATGAAGAAGGGTCGCGGCGAGCACTTCGACCCCGACCTCGTCGACCTCTTCCTCGGGTCGATGAACGACATCCTCGACATCAAGCACCAGTTCCGCGACGAAAGCCACGTCGGCGAGTCGCGCGACGCTCTTCAGTAGGCGGTGCCGTCCTCGTCCGCGCTCGTGTCGCCGGTGAGGCGCTCGCGGGCTCGCTCGGACTCCAGCAGCTCGAGCGCCTCCACGGTGTACCGCGTGGTCGGCTGCAGCTTGAGACGCCCGAACGGAATCGCCTCGCCGGTCTCCTCGCAGATCCCGTAGCTGCCATCTTCCATGCGACGCAGGGCGGCCTCGATCTCGTCGACCCGCGAGACGTCTCGGGCCGAACGATCGAGAGCCTGACGCCGCCGCATCTGCTCGGCTGCTCCATCCTGGATGTCGCCGATGTCGTGGTTGGGGGCCGCGGCGGCCGCATCGGCGTCGATGCGCGTACCGACCCGCGCCCGCTCGTCGAGCAACGCCTGTCGTAGCTCGTCCCGTTGCGTCTGACTGAGGTGGTCCACGCCCCGAGGCTGACCACTGTCGGCGCATCTGGCAAGGCCGCAGCTGCGTTCGCGCCGCCGATCGCTGCTACGCTGGTGTGGTGCAGCTGTCGCCGGAGGTCCGCGCGTACCTACGTGCCGCCCGCGAAGGCAGCGGCAAGCTCGTCTTCCTCACCGGTGCCGGCATCTCGGCCGAGAGCGGGATCCCGACGTTTCGAGGCGAGGAAGGCTACTGGCGCGTCGGCTCCAAGAACTACCACCCGCAGGAGTTGGCCACGCGCGCCGCGTTCATGCGCATGCCCGAGGAGGTGTGGCGCTGGTACTTGTACCGACGCACCGTCTGCCGCGCCGCCGCACCGAACCCGGGGCACCTCGCGCTCGTGCAGCTCGAGCGTGCGTTCGGGGATCGGTTCGTGCTCGTGACGCAAAACGTCGACGGCCTGCACCTGCGGGCCGGCAACTCGTTGCCGCGCACGCTGCAGATCCACGGCAACATCGACTTCATGCGCTACCCCGTGCCGGAGGGCCCGCACGCGATCCCGATTCCCGACGGCGCGGACGGGGGCCCGGCCGTCGGAAGCTACGGCCGCGACACGCCCCTTTCGCAGGCCGACCGCGCCCTGCTCGTCGGACCCGGCGGCGAGCCGGCACGCCCACACGTGCTGTGGTTCGACGAGTATTACGACGAGCCGCGCTTTCGTGCCGACTCGGCCTTGCGCGCGGCCTCGCAGGCCGACGTGTTGGTCGTGGTCGGCACCGCCGGCGCCACGAACCTGCCGATGCAGATCGCCGCACTCGCGGCCCGCGCCGAGGTCCCGCTGATCGACGTCAACCTCGACCCCGACAACCCCTTTGCCCGGCACGCGACCGCTGACGGGCCCGGGGCCTCGATCGTCGGATCTGCGACCGAAGTCTTGCCCGCCCTCGCTGCGGCCCTGTCCGACCGTTGAACGGCCGACCGGGTGGAGCGCCCCGGCCCCGTGTGCTAGTTCCCCTTCGCGGACGGCGATGGCGGGCGGGCACGACTACGACTGGCTGATCATCGGGTCGGGCTTTGGCGGCAGCCCCTGCGGGCTGCGTCTGGCCGAGAAGGGCTACTCGGTCCTGATGCTCGAGAAGGGCTCCGAGCTCGGGCCCGCCCAGTTCCCCAAGACCAACTGGAACTTGCCGCGCTGGTTGTGGGCGCCATGGCTGGGCTTTCGCGGCCTGTTCAAGATGACGTTCTTCCGTCACGTCACGATCCTGTCGGGGGTCGGCGTGGGCGGAGGCTCGCTGACCTACGCGTGCACGCACCCCGTACCGAAGGCATCGTTTTTCACCAACGGCAGCTGGGCCCACCTCGCCGACTGGGAGACGGAGCTGCGGCCCCACTACGAGGTGGCCAAGCAGATGCTCGGCGTCACGCCGACCCCGATGCTGACCGCGTCCGACGAGGTGCTGCAGAAGGTCGCCGCGGCCCGCGGCCAGCCCGCCGACTTCCACTCCACCGACGTCGCCGTCTACTTCGGCAAGCCCGGCGTCGAGGTCGACGATCCGTTCTTCGACGGCATGGGTCCCAAGCGCACGGGCTGTCTCAAGTGCGGCGGGTGCATGCTCGGCTGCCGGCACGGGGCCAAGAACACCCTCGACAAGAACTACCTGTACCTCGCCCGCAAGCTCGGGATGCAGCTGCAGGCCGACACGGAGGTCACCGCCGTGCGCCCGCTGCCGCAGGGCGGCTATCGGGTCGAGTACAAGCGCGGCCGCTTCCCGCTGTTTCGCAAGAAGGGCTCGGTCACCGCCACGAACGTGATCTTCGCCGGCGGTGTGCTCGGCTCGGTGCCGCTGTTGTCCAAGCTCAAGGCCGACGACGACGCACTGCCGAAGCTGTCGGACCGCGTGGGCTCGCAGGTCCGTACCAACTCCGAGGCGCTCATCGGCGTCATCACGCCCAAGCGCGACATCGACTACAGCCGCGGGATCGCGATCGGCTCGATCTTTCAGACCGACGAGAAGTCGCATCTGGAGCCCGTGCGCTACTCGGCCGGCTCGGGGTTCTTCCGCTCCGTGATGGCCCCCCACGTGGGCGGCCGGACGTTCGTCGAGCGCTTTGCCCGGCTCGTCACGGTCGTCGTGCGCCACCCGATCCGCCTCGCGAAGGTGCTGTTGGTGCGCGACATGGCCAAGCAGAGCACGATCCTTCTATACATGCGGACCACCGAGGGCACGTTGCGGCTGCGCCGGAACTTCTGGGGTGGCCTGTCGAGCACGCGCGAGGAGGGCGAGGCCCCCACGGCATCGATCCCCGAGGCGACCGCGCTCGCGCACGAAGTCGCCGAGCAGATGGAAGGCACCCCGATGTCGTTGGTGACCGAGACGCTGCTCAACATCCCGACCACCGCACACATCCTCGGCGGCTGCTGCATGGGCAAGGACGCGAGCGAGGGCGTCATCGACAAGGATCACCGCGTGTTCGGGTACGACGGCCTGTACGTGATCGACGGCGCGTCCGTGTCCGCGAACCCGGGCGTCAACCCGTCGCTGACGATCACGGCGTTGGCCGAGCGGGCGATGTCGAAGGTTCCCGCCAAGGAAGGCCACACGCCCAAGGCCCTGCCGGCGCGGGCCATGGCCGCGGCCTCGTGAGCGCGCCCCCCCTCGGTCGATGGACTCGCTGACGCAGGGCTTGCTCGGCGCCGCCGCGGCCCAGGCCGTGCTGCGCGACCGCCTCGGCAAGCGCACGTGGCTGTACGGCGCGGTGGGGGGCATGGCCGCCGACCTCGACATCTTCATCCGCAGCTCGACCGATCCGCTGGTCGGCCTGACGTACCACCGCCACTTCACGCACAGCCTGTTCTTCATCCCGATCGGCGGGGTGCTGGCGGCCCTGCCCTGGATCCTGCGCAAGCGTCACGCCGCCGACCGCCGGGCGATCCTCGCGGCGACGACGATCGGCTACGCCACCCACGCGCTGCTCGATCTGTTCACGACCTACGGCACGCAGCTTTGGTGGCCGGTGTCGACGATGCGGGCCGCGCTCAACGGGGTGTCGATCGTCGACCTGCTGTTTTCGGTGCCGCTGGCCTGGGGCGTGGTCGCAGCGGCGCGCCGCGTGCAGGCCCGACCGGCCCGGATCGCCCTGGCGTGGTGTGTGGCCTATCTCGGGTTCGGGATGCTCCAGCATGCCCGGGCCGTGGCGGCCACGCGTGAGCTCGCGGCCTCCCGCGGGCACACGGTGCAGCGGGTCGACGCGTTCCCCAACGCGTTCTGCAACTTCGTGTGGCGCACCGCTTACGTCTCCGACGGCCTGGTCTACGTCGACCAGGCCCGCACACCGTGGTGGTCGGCCACACGAATGCGGGCCGGTGGATCGACGCCGCTCGTCACGACCGAAGACTTGTCGCCGGCCGTCGCGAACGAGGCGGATCTGCGCGAGGGATTTCGGACATGGACGTGGTTCACCGACGGCTGGACGGGGCGCTCGGCGGTGCAGCCCTACACCTTCACCGACCTGCGCTACGGCCTCGAGATCGCATCCACCGAGTCGATGTGGTCGCTGACGCTGGACCCCGACGCACAGGCCCCCGAGCGCGTCGTGCAAAACCAGAACATGGGCCGCGACGCCCGCAGCCGCCTCGGCAAGCTGTGGCGCGTGATCGTCGGCGATCCCGACGTCGCCCCTTGAGCCTGCCTGCCGCCTACCAGTGCTCGGCGAAGTGCGCCTCGAGGTGGCACAGCCCCGAGCACGCGCCGGTGTTGGCGTCGTAGTTGACCTCGGAAGAGACCACCTCGGCGTAGCCGTCGACGTGCAGCAACGGCTGCAGGATGCTCGCGAGGGACTCGGTCGTCGCCGCATGGCAGGACTCGCAGCCGATCCCGGCGTTCATGTGCAGGGCGTGGCGCCCGCTCATCGTCGAGACCGGCACCGCCGACGGCCCCGTGTAGCCGTGACAGCCGTCGCAACCCGGCGCGACTTCGCTGGCCTGCATCTGTCCGAGTTGACCGTTGCCGGTGCCATGGCAATACAGTTCGGCACAGGTGCCGGCGGCGTAGGTGCCCGCCGGGCTCAGGCCGTGGGTGAAGTCGACCTCCGCGACGCCCGGTGTGTCGTCGAACATGTGCGCGAGGCTGGTGACCGACGTCGGCTTGACGTGGCAGTGCGTGCAATCGAAGGCGGCGTGATCGCCCTCGGTGACGTGGGCGGTGTGCACGTCGAACGCGGGCGCGGGCCCGGCGGGATCGAGGGGCCGCGGCGGCGCGCCGAGATCGGTCTCGTTCCCGCCGTGGCAAAAGGTGCAGTCCGTGCGCCACCCGGCCTCGTGGCAAGAGTCGCAGGAGATCGCCTCGCCACCGGCGAGGTCGCTGCCGTGGCACTCGCGACAGTCTTCCTCGCCGAGCTTGGCCGCCGGGCCGTGCATCGCCGGCAGCGAAAAGCCCATGGGGTGGTAGCGGACGATCATGCCGCCGCTGGTCTCGTCGGCACCTGCGGACGTGGATGGGCTCGACGAGGTGGCGACGTCGTCCGAGGACGTGGCCACGGTCGTGTCCGCGTCGGCGAGCGCCGGGTCGTCGGCACACCCGCCCCACAGGACCAAGAGAACCCAGCTACGTCGCATCAAGGCCGCCAGATACGATGTTTCCAACGTGACACGATACGGGGTCCGACGTGCGGTCGCGCCGGACCTGACGCTGCGTTGCTATCGTCGCGGCGATGCGCGTTGCACTCTTCACCGCGGGCCTGGTCGTCGGGGCCTGCTCGACGGCCGCCGTGACCTCGTCCGCCGCGCCCGACCCGAGCCCCACACCGGTCGCTGCGTCGGCGCCGCCCGTCGACCTCGCGCGCCGGCTCGTCGTGCCGATCGGCGAGGCGGAGGTCCGGCTTGCACCCAAGGGCGGCGCGACGATCACGATCCTGGCCCGGGGCGACAACGCGTTCGTCGGCAAGCTGACGATGCCGGCCGGCGGCGCCGTGCCCGAGCACCGCGACCCGACCGAGGAGTACATCCACGTGCTTTCGGGCAGCGGCACGATCACGATCGACGACGTCGACCATCCGCTCGCGCCCGGCACGACCGTGTACATGCCGGCCGACGCGAAGGTCCGCTACCAAAACGGCGACGCGCCCCTGGTCGCGCTGCAGGTGTTCGCGGGCCCCGCCCCGGCCGCGAAGTACGACGCGTGGACCACGAGTCCCGCGGGCGGCGGGTAGCCGCGTCAGTCCACGGCGAGCAGACCGTCGTCGCGGGCGTCGACCGTCCGCGCGCCCGCCCATAGCAGCAGCGCCGCGATCGTGATCGGAATCGCGGTCGCCGCCACCGCCAGACGCAGTGACGCCACCTCGGACAGCTCGCCGATCAGCCACGGTGAGATCGCGTCACCGAGGGCATGGATGAAGAACACGTTGATCGCCACCGCCCGCGCGCGCAACGACGCCGGCACGCAGGCGACGAGCGCGGCGTTGAGCGGGCCCGTGTTGAGAAACAAGAGCATCTCGGCCGCGAACACGAACGCGAACACGGCCGTCGCCGTCGGCAGAAACGGCAGGATCGCGGCAAACGGCGCCCCGAGCAGCAACCCGTAGCCGCTGATCCGGAAGTAGCCGCCCTGCCCGCGCGCGAACGCCCGATCGCCGAGGTAGCCACCGAGCAGCGTGCCCACCAACCCCGCGACCACCGTGACCAGACCGAACTTGAAGTTGGCGTCGCCGACCTCGAGATCGAACTGCCGCATCAAGAACGCCGGCATCCAAAACGCCAGGCCGCCCATCGCGAAGGTCATCAGCGTGGTGCCGGCCGTGTTGATGCGCCACGCGGGGCTGCGAAAGACGCGGCGCAGTGCCTCGCGCATCGGCGGCGGTGGCTGCGGCGGCTCGGGATCGGTCGCGCCCCGCTGCGGCTCGGGCAGAAACCACGCGACGACGGCGAGCACGAGACCCGGCGCACCGGCGACGAAGAACGCCGCGCGCCAGCCGTACTCGCCGGCGACCGCCCCGCCGACGAGGTAGCCAAGGGCGCTGCCCATCGGCGTGGCGAGATAGAAGTACGACAGCTTGCGACCCCGCTCGCTCGGGCCGAACAGGTCGGCGATCACCGACGGCGCCACGGTCGCGTAGCCAGCCTCGCCGATGCCGACCGCCGCCCGCATCGTCAAAAGGCCCGCGTAGTCGTCGGCGAATCCGCTTCCGACGGTCGCCAGACTCCACAGTCCGATCCCGATCGCGGCGATGCGGTGTCGATTGAGCCGATCTCCGAAATGACCGGATATCGGTGACGCGAGCATGTACACGACCATGAACACGGTCGCGAGCAGCCCCGCCTGTCCGTCGCTGAGCGACAGCTCGAGCTTCATCGGCTCGAGCACCGCGCTGACGACGTAGCGATCCAGATAGTTGACGAAGTTGATCGCGGTCAAAACGACCAGGATCGCCATCGCCGTGCGCCGGTTGTGGGCCATCGGGGCGCCGCATCGTCGCACGAGGCGAAAATTCGAGGGGGCGCGGCAGCCGCCCAACGTGGTCACACCGCGTCCTCGGTGCCCTGGCGCACCGGGTAATCAGTTCTGGACTTTTTCTGGCCCGATGTTCAGTATTCAGCCCGGCTCGCAGACAACCGAAACTCTGGCAGGCCTAGATCCGGAACGCCGAAGAGCCCGTAACACCGGGCGCGAAGCAACGATTGCCTGGCAGTCCACTCACCCGGATACGGAACGACTCAGGAGAACAGAAACAAAATGGCAAATCTCAAGGACATTGCGGCGACTCTCGCGATTCTCGGCTCGGGAGCCATCGTGCTCGCCGGTTGTGGCAAGGACGCTCCGGCGACGGAGACCCCGGCTGACGCCGGTGGTGCCGCGGACGCGACGGACGCGGCCGAAGGCTCTTGTGGCGGCGCGGGCGAAGCCGAAGGCTCTTGCGGTGGCGAGGGCGAGGGCGAAGGCTCGTGCGGTGGCGAGGGCGAAGGCGACGCCGCCGGCGAAGGTGAAGGCGAAGGCGAAGCCTCCTGTGGCGGCGCCAAGTAAGCCGCTACATTCACTCGAGTAACTCCGACGAACCCGCGGCCATCCGGTCGCGGGTTCGTCATATCCGGCGCAAGGACGGCAACTCATCGATGGCTACCGGCGAACCCGACTTCGACGCAGTCCCCACCGGGATCGGCCTGGGCCTGCGTGCGCGCTTTCTCGGCAAGGTCGCCGACGGCGAGGCGGTCGGCAAGGTCGCATTCCTCGAGCTGTCGCCGGAGAACTTCATGCATCGCGGCGGACGCAACCCCGCGGCGCTGCAGCGGTGCGCCGAGCACCATCGGATCATCACCCACGGTCTGATGATGTCGCTGGGTGGGACCGACCCTTTCGACGACGAGTATTTCGCGACGCTTCGCGAGTTCACCGATCGCTACGACACGCCGTGGCACTCCGACCATGCGTGCTTCTCGGGACTCGACGGCGCGTTGCTGCACGACCTTCTGCCCGTACCGTTCACGAGCGCGGCGGCCCGACGCATGGCCGCCCGTCTGATGGAAGCGCGCGATCGTCTGCAGCGGCCCATGGCCGTGGAGAACATCAGCTGGTACGTCGGCATGGGAGCCGGCCGCGGCCACGGTGCCCTCGACGAGCCGGAGTTCCTGACCGAGGTGCTCGAGCGCGCGGACGCGGGCATGCTCCTCGACGTCAACAACGTCTTCGTCAACGCGCGCAACCACGGCTTCGATCCCAAGGAATGGATCGCCAAGATCCCGCTCGAGCGGGTGTGGCAGCTGCACGTGGCCGGCCACGAGCTGTGGGACGAGTCGCTCATCGTCGACACCCACGGCGCCGACGTCCGCGACGAGGTGTACGCACTGCTGGAGTGGACCCTCGCGCAGACCGGGCCCAAGCCGGTCCTGCTCGAGCGCGACTCCAACATCCCGCCCCTGCCGACGCTGCTGCAAGAGGTCGCGCAGCTCGACGAGGTGTACCAACGAGCGATCGCCACGCACGCCGCCGCGGCCGACGGAAAGGCACGCCATGTCGTTTGAGCCCGAGCCCAGTGTGGTCGCCCTCGTCGACGCGATCCGCCGCGGCGGCGCCGACGAAGCGATCGCCGAGGACCTCGCCGGGTTCTTTCGGGCCCGGGGCGTCAGCGACGAGGACATCGCCGTGCTCGCCGAGGCCGGTGCCTCGCGCGTGCTGGTCTACCGATCGCTCGTGCACAACCGGCTGCGCAACGCGATCCGCGACTTCGTACCTCGGACGATCGCGCGGTTGGGCAACGATCGCTTTCGTGCCGACTTTGCGCGCTTCATCGACGAGCGCGCCGCCGTCTCCTACTACTTGCGCGACGTGCCCGAGGAGTTCGTCGCTTGGATCGCGCCGCAGTGGCGCAGCGACCCCGACGTGCCGGCGTACCTGCCCGACCTCGCGACCCACGAGCTGCTGCAGCTGACGGTGCGCAACGCTCCCGGCGGTGGCGAGCCGGCCACGGGCAACCCGGTGGCGCTCGACCGCCCGCTGCGCTTCGACGGCAGCGTGCGTCTGATGACGTACGCGCACGCGGTGCACAAGCTGTCCTCGGACAAGGACGATCGCACGCCGCCTCCCGCCGAGCCCACGCATCTGCTCGTGTATCGCGACGAAGCGCACAAGGTCCGCTACCTCGAGCTCACCGCCTTCGCCGCGGCCGCGCTGCGGCATCTGATCGACGACGCACAGCCCGTCGCGACCGCGCTGCAGGCCGCGGCCGCCGATCTCGGCGCGCCGCTCGACGACGAGCGACTCGGCGCCGCCGCCCTGCTGCTCGCCGACCTCGCCGAGCGCAAGGTCATGCTCGGCGCGACCTGACGCCGACCGTCAGCCGCCGCAGATCATCGCGTAGTCGGCACAGCAGTCGCCCATCGTCACGCAAGTCGCGTCGCAGAAGCAGGCGTTGCCCATCCCGTCGGGGACGGCGGACGTGCTGCCGCACTGTCCTTCGCAGGACCCGGCGACCGGTCCGCCGACGTCGACGTTGGCCGGGTAGCACACCGTCTCGGTGCGGTCCTCGACTCCACTGCCGCCGACCCAACGGTCGGCCTCCAGCGCGAGCGTGCCGGGCAAGCGGGCGCAGTCGTCGTTGGCGGGCCCGGCCAGCGGCAGACAGTTGCCGTAGCCGGTCTCGACCTCGACGCACATCGTCTCGACCCCGGGCCGGTCCGGACACAAGCCCTCGCAGTCGAGCGAGCACATGCCGACCGTCTCCGCGCCTTCGGCGTAGGCGAGGCAGAAGCCCTCGTCGAACCCACACGCGGCCTCGTCTCGGGGGTCGCAGGCCGTGCCGATGAACTCGGAGACCTCGGTGTCGACGACCACGCCGGCGTCGCCGAACGCCGCGAGGTAGCGGCCGGTCACGTTCCAGACGAGCCAGTTGCCACCCGAGCCCTCGAGCACCCACGGGGTGTAGGCGTACAACGAAGCCGTCGCGGCGTTCTGCGGCGTCACGACGACGCCGTCGAGTGCCGCGCGGCCCACCCCGACGCTCCAGAGCCCTTCGCCCGAGGCGGCTCGGTCGTAGTGCTCGCGCAGCGTGGAGGCGGCACAGTCGAGCTGCTTGTCGAACCCGCGGTAGGCCTCGTTGCAGGACCGACCGTCGTGGCACCCGCAGCCGAACGCGAAGTCGATCGCGTTCGACGATGGCGCCGAGCTCTTGCCGACGAGGCTCGCCTCGACCTGCATGCGCACGAGCAGCACGAGCGGGTTGATGCCGTGCTCGTACGACGCGTCGACGATCGCCTCGGCCGCCGAGCGCCCGGAGGTCGTCGCGTCGGCGAGGAAGCTGCGCCGGCCGCCGTAGGGGGTCGACTCGAAGAACGCCTGGATCTGCGCGGCGTCGATGGCCCCGGACGCGGCGAACAACGCGTCGTCCATGATGAAGTCGGGGGTGAAGTACTCCGCGACGCCGTCGGCCTTGGCGGAGTCGAAGGGCTCGAAGTCGCTGCCCTCGTCGTGGTTGGTGAACGCACCGCCGTCGTCGCCGCCGCTACAGCCGACCACCCACGTCGTCGCGACGAGCCCGGCCACCGCGACCGCCCGCAAGTCCCCCATGCACACAATGTACGACATCGGTCGCAGGGCGTCGAGCCGCGCGTGGGCATCGACGCGCTCGGTCGGTCGTCGACGTGACCGGGCGAGCGCCGACAGCGGCTGTAGCAAGACGGACCACGTACGCACGTCCACGCGCGTCGGATCGAAAATGGCTGAAACCCGGCGCCCAGATCGGGACACCTATCTCGGAAGCTGTGCGTTCCACTGGGAACCCCAGCCCCATCCTCGCCGTGGAAGTCCCAAGGTGACACAGGCCGCCTCGGTCCATTCCGCCCCCCCGTCGCGGAAAGATCGTCCCGATCGCCGAGCTCGTGCACCAGAGCTCGACGAGCCCACGATCGCGCGTGCCCAGCGCGGCGATCGGCAGGCTCGTCGTGCCCTGGTCGAGCGGTATCAACGGCCTGTGATCGCGCTGGTCTCGCGACTGTTGCGAGGCCAGGGCGATCGCGCCCTGGTGGAGGATGTGGCGCAGGAAACGTTCCTGCGGGTGTTCCGGGCCCTGCCGTCGTTCGACCGCAACGGCCCGGCGCGCCTTTCCACGTGGATTCTCACCATCGCGTCGCACCGGTCCATCGACGAGCTGCGCAAGCGTCGGATCGAAACACGTCCCTTCGATCCGAGCTCGTTCGAATTGGCCGCCGCCGACCGTGCCGACACGGTTGCCGAACGCAAGATGCTCTCCGCGGTCATTGCCCGCGCACTGGAGAGCCTCTCCGCGGAATATCGCGCCGCCTTCGTGCTGCGCGAGTATCACGGTCTCGAGTACACCGAGATCGCCGCTGCGCTCGACATCGACCTCGGCACCGTCAAGTCTCGCCTCAATCGTGCCCGCTCGCGACTGCGAAAAGCCCTGGGGGAGATTTACCATGCCTGAGCGCGGCAATACCTTTGAACGTATCGACGACCCCGACATCACCGACGAGCGACTCGACGCCTTGCATGCGCGGGCCTTCGACGCGTGGCGCACGTTCGACGCGGACGGACAATCCCCGGCGCACGAGCACGACGTCGACGAGGACTTCGTCGACCGCGTGATGTCGGCGCTCGAAGCGTCGCAACCTCGACTCGTCCTGCTCGATACGCCCGACCCGGTACCGGCGCGTCCGTGGTACCGGCGCACCGTCACCTGGTCGGCAGCGGCCGCCGCCGCCGCGCTCGTGGTCGCCGTCGCGAGCTGGCCCGAGGCAGACGCGACCGAAGACCCGTCCTTGGTCCCGATCGGCGCCGAGCTCGAGGTCGACGTCACCGAGAGTGGACCTCGCGACGACGGCCGCGGCGAGACCGATGCCGAGGCCGCGGCGTCGCTGCCCGACGACTTCGACCACGACGTGGAGGCGTACATCGGCGCGTACGGTCGCAACTACGGTCCGGCGTTCCTGTTCCACGGCGTCATCGTGGTCTCGCGTGCCGGCAAGGTCGCCTACTCGCGTTCGTTCGGGGTCGCCAACCCGGAAACGGGCGACCCCAACACGGCCGACACCCGCTTTCGCCTGGGCCTTCTGACCGAGCCGCTGACCGCCACCGCGATCCTGCAGCTGGCCGAGGACGGCCTGCTGGACGTCGACGATCCACTCTCGCGCTACGTCCCCGAGCTGCCCCGCGCTTCCCAGATCACGCTGCGCGACCTGCTGACGCATCGCTCGGGCATTCCCAACTACACCGACGACCCGTCGTTTCACGTGTGGAAGTCGCAGCCGCACACGACCGAGCAGATGATCGCCCGGTTCGCGGACTGGCCGCTGGAGTTCGAGCCCGGCACGAACGTCTTGCCGAGCAACTCCAACTACGTCCTGCTCGGTGCCGTCATCGAGCGGGTCAGCGAACAGTCGTACGCCGACTTCGTGCGCGCGCGGATCTTCGCTCCCGCCGGCATGGAGGACAGTCGGGTCGGCGACGACTTCACCGACGGTCGGCAGGCCGTCGGCAACGTCTGGAACGAGAACGAGCAGCTCGACCCCCCCGGCGATCTCGACATGTCGACGTTCGCAGCGGCGGGCGCGGTGGTCTCGACCCCCAACGACATGATGCGTTTCGACCGGGCGCTGCGCGACGGCACGCTGCTGTCGGCGGCGAGCCGGCGTTCGATGAACGAGGCCGACGAGGACGGCTACGGCCTCGGCTGGGTCGTCAGCCGGGCGTACGGCGACAAGCTGCTGAGCTTCCCCGGTGCGATCGACGGCTACAGCGGCGCGATGCTGCAGTTCGTCGAGCACGACACGACCGTGATCGTGCTCGCCAACACCGAGGTCGTGCCGGGCAACGTGGTGGCGCAGGACGTGGCGCTGATGCTGTACGGCGACACGCCGCCCCGCCGTAACGAGCCCGTCGAGATCAAGATCGCGCCCGGCACCTATCACAAGTACGTCGGCACCTGGGGCCTGAGCGTGCAGACGATGGAGCGCTACGCCGACCTGATCCTTCCCGAGCGCGCCGATCTGCTGCGCGAGGTGTTCGTGCAGCAGCAGGACGACCGGCTCTACTTCCACGTGCCCGGGCACGCGCGCACGTGGATGCACCCGATGGGCAACGAGCGCTTCTTCTTCAAGGACCACTCGGGCAACCAGGTCAGCTTCGAGCTCGGCGACGATCGACGCGCTGCCAAGCTGTTCGTCCACAACGGCGAGCACACGTTCGAGCTGACCCGGCGCGCGCCATCGCGCTCGGTCGGCGACACGCCGGCCGCGCCGCTGGCGCCCTAGTTCGAATCTGCTAGCCTTTGCCACACCCCGCACCCGTGGGGCTTACCTTGGCTTTGCTTGGAGATACCGATGAACTCGATCCGTGGATGGTTCGCAGCGGCGTGCGTGCTCTGCGCCCCCGCCCTCGCCTGTGATTCCGCCGACCCCCCGCCGCGCCGGGTGCCCCTCGCCGAGATCGAGGTCCAGGTCGGCAACGTCATCTGCGGGCC
Organism: uncultured Pseudomonadota bacterium; assembly: GCA_937896535.1. Classification (GTDB taxonomy): domain Bacteria; phylum Myxococcota_A; class Polyangia; order Nannocystales; family Nannocystaceae; genus CALBMM01. The sequence continues at coordinate 75,702 of CALBMM010000255.1, forward strand.
GCAGTTTTCCTGCGGCTGCCCCAGCGAGCAGTTGTTCTACGAGAGCGAGGCACAGTGCCGCGACGTCGCGCGCACCCTCGCCAACGACCTGCGCTCGACGATCTCGGACAACAACCTGCAGTGGGATCCGCTGTGTCTGGGCGCGAACCTGCAGATCATCGAAGCGGCCGGCTGCGACCCGTCGTTCGCCGTCGAAGAACCGGACGACGACGACGAGTGCGTCGCCCCCTGCAACATGGTCCACGGCGACAAGACGGCCGGCCAGCCGTGCCAGTGGTTCGGATCCGGCTACTCCGATTGCGCGCAGGGCCTGGACTGCAACGGCAGCGAGTGTGTCGATCCCTGCGCCACCGGCCCCACCGGACCCGCGGGCAACTGCTACGACGGCTGCGGTACGGGCTACGTGTGTGACTGGTCCGGCGAGATCGACGGCGTCTGCGTGCCGATTCCGGAGGCGGGCCAGCCGTGTCCGCAAGGCGCGTGCGCGGGCGAGGCGTTCTGCGAGCTCGAAGACCCCAACGACCCGATGACGCAGCTGGTCTGCAAGACGCCGGTCGAGATCGGTGAGTCGTGTCGCGGTCACTCGCAGTGCCGCAGCGGCTACTGCCCCGCCGGCTTCTGTGACGAGCTACCCGGCGAAGGCGAGTCGTGCCGGGGCACCTTCGTGTGCTCGTCGGGGCTCGATTGCGTCCCCGAGAACCCGGATCAGCCCGAGTCCAGCGCGTTCATCTGCGCGGCCGGTGCCCCGGCGATCTGCGACATCTCGATCCCGCTGCCCGGGCTGTAGCAACGAGTTCACCGACGAAGGATCGCCTCGGCGGCATCGGACAGATGCCGCTGGGCGAGCTGTCGCACCGGCCAGCCGAGCAACGAGACGAGCGTGCCCAGCAGCTGCACGGGATCGGTGGGCAGGTGGGCCACGAGCCCGGCGTGCATCGTGACCCCCGTCGCATCGGCGACGACGAGTCGCATGCCCGTCTCGCCCCACCGCACGCGCCCGGGCGCCACGACGGCATGGACGGCCGCCGCCAGCAGCGGTGAGCCCTCGGCGGCCAGCGCCTCGGCGAGCACCGGCACGACCTCGTCGGGCAGCGAGACCGCCTCGAGATCGGCCGGCGCCGGCGGCAGGGTCCCGATCTGTCCGCGCACGCGCCCGTCGGCATCGAGCACGACGATCTCGGCGACCACCTCGTGACCGACGGCGACCACGGCACGCAGCGTGCCGTCGGCGTGGGCTCGTAGCGACCGCCCGACCGGAAGGTCGCGCAGAAAGGCGCAGCCGTCGACCCAGACGCGATCGATCGCGTCGCGCTGCTGCACACACACGCGCGGGTCGGGCCAGTGCCACGTGTGCGGCGCGGGCACGAACGCGACGTCGGGCGTGACGACCCGGCCCGTGACCGCGGCCTCCTCCGCCCCTTCGACGAAGCGGGCACGCGCCGCGTCGACCTCGCCTCGTACCTCGAACGAGACGAGCAAGCTGTCGAAGAGCATCGTGGTCGGGTACGGGCCGCGGTAGCGCAGCGCGTCCGCCCCGGCCCGCTGTGCCTGTCCGGCGAGCAGGTTCAGCAGCGCTGCACCCCCGCCCGGCGGCAGTGCCCCGGGACGGTCCAGCGGCGGGATGTGCTCGGGTCGATTCCAGTCGATGTGCCCGCAGAACGCCCGCGGCTGTGACTCGCCGTCGACGCGAACCTCGTCGCACGCGCCGATCACCGGGTGGACGCCGCGTCCGATTCCGATCTGGATCGTGCGGTGGTCGGGCAGCTTCGCCGTCAGTCGCCGCAGCTTGTGCGCTTCCCAGTCGGCTTCATAGAGAACGACGCCGTCGGGGTTGGTCGCCCGCAGCATGCGGTCACCCTCGGCGTGCCAGACGATGGGGGCCGTCGCGGACACCGGCGGAGCCTACCCCACCCTCGCGCGCCCGCGAACGTGCGCAACGTCGCACGGCCGCAATCGCTCAGCTGCGCCAGCGGACGGTGTAGCGGCAGGTCGGGGCCCCCTCGTCCACGCACGTGTTGCGCTCGACCTCGACGCCGACACACCCCATGTAGGTGTAGATCGTGCGCGCCGCCTCGAGGTTGGCCTCGCACAGCAACGGATGGTGACCGGACCACTGCGAGATCGTCGTGACCGAGCCGCGGTCATCGTCGTCGGCGACGACCACGAACTCTCCGTCGCCGTAGTACGACGACCAGAGCTTGGCGGCGTACTTGGCGTAGCGATCGGGCGTGGCGAGCCAGGAAAACAACGCGCGATAGACCCCGCGCAGCGTCTTGTTCATCACCTCTTCGATCGGCTCGCGGGCCAGCTGTGCCAGGGTCGGCGCGTCGGGGTCGGCGAGCAGCGCATCGAGCAACGCGTGGATCGCATCGGCGCGGTACCACTTCGACGAGAGGATCCCGAGCACCATCTCGCCGGGGTGGATGCCGTCGCGCAAGTGCCTGGGAATCCGCTCTGCCGCGCGATCGAGCACGTCGACGCCGACGTTGTCCTGCACCCAGCGAACGAAGTGGTACACGGCCGATCCGCGGATCCGCCCCACGGCCGGATTCGGCGCCGTCGCGTCCTCGGCCAACGGCCTATGCGTCTCCGAGATCCCCGTGCAACGCCGCGACGAAGACGTCGCGAAGCTGCTGCACCGTCGCCGGCTTGGGATTGCCGCCCATCGACGGGTCGCGCTCGGCGAGCGGGGCGAGCTTGTCGGCCATCGCCTCGTCGAAGCCCTCGACCGCCGCGAGCGTGTGCGGCAGCTGTAGATCCTCGCGCAGCTTCAGCATCCAGCGCATCACCGCGTCGAAGCCCGGATCGGCCAGCCCGAGGAAGTTGGCGAGCCGTGTCATGCGGTCCTCGATGACGTCTCGGTTGAAGACCATCACGTACGGCAGGAAGATCGCGTTGGCGAGCCCGTGGTGGCAGCCGGTCGCCCCGCCCAGCGGATGAGAGAGCGCGTGCACCATGCCCAGGCCCTTCTGGAACGCGGTCGCGCCCATCGACGCCGCCATCATCATGTGCGTGCGCGCGGTCAGGTCCGAGCCGTCGGCGAAGACACGGCGCAGGTTGTCGTCGATGAGCCGCATCCCCTCGAGGGCGATGCCGTCGGCCATCGGGTGGTAACCCGGGGCACAGTACGCCTCGAAGCAGTGCGCCAGCGCGTCCATCCCGGTCGCGGCCGTGACGAACTTCGGCAGCCCGAGGGTCAGCTCCGGATCGGCGATCACCGCCGCCGGCTGCATCTTCGGGTGGAAGATGATCTTCTTGGCGTGGTCGCTCGGGTCGACGATCACCGACGCACGCCCGACCTCCGAGCCGGTCCCCGCCGTGGTGGGCACGGCGACCGACGGCGCGACGCCGGCCGGATCGACCCGCGTCCAGTTGTCGCCGACGTCCTCGTAGTCGAACACGGAGCCGCCGTTGCCCGACATCAGCGCGATGCACTTGCCCGCGTCCATGGCCGAGCCACCGCCGACGAGCACGACCCCGTCGCGACCGCCTTCCTTGTACACGGCCGTGCCGCGCGTCACGTCGTCCTCGGCCGGGTTGGCCGCCACGTCGGCGAACACGCCGTAGTCCAGTCCACCGTCGCGCAGTAGCTCCAGCAGCTGCGCAAACCACGGCAACTTGGCGACGCCGGGGTCGGTGACGACCAGCGGCCGCCGCATGCCTTGGGCGCGGCAGACCTCCGGCAGCTCCGTGCGTCGGCCGGCGCCGATCCGGTAGGCGTTGGGGTAGTTGAACGATCCCCGAGGTGCGTCCGTCATCGCGGCGAAACGATCGCACAACCGCCGGGCCGGCGACAGATCAGATGATCTCGAAGTAGCGCGCCAGATCCCAGTCGCTGACGAAGGCGCGCGCCTGCCGGTCTTCCCAGTCGCGCGTCGCGGCGAAGTGGTCGACGAACGTGTCGCCGAACAGCTCCCGGGCGGCGGCCGACCCGGCGAACGCTCGGCTCGCCTCCGCGAGCGTCCCGGGCAGGGGCACGCTGCCCTCGCCGGGGTTTTCGTACGCGCTGCCCGTCACGACCGGGATCGGCTCGAGCTTCTGCTCGATGCCCAACAGGCCCGAGCCGAGGGCCGCCGCCAGCGCCAGGTACGGATTGGCGTCGGCCGGTCCGACCCGGTACTCGGTGCGCATCGACTTGGGGCTGCCCCCGATCACGCGGACGGCCGTGGTGCGGTTTTCGACGCCCCAGTTGGCCGACGTCGGCGCCCACATGCCCGGCACGAGCCGACGGTAGGCGTTGACCGTGCTGCACGTCATCGCGAGCAGCTCGGGCATGTACTTGACCTGCCCGGCCACGAAGTGGCGCATCGTCTCGCTCATCTGATGCGGCGCGTCGGCGTCGTAGAAGGCGCTGTCGCCGTGCTCGCCGTGCGAGAGCGAGACGTGGATGTGACCGCTCTGGCCCGGGTAGGCGTTGGACCACTTGGCCATGAACGTGGCCATCAGCCCACGCCGCTGAAACAACACCTTGGTGAAGGTCTTGAACAGCGCCGCCTTGTCGGCGGCGCGCTTGGCCTCGTCCACACCGATCGCCGCTTCGATGACGCCGGGTCCGGTCTCGGTGTGCAGGCCCTCGATCGCGCAGTCCATGTCGCGCATCGTGGTCAGCAGCTCGTGGTACAGCTCGTGGTGAACCGAGTTGCGGATCACCGAGTAGCCGAACATGCCGGGCGTGAACGGTCGCAGGTTCTGGTAGCGCTTGTCGCGAACCGACTGCGGCGTCTCGTCGAAGACGAAGAACTCGTACTCGAGGGCGGCCCGGGCAAACAGGCCCATCGACGCGGCGCGGTCGACCATGCGGTGCAGGATCGAGCGCGGACAGACGGCCGCGTGATCACCGGTGAAGCTGCCGATGAGCAGCACCGTGTCGGGCTCGAACGGGATCTTGCGCGCCGTGGTGGGGTCGAGCTTGGCCGTGGCGTCGCGGTAGCCGGTGTGCCAGCCCGAGATCGTGGCGTTGTCGTACAGCTGGTCCGCCGAGTCCCACCCGAGCACCACGTCGCAGAACCCGAAGCCCTTGTCGACCGCCGACAGGAACTTGTCGCGGTCGACGTACTTGCCCCGCATCACGCCGTCGATGTCGAAGACGCCGATCTTGTGGTGGACGATGCCGTGCTCGTCGAGCGCGGTCTTGAGCTCCTCGAGGGACGAGATCGAAAGCATGGTGGTCTCTCAGGTGGCGGTGCGCAGGTGGAAGCTCTTGGGGCGGGTCACGGACAAAAAGCCCAGCCGCGACAACGAGGCGCCGCAGCCGGAGTCCTTGACCCCCGTCCACGCCAGCCCCGGGTCGAGGTAGTCGCAGCGGTTTTGGTAGACGGTCCCGGCGTCGAGCCGCTCGGCGATCCGCAGGCCCGTGTCCGCGTCTCGCGTCCACACCGAGGCGGTCAGCCCGAAGTCGGAGTCGTTGGCCAGCGCGACCGCCTCGTCGACCGAGCTCACCTTCTGGATCCCGATCGCCGGACCGAAGGTCTCCGACCGCATCAGGTCCATCGAGTGGTCGACGTCCACGAGCACGTGCGGCGCCAGGTAGGCCCGCGTCGCGTCCGGCACGTCGAAGTCGGCGTCCGAGACCAACAGCTTGGCGCCCGCGGCCGTGGCCGCCTTCACCTGCCCGCGCACGAAGTCGGCGGCCTTTTCGTTGACCAGCGGCCCGAGGTTCGTGTCCGCGTGCAGCGGGTTGCCGAGCTTGTACTGCCGGGCGGCGGCGACGAAGCCCTCCACGAAGTCGTCGTAGACGTCGGCGTGCACGTAGATCCGCTCGATGCCGCAGCACGACTGGCCGGCGTTGAAGAAGGATCCGTCCACGAGGTTGTCGACCGCGAACGGCAGGTCGCAGTCGGGCAGCACGAGCGCGGGGTCCTTGCCGCCGAGCTCGAGACCCACGCCCACGAAGTCGCGCGCCGCGACCGACTGGTAGACCTCCCGGCCGCCGCGTACCGATCCGGTGAACGACACGTAGCCGAACCCGCGGGTGGCCACGAGGTCGGCCGTGGTCGGGTGATCGACGTGCAGCGCCGTGACGAGCCCCTCGGGCGCGCCCGCCTGGGCGAACGCCGCCGCGAGCTGGTCGGCCACGAGCGCGGTCTGGTGCGCGTGCTTGATCATCACCGCGTCGCCGGCGAGGACCGCCGGCACGATCACGTTGATCGCGATGATGAGCGGGTAGTTCCACGCCGCGATGTCGAGCACCACGCCCACGGGTGCGCGTCGGATGAAGCGATGAAAGCCCGGCTTGGTCGGCAGCTCCTCGTCGGCGAGCGCCGAGGCGGCGATCGAGCACAGGTGCTCGGTACGCTCGCGCATCGGCCCGCGGAACTCGCCACGCGCGTGGGCGAGAGGCTTGCCCATCATGCGCGTGATCTGCTCGGCGTTGGCCTCCTCGTTCGCCGCGTAGGCGTCGAGCATCTTGCGACACAGCGCGACGCGGTCGGCGAGCGGCACGTGCTGCCACGCGCGCTGGGCCTGGGCGGCCGCCTCGAGCTTGGCCTTGGCCTCGGCCAGGGACGCGTGGGCGTACGTGTACGCGACCTCACCATCGATGGGACTGACGATGTCGGGCATCTGGGGCGAAGCGTAAACCGGCGGGCCGGCCGCCACCACCGCACCCGCACGGGGCCGCGAGCGCTGGTATCTTGGCGCGGCATGCGGCGGCTGAGCCTCTCGGACCTGGCGCTGGCGCGGCCGATCACCGCGACCATGGTCCTGCTCGCCGTCCTGACGCTCGGCGTCATCGGCATGCTGAAGATGCCGCTGACGTTTCTGCCCACGCGGGCCGACAGCAACTGCTGGGTTCGGGTCCAGATCACCCGGACCAGCCCCGAAGTGCTCGAGCGCGAGGTGGTCCGCCCGCTCGAGGAGGAGCTGGCCGGCGTCCGTGGCCTGCAAAGACTGCAGGTCGGCACCGGCAGCTGGGGCATGCGGATCAACCTCGAGTTCCTTCCCGGCACCGACACCGAGGCGCGCAAGGTCGAGATCCGCGACCGGGTCGAGCGCGTGCGGCCCGACCTGCCCGAGTTCGTCCGCAACGTGGAGATCGGCTCGGGTGGGCGCAACGAGGACCCGGTCATGGAGATGCTGATCTCCAGCGGCACCGATCTGTCGCAGGACTACTACCTCATCGAGGAGCACATCGTCCGCAAGATCGAGCGCGTGCCCGGCGTCGCGCGGGTCGAGCTCGAGGGCGTCTCACCGCACGAGCTCGAGGTCGCGGTCAATGTCGAGGACGCTTCGCGTGCCGGGGTGTCGCTCGACGAGCTCGGCTCCGCCGTCCGCGATGCGCGGCAGGGCCGCAGCCTCGGCCTGCTGCAGGGCGGCCGCAACGAGGAAGGCGTGCGCGCCCCCGGCCACGCGGCGCAGCCGGACGTCTTCGGCGCGCTGCCGCTGCGACGCGGCGCCGAGCGAGGCACCGGGGCGGCGATCCCCACCGAGACCACGCCGTCGGCGGACCGCGGCTTCGCGACGCTGTCGGAAGTCGCCGACGTCAGCGTTCATCCCGAGGAGAATCGCGACGGCAAGTCGCTCAACGGACGCAAGGCGATCAACCTCGAGATCTTCACCTCGTCGGGCGCGAGCACCGTCGAAGTCACCCAGGCGATCCGCGAGACCGTGGCGCGGCTGGACGAAGACCCCGCGCTCGACGGGATCGACGTCCTCGTGTTCGAAGACCACGGCGAGATCATCCTCGACACCCTCGCCGACCTGCGCGACACCGGCCTGTACGGCGGGTTGATCGGCGTGCTGGTGCTGTTTTTCTTCCTGCACCGGCTGTCGATGACGTTCGCGGCGAGCCTGAGCATCCCGCTTTCGGTCACGGCCGCCGCGGCGATCCTCTTCCTGCAGGGCGGCGAGCTCAGCTGCATCGTGCTGCTGGCGCTCGTGCTCGCGGTCGGCATGTTGATCGACAACGCGGTCGTGATCGTCGAAGCGATCGCATCGCACGCCCGGCGTGGTGCCTCGCCCCTCGAGGCCGCGCGCGAGGGCGCCCGCGAGGTGGGTTTTGCGACGATCGCCTCGACGCTGTCGACCGTGATCGTGTTCTTGCCGCTGTTGTTCGGCAACCCGTCCGACCGCTCCGCGCAGTACGCCGACGTGCTCGGCACCACGTTGATGATCGTCATCGTCTGCTCGCTGCTGGTGAGCCAGACGGCCGTACCGCTGCTGATGAGCCGCGTACTGCGAGCGTCGCCGAAGCCGACCAAGCACGTGATCCTCGACGCGGTCTCGCGCGGCTACGGATGGTTCATCCGGCGCACGCTCAAGGTGCCGCGGCTGACCGTGCTCATCGGGCTCGGTCTCGCCTCCACCGCCGTCGTGCCCGGGGGTCCGTTGGTCGCCAACGCCCGCCTCGGTCCGACCGAGGACCAGCCCGACAACATGCCGATCCGCTTCGAGGTCGCCGGCAGCCGCGGCGCCGAGCAGATCGGCGAGTACATCGCGGTCGCCGAGAAGGCGATGCTCGATCGGAAAGCGGAGCTCGGCATCCGCTCGGTGTCCTGCAGCTGGGGCGACTACTGGGGCAACTGTCGCGCCTACCCCGACGGTCGGTTCGAGAGCGAAAAAGGCTGGGCCGAGTTCAAGCAGAAGATCGGACAGGCACTGCCCCAGCAACCGGGCGTCAAGTACCGGCTCGGCGAGCAACGCAACCACTGGCACGAAAACAACGACCCCCGCGTGGTCGAGTTCGCGATCCGCGGCGAGGACATGCAAAAGCTCCTCACCCTCGCCACGCAGGTCGCCGGTCACCTCGAGGACAAGCTGGTCAAGGGCAACCGTACCGAGGCTGCGCCCGGCACGTACGACCTCATCACCACGCCGTACTCGGAGGGGTCGACCGAGCTGCACGTCGTGCTCGACCCGGTGCGACTGCGCCGGCTCGGGCTGTCGGCCGAGGACATCGCCGAGCGCATCTCCCTGACGTTCCAGGGTCTGCCGCTGGGCAAGACCCGTGGCGACCGTGGCGAGATCGAGCTGCGGCTGTCGGCCGACACCACGACCGGTGGCGACGACGAGATTCCGGGACTCGCCAAGCTGCGCGACCTGAAGGTCCCGCTCGCGGACGGCCGGGAGATCGTGCTGTCGAGCGTGTCGGAGATCGAGCTGTCCAAGCGTCCCTTCTGGGTGCAGCGCGTCGACCGTCAGACCGAGGTCAAGCTGCAGGTCCGCTTCTTCGACGACGACGACAAGGCCAACTGGGAAACCGTCTCCGCGGCGATGTCGTCGTTTCAGTTCCCGCCCGGCTACAGCTGGGGACGCGGCACGATGTGGCGCAAGCAGCAAGAAGCGTCGATGGCGATGGTCATCAACCTCGGGCTGTGCCTGCTGCTGGTCTACGCGGTGATGGCCTCGCTGTTCGAGAGCTTCCTGCAGCCCATGGGCATCCTGGTGACGTGCCTACTCGGCTGCTTCGGCGCGCCGTGGGCGATGTGGGCCACCGAGACGCCGCTGGACACGATGTCGATGGTCGGGTTCTTCCTGCTCATCGGCGTGGTGGTCAACAACGGGATCATGCTCGTGGACCGCATCAGCCAGCTGCGCGGCCAGGGCATGGGCCGCGACGACGCCCTCGCCAACGCCGGCCAGGACCGCCTGCGCCCGATCCTGATGACGGTGACGACCACGGTCCTCGGGCTGGTGCCGATGCTCATCCACCACCCCGCCCTCGCCGGCGTCTACTACCACTCGATCGCGATCGTGATCGCCGGCGGCCTGACGACGAGCACGCTCATCACGCTGGTGTTCCTGCCCGCGTCGTACGCGATGATCGAGGACTTCTCGTTGTCGGTCCGCTCGGTGTGGCGTCGCCTCGGGCCGCGGGCGAGGTAGAATCTCCGCGTGCCGGAGCTGACCCAGGTCCGCGTCGACAAGTGGCTGTGGGCCGCGCGCTGCTTCAAGACGCGCTCCAACGCCTCCGATGCGTGCACGGCCGGCCACGTGAAGGTCAACGGCGAGTCGGTCAAGTCGGCCAAGGTCGTCAAGGCCGGCGACCTCGTCGAGGTGCTCACGCCCGGGGGCCTGCGCATCCTCGAGATCGCCGGCATCGGCGAAAAGCGCGGTCCGGCCGCGGTCGCGCGCACGCTGTACGTGGACCACACGCCACCGCCGCCTCCGAAAGAAGAGCGCCCGATCGTCCCGACGCGCGAGCCCGGAGCCGGTCGTCCGACCAAGCGCGAGCAACGGCTCATCCGCAAGCTCCGCGGCTACTGAGGTCGCGGACGTGACGCGGTGCGTCGCGGCTTCGTGAGGCCGCGTCGAGACGGACACCGTTGCACCGCGTCACAAAGGCGCTCGCGCCTCTCTATCCGTTCGTGCGGGTGCTGCTGTCCCTCAACGTCGTGCTGGCGCTCGGCGCAGCGAGTCTCGTCGTCGCCACCGCCGTGATCGGCGGGCAACCGATCCCGTGGCTGGCCGCGGCCGCAGCGTGGGCGAGCGTGTTCGCGGTCTACAACTTCGACCGGCTCGCCGATCGTACGCCGGCCGACGGCGAGACCTCTCCACGACGGCGCGCTCTGCTGCAGCGGCGCGCACGCATCGTCGCGACCGCCTTGGCCGCCGCGGCCGGCTTCGTGGTCGCGGTGTGCCTGGCCATGCGCGGCGCGTACGCGCTGTGGACCCTCGCCTTTCCGATCGCGGGTGTCGCATACGTCCTGCCGTTGTTGGGGGGTCGGCGACTCAAGGACATCCCCTACCTCAAGTCCGTGTACGTCCCGGCGTGCTGGTGCCTGTTCGTGGCTCAGGCCGTCGCCGCCGGGGACGGCGTCTGGACGACTTCCACCCTCGCGTTCGCCGGGTTCACGTTCGCGAGGATCTTCGTCTCCGCCTACCTCGGCGATCTTCGCGACCTCGAGCAGGACGCGACGACCGGCGTACGCACCCTCGCGGTCGCTCTCGGTCGCGAACGCAGCGTTCGCTTTCTGTACGCGTGGCAGGCCCTCACGGCCGTCGCGTGGCTCGGGGTGGTCGCCCTCGGTGGGGTGCCCGCCGCCGCCGTGCTGCTGCTGGTGCCGTCGGCGCTCGCCGTCGTGGGCTTTCGGGTGTGGCTGTCGCGCCCGGCCGACCCCGAGCTCGTGCTCGAGCTGTACGACTTCGAGCTCGTGGGCTTCGGCGTGATCCTGCTGCTCGCCGCGGGCGGGTCGCCATGAAGCCGCGAGCACCACGGGTCACCGTGCCGCGTTGCAGCTACGGATCGTAGCTGCAGTACGTGCCGGTCTGGACCGAGCGCCGCAGGTGCTTGCCCAACGCCGCGTCCTCGCCCTCGATCCGATCGAGGGCATCGCGAATGCGACGCTGCACGTTGACGCGCGCGCGCTCGGAGGCATCGGCGAACTTGCGATCCCGACCGCCGAGCCCGACGGCGCCGGCCAGCTGCTCGGTCAGCGCCTCGAGCTCGGCCCGGGCCGCCTCGGCACGCGCGGGATCGGCTCGGGCCTCGGCGTCGTCGAGAGCCTCTCGCAGGTCACGAATGCGCCCGGCGTAGGCCGCCTTGGCGGTCGGGTCGAGCACCGGGCCGAGGTCGCCGTCCTGGACGTGCTCGCGTGCCTTGCCCTCGGCCACCAGATCGAGCACGTGGAAGGTCTCCCGCGGCGCGGCCACCAGGCGCGCGAGCAAGCGAAGCCCCTTGCTGTTGCGTAGCCGGAAGGGCGCCGCGCCCCCTTCGATGCGCCACGTCTCGCCGTCACGCACGAGCGCGATCGTGGGGACGGCCGTCGTCGGCCTCGGGCTCGGCCTCGACATGGGGGCGGCGTCGGCGTGCGCCGCCAATCTCGCCTCGATCCGGCGCACCAACCCGTGCATCGACAGCTGGCTCGCCTCCACGCGCGCACGAGCGAGTCGCTCGCGACCCTCGGCGGTCTGCCCCGCTCGCAGGCGCGCGACGCCTTCGTCGTAGAGAATCCGCGCGGTGTGAGGACGCGCGCCCATGGACGCGGCGCGGGCCAGCGCGTGCGAGAACAGCGGCCACGCTCGCTCGTACTCGTCCAGCTGCGCGGCCGCGATCGCGAACGAGCGCGACAGCGGCTCGAGCACGTACAACGCCGACAACCCGGCCGAGCCCTGCCGCTGCCCGAGCCGATCCTGCAGCGTCGCGAGCTCGCGCAGCGCCCCCGCGTTCCCCCGAGCCGCGGCCAGCTCGATGTGCAGGGCCGTCAAATGCGTGTCCTCGAGCGCCATCGCGTGGCGCAGGTCGTCGGCGGTGTCGTGCCACCGGATCTCCTCGCCGCGCCCGGCTCGGGCCAGCGACGACGCCGCCGTCACGTTGGCGTACATCTCCGCGGTACCTCCGACCGCCGCGTGCTCGCGCAGCATTGCTTCGATCGCCGCATCGAGCTGCGCATCGTCACCGGAGTCGGCCAGCACGACCAGGCCCAGCCGCTGCGCCGACATCGCTCGGATCGCGCCGGCGTCTTCCACCTCGGTGGCGATGCGCCACGCCGATTCGTGAAAGCCCCAGGCTTCGGCGAAGCGTCCTTCGAGTGCAGCCAAGGTCGCACCGAGGGCCTCGACGATCCACGTGTGGTGCGCCACACCGAGCGGCTCGGCGACTTGGCGGGCGGCCGCCCACTGACGTCGCGCCGCGACGACGCGCCCTTGCTCGATCTCGTCGACGAACAGCCGCAGACGCCCGCGCAGGACCTGCAGTGGTCGCTCCAGCCGCGAGGCCAGGGCGATGTGCTCCTCGTTGAGCGCCGCGCGCTCCGACGGGTCGGCCAGGTCCATCAGCGCCGAGATCGCCGTGTGCAGGACCTCGAGCAACGTCGGCGGGTCGTCGAGCCGGCGTGCCAGCGCGATGGCGGATCGCGCGAGCGCCATCGGTCCCTCGGGCGGAACTTCGGGCTGCCGCGCCGCCGCGAGCCGGGCCATCACCTTCGCGCGCAGCGGCGTGATGTCCGGCGGCAACCGACCTAGAGCATCCTGCAGCTGGTCGATGAGCGTGCCATCGCGATGTGCCGGCGTCAGTACGCGTCCGCTCATCAATGCGGCTCGGGCCAGACGCTCCGCATCGTCGAGCGCCCGCGCCAGCCGGCGTGCCTCGGCACAGTGTCGGCCGCCGGAAGCCAACAACCCCGCGTTGAGCTCCGTCTCGGCCAGCGCCAGCAACCGGTCGACCCGCGCCGCGTCGTCGCTGTCGGGCTCGTTGCCCCACAGATCGAGCGCGCGCGCGTGAGCCACGGAGGCGTCCTCCCACCTGCCCCGCTCTTCGGCCGCACGCGCGGCCTCGTCCCATGCCCGGCGCGCGCGACGACGGTGGTTCGGACCCGCGTGCTCGAAGTGGCGACCCAGCTCCGCCCACGGGGGCGTCGCACCGACAGGCACACGGGCCGCGATCGCCTCCGCGAAGCGACGATGGACCTCGCGCCGCTGCGCCGCGTCCAGGTCGCGATAGACCACCTCGCGCACGAGAATGTGACTGAAGCGGTGCGCCCCGGGCGACGTCGGCTGCAGCAGTGCCGCATCGACGGCGGGAGCGAGCTGCTGCAAGAAGGCGTCGTCGTCGAGCTCCGCCGCCGCGGCCACCACGTCGTCGCGAAACTGGCGGCCGGCCGCGGACGCCACCGCGAGCAGTCGCTGCGTCGACGGGGGCAGGTCGGCCATACGGTCGCGGATGGCCGACCGGACTCCCTCCGGCAGCGCCACGGCGGCGTCGGCGAGCGCGCGCCGCAGCTCGTTCGCGCTGGGGAACCGGCGCAGCAGCTCGGTCACATATAGAGGATTGCCCTCCGTGACCGAGGCCAGCAGCTGCAGCGTGGCCTCGTCGAGCGCCGCCCCGACGGCGCCGCCCAGCTCCACGATCGCGTCGCGCGACAGGGCGTGGAGCCGGGTCACGTCCGCGTGTCGCGACATCCGCCCCAGGGTCCGCGCCGCGACGCCGGTCTGGCACTCGGGCTCGCGGAAGGTCGCGACCACGACGAGCCGAAGCGTCGGGGTGTGCTGCGCGACGAACTCCAGTAGCTGCAGCGACGACGGGTCCGCGGCGTGCAGGTCGTCGAGCACGATGACCAGCGGTCCGAGCCGCGAGCGCGCCTGCAAGAGCTCGCCCATCGCGTCCAGGCGCGCGAACTTGGCATGGGCCGCGTCGAGGTCGGTCACCGCCTCACCGGCGAGCTCGCTCGGGAGCACCTGACGAAGGTGGGCCGCGTGGGCGCCGATCGACGCGACGGCCTCGGCCCAGTGGGCGTCGTCGCCGATGCCCCGCAGCGCCTGCGTCCAGGGCCACCACGCCGGCGCGCCGCCGGCTTCCCACGCTCGCCCCCACAGCACCGGGACCGACTCGGCCTCCGCCGCCGCGGCGAAGGACTCGGCGAGGTGACTCTTGCCGATCCCCGCCGGGCCGCACAGGCACATCACTGCACCACGACCGGCCCGCGCCCGGCGCAGCGCGTCGACGAGACGAGCCAGCTCTGCGGAACGCCCGACGGCGCCATGCGCAGCACGCATGACGCCAGTGTCGCCGGGTGCGACGAGCGTGTCGAGGTGCACCGGCATCCGCTCACGCCGCGAGCGCGGGATGGATGCCACTGTCGTGGTCGGCGTCAGACGTCGAAGGCATGCTGACGTCGCGGGCGATGAGCATCTCCCCCACGCGCGCGGACGCACCGTCGTAGAAGCCGGTCTTGCCCTCGAACTTCGCCGGGTTGCGGAACGTCCCCATCACCATGTCGATGAGCGGGAAGTCGCAGTAGTTGAACGCATGCAGCCCACGCTGGTGATGGACCATGTGCGACTCGGGACGCACCACGAAGTAGCCGAGCCAGCGGGGGGTGCGGAGGTTGGCGTGCTGAAACAGCGCGAGCGCATTGGCGAGCCCGGCGACGATGAGCGCCGACTCGACCGGCACGCCCGCCACCACCACCAGCGCGAGGCTGCCGACGAGGCTGAAGCCGACGACGTCGACCGGATGGAAGTAGAACGCGCCGTACACGTCGTGGCGCTCGGCCGAGTGGTGCATCTGGTGGAAGATGCGCCACAGCGTGTGGTTGCGATGCATCGTCCGGTGCCAGGCGTACAGCAACGACTGGTAGACCAAAAAGCCCACCGCCGCGGCGCCGACGATGCCGAGCGCCGACAGATCGAACACCTGAAACTGCGCGAGCCACCCGTCCCACAACAGCGGCGCGAACGAGGACACGAAGAACGCGACGACGAACGACACCGTGCCGCGCACCCGCCAGCCAGGGAGCGGAGGGAGCGCGCGAGCGGGACGAACGGCGTCGAGGAGCACGAACAGGCCGGTCAGGCCGAAGAACACGGTCAATGCGAGGGTCTCGGGGTTCATGACGACTTCCTTTGGGGGTCTGGGGGTCGCCCTCTCGGCGTGACGATCGACGGCACACCGTTCCCTTGCGCGTGACGCGCGGCTACCCTCCCCCTCGTGCGCTACTTTCTGACCGGAGCCACGGGCTTCATCGGACGCCGCCTCGCGGCCAAGCTGCGAGAGGCCGGACACGACGTCGTCGCGCTCGTGCGTGAGCCGTCGCGGGCCCAGGACCTGCGGGAGATCGGCTGCGAGCTGCGCCAAGGCGACATCTGCGATGCCGAGTCGATGCGCGGGCCGATGAAGGGCGTCGACGGCGTCTTCCACCTCGCCGCCTGGTACCGGATCGGGGTCGACGAGCCGGAGGTCGCACGACGGGTCAACGTGACCGGCACGCGCAACGTGCTGACGCTGCTGCGCGAGCTGAAGATTCCTCGTGGCGTCTACACGTCGACGATCGCCGTGTTCTCCGACACGCGGGGTCAGCTCGTCGACGAGGGCTATCGCTACGACGGCCCGATGCTCAACTTGTACGAGCGCACCAAGCACGAGGCCCACTACGACGTGGCGCTGCCGATGATCCGCGAAGGGCTCCCGCTGGTCGTCGTGATGCCGTCGGTGGTGTATGGCCCCGGGGATCCCTCCGAGATCGGCAAGACCTTGCAGCTGTACCTCCAGCGCAAGCTCCCCGTGATTCCCAAGGGCACGGCCTACGGCTGGGCCTACGTCGACGACGTGGTCGACGGGCACGTCGCGGCGATGGACCGGGGTCGCCTCGGGGAGAGCTACTTGCTCGCCGGTCCCGCGCATACGCTCGCCGAAGTCATGAAGGTCGCCGAGCGCATCACCTCCATCCCCGGCCCACGCATGCAGGCCCCCGCCGCCGTGCTGCGCGTCGCCGCGAAGGCAGCCGGCGTGCTCGAGCGATTCGTGGATCTGCCGACCACGTATCGCGCCGAGACGCTGCGCACCAGCGCCGGGGTGACGGCGATCGGCTCGTCGGCCAAGGCCCGCGACGAGCTCGGCTGGCAGCCCCGCCCCCTGGAGATCGGGCTGGCGCAAACCCTGACCGAGATGACCGATTCGTCCCGCGCCGGAAAATGAACGGCGTCCGCCCCCGGACAAAAAACCCCGTCATTCCAACGGGATGACGCCTAGCGCAACCACATGGACCTCGGACCGTCCAATCTGCCAAGGTGCACCCCATGACGCGTCTGAGCCCTCGTTCGGCCACCCGGACCCTCGCTTCGGCCCTGCTGCTCGTCTCCTTCGCGACGACGGGCTGCGACAAAGACAAGGAGTCCGAAGGCGACTCCAACAAGGAATCGGCGGAAAAATCCGACGACGGCGCCGAGACGAAGAAGTCCGAAGCCGAAGCCGGCAAGGAAGACGAACCAAAGAAGGCCGAAGAGGACGAGGCCGAAAAGAAGAAGCTCGCAGCCGCGGCCGAGGACGCCAAGAAGAAGCTCGAGGCCGACAAGAAGGCCGCCGAAGAAGCCGAAGCGGCCAAGGCCGCCGAGGAGGCCAAGAAGAGCCAGCCTCTCGTGCTCTCGGACATCGAGGTCAAGTCGACGGGCGGCATGTTCGGCAGCGGTGGCTCGCTCGAGGTCACGGCCAAGGCCAAGCTCAACGAGAAGCTCGCGAGCTCGACGTACGTGCACGTCAAGTCGCTGTGCAAGAAGGACTCCGAGGTCGTCTCCGACGTCGGCTACCTCAACGCGCACTACTCCAAGCCGCTCGAGCAGTACGAGGCCGACGAGACCGCCGACATCACCGGCACGATCTACTCGCAGGGCGGGCTGACCTCGGCGCTGTCGCCTTGCCAGATGGAGTTCCGTCTCGGCGGCTTCAGCGGCGGCATCTCGGTGCCCGTGGGTGAGGCCTGCTTCGACGGCAGCAAGACGACCGAAGGCAAGTGCGACCCGGAGATCGCCGCGGTGGCCATGTCGGGCGGCGCCAAGCCGATGGAGATCGCCGATCTGCAGGTCAAAGCCGGCGGTGGCTACGGCGGCTCCACGGGCCTGCAGGTCGACTACCTGGTCAAGGTCGTCAAGGCGATCGACAGCTCCGCGCGCTTGACGATGAAGACCTCGTGCGACGTCGACGGCATCAAGTTCGTGGACCTGTCGCAGGTCAACATGATGTCGGGCCCCTTCACCTACGAGTCCGGCGAGTCACTCGCGCGCTCGGCCAGCGTGTTTTGGAACCCCTCGTTCGAGTTCACCGGCGCGCCCACGCTGTGCGACGTGAGCTTCGACCTGTGGACGACCAAGGCGGGCTCGTGGGGCTCCTACGATCAGGAGCAGCTCAGCCGCAGCTGCTACAAGGACGCGAAGGTGGACACCGGCGCGTGCGACCCGTCCAAGCCCACGACGGGCACGGCGGTGAAGATGACGGCGGAAAACGTCGAGCTGTCCAACGTGAAGATGACGCTGCAGGAGCCCTACGGCTCGACGGGCAAGTTCCAGCTGCAGATGGTCGCCGACGCCACGGTCAAGGACTTCATCGACCAGAACGAAGGCGTCTCCGCCGAGGTCACCTGCAAGGTCGGCTCCGAGAAGCGGGTCGAGACCGCGTACCTGTTCTCCGTCGACCTGTACTACCTTGAGCCCGGCGAGACGACGCGCATGTCGAGCACCTCGTTCACGAGCCCGCCGATGGACTCCAAGCCCAAGAGCTGCGAGGTCACGTTCACGGGTGGGCAGCGCTTCGCGCCGTCCGGCACCGCGATGGTCGACCTGGGCAAGCACTGCCTCAAGAAGGACAAGATCAAGAAGGGCAAGTGCTAGCCCTCCCGTGACCCGCCGGGGTCGGCCCGACGGCCATCCCCGCGCCCCAACGTGCCCGCGCCCGCGAAAGCGGCGCGGGCACGCGCGCGTCGGATATTTGACCACCTTGCGGTGTCCTATCCTCGTGCGGGGGGAAACTGGCTTGGAACGATCGATCACGCGCAACGTTGCGCTCATCGCGCTACTGGGGACCACGGCCTGCCCAGGGGCTGAGGACGGACGCAACGAGCAGAGCGGGACCGGCATCGGCACCGCGACCGACGGCCCCGCCACGGGCGGGACGACCGGGGACGACGCCGCCACGAGCCTCGACGACGGCTCGGGCACGGCCGGCACCGGCAACGACGCGTGCGCCGAAGACTGCGAGGACGGCGTGTGCATCGACGGGGTCTGCTGCGACGCCACGCAGGCCTGCAACGAGGTGTGCTGCGGCGACACCGAGGTCTGCTCCTTCCAGCAATGCGTCGTGCCGGGCGAGACCTGCATCGACGCCAGCGAGTGCCCCGAAGACCACTACTGCGAATACTCGCTCGGCGAGCCGGGCGAAAAGGGTGGCATGGGCATGTGCGCCGGCGGCGTGTCGCTGGCCACCGGCAAGTGCCTGCCCACGCCGCCGGAGTGCCCCCCCGGCGTCGAGCCCTCCGCCGACGGGGAGATCGACTGCCTGCCGCAGTGCGAGGTGATTCCCGAGAGCAGCTTCGCGCCCGAGCTGAAGTATCACTGGAACCTCGGCAACTCGATGATGGCGCCGATCGTGCTTCCGCTCGACGACGACAACTGCGACGGGCTCGCGGACGAAAAGGACATCCCCGAGATCGTCTTCGCGACGTTCACCGGATCCAACTACAACGCCGACGGCACGCTGCACGCGATCTCGATCGTCGAAGGCACGATCGTCGAGAAGTGGACCGCGTATCCGGTGGTCGACCGCATCAACCCCGGTCGATCGATCGCGGGCGGCGACATCGACGCCACGCCCGGCAACGAGGTCGTCGTGTGCACCGACACGGGCAAGGTCCGCGCATTCGACGAGGACGGGTCCGAGCTGTGGACCTCGGCCTACGCCAGCGGCTGCTTCATGCCTTCGATCGCCGACCTCGACCACGACGGCAACGTCGAGATCATCGTGGAGGCGGGCGTTCTCGACGGTGCGACCGGAGCGACCGAAGCCACCTTCCCCAGCCAGAACTCGGTCACCGCGGCCGACATCGACGGCGACGGCGTGCTCGAGGTCGTCGGACCGCACACCGCCTACGAGCTCGACGGATCCGTGGCCGCCGCGTCCGGACTCGGTGGCAACCATCCCGCGGTGGCCGACCTCGACGGCGACGGCTCGCCGGAGGTCGCCGCGATCAACTTCAACAACCACACCCTCGACGTATGGCGGGTGATCGGCGGGGCGCCGCAGGTGGTCCGCACCGGCATCAACATCAACGGCAACCTCGGCGCGTGCTCGGGCGGCACCGGCGGCGGACCTCCGACGATCGCGGACTTCAATGGAGACGGCACCCCGGACGTGGGTGTCGCCGCCGGGGTCGGCTACGCGGTGTTCGACGGCGCCGCGCTGATGAATCCCGCCGTCGCGGCCACGGACACGCAGATGTGGATCACGCCGGCGACCGATTGCTCGTCGCGACAGACGGGCAGCTCGGTGTTCGACTTCGACGGTGACGGCAGCGCCGAGGTCGTCTACGGCGACGAGCAGTACCTGCGGATCTACGACGGCGCGACCGGAGCGGTCCTGTTTCAGACCTGCAATACGACCGGCACGCTGTGGGAGTACCCGCTCGTCGCCGACGTCGACAACGACAGCCACGCCGACATCGTGGTCATCTCCAACAGCTACTCGTCGATCACCTGCCCCGACGACGGCAGCAAGCAGCAGGGCCTGCGGGTATTCGGCGACGAGCTCGGCAAGTGGGTTCGCACGCGCCGGATCTGGAACCAGCACACGTACCACGTCACCAACGTGGAGGAGGACGGCTCGATTCCGACCAACGAGGTCGCCAACTGGTCCGTCGAGTCGCTCAACAACTTCCGCCAGAACGTGCAGCCCGAGGGCGAGTTCTCGGCCCCGGACCTCGTCGTCTCCGTGTCGGGGATCTGCTCACCGAGCGAGTTCGCGGCGGTGGCCCGGGTGCGCAACCTCGGTCGTGCCTCGGTCCCGGCGGGGGTCCCCGTGGGATTCTACGAGGGAGATCCGAGCGCGGGAGGGACGCTGCTGGGGACCGAGGCGACCGCCAAGGTCCTCTACCCCGCCGAAGCCGAGGACGTGGTCCTCGACCTCCCCGACGCCTCGGATGCGATCCGCAACGGCGACGTGCAGGTGTGGGCGGTGGTCGACGACGGCGGCGGACAGCACCCGTGGGCCGAGTGTCGCACCGCCAACAACAGCGCCGGCGCCGACATCGGGTGTGACGTCGCCGGTTGACCGGTGACGGCGGGCTCTCGTACCGTCTGCGCATGATCTCGACCCTGCGCGCGCTCGCCCTGGTCGCAGCGGGTGGCCTCGTGGCCGCCTGCCCGGCCTCCGACGACAACGACGAAGGCAGCGATTCGGCCAACGACGCGAGCTCGGCCGCCGACGGCGCTCCGACGAGTGCCGCCAGCGCCGAGGACACCGCCACGCCAGGCGCCGGCGGGGAGAACCTGACGTGGGGCGCACCGTGCACGACCGACGCAGAGTGCGTCGCGCTCATCGGCGAGGGCGGCTTTTGTCAGAACATGGCCGTGATCTACGAGCTGCCCGGCGGCTACTGCACCAAGCCGTGCATGCTGCCGGACACGACGACCACGGTCGTGCAGGGCGATCCGGCCTGCGATCCCAGCGGCACGATCGACTGCATCGGGACGATGGGCTTTCTCGAGGTATGCGCCAAGCCGTGCACGGACACGGCCGAGTGCGACGGTCGCGATCTGTACACGTGCCAGCAGATGCCGATGATCGCTCAGCCGACCGACCCGTCGTACTGCCTGATGGACACGTGCTGTCAGGACAACTGCGGCAGCTGCTGAGCCGATGACCGCGCCGCCGCTGTTGCTCGACGGCGCGACCGGCACGGAGCTGATCCGCCGAGGGGCGACGATCGACGGCGTACGAGCCTCGGCCGCGATCGCCGACACGCATCCGGCGTGGTTGACCGCGATCGCCCGCGAGTACGCCGAGGCCGGGGCCCAGATCCTGACGGCGCACACCCTGTGCACCCACGTCGACCCGGAGGCGGCCGACCGACGAACGGCCGCTGCGATCGCGTGCGTGCGCGCGGCGACGGTGATCGATCCGCGGATCCGCGTCGCGGGCTCGCTCGGTCCGCTCGACCCCGGCGCCGCCGACCCGGACGCGCGAGGGCAACGCTATCTCGACCACGCGCGTCGGCTCGCCGCCGGGTGCGACGTCGTGCTCGTCGAGACGATGACCGGCCCCGACGAAGCTGCCCTCGCCCTCGAGGCGGTGCGGACCGCCGGCGCCCCGCGGGTGTGGCTGTCGCTCGTGGCCGGACCGGGTGCGCGGTGGATCGGCGGTGCGTCGCTGCGCACGCTGCCGCGCGACGTCGACTTGTCGGGGGTCGACGCGGTGCTGGTCAACTGCACGGCGGCGGCGGCCCTGCCGGCGGCGCTCGGGGCGATCGCGGAGGTCGTCGACGCCGACGTCTGGCGCGGGGTCTACCCCAGCCTCGATCCGAAGGCCGGATCCGAACGCAGCCTCGCGCAGACCGTCGCGGGGCTCGCCGAGACGTTCGGCCTCGACGTCGTCGGCGGGTGCTGTGGCACCACGCCCGGGTTCATCGCCGAGCTTCGACGGCGACTCCACGCCGGACCCGCACGCGAGGCGGCGTGGCGGCGACTGCCGGACTGAACGCCCAACGCTGCTATCGTCGCCGACGTGGAGCTCGACCCCGCGTGGATGCTCGCGCTGCTCGGGGTCGCCGGGGCCCTCGCCGCGATCATCAACACGATGGCCGGCGGCGGATCCCTGCTCGTCGTTCCCGTCCTGCTCGCGCTCGGCATGCCGGCGTCGACGGCCAACGGGACGCTGCGGGTCGGCGTACTCGCGCAGGGCATCACCTCGATGGCCACGTTTCATCGCAAGGGCGTGCGCGAGTACGGTGCCTTCGCCCGGTTGCTCGTCCCCACCGCCGTCGGCGCGGGCGCAGGCAGCTGGGCCGCGACGATCCTGCCCGACGACGTGCTGCGATCGGTCTTCGGGTTCGCGCTCATCGGCTGGGCCATCCTGCTCGCCGTCCGCCCCGGGGGGTTTTCGACCGACGCGTCCGAGCCACGACCGATCGGCGCGGCGGCCTGGGCGGGCGCCTTCGCGATCGGGATCTACGGCGGCTTCCTGCAGGTCGGCGTCGGCTTTCCGTCGCTGGCCCTGCTCGTGCTCGGGTTGAGGTACGCGCCCGTCAACGCCAACGCGATCAAGATCCTGCTCGTGCTCGCGTCGACCGTCGTGTCCCTGCCGATCTTCGCGATGGCCGGCCAGGTCGCGTGGGAGCACGCGGGCGTTCTCGCGCTCGGCTCGGCGATCGGCGGCTGGCTCGGGACCCGGTGGCAGCTTCGCGCCGGGGCCAAGCTCGTGCGGTGGGTCGTCGTGGTGACCGTCTGCGTCGCCGGGGTCGCGATGCTGCGCTGATCCGGGCCGCGCCCCTCTCGGCGCTTCCGTGCTAGATCCGACCGATGCCTCCCTCCGAGCCCGAGCGGCGCACCCTCGTGGTCTTGCTGTGCCGCGTCGCGTGGGCCGACGGGATCGTGCGGGACGAAGAGCGTGCGCTCGTCCACCATCTCGCCCGTCGCTTCGTCCCCGAGCTCGACCCGGGCGAGATCGAGTCGTGGCTCGACGACGGCGCGCCGGAGGCCGAGCTCGAGACGCTGCCCGACAACCTCGGCGAGATGTTCTACTACGAGGCGTTTCGGCTGATGGAGGCCGATGGCGAGCTGCACCAGACCGAGCTCGACATGCTGCAGCGGATCATGACCACCGTGTTCGGCGCCCATCCAGAAGGCACGCCGCTGGCCAAGATCGCGCTGCGAGCCCGCCCCCAGGCCTGACGCGGACGACCCGTCGCGGACGAAGCTGGTAGCCTGCGGCCGATGTCGCGCGCATCGACGATCGGGCTGGCCGCCCTGCTGACCGCGTGCGGCGGTGGTGGTGCCTCCGAGGTCGGCACGGCGGCGGCCGACCCAACGAAGACCGCGCCCGTCGCCCCCGACGAGGGCAAGACCGCCGAGGCCGATGCCCCGCCGGCGGCGGCGGCCGATGCTCCGCCGCCCGCAGATTGTGAGGCGTGCCGAGCTGGCCAGTGCCGCCCCGAAGACGCCAAGGCTTGTCACGCCCTCTCGGACACGTACCGCTGGGGCACGGGCGTGCCGTTCGACATGAAGGCGCACGGCGACTACGCCGAGCTCGCGTGCAACGCCGGCTACATGCCCGATTGCTCGGTGCTCGCGATGCTGCACCAGGACGGGATCGGCGGGCGCGAGCACGACGACGCCCGGGCGGCGCAGCTTCACCGTCGTGCGTGCGACGGCGGCGCGGGGATAGGGTGCTTCAATCTGGCGTTGATGATCGAAGCGGGCGGCGACGGACCGGCCGATCCCGATCGCGCCACACCGCTGTACGCCAAAGCGATCGAGTTGCTCGAGCGGGCCTGCGACGGCGGTGACGTGCAGTGGTGCGCCAACGTCGGCTACATGTACGACGCGGGCCACGGTGTGGCGCAAGATCGAACCAAGGCGATCGCGGCGTACCAGCGCGGCTGTCCCAAGCACCACAACAACTGCGCCAACCTGGCCCTGATGCTCGTCGACGGACGCGGCACCGCGCAGGACATCCCGCGCGCGCGCAAGCTGCTCGACAGCGGGTGCGAGGCCGACAACATGTGGAGCTGCGCGCACCTGGGCAACCTGCTGCTCGCGGGACGACCGGACCTCGAGGCGGAGCCCGAGACGGCGGTCGAGTACCTGACCAAGGCGTGCGACGGCGGCCACGCGTTCGGCTGCGTCTCGATGGCGCTCGCCCACGGCGCGGGCAAGGGCGTCGCGCAAAACTTCAACCTCGCGCTCGACTACGCCGAGCGGGCGTGTGCGATCGGCGACAGCTCGGGCTGTCAGATGGCGGTCGACGAGCTCAGCGCGCGACCCGGCGGCGGCGGCGATCCGGTGCGCCTGCGCGGCCTCGCCGACGCCGGCTGCAAGATCGGCTCGGGCAGGTTGTGCGGCGGCCTCGGTCAGCTCCTCTCCGCCGGCGTCGGCGGGGACAAGGACGTCGACGCGGCGAACGAAGCCTTCGGCGAAGGCTGCCGACGCGGTGACCTGTTCAGCTGCGCCGAAGTGGTCAAGGCCGGCGCCGAGCCGCAGGTGCTACCCGACGATCGGCCCAAGCTGATGTCGGCGTTGTGCCGAAGCGGACTGGCGCAGGCCTGCGCAGTAGGCTCCGGCGGGCAGGACTAGTCCTGCGACTAGAGCGCGACGACGCCCATCTGCACCGCGCGCACGACCGCTTCGGTGCGGCTGTGTACGTCGAGCTTGGCCAGGATCGCGTTGACGTGGAACTTCACGGTGTGAGCACTGATGCCCAGCTGCGACGCGATCTGCTTGTTGCTCAGGCCCGTGGCGATGAGCGCGACGACCTCGGTTTCGCGATTGGTCAGCGTCTCCACCGATACGTCCGGCGGCAGCGTGCCGGCGGGCGATGGCTTGTCGGCCAGGAGTGGATCGACGACCTGCAGACCGTGCAGCACCGGCGCCAACGAAGCACGCAGCACGGGCGCGGTTCCGTCACGACGCAAGACACCGCGCGCCCCGGCCGCGAGGAGCGGATTGGCTCGCCCGGCCCCGGTGGTCAGGACGACGACGGGGACGCGCAGTGCGCCGAGCGCGGGATCGGCGTCGATCGACGGCCCGAGATCCCAGACGACGATGTTGGCGGCCGTGCGCGCCACGATGGAAGCCAGATCGTCGGCCGTGGCCGCGTGCGCCACTGCCATCGGCCCCAGATTGTCGACGAAGCGCTCGCGAAGGAGCGGATCGTCGGCGACCACCAGCGCGCGCACGCCGTCTGGCAGTCCTGCCTCGACCAGCGGATCTGCCAGGGAGTGTGTCTGCATCGACGGCAAGTCTGGGTCCGATCGCGGCAAGGTCAACCCCTTTGGCCGGCTCCCGCCCAAATGGGTGGGTTACCGGCCGCACGGCCGGAGATCGGACTGGCCGACGGAGTGATGCGAACCCGCCGAGGCGACCGGTTTTGCGGCCCGAAGAGCGCCTTAGCTTGCTCCCAGTGGCGCCGACGAGCCGCGAGGCGCCACGGACGACCGACTTCGCGCCTGAAACCGGCCGCCGCCCTTCACCGTTTACACTGTCGTGGACGTCGAGCAAACGACGTCCGCGGCCCCCCCTCGGAGCCGACCCATGTCAAAGACCAACACCCACTTCCCCCCGACCGTCGGAATCTTGCCGGTGCGACGCGGCGTCCTCTTGCCGGGCACCTCGATGAGCATCCCGGTGGGCCGTGCGCGATCGGTCGCGCTGATCGAAGGCGTTCGCGCCGGCGACGTCATCGGCGTCGCGGCCCAGCGTGATCCGGACACCGAAGAGCCCGTGCTCGCCGACCTTCACGAGATCGGGACGTACGCGAAGGTCACCAAGGTCAATCGCACCAGTGACGGTCGCACGTTCCGCATCGTGGTCGAAGGCCTGTCGCGCTTCACCATCGTCGAGCTCGCGCAGACCGAGCCGTCCTGGGTCGCGCGCGTGCAGCCTCTGCCCGATCCCGCCGCGACCGACGAGGCACGGCTGCTCGCTCAGGAGATCCGGCACAGCCTGTCGCGGATCAGCGGCGCGAGCTCCGGCCTCGCCGAGATCCTCGCCTCGGATCCGGAGCCCGGCGAGCTCGCCGACCGCGTGGCCTCCGGCCTCGACGTCGAGCGCGACCAGGAGGTCGAGGTTCTGCTGACCAAGGACGTCCCGGCGCGACTGCGTCTGGTCGTGCGGCTCATCGCCCAGGCCAAGGCCCGCGCCGAGCTCAAGTCGAAGATCGGCGCCGAGGTCCGGCGCGAGCTCGAAAAGGATCAGCGCAAGCACATGCTGCGTCAGCAGATGCGCGCGATCCAAAAGGAGCTCGGCGAAGACGGCGGCGCCGACGACGTGATCGAGAAGCTCCGCGAGAAGCTCGACGCCGCCGGTTTGCCGGAGGAGGCCGAGAAGGTCGCCGAGCGCGAGCTCGGGCGGTTGCAGTCGATCGGCAATCAGGGGCCCGAGGCCAACGTGATCCGGACCTACTTGGAGTGGATCGCCGACCTGCCCTGGGAGACCCGCGCCGACACCACGATCGACATCGACAAGGTGCAGGCCAAGCTCGACGCCGACCACTATGGTCTCGACAAGGTCAAGGAGCGCATCCTCGAGCACCTCGCGGTCGCGCAGCTGCGCGGCGGCGGCAAGGGCACGATCTTGTGCCTCGCGGGCCCGCCCGGGGTCGGCAAGACCTCGCTGGGTCAATCGATCGCCGATGCGACCGGCCGTCCCTTCGTGCGCGTCGCCCTCGGCGGCGTGCGTGACGAGTCGGAGATTCGCGGCCACCGGCGTACG
This sequence comes from uncultured Pseudomonadota bacterium, assembly GCA_937896535.1. Taxonomy (GTDB): domain Bacteria; phylum Myxococcota_A; class Polyangia; order Nannocystales; family Nannocystaceae; genus CALBMM01. Next base: position 102,324 of record CALBMM010000255.1, read on the forward strand.
TACGTGGGTGCCCTGCCCGGTCGGCTCCTGTCGGCACTGCGCAAGGTCAAGGTCAAGAACCCGGTCATCATGCTCGACGAGGTCGACAAGCTCGGCACCGGCTGGCAGGGATCGCCGGAGGCGGCGCTGCTCGAGGTCCTCGACCCCGAACAAAACCACACCTTCACCGACCACTACCTCGAGCTGCCGTTCGACCTGTCGGAAGTGATGTTCGTGGCCACGGTCAACAGCCTCGAGCCGTTGTCCGCCCCGCTGCGCGACCGCCTGGAGATCATCCAGCTGTCGGGCTACACGCACGACGAGAAGCGGGAGATCGCCAAGAACCACCTCGTGCCCAAGAAGCTCGCCGACCACGCGCTCGACGACGAGGCGCTCGCGCTCGACGACGAGGCCATCGACCTGATGATCTCCGACTACACCCGCGAGGCCGGTGTCCGGCAGCTCGGCCAGCAGATCAACAAGGTCTGTCGCTCGGTCGCGCTGCAGGTGGTCCGTAGCTCGTCGGGCACGCCGCCGAAGGTGCAGGTCACCACGGAGACGCTGCGCAAGTACCTGGGCAAGGCCCGGTTCTTCAACGAGCTGGCCGAGCGCACGTCCGTCCCGGGCGTGGCGACCGGCCTGGCGTGGACTCCGGTGGGCGGCGACATCCTGTTCATCGAGACGTCGCGCATGCCGGGCAAGGGTGGTCTGCAGATCACCGGCAAGCTCGGGGAGGTCATGCAGGAGTCCGCGAAGGCGGCGATGACCTACGTGCGCAGCAACGCCGACATGCTCGGGGTCGACACGAGCGACTTCGCCGAGCACGACGTGCACATCCACGTGCCGGCAGGGGCCGTGCCCAAGGACGGACCGTCCGCGGGCGTGACCATGTTCACCGCGATCACCTCCCTGCTGACCGGACGACGGGTGCGCTCGGATACGGCGATGACGGGCGAGTGCTCGCTGCGCGGCAAGGTGCTGCCCGTGGGCGGGATCAAGGAGAAGGTCCTCGCCGCCCATCGTGCCGGGATCAAGCGCATCATCTTGCCCGCCCAGAACGAGCGGGACATCGACGACGTGCCCGAGGCGACGCGAGAGCAACTGCAGCTCATCTTCGCCCACGACATGACGGACGTGCTGCACGCCGCCCTCGAGCCGATGGTCCCCACGACCCCGGACGCGGGGGACTCGATGGTGTCCAGCTCGGCGAGTTAGTATCGCCACCATGCGGTGGCTCGTCGGGGACCTCCAGGGGTGTGCGCGTCAGCTCGACGCGCTGCTCCGGGAGGTCCGCTTCGATCCCGTGCACGACGAGCTGTGGTGCCTTGGTGACCTGATCAACCGGGGCCCCGACTCGCTCGCCACGGCCCGGCTGTGGCGAGACGTGGATGGCAAGGGCGTCATCGGCAACCACGAGGTGTACGCGCTGTGCACCCGCTCGGGTCGGTGGCCCCGCAAGCGCGACACGCTGCAGGCGCTGTACGACGCCGACGATGGCCCCGCCCTGCTCGACCGGCTGCGGGCGCTGCCGATGATGGCGTTCCTGCCCGGTGACGGGGGACCCGACGCGTGGCTCGTGCACGGAGGCGTGCATCCGCAGTGGGACGACCTGCCCGCGATCGCGGCGCGGGTGGAGGCCCTGCCCCACGACGACGACTGGCTGTTGTCCGACGAGGTCTCGTTCGCCACGCGCGTGCGCTGCTGCACCGCGGACGGCGAGCGCAGCCGCTACCACGAAGCGCCCGAGGGCTGCCCGCCGCCCTACCGACCGTGGGACGAGTTCTACGAGGGCGACGCGCTCGTGGTGCACGGGCACTGGGCCTGGCGCGGCCACTACCGCGGACCACGGACGATCGGGCTGGACTCCGCCTGCGTGCACACCGGCGTTTTGACGGCGTGGTGTCAGCAGGAGGACCGGATCGTGCAAGTGCGCGCCGACGTGTGACCCGCGGCGGTATGCTGCCCGCCATGCGACGGCAGGGATGGCTCGCGATCGGTCTGGGGATGCTCGTCACGGCCGCCTGCGGCGACGATGGCGGCGGAGGCGAGACGTCGGTGGCCGGGTCGACGACGGCCACGAGCGGTCCGAGCACGATGACCGAGGATCCGAGCGGACCTTCGACCACGATGGCGACGACCACCGCCACGACCGTCACCAGCGGCACCGACCCGGACTCCACCGGGGACGCGAGCGGAGACGACACGACCGGCGGCCCCGTGCTGCCCGGCCCTCTCGTGGTCTACGTCGCCGACGGTGACCAGCTGCTGCACGCACTGTCGGCCGACGACGGCGGCACGCTGACCAGCATCGAGACGTACGACGCGGGCAACAATGTCTCGCAGCTCGCCGTCCACCCCGACGGCCTGCACCTGTACGCGACGGCCCGCAACGGCGGCACCCCGCAGATCGTCAGCTATGCGATCGACCCGAGCTCGGGCGCACTGACGCAGCTCGGCGCGACCGATGTCGGGATCTCCCCGGTCTACCTCGGCGTGGATCCCAGCGGGCAGGTCGCGATGATCGCCGACTTCGGCGGCGACGCAATCGAGGCCTACGCGATCGGTGACGACTTCGTCGTCGCGCCGGGCACGACGCACGCGCAGGCGGTCGGCGACGAGCCCCACGCGATCCTCACCGACCCGAGCGGCGACCATGTCTACGTGCCGCACCGGGGGACCAACGACATCTGGCAGTTCTCGCTGGACGCGGGCACCGGCGCGCTGACGCCCCTGAGCCCGCCCACCGTCGACGCGGCGCCCGGCGCCGGTGCGCGCCATCTCGCGTTCCACCCGTCCGGCGAGCACGCCTACCTGTCCGACGAGTTCTCCGACTCGATGACCCACTTCACGCGCGATCCGGCGTCGGGTCAGCTGACGCGTCAGGAAACCGTGACCTCGCTCCCGATGGGCTTCGACGGCGGGATGAACACGACCGCCGACGTGCACGTCTCGGCCGACGGGGCGCATGCGTACATCTCCAACCGCGGTCACGACTCGCTGGCGATGTTCGCCATCGACCCCGGCGACGGCACGCTGTCCGAGCTCGGGCAGGTCGACACGGAGCCGACGCCGCGAGAGTTCGACGTCGAGCCGGCCGGCGCGTTCGTGTACGCGGCGGGCCAGAGCTCGGGCATGCTCGCCGGCTACGCGCGGGATGCCGCGACGGGCCAGTTGAGCCCGGTCGGCACGTTCGATGTCGGCGGCAGCCCGCTGTGGGTGCTCGGCGTGCGGCTCCCGTCGATGTGACTACGGCCGCTCGGCCAGCAAGTACGCCATCAACGCCATCGCGGCGGCGTTGTTCTGCAGATCGGTGGGGTCGACCTTGTCGATCGTGTCGGCGGGGCTGTGGTGCAGATCGAAGTAGTGACTGCCGTCGGGACGCATCGACAGGCTCAGCACCCCTCGCTCGGTCAGCGGGGAGATGTCCGCGCCGCCCCAGCCCTTGCCGATGTCGGAGGCGCCCAGCCCCTCGAACAACGGACCCCACGCCGACAGGGTGGCGATCACGTTCGGGTCTTCGCTCGCGATGCCCAGGCCTTGCGGGGGACCCGAGCCGCTGTCGGCCTCGATCGCGGCGACGTGGGGCTCTGCGCCATGCGCTTCGAAGTACGCCTTGCCGCCGCGCAGACCGTTCTCCTCGTTCGTGAACAGCACGACTCGGATCGTGCGCCGTGGCACGAGACCGAGCTCGTGCAGCATCACGGCAGCCTCCCACGCCATCAGGCAGCCGGCCCCGTCGTCGGTGGACCCGTCGCCCACGTCCCACGAGTCGATGTGGCCGCCGATGACCACGATCTCCTCGGGCTTTTCGCGACCCGTCAGCTCGGCGACCACGTTGGCGCTGGGCACGTCGCCCATCAGCTTGGCGCCCATCGTGAGCTCGACGCGGACCACGTCCCCACCGGCGACCCGGCGCGCGATGTACTCGGCCCCTTCCACGGTCACGGCGGCGGCTGGGATCTTGGGCGTTCCCTCCTCGTAGCTCAGCGCCCCTGTGTGCGGCGTCGAAAGGCTGTGTGCGGTCACCGACCGCACCAGCACCGCCTTCGCCCCGACCTTCGCCGCTTCCGATGCACCCCGCGTGCGTGCGCCGACCGCCTCGCCGTAGCCCGACGAGCGTCGCTCGTGGTCGTACGGCGGCATCTCCTGGTTGATCAGCACGATCTTGCCGGCGAGCTCCTTGCCCCGCTTGGCGATGTCGTCGACGTGATCGACGACCGCGATCTCGGCCCGTAGCGTGCCCTTGGTCCCCACGCTCATGCCCAACCCGAGCATCGGCACGTCGCGACGCCCCGGGGCCACGATCGTCAGCCGCTCGGTCCCACGGACCCACTTGGGCACCATGACCTTTTCGCGGCGCGGATTGGCGAGGCCATCCTTGTTCATCTCGCCGACGATCCAGTCGATCGTGTCTTCGAGAGATTGGCTGCCCGACAGGCGGTGGCCGAAGTGATCGGCGATGTAGGCGAGGCGATCCCACGCACGGTTCTTGCCCTTGGCGTGGGCGGTGATCTTCGCCGCCGCTTGCTCCATCCACGCCGTGGGCGGGGCCCCGACGGGGTTGTCGAAGCCGTCACCGTCGGAGGCGAGCTCGTCGTCGTCGCCGAAGTCGTCGCCGCCACCGGACTCGAAGGGGATCGAGTACTTGGCGTCGGCCGCCGGAGGCACGGCCTCGGGAACGGGCGGGGCCTTGCACGACAGGCACAGGGCAGCGGCAGCGAGGACGAGGCAGGGTCGCAACATCGGCGTAACCCTTACCGGCCGGGCCCCCACGAGCGCAAGAGCGCGCGTTCGGACCGACGAGCACGTTTTCGCCGGGGGTGGGACGGGCTGTAAGGGCCCGTGGACGGTAGGCGTTCCCGGGGGCAACCGACGCCCTTTCGAGGTTTTCCCCATGCGAACGAACATGATCTTCTTGGTGGTCTTGGCGCTGGGCAGCGGTGCCTGCGCCAAGGCCAAGATGTCCGACTACAGCTACGACGACTACGGCGGTGGAGCCGACTACGAATCCCAGGAGAGCTACGCGGCCGAGGGTGTCGCCGAGGCCGACATGGCCCCGCCCGCCCCGGCCGACGAAGACGCGAGCGGCATTCGGTTCAAACGCGCCGAACGGCGGGCCAGTCGACAGGCCCGCGACGTGATGGCCGCCCCCGGCACCGCCGCACCGGCCGAGCCTACCGCCGCCGGTGGACCGGCCGTCGACGGGAGCGCGGCGGGTCAACCCGAGCCCGCCGTGGCCGACGACCTGCCCGACGACGGTGGACGACACATCGTCTACCTCGCGTCGATGTCGATGTCCGTGTTCAATCTCGACGAGGCGATGGAGGCGGCCGAGGCTCTGCCCGAGACGTACGGCGGTTACGTGGCGTCGATGACCGACAGCTCGATCGTCCTGCGCATCCCGTCCAAGAACTTGCGCAAGATCATGACCACGATCGGCGACCTCGGCGTGGTCGAGTCGCGGTCGCTGCAGGCGCAGGACGTCACCGACGAGTACTACGACGTCGAGTCGCGGATCGCCGCCCTCGAAAAGACCCACGCCCAGCTGTTGGATCTGCTCGGCAAAGCCCGCAACGTGCAGGAGGCTCTCGAGGTCCGACGCTCGCTCGACGAGATCGCGATGGAGCTCGAGGTCCTCAAGGGCCGCATGCGCAAGCTCCAGAACATGATCAGCTTCTCTACACTGACGCTGCACATGGTCGAGCGTGGTCCCCACATGCCTACCCCGACCTCCAACGACCCCTTCCACTGGGTCGATGGCCTCGGCGTCGAATCCACGGAGTGGAAGTAACATGAAGACGTTCAGCAATCTCCTGCCCTCGTTCGCCCTCCTCGGTCTTCTGACCCCCGCGGTCTCCGGCTGCAACGCCTACCGCATGAAGACGCCCAACGGCTTCGCGGAGGTGCAGGCCAACGAGGACGGCGCCCACTACAAGGGCCGCAACAACGTCGGCCTGCGCGTGGCGACCTTTCACAACGTCAAGGGCGGCACGCTCGAGTTCTGGAGCGAGGACCTCGTCCGCAAGCTCGGCGCCCGTGGCTACTCGCTCGTGTCGCAGTCGCCGGCCGAGTCCAAGAACGGCAAGCCCGGCACGCGCTTCGACTTCGAGTATCAGCCGCCCGGCGAGGACGAGGCGCTGCGCAAGTACTCGGTCATCCTGTTCGTGACCGACAAGCACCGCATCGTGATGCAGCTCGCCGGTCAGGCGGACCTGTTCGCCGCCAGCAGCACGCAGCTCGGCGACATCGCCAGCGAGACCAAGGTCCGGGGTTGCCTGGCGTGGACCGACATCTGCAAGAGCCCGCAGCCGCCGGCGATGGCGACGCCCGCTCCCGAGACGGCGACCGCGAAGGCCGACGTCGCGACGCAGCCCGCCGCCGAGCCCAACCCGACCGAGATTGCCGAAGACGACGCCCGCTAGCTTCGGGCCGACTCGGAAGCGTCGGTGGGCCGGCGTGTCCTCTCTGGCCGGGGGGGGCACGTCGGCCCTTTTTCCTCGGGGCCGGCGATCACTGCGGCCGCAGCGATGCGGTCACGTGCGTCGGCGTCACCTTGGCCCGCAGCTCGAAGGGGCGCTCGGTGATCTGATCGGCGATGGGCTCTAGGCCCTCGGCCGGATCGAGCGCACCGCCGAAGCCGATGCTGCCCTGAGGAATCCGGATCTCCCATTCCAGGGCGGTGCCGCGGACCGACCCCGGGTAGTCCATCTCGAGCTTGCGCAGCCGCTCGCCGATGCGTGACAGGCCCCAGATCGCCGTGGATGCGGTGGGCTGGCCGCGCAGCCACGGCGTGATGCGGGAGCCCGCGGCGGCGACGTAGCTCGGTGGATCGGTGGCCAGCGACAGCTCCGACAGGTCGGGCGACAGCGGCGCGTCGACGAGGCCGGAGGCCCACGCCCGGCCCGCCGCCGACAGCTCGAGGCTCACGTCGACCGAGATGCCCGACTCCCCGAACGGCGCTTGCATCGTCGCCCGATCGACCAACGGATCCGGCGGTGCCCAGGTCTCCTTCGTGCGGTCGTACGGATACCCCGAAAGCCGCGCGTGCCCGATCTCGAGCTCGTCCATCCGCTCGAGACCCACCCGATCGACGGCGACCAGGCTGCCCTTCGTGGGGTCGAGCCCGGGCTGGTAGTGCGCGCCGGGTTTGTCGAGCTCGGCCACGACGCGCTCGGGCTGTGCGTTGTCGATCGCTTCGAGCACGCCGCGGTACTGCGGAGCGAACGACGGCCACACGAACAAGTCGAGCACCATCGCGTCCTCGACCACCCGGACCACGAGGATCGCCTGGCCGCCGTCCTCGCGCACCACGGCCGCAACACCGGGCTCGTCCATCAACGCACGCACCAGGGCGTGGTTGTGGCGACTGCCGATCGCCTCGCCGGGCAAGTACACCGTCGCCCCACCGACGTGCCGACCCAGCAGGTCCCGAATCTTCTCGGCGAACCATGTCGGCCGGTCGGTCTTTCCGGCCAGTCGCCAGTGCACGCGCGGCAGATCGATCGTGCCGACCAGGTCGCGCAGCGGCTCGACGGCCTTGCCGAGTTTGTCGAAGTCGTCGGCCGAGGGCGTGCACGCGGCCTTGTGCGCTCGGTGCACGCACAGCGGCAGCATGTCGCGGATCCCGGCCTCGTACGCGACGTCGCAGACGCACCGGCCCAGGGCATTGCGCGCCTCTCGACCGGCGGTGTCGGCGGTGACGACCAACGACTCCGCCGCCTTCGCCGTCGCTTCGATGCGCGAGGACTCGGGTACGATCACCCCGGCGCAGACCGGTAGGTCACGCTCGTAGCCCATGTCGTTGAGCGCCATCGGGTCGAGCCGACGGGCGAACAGCCCGGTCGGAGGCGTGGGGGCGGGCGTACGCAGCAGCACGGGCGGCATCTTCTGGCGGCCCGCGACCGTACAGTGCACCACCGCAGCGTCGTCGGGCAGCCACTTGATCGCGACGTCCTTGGCCGAGCACGCCGGGGTGGCGATCCCCAGACCCGCCGCGCTGAGCCATGCGAACGCACGCGACACTGCCCCCGCAAGTTAGAGCGCCCGGACGCCGCGAACAACCCCGGCCGCCTGATACCCTCGGTCTCGGTGCGCAACCGCCTGCTGCCGCTCGCCGCCGGACTGCTTCCCGCCCTCGCCGTGCTGGCACCGGTACCGGTCGGGGCCCGACTGTGGGTCGTGCTCGGCCTCGGCATGGGCGGCGGCATCGTGCTGCACGCCATCGCACGCCAGCGCTTCGGCACGATCTTCTTCGGCGCCATCCTGGCCTGCACCGCCGGGATGCTCGCGATGGAGGCCCACCGGCAAGCGGCCGAGCAAGCGCAGATCGCCGGCGCGCCGGCGGTGGACCTGACGCAGGGCCCGATGCCCTCACCGGCCCCGCCCGCCGTCACCGTGAGCGGTCACTTCCGTCAGGGCTGGATCCTCGACGAGTACGCGGTCGAGCCCGGGCAGCGACCCGATCAGTCGAAGGAGGCGACCGCCGTGCTCGTGCCCTTCGTCGGTGACACCGGTGACGTCCTGCGTCTGGAGGGACCCATCGTGATCGCACGGGTCGAGCCCGCGCGCGCACGCATGACCGGCAAGCAGACGATCACCGGCCCGACCACGGCGGCACCGCCGGAGATCCTCGAGGTACTCGTGCAGGTCACCGGCGTCGACGATCCGACGAAGGTGCAGGGCGTCGTCGTCGACACGCTGGCGCGGCCCAACGTGGGACGACCGTGGGTACAGCTGCTGCTGTCGGTCCTCGCCTCGATCGCGGCCGTGGTCGTCTACTCGATCGCGATGCACCGTCCGAGCTGACAGATCCGGCCGTCCTTGCAGCCGGCGTTGTCCCGGCACTGCCGTCGGCCCGCAAAGCACCGCCCCAGCTCGCATCGTCCCTTCGGACAGTCCCCGTCGGCCCGGCACTGGCGCTCGCCCTGCCGGCAGATCCCCAGCTCGCAGCGCTGGTCGGTCGCGCACTGCTGGTCCTGCTCGCACTGCCGCGGCGCCTCCTTGCAGGTGCCCAGCTCGCAGCGCTGCTCGCCGCCGCAGTCCTTGTCGCGTCGACACTGGCGCTCGCCCTCGAGACATCGCCCCAGCTCGCAGTGCCGCTGCCGCTCGCAGTCGTCGTCGCCGCTGCACTGACGCCCGCCGTCGAGGCAGCGCCCGAGCTCGCAGCGCTCGCCGTCGCTGCAGTCGTCGTCGTTGGTGCACTCGCGCGCGCCGGGAGTACAGCGATCGAACACGCAGCGCGCGTCTTCGGGACAGTCGACGTCGCGCCGGCAGTCCCGCGCCCCCTCCGCACACGTACCGAAGACGCAGCGCTTGGCCGGCCCGCAGTCGGGGTCGAGCTCGCACTCCACGTCGCCGCCCAGGCACCGACCGAACACGCAGCGGTCTCCCGAGTAGGCGCACGACTGGGTCTCCGAGCACTGCCGCGCCCCCTCCAGGCACGTCTGCAGCTCGCATCGCTGTCCGGTACCGCATTCGTCGTCGCGCTCGCAGTTGCGCGCACCGTCGATGCACGCCCCGAAGAAGCAGCGCTCCCAGTCCCCGCAGTCGGCATCGCTGGCGCACTGCGGCGGCGGCAACGAGTCGATGAGCTCCTGCAAGGCGGCGGCGTCGGGGTCGACCGCCGGACGCGTGGGGGGCGGGCCGTCCGGGACCGGCACGGGCGAGGGCGCGGTCGGGGGCGGCACGGAGCCGGTGTCGTCGTCGGGCGCGGGGCTCGACCGGCCTGAGCCCTCGGCCGGCGGGTCGCGACGCGCCGAGGGGGCGACCGCGTCGGGCTTGTGCAGCACGGTGCGAATCGCCCACCCCAGCAGCACCGCGGTCACGACCGCGGCCACGATCCAACCGGCGCGTCGCATGCGAGCTACGGCGGCGCTCCGTCGGCGATCCAGGACTCGACGGCGGCGAGCTCGTCGGCCGACAGCAACGGTCCGTTGCGAGGCATTCGCTCGCCCTCGCCACCGACGTCGAGGTGCGTGCCGGCGAGCTTGTGGATGAGGTAGCTGGCCTCCGGGTCACCCGGCTCGACGCGATTCATCGTCGGCACCTGCTCCGCCTCGAACGAGACCAGGAAATCGTAGCCCTGACCCATCGACAGCACGAGCGTCCAGTTGACGAGGTGACAGTTGCCCTGACACCTCTCCACGAACATCGGCTCGATGTCGGCGGCATAGCCGGGCTCGAGCGGTGGCCCCCCGCTCGAGCCATCGCCGGTGCTGGCGTCGAAGCCGGTCAGCAACGTCGCCGCGGAGGTGCCCGCCGAGCTCGTCGACGCCTCGCCCCCGGTGCTCGCCTCCGTGCCGGAGCCCGGCGCCGTCGCGGCGTCGTCGGAGACCGAGTCGTCACCGCCGCAGGCCGCGGCCAACCCCATCGCGAGCCCGAGGATCCAGCGCGTGCGCACGACGAAGACGTTACCGTGCTTTGTCGCAGCACGCGATCACGGTCGCAGCAGCCGATCGACCAGGATCGCCATGGCGGACCGCACCGACAGGTGCCGGTAGTCCGTCCCGCCGTCGATGGGCTCGAGGCGCATGTCCGCGTCGGCGAGCGCGTCGGCGGACAGGCCCGACGCCTTGCCGACCACGAGCAAATGCGGTGCGCCGTCCGCCAGCGCCGCCCGCAAGCCCGCGAAGCTCGTGGTGTCGGTCGCCGCGTGCGCGCTCGTGACGACCACCACCGGGCGTCGGCCCTCGCGCGCCTCGATCTCGGCGACGGTGGCCTCGAGGCTGGGCGCCCAGTGGGTCTTGTCGAAACACCCGTCGCGCTCCTCGGTGCGATGCGGATCGGTGCCGTGCTTGATGAGCCGCCGGGCGACCGCTTCTTGACTCGGCTCGGGGTTGACCACGTACAGTCCACGCAGCGGATACGTCAGCGACAGGCGCGATGCGTCGAACACGTCGAAGTGGTCGATCGTCGCGGTGATCACCTCGCCGCGTCGGTTGACGACGGGATGGTGCACGATCGCCAGGTACAGACGGGTCACCGGGCCATCGTATCGGACCTCGCGTCCCGACCATCATGGCCGGCGGGCAGCCCTGGTACATTGCAGCCGTGAACGCGTCCGAGCTCGCCCTGCCGTCCGACCGCTTGCGCTGGCGCTGCGACCCCGAGCAGCTGCCCTTCGAGACGACCGCGGAGGTGCCCCCCGCCGACGGCATCGTCGGCCAGCCCGCCGCCGTCGACGCCGTGCAGTTCGGTCTGGAGATCCGCGCGCCCGGTCAACACGTCTACGTACGGGGCCTGACCGGCACCGGTCGGCTCAGCCTCGTGCGTCGGCTGCTCGCCAAGCTCGACCCACCGCCGGCCACCACGCCCGACTACGCGTACGTGCACAACTTCGACAATCCCGATCAGCCGCGGCTGCTGCGTCTGCCGCGGGGTCGCGGCGAGACCTTCTGCGCGCGCATCGACGAGCTGCGTCGGTTCATCGCCGAGGAGCTGCCGGCCAACCTCGACGGCGAGCAGCTCAAGATCCGGCGTGCCCAGCTCGAGGCCCAGCTGTCGTCGGAGGCCGAAGCGGCCACGGCCCCGGTCGAGCGCGAGCTCGCCGAGGCGGGCCTCGCCCTCGTCGTGGCGCGCTCGCAGCAGGGCGCCCGCCCCACCGTGGTCCCGGTGATCGACGGCCAGCCCGCCACCGCCGAGCGCCTCGCCGCCGCGCGGTCTTCGGGCGAGATTTCCGACCAGCAGCTGGCCCAGCTCGCCAAGGTCGCCGACGGGTTTCGCGACAAGGTCGAGGAAGCGTTCGACGCGGTGGCTCGTGCGCAGCGCAAGATGAAGATCGCGCTGCGCGACGTGCTGCAGGACGAAGCCGAGCGGATCGTGCGGGCGCAGATGCTCGACATCCGCGACGACTTCCCCGACGACGCCGTCCAGCGGTTCCTCGATGCGCTTCTCGTGGACGTGTGCACGCGCCGCCTCGCCGACCTCGCGCGGGGCGAGGCGGTCACCGACGCCTACGAGGTCAACCTGCTCGTGTCCCACCGCCAGGGCGACACGCCGCCGATCATCGTCGACCACGCCCCGTCCGTGCAGACACTCATCGGAGTCATCGACGCGACCGCCGACGGAGATGGACGTCGCAACGCCGATCACATGTCGATCCACGCGGGATCCTTGCTGCTGGCCGACGGTGGCGTGCTCGTGCTCGAGGCACGTGAAGTGCTGTCGCACCCCGGGGCGTGGCCCGCCCTCGTGCGCACGCTACGAACGGGTCGGGTGGAGATGGTGCCGCCGGACGTGCCGGTGCCGTGGCGGCTGCCCTCGCTCAAGCCCGAGCCGATCGAGATCGACGTGAAGGTGATCCTGCTCGGCGACCCCGGCCTGTACTACCTGCTCGACGCGCGCGACCCCGACTTCCCGCACCTGTTCAAGGTGCTCGCCGACTTCGAGAGCGAGCTGCCGCGCGACGCGGAAGGCCTGGGGATGTACGCGTCGGTCCTCTCGCACATCGCCTCGTCCGAGAATCTGCCACCGTTTCACGCGACCGCCGTGGCCGAGCTCGCCGAGCACGGCGCCCGCATCGCGGCCAGCGACGGCAAGCTCACCGCCCGCTTCGGTCGTCTCGCCGATCTCGCCCGCGAGGCGGCCTACCTGACGAGCAAGCGCGGCGATCCACACGTGACCGGCGAAGACGTGCGCGAGGCGGTACGGCGCACCAAGAAACGCGCCGACGGGCCCGCGCGCATGCGGCGGGAGCGGATCGCCGACGGTGGAATCCGGATCGCCACGCACGGGACCGCGGTCGGCCAGCTCAACGGACTCGCGGTGATCTCGGCGGGACCGCTGACCTACGGCTTTCCCTCGCGCATCACCGCCACGGTCGCCCCGGGGGTGGGCGGTACCGTCAACATCGAGCGCGAGGCCGCCCTGTCGGGGGCGATCCACACCAAGGCCTTCTACATCCTCGGGGGCCTGCTGCGATCGCTGCTGCCGGTGAACTTCCCGCTCACGTTCGAGGCATCGCTGGCGTTCGAGCAGAGCTACGGCGGCATCGACGGCGACTCGGCTTCGGGCGCCGAGATGGTGTGCCTGATGTCGGCCCTGACGCGTCTGCCGATCGCACAGGGCATGGCGATGACCGGCGCGATCGATCAGATGGGCAACATCCTGCCGATCGGCGCGGTCAACGAGAAGATCGAGGGCTTCTACGACACATGCACCAGCTGTAGCGCCGCGACCGGCCAGGGCGTGATCATCCCCAAGGCCAATGCCGGCGACCTGATGCTGCGTCATGACCTCGTCGAGGCGTGCGCACGCGGCGAGTTTTCGGTCTACGCGGTCGACCACATCTCCGAGGCGATCGAGCTGTTCTTCGCGATGCCGGCCGGCAGCCTCTCCCACGACGGGACGTATCCGCCCGACACCGTGCTCGGCGTGGCGACCGCGCGGGCGCGCACGCTGTGGCAGAACGCGTCGCCGGCGAGCGCACGGGGCTGACCGCGAGACGCCGTCGCCGACAAAAGACGAAGGCGGTAGTCCTCCGGGGCTCGGCTCGAGCTTCCTTCGGAACTACCGCCCTCGCGGCAGACGACTCGATTGGAACGGAACGAAACTGGGATCGCTCAGGAGGCCGCGGCGAGCTTGTCGGGCTCGGCCCCGATCGTGATCTTGCGCGGCTTGATCTCGGCCTTCTTGCCCACGGTCACCGCGAGCACGCCGGCCTCGAGCTTGGCGGACACGGCGGAGACATCGGCGGTCTGCGGCAGCAAGAAGCTACGGCTGAACTTGCCGAACGAGCGCTCGACGATGTGTCGGTTGTCCTCCGTGCGATCGGAGGCGCGCTCGCGCGAGCCGCTGATGGTCAGCGTACGACCGTCGAGGGTGATCTCGACGTCCTTCTCGGCGACACCGGGCAGGTCGGCTTCGAACTCGAAGGCTTGCTCGGTCTCGACGACGTCGAAGCGCACCGCGAGCCCGGCGGGCTCCTTGGCGGGAGCGTCGAACATGGCTCGCGCCATGCGGAACGGGTCGGCGAACAGGGGGTCGAACGAACGGAAAGCGAGGCTGGACATTTTTCGATGATCCTTTTTCCGGCGTGTCGGCTCCGTGCACGAAGGCGGCCGGACTCTGCCTTCGTGAGGGGAGAGAGCACCTGCCGCGCCCAGGCGGTCGTGGGGTTGGGAGGACTCGGGTCAGGAGGCCGCCTCGGGCGTTGGGTTCGGCGAGGTGTCTCGGGGTTGTGCGGGCAACTTGGTGCCGGGTCCCGGGGTGTCAACCCCCGCCGATGCACGTGATGCTCATCGAAACATGACGGCCATTCTCGGGCCCGCATGCCGCGTTTTCGGGATGCCGTGCTCCCAGTCACGCTGGCAGGTGCCCCCCATCACCAGCAGGTCGCCCCACCCGAACGACCAGGTGTGCCGACGCTCGGGGCCACCGTGGTGCAGCGAGCGCAGCGCGAACGTCCGCGCGTCCCCGAGCGAGACGATCGCCACGAGCGCCTCCGGGCGATCGCGCAGCTCCTTGTCGCGGTGCATCGCCACCGAGTCCGATCCGTCGCGGTACAGCGCGAGCGAGATGTCGTGCAGCGACTGCTCGTAGCGCTCGCTCAGCACGTCCGCGAGCCGGTCCAGCAGCGGATGTCCCGGGCCGTCGTCGGGGACACGCGCGGTCAGACGCGGCACGGCAACGCGGCGCTCGTACATCCGCCGCGTCTGGATCCTCCACGACATCGCCGCGGTGAGCTCGCCGAGCAAGGTGGCCTGACCGCCGATCCACTGCGGGCAGTGATCGATCCACGCGCTTCGGTCGAGCCAGCGCCGCGTCAGCCCGGCGAACCCGGGATCGAAGACCGGCGGCTGGCGCCCGAGGAGTGAAAGTTGCCCGCGGACGGCCTGCATGGGAGACGGCCAGGTATAACTGAACAAAAAATCAGTATCAAGCAAGATCTCCCTGTCGCGCGGTGGGTCGTGCTAGCAGGGAGCCGCCCATGGGCTGGTACGACTTCTTCTCGGGCTTTTACGACCGCAGCCTCGAGGCGCTGTACGCCGACGCGCGCGTCGCCGCGGCGACGGCTCTACGCTTGGCACCCGGACATCGCGTGCTCGACCTGCCGTGCGGCACCGGACAGAGCTTCGACGTGCTCGCGCCCGCCGTCGGCGACGAGGGCGTCGTGCTCGGCGCGGACCTGTCCGAGGGCATGCTGCGCAAGGCCAACGGCCGCATCGAGACCAAGGGCTGGGCCAACGTGCACACGATGCAGCTGGACGTCTACGCGGCCACGCGGGCCGCGTTGGCGGAGCTGATGGGTGACGACGGACCCGACCGCATCCTCGTGTTCCTGGGCCTGACCGCGCTCGATCGCTATGAGGAGGCGTTCGCCAAGCTGTGGGATCTGCTCGCGGACGGGGGCCGCATGGTGATCGTCGACGTCTTTGCCGAGGAGCTCGGCATGCAGGGACGCATGGTCAACCTCGTCGCGCGTGCGGACATCCGACGTCGGGTTTGGGAGCCGATGGCCGCGATTGCCGACGGATTTGTCCGTGAGCCGCTCCCGGACAAACGGCAGTACGGCGGCACGTTGTACGTCGCGTCGGGCGACAAGCCCCGGCGCTGAGCTCCACGAGTGCCCTGCGCACCCGCGCAGGCCCAATTCGGTCGGCTCCCTCCGATCCGCCCACGAACCCCGCCAAGCGCGCTACGGTTGGGGCGCCCTCGTGCCCGCGGCCGCCTCCAAGGTCCTCCTCGGCGATTCGACGCCGTCCAATCTCACGCCCAACGTTCTCGACGTGATCGTCGAGCTCGTCCGGTGCGTGACCGAGATCGGGCAGTGCTTCGTCAAGGTCTACGACGTCCACCAAAAGCTCGACAAGCTCGAGCGCACGACCGAGCAAGTGGTCTCCGAGCTCGACAAGTTCTGCGCCCAAGCCGAGCTCGGGGTGCGCGCGGTCGCCAAGGAATCCAAGCGCATCGAAGTCCAGCAGCACGGCGAGGAGGTCGCGGTCACCGTGACCAAGATGGTCGACAGCTGGAAGGGCCGCTACGCCGGCAAGCTCGCCTCCGAGCAGCGGGCCGGCGAGGCCGAGCGCGACCGGCTGCAGCAAGCGATGCAAGGCGCGGTCGAGACGTTCCTGGTGCCCATGCGGGCCGACGCGCAGCAATGGTGGCAGCGCCGGGTCCTCTCGGGCGAGGCGTACGACGACACGATCATCGTCGAGCCGATCCCGGGACTGCGGATCACGATGACCGCCCAGGACGCCGAGCCCGAGGTGCCGCGACGGATGCGGACCCTGCTGGGCAAGGGCAACAAGGTTCAGATCGGGTTCAAGAAGAAGACCCTCATCCGCCGCAGCGAGGAGCCGGCGTGGCTGTCGCTGGACGACCTGGTGATCGTCGAGAGCGAGACCAGCCCCACGCGCGCACGCCTGGTGCTGACCAAGAAGCTCGGCGGCAAGGAAGCGCCGATCCAGCTCGAGATCGTGATGACCGACGGTGGCCCGTCCGGCAGCGCGATCCTGCCCGACGGCACGGCGGCCGCCCTCCCTGCGAGCGATCGGCCGACGATGAACGCGGTGTTCGAGGCCGTGATGGGGGAAAACGAACGCTTGTTCGCGGCGCCGGCCCGCCTGGTGAGCCTGTCGCTCGACGGCGACGAGGTCGACGACGCCAACGGCATGCTCGGCGTCGCCGAGCGCATGGTCGACACCTACCGGCCCATCATCGCCGAGATCGCCGAGCACAGCCCCAACGTCGACGAGCTGACGATCAAGATCGAGCAGGACGGCAAACGCGAGGAAACGTGGATCCGCCGCGACGAGCTCGCCGAGCACCTGGCCACGCTTCCCGACGTGGTCTACGAGCGGCTCGCGATCGCCGAGCTCGGGGCCGAGCGCAAAGCCGCGGTCGATCCGACCGAGCCGTTCGATCCGGACACGTCGCTCGACGACCTGCCCACCTTCGATGCGCCGGGCGGCTTGGCCGATCTGCTCGAGCCCGAAGCCGACGAAGCCGCGGCGACGGCCGGTGCGACCGGGCACACGCAAGTGTCGGAGCCGCCGCCCCCCCCGAGAACCGAGGCCGCCGCGCCCCCTCCCCCGCCGCGCGACGCGGACAATCCGGCGGCGCGCGCCGACACGATCCTCGAGGCCGACGACGTCTCGCTCCCCAAGCCGCCGGTGCGACACCCACCTCCGTCGGGTCTGCCGAAACCGGCGGGCGGTCTGCCCAAGCCCGCGGGTGGTCTGCCCAAGCCCAGCGCGGGCTTGCCCCGCCCCAAGGCCAACGACGGTGCGAGCAAGCCGGCGGGTCTGGACGTGCCACGACCGCTCGGCGCGCCGGCCGAGGCAGCCGCGCCCGCCAGCGACGTCACGGGTGACATCTCTTTGTCCGATCTCGAGCTCGACTCCGTCGACCTCGACGAGCCCGAGGACGAGGAGCTCAAGACGATGATTCGACCGCCGCAGTAGCGCCGCGGCAGCGAGCTGCGTACGGCGCCGCTACCGAAGCGTCGAGCCGATCGCCACCGACGCTGGGACCGAGGCGGGGCCGCGGCGCGGCGGATCGCAGCTGGTCGAGGCCAGCAGCACGAGACACGAAAGCGACAGCCATAGGCCGCTGAAAGGACGACGACGGGACACGGCGCAGGCTTGGTGCCGCGCTGGACCTCGCTTGGTTTCGTCATCGGAGGAAACTCGCGAGGGGGGTTGCGGCGTGCGGTTGCGGCCTTACGCTGTCGGGTCGACGCGCTGCTACCGTGACCGCGGTGACTCGTTGGTTGGCGGCGTTCGCGTTGACCCAGGCCGTGGAAGGGCCGGTGGTCTGGCGCGCGCAGCCGGGAGTGCCGTGGAAGCGGCGCCTGCTCGTCGCCGTCGGTGGCAGCACGCTGACCCATCCGGTCGTCTGGTTCGTGATGCCACGGCTGGTCACCGACTGGACGATGATGGTGATCGTCGCCGAGACCTTCGCGGTGATCGCCGAAGCACTGTGGATGCGCGCCTTCGGGATCGAGCGCGCGCTGTGGTGGTCGCTGCTGGCCAACGCGCTGTCGGTCGCGATCGGGCTGACGATCCGCGGCGTGTTCGGTTGGCCGTGAATACTGCGCTACGGGCGAGCAGACTCTTGACGGCGACGACCTTGCCGGTCTCGCCGTCGTAGTTGTCGGCTTGGGCCGCCAGCGCGTGCGCGCCCGGGGCGATCGCGATCGACTCCCGCTGCCACGGCGCGCGCTCGTCCACGAGCCGGCGCACGCCCGTGATCCCGGCGCCGTCGTCGATGGCCTCCACGTCGACGGTGAGCGTCGCGGTCCCGGTGGGGACCCCGACTACTCCCGGCGACGAAGCATCAGCCCCGCCAAGATCGCGACGCCGAAGGCGATGCCGGCCCCCGACCAGCCATGCTGGCTCGCCGACACGTTGCAGCCCTTCTTTTCCTCGTCCTTCTTCTTGTCGTCGGCCTTCGGCTCTTCCTTGCTCGCGGTCGGGGGACCGTCGGACTTGGCGTCTTCGCTCTTGGCGTCTTCGACCTTGGCGTCCTCGACCTTGGCGTCCTGCGCCTTCGCGTCCTCCGCCTTCGCCTCCTCCGCCGGCGGCTCGGCCACCGTCACCTTCACGGCCTCCGACTCGGTGCTACCGGCGTCGTAGTTGCGCGCGGTGGCCACGAGCGTGTGCTCCCCCGGGGTCAGCGCGACCTTGTCGAACGTGAAGGGCGCCTCGTCGTCGGTGCCGACGGACTTGCCGTCGACCTTCAGCTCGACCTCGTAGATGCCGCTCTCTTCGTCCTTGGCGGTGACCTCGACCGCGATCTCGGTGGTGCCCGCCGCGAGCGCCGTCGCGTCGGTCGGCGACTTGATCGCCACTTCGGGCGGCGTGTCGTCGGGCGGCGGAGCGTCGGCGTGGGCGGGCGCGGCGACGAGCGCCACGGTGAAAAGGAACGCAGCGAGCGTGGGGACGCGATCGATCGACATGTGCACCTCAGTTGCGACGACGGAGCATCAGCCCCGCCAAGATTGCGACGCCGAACGCGATGCCGGCCCCCGACCACGCCGGGTCGCTCGCCGACACGCTGCAGCCCTTCTTCTCCTCGTCCTTCTTCTTGTCGTCGGCTTTCGCGTCCTTGTCTGCTTTGGCTTCGGCCTTGGGCGCCGGCTCGGGGTCCGCCTTCGCCTCGGGCGCAGCGTCCTCGGGCTCGGCCTTCGCGTCCTCGGCCTTCGCGTCGCCGTCGTCGGCTTCGGCGTCGTCCTCGGCCGGCGCCTCGGCGGCGGCGTCGTCCGCGTCGGCATCCGGCGCGGGCTCGGGCGTCGGCTCCGGCGGTGGGCCCGGACGGGGCCGCGGCCCTGGTCCCGGCAGGTCGGCGAACGCGGTGGAAGGAAGCGCGAGCGCGAGCAGAGCGGTCGCGCTGAGAAGGCGGAGGGAAAGGATGGTGGTCTTCATCAACGTGGTCCTCGCAAGTGGGCCGGTCGGCCCTCGATGAACAACAGCGCGGCCGCACACAGCTCCAGCGTGACGTGGAACATGCCCAACCGCAGATACGACGCGCGAGACTGGGCGAGGTCGAAGACCGCCCAGATCGCGAACACCAGGGCCGCGACGGCGGCGGCGACGAGCACGGGCCGACCGATCTCGCGCCGCAACGCCCGCAGCGTCTGCCCGAAGGTCCGCGGCGTGGGGCGATCGCGATCGTCGTCGGGAACGACGCGCAGCCAGATCGCGTAGTGCACGGCTTGGGCGAAGCAGAACAACGCCACGACGCGCGCAGCGTCGGCCTCGGAGAATCCGGGCGCGAGCTGAGACGCGTGCACCTGCCAGCCGAGGTCGGCGGAGATCGGCCCGAGCGCGTCGGTCGGTGTGGTCATCCACCACAGCGCGGCCGAGAGGCCGGCGAACACCACGAGGGGGATCGCGTGCACCCAGGTCCGTCGCGGACGCCACGCCCACCACAGGCCGATCGCCACGAGGTTGTGCAGGTGCACCATCAGGATCAACGACGGTCGCCGCCACGCCGCGATGGCTGCCATCATGCCGACCGCGACTGCGATCACGGCCACACGCCGACGCGTCGGTCCGTGCGCGGCCGCGGCCGCACCGGCGACGGCCGCCAGCGACAGCTGCACGTCGGCGAGCATCGTGCCGACGAGCAACGGTACGCCCGCGGCGACCACCAGCGACGTGCGTCGGTGCCAACCCGGGCGCACGATGCAGTAGCGGACGTCCGCGAGCAGGTGCGGGACGCCGAACACGATCGGGCCGAGCGCGAGCGTCCACAGCGGTGCCTCGAGCGCGAGCACGAAGGCCAGGCCGATCGACACCGTCGCGACCGTGGCCACGCGCAGATCTCGATCGCCGGCGAGCACGCTCGACAGCGGCATGAGCCCGCGCAGCAATCGCACGCGCAACGCGTCGAGCCCGGCGGCGAGCCCATCGACGGCGATGCCGAGATCCGCCGTTCGCTGCCCTGCTCCGCCGCCGGCCTCCACCGCCCGCAGGAGACCGCGGCTGCGGCGCCGACGCAAGGATCAGGTGGACGGGTATTCGGCGAACCTACACGAAAGAATGTCGTTTACCTCTCGGACGGGCGCGCATGCGATCGAGCGCGTACCCTCGCCATACAGCGCGGCATCCGTCCAGCGTCGCCGTGCAACGGTTCGTGACGCTCGCGCGTCTTTTCGCTGCCGTCTCCACGCCCATGTCCGAGTCTCGCCCCCGCCGTCTGTCCCCGACCACCGTGCTCCTGCGCGGTCTGCTGCTCGTGACGGTGCTGGCGCTGCCACTGGCGACGTTCGTGTTTCCGGCGGCACTGGCGTGGCGTGGCGGGCTTTCGTGGCCTTGGGCGCTGACGCTGGGACTGCTCGCGTTCCCGGTCGTGCCGTTGGCGTGGCATGCCGTCGGCGAGCTGCGACGTCGCCGCAAGCCCGCCCCCGACAAAGCGCTGCGCCGGATCGATCGGCTCGGCCTGCGCACCGCGGCGTCGTGCCTGGTCGTGCTGGGCATCGTCGCCGTCGGCTGGGGCAGCGGAGCGTGGCAAGCGGTCAAGCACTCGCAGGGTCGGATCAAGCTCGCCGCGATCGGCAGCACCGGCCTGGACGCCGAGCCGGTCGCCGCCCTCGACCCCGCCATCGTCGCGTTGATCCCCGCCGACGTGCAGACCTTGTTTGCGATCCCCGAGCCGATCGCCGCGATCGATCGCCTGCTGGTCGACGACAGCGCCCTCCGCCAGACGCTCCTGGACGGATGGCGTGACGACTGCGGGGTCGACATGGCCAAGCTGACGATCGTGGGCGGTGCGTCCAAGACCGAGATGTTCCTCGCGATGCATGCACCGGGCCTGGACCCGGCGGCGTGGCACTGCATGGAGGCGATTCCGCGCGCCAAGCTGGCGCTGCCCGAGCAGACGCGACTGACCGAGACGCCGATCCCGGGTGGCTATCAGCTGACGTCGGCGGCCCTGCCGGCCGAGGCGTTCGCGATCTTCATGACGCGCTCCGGCGCGCTCGTGGTGACCTCTGCGGGCTGGGCGTCGGAGATGAAGAAGCGGATCGCCGGTCACGGCGGCCCGATCCACCTCGAGACCTTCGCGGCGCCCCTGCAACGCATCGCCGAGCGCGACGACGTCGACGCGTGGGCGGTGACCATCGCCGCCGCCGACGGCTGGCAGGACTCGTCGTGGTGGCTGTCGCTGGCCGACGAAAAGCTCGTCGCCGGCGGCACGATCGTCACCGCCGACCCGGCCGCGGCGACCGCCCTTGCCGACCAGGCGCGCACCCGGATCGACGGGTGGTACGCCGAGATGAAGAAGGGTGGCCTCGACCTCGGCGACGGGCTCGGCATCGACGTGAAGGCCGACGCGTCCCACGTGATGCTGAGCCTGGAAACCGACCCGATGGCGCTGTTTTGGACGGTCTGGAGCTCGGGGATGGTCCAGGGCATGACCAAAGGGATGATGTAGCGGGCGAGGCTAGCCTTGCGCCTCACGCAGTAGGTCTTCGCGCAGGCGCCGGTGCACGAGGCCGCCGCGCGCCAGCAGCGGCTCGGCGAACGCCACCATCGTGGCCGCGTGCTCGGGCTCGCCCTGCGCGGCGTAGACGCGTGCGAGCACGGCGAACGCCTCCCCGCGACCGCCGACGCTGCTGATGTCGAGCTGTCCCGGGTCGACGTGCTCGATCACCTCGAGGGCGAAGTCGCGTGCGTCGTCCCAGCGTCCTTCGGCGACGGCGACACGGGCAGCGACGAGCGCCGTGCCGGGATTGGGTCCGGGCACTCCCGCCATCGCATCACGGGACGCTTGCAAGGCTTGCTTGGCGCCGTCGAGGTCGTCGCGAGCCAGCCGGGCATCGGCCACGGTCTGCCACACCGACGCGACCGGCGGTGATTTGGGCCCGAACTGCGCCGAGAAGGCCTCGATCGCACCAAGGCCGTCGCGCTCCGCGTCGTCGTAGCGTCCCGCGCCCATCCGCGCCGTCGCCATGTTCGCGAGCACCGACGCCAGCCCCGGCGCTCGCGGCATCGCGAGCATGGTCGTGCGCGCACGGTCCATCTCGGCGAGTCCCTCGTCCACTCGCCCCGTCTCGGTGAGCAGGAAGCCGTGAAACGCCTCGTCCCACACGAGCCCGGGATGATCGGCGCTGTAGATCCGGCGCATGATCGCGAGGCTGCGCTCGGACGCCTCCACCGCCCGCTCGGCCTGCCCGACCTGAAACGCCGCGAAGGCCACCGCGCGGTGCACGAGCGCGGTCTTCTCGTCGTCGTCGGCCTCGGCTTGCGCGCTCAGGACCAGCGCGCGCTCCAGCAGCGGCAACGCCAGGTAGCTCTCGCCGCGATTGATGTGCGCCGTCGCGGCGGTGTCGAGCGCCCGCACGATCAGCGGCTGCACGTCGCGCTCGGGCGCGGCCTCGGCCCGGCGCAGCGCACCATAGGCGAGCTCGAGGGCACGATCGAAGTTGCCGCGACTGCTGGCGACGAGGGCCTCGACCGCCGCGAGCTCGACCGCCGGACGAAGTGGATCGCCGGCCGCGTCGAGCATCTGTCGGGCACGCGCGAGCAGCTTGTCGACCTCCGCCGGCGGCGCACCGGCCTGGTCCAGCGACGCCGTCGCGGCGATCAAGTGCTCGATGCCCAGCAGCAGGTCGTCGGCCGCTTCGCACCGCAGCGCCGCGTCGATGTCGATCTGCGCCGCCTTCTCGTAGTCGCCGGCCATGTGGGTGTTGCGCGACAGCAGCGTGAGCAACTCGGTCGCGGTCGCGTGGTCGTGCAGTGCGTCGGCGCGCGCCATCGACGACTCGATGAACGCGCTCGTCTCTTCCGGGGGTCGAGGCTGCGCGTACTCGGTCCGCATGCGCGCTATGATCGCGTCGAGCTCGGCCTCCTCGTCGGCCGTACGGGCGAACAGTGCGGCCGGGTTCTCTTCGGTGCAGCCTCGCACAGATGGAGCCCCCCACAAGCGACGGCGCGCCGAGAGGCGGGTGTCGGGATCGTCGGCGACCAGGTCGCCGCGCGCCGTGTCGAAGTAGGTCGCCGCGCGCGCCAGACAGTCGGTCTGCGCCTGCACGGCGGCGACGTCCTCGTCTCCGCCAGGGTCACACACGCGGCCGCGCGCGTCGTTCCACCGCGTCACGAAGCGGTCGACGCGGGGTCGCGTGCCGGTCGGCCACCGTGCCGCGGCTTCGATCGGCGTGTGGGTCCACGCCGGCGGTGCCTCGTCACACCACGCCGGGGGGCCGCTGGGCGCCGGCCGGGACGACACCGCGAAGGCCGCCACCCCTGCCGCCGCCGCCCCCACGACCAACGCGCCGGCCCAGACCCCGCGTCGGGCCGGACGCCGCGCGCGGCGCAGCGCGACCACGAAGGCGTCCATCGACGCGAAGCGCTGGGTCGGATCCGGCGACAGGCCGCGGGCGATCACCGCGTACACCGACCGCGGCACGCCACGCATCGCCGACGGTCGTGGCGGTGCGCCGGCGTTCTTGGCTCGGGCGAGTCCCTCGAGCGTCTGCGCCGAGAACGTGGGGCTCTTCGTCAGCGCCTCCCACAGGGCGACGCACAGCGCGTACTGATCGGCCGCGGGCGTCGCGGGCTCCGCGGCGTGCTGCTCCGGCGCCATGTAGCGCGGCGTCCCCATCACCACACCCGTGCGCGTCAACGACGAGTCGCTGCCGCTGGTCGACTCCGGATCCGACGACGACAGCAACCCCGAGGGCGTGTGCTCGCTCGCCAGCGCGAGGTCCTCGCGCGCGAGCCCGAAGTCGAGCACCTTGACGCGCCCGCCGTGGGTCAGCATCACGTTGGCAGGCTTGAAGTCACGGTGGATCACGCCCACGGCGTGCGCGGCTCCCAGACCGATCGCGGCCTTTTCGTACACGTCGAGGATCTCGGGCACCGTGCGGCGGTCGTCGACCTGCCAGTCCTGCACGGTCGGACCTTCGATGTACTCCATCACGATGTACACGCCGCTGCGGGGTCGGCCCTCCTCGCCGAGCTCGATCGTGTCGGTGCCCACGTCGAAGACCTCGATGATGTTGGGATGGCCGAGCTTGGCCAGGGCCTGCGCCTCTCGCACGAGTCGCTCGGACGCTTCCGCCGGGGCGATCGCCGAGGGCAGCAGCACCTTGATCGCGACCTTGCGATCGAGCTTCGGGTCGTGGGCGACGAACACGGCCCCACAACCGCCCTGGCCCAGGCGCGCACCGAGCTCGTAGCGCCCGAGCGTCACCTTGGCCTTCTTGCCGGTCAGGCGGGCGAGGACGTCGAACATCGCCCGACGGCCCTCGAGATCGAGGGTCGGATCTGCGCGTCGACGCCCCCGCGGCAGGAGCTCGGTGGGCGACACGTTGGCGTGGGACTCCGAGCCGATACCACCATGGTCTCCCGTCGCCGCGGCCAGCGACAAGCCCGCACGTGAATCGCGGCGGCGCCTTGCCACAGGCGCGGGTCGGTCGCCCGGGGCCCGAGACCAACGTCGGACCCGGGTGACACTCGCCGGCCGAGCCGGTGTTGGAGCACACGTGGCTTCCATCACCCGTTTCCTCTTCCCCCTGTTCGGCCTCTCCTTGCTCGCCACCGGCTGCGACGACCACGTCGTGGCCGAGATCGAGCGCTCGCTGCCGTTGGCCGCCCAAACCCAGCGTCTGCTCCTCGACAACGAAGCAGGTGACCTCGTGGTCGAAGGCGAGGACCGCGAGGACATCTTCGTCGAGGTCGAGGTCTACGGCCCGGCCCGCGAGGACGAGCGGACGCACCGACGCGTCGCCGACGACGTTCAGATCCGCATCGAGGAAATCGACGAGACCACGCGCCGTCTCGTCGCCGAGCTCGGCCCCGCGCCCGAGGGCTACTCGATCGACGTCACGGTCCACATGCCACGCCGGCTCGCGCTGTCGCTGCACGATGGATCCGGCGACCTGGTGGTCGAGGGCGTCGCGAGCCTGCAGCTGCACGACGGGTCCGGCGACGCGTCGATCTTCGACATCGCCGGCGACGTGCACATCGACGACGACTCCGGCGACATCGCGATCGCCGGCATCGGCGGCGACCTGCGCCTGACCGACGAAAGCGGCGACATCGGCATCGCCGATTGCGACGGCGACGTGGACATCGTCGACGGCAGCGGCGACATGGGTCTGGTCGACATCGCGGGTACGGTGACGATCGAAGACGGCAGCGGTGACATCGGCGTCGTCGATGCCGGAGACGTCGACATCGTCCGCGACGACAGCGGCGACGTCGGGATCAGCTAGTCGATCGACTCGGGCGATCCGAGCAGGGCCAGGGTGCGGTCGCGGCCGGCGTCGTCGTGCAGGGTCACGAAGGCGTCGCGCGCCGCGGCCGCGGCCGTTTCGATCTCCCCCCGGGGAGCGCCCGTGGCCACGAGCGCCTTGGCGAGCACGAGCTGGGCCGACGCGACGCGCCGGGGGCCGAGCCCACCTCCCACCGCGATGTCGACGGCCCGACGCGCCGACCGCAGGGCCGCCGCGTTCGATCCCGCCTCGAGGTCCAGCTCCGCGAGTCCGACGAGTGGGCCGAGTACGGCAGGATGCTCGACCGCGCCGCCGCCCTCCGCGATCGTCAGCGCGCGGTCGTAGCTCGCCCGAGCCGCCTGCGGTCGACCCGCCCGCCCGTGGGCATCGCCGAGCAGCACGAGCGCGGGGACCAGCTGCCGGTCCCGCGGACCCCGGGCGTGCTCGCGCTGGGCGACGGCCTCCCGCGCGCGCTCGATCGCGGGCTCGGCCATCCCCGCGGCGAGGTGAACCGCGGCCGCGGCTTGTGCTGCGTCGGCGATCGCCGGATGGTCCGGGTCGAGCGCGCCGTGCAGGATCTCGGCGGCCTGGTCGCAGCGCTGCAGCGCGCGGTCGTACTGGCCTCGTCGGCGGTCGATCTCCGCCAGGTGCAGCAGGCCGTCCGCGACGAAACGGTGGCGCGGCCCGAAGCGCTCGCGCCAGATCCGTATCGCCCGATCGTGGAGCTGCTCGGCCGCATCGAGCTGCCCGAGCTCGGCGTGCGCCCGCCCGAGCGCATCGAGATTGTCCCCAATCGTGGGGTGTCCGGCCGGCAGCAGCGCCTCGTGGCTGGTCAGGCCGTCCTCGAGCCACTTCTTCGCCGCCGACAGTCGCCCCATCGCGAGCAGGGCCTTGCCCCGCTCCAACGAAAGCCCCGCGATCTGAGGGTGGTCGTGACCCACCGCGTCTTCCCAGATCGTGTTGGCCAGCTCGAAGCGGACGAGCGCGTCTTCGGCTCGATCCATCTGCAAGTACACCCTACCCAGACTGCGGGAGACGGCCGCCGTGATCGGATGCTCGACCCCCAGCGCCGTCGCGCGCAGCTCGTAGGCCTTCTCGCCCTCGACCGCGGCGGCCTCGTAGTCGCCCAGGCCCAAGTACACGCTGAGCATGAGGTAGTGCCCCTCCGCCTGGTCGAGCATCCCCGGATCGACCTTGCCGGCCGCGACCGCCTCGGCGTGGCGCCCCCAGACCAAGGCGTCGCGATCGCGCTGCAGCCCGGTGTGGACGCGCATGAGCGAGCGTGCGGCCCGAAACGCCACCTCCACCGAGCCGGCCGCCTGCGCCTCGAAGAACGTCTCGGTCAGCACGTCGTCGGCTTGCCGAAAGCGCCCGGCCTCGAGCAGGCAGCGCCCCTCGAGAAAGCGCGCCGACGCCAACAACGGCGGCCACTTCAGCTGCTCGGCGCGAGCCCGCGCTTGCTCGGCGATCTCGAGGGCCTCACCCGACGAGCCTCCGTGGCGCAACTTGTCGGACTTGGACATCAGCCGACGGATCGCCCGGATCTCCTCGCGCATCTGCATCGGCGGCGCCGGCAGGCGATCGAGCAGCTTCGGATCGAGGCACGCCTCGACCGGATCCAGATACGACGCCAGCCGTACCGCCCGTCGCGCCGCGGCCGCGTCGCCGCCCGCGATCTGATCGACGGTGGCCTCGAGCTGCAAGCGCCGGTCCTCGAAGCACCACATGGCAGCGTCGACCTGCGCTTCGTCCCAATCGTGCTCGACGGTGCCGTGCATGCACGCTCGGGTTCGGCCGCCCCGCCATGCCTCTCGGTAGTCGTCGAGCCAGGGCACGACCTTGTCCACCGTGTCGGCGGCGAAGCGTACGCCGGTCGCGAGCAGACCGTCGCGCAGCCGCGCCCGCGCCGCGTCGTTCCAGATCTCGTCGATGGCATCGCCCTCGGCCTGGCACGCCGCCACGCGTGCCTCGTGCTCTCGCTCGCGTTGGGCCCGCTGCACCGCGAAGAGGCCCACGGGCACCGCGAGCGCGGCCGTGGCGGCGAGCGCCACCTGCCACCGCCATCGGCCTCGGCCTCGTTCGAGCGCGTCGAGCAGCGCCGCCATCGACGGCCAACGTTGGCGGGGTGTCGGCGCGAGGCCGCGGTGCAAGAGACGCTTGAGCCAACCCGGCATCCGCACGCGGGCCGGCGGCGATCGGATCCGACCGGCCGTCGCGTTGCCGAGCATCTCGGTGGGCGAGATCCCGTCGAACGGTCGCTCGCCACACAGGCCTTCCCAAAGGCTCACGCAGAACGAAAACTGGTCGACCGCCGGCGTGAGCGCGACCGGCTGGGTCTGCTCCGGTGCCATGTAGGCGGGCGTGCCGGCGACCCGGCCCACCGTGGCCTCCGTCAGCAACGAGCTCGACAGCGACGCGATGGCCTCCGGATCGGAGCTGGCATTGGCCCTGGGTCGCGCGAGCCCGAAGTCCATGACGCGCACGCGTCCGTCGTCGGAGACCATCACGTTGTCGGGCTTGAAGTCGCGGTGGATCAGCTCGCGCGCATGGGCGGCCTGCAGACCGCGACCGGCGAGCACGAACTTGTCCACGACCTCGCGCCACGATCGCGGCTGGACCTTCAACCATCGGCGCAGCGTCGTGCCCTCGACGAACTCCATCGCGACGTAGACCGTGCCCTCGTGCTCGCCCGCGTCGTAGACGCTGACCACGTTGGGGTGCGTCAGCTTCGCCATCGCCTGCGCCTCGCGAAGCAGCGTCTTGCGTTTGTCGGCACTCTTGCCCGAGTGCAACAGCTTGAGCGCGACCCTGCGATCGAGCTCGGGGTCGTACGCGAGGTAGACCAGGCCCATCGCCCCCGCGCCCAAGGTGCGCAGGACGACGTACCGGCCCATCTGGGCGCCCTTGGACAGGACCCCACGAACGTCGTCGCTCGACTCCACCTCGGCGTCCCCCGTCTTGAGAGTCGCCTCGGGGTCCAGCGTCTCCACCGACGCCGTCATCCGATTCCGATCCCGATCCCGATCACCCGGGACAAATTGTAGGGGGACCGCCGTCGCGCCGACAACCATGACGCCGCACCGAAATCACGGTCCAGCCTCACGTCGCTCGCACGCTGCAATCGACACGGCGGACCGGAAAGAGGGGGCGATCAGGTGTCGAAACCCAGCAGTGCTCGATCGAGCGCGGCATCCCGTTCGGCGGCGATGTCCTCGGCGCTGAAGACACTCGTCGGGACGTCCGGTGGGAGGCCGACGACGTCGAAGCGCGCCTCGTCGGCGGACACGTATCGTTCGTTGGGCAGCCCGAGCAACCACCCGTTGGGCAAGAAGTGGTTGAGCACCGAGGAGAACGCCCCTTGGGTCCGTTCCCCGTACGACGTGATCCCGGGTCGGCCCCGCAACGCGAGCGCCGCGGTTTCCCCCGCGCTGACCGTGTCGCGGCCGATCAGCACGGCGACCGGCCCGTCGAAGCCGGGCCGATCGCTCGGCAAGACCATCACGGGCACGTCGTTGCCGAACACGGAGCGGTCGTTGGGGTCCAGCCGCGCCTCGATGGTGTACGCGAGGTAGGGCTCGCGGGTCAGCCGCGCCGCGATCGCGAGACCGTACAGATCCGACCCGCCGCCGTTGGTGCGCAGATCGAGGACGAGCCCGTTCATCGGGGCCTCGAAGATCCGATCGAGCGCGGTCTCGAGCGCGTCGACACCGGCGAGGTAGTCGAGGCGGCCGTCGGCATCGACGAGCGGACCGAACCCGTGCGCCGCCACGTAGGCCACCTCGCCGGGCAGCCACGCCCGTTCGATCTGCCCATCGAGCCACGTCTCCCGCATCGAGACCAGATATCGACTGGAGATGATCTCCTGCGCCTGCGCGAGCATCTGGTCCGTGACGGGCTCCGCTTCCTCGCGGCGCCCCTCGAAGGCACCGGTCGGGCCGACGATCGACACATGGGCGTCTTGGAGCGGTGCGAGCAGGTCCACGACCACGTCGAAGAACGGCTCGGGCGTCTGACCGACCAGGCGCGCACGCTGCTGCGCGACGAGTTCGTCCCAGTCGACGTCGCGCGCCTCGAACAACGCGTAGTGCTCGGACAACCACTCGTCGAGCGTGTCGAACGCGGTCAGGTCGTCGGAGGGTGCCTCGGCCTCGCAGGCCGGGGGCAGAGCGTCGATCCGCTGGGCCGGCGGACCGGCGACGAGGCCGTCGGGGACGAAATGCAGCGTCCCGGCGGGACCTTGTACGACCGACATCCCGAGGACGAATCCTCCCGGGACCTCCAGGTCGATCCGGGCCGGCCCCGTCGCCTCGCGCCCCGTGGCGACGAGCGCTCCCGACACCACCTGACCGCAGGTGCTCGACGTCACCTCGTACACGCGCACCGCGTCGCCCTCGACCGCGTAGATCCAACCGTAGCCTTCGGACCGCCACAGGCCCTGGAGCGGATCGGCCCCCTCGGTTTCCTCACCGCATCCCGACAGTGCGAGGGTGGCGAGCAAGAGCGGACTCAAGAGACTGCGTCGGTACTGCATGCTCCGAACAACACCGGCTCGGCGCCGGCGTGTCGGTACGCAACGCGATCAAAATCGCAGGCCGACCGCGAAGCCGGGCCACAGCGACAGTCGGTCGTTGCCCTCGCCGTCGGTGGACTCCCATACCCGCCAGCCGTAGCCCAGGCGCGGCTTGCCGTCGCGCGGATCGTCGTGCTGCAGGCCGATCGTCGGGCCACCGAAGACCGTCAACCTCGGGCGGAACGTCCATGCGAGCTTCAGTCGTGCCGTCGCCGTGCTCGACAGCGTGGCGTCGAAAGCCGGGTCGACGAAGCCGGCGTACCCCGCCACGTCGAGCTCGAGGGCGGCCGGCTCCCGCACGGGAACGCGAACGCCCAGCCCTACGCCGAACCGCCACCCCGCCCCGCGACCGAACGGATGAAAGCCCGCGGCCACGAACGAGTACGTGTACTTGGCGGCGAACCGAACGCCCACATGGAGGGCGGCCACGTCGCTCGTCCACACCTCGGGGTGCACGCCGCCCTCGCGCGTGACCGACAGCAATCCCACGCTCGCGTCGGCGGAACGGGCGTAGTTGAAGAGCCCGAACTGTCCCCCCCGCACGTCGCCGCCGACATTGACGAGGCCGACCTGCGCCCCGGAGACCGCGTGGCGGCCCACGTTGAGCAGGCCGACCTGCGCGCCGCGGACCCGCCCGGCCGCGTTGACCCCGAGGGTCGTCTGCGTACCGAACACCCGCTCGGCCCCGTTGCCGAGAAACGACAGCTGCGCGCCCCGGGCATCTTCCGCCACGACGTTGACGCCCGCGCTCAGCTGCGCTCCCGAGAGCCGGCCACGCACGACCCCCGCCCCGCCGGTCCACTGCACGCCACGCACATGCTCGCCGACCACGTCGGCACCGGCCGCCATCGCCAGCCCCTGCACGCGTGCGGTCTGACTCCACAGCACGGCCGCACCAAAGTTGACGATGACGGGTCGGGCGCGTCCGCCCACGCTCAGCGCAGGAAACAGCCCGACGCTGACCGGCACTCTCACGTAGTCCGATTCGACGACGTCGCCACGCGCGGACGTGCGCTCCCGAGGAACCCGTCGGAGATCGGAGGCCGCGACCTCCGCCTTGCCCCGGCTCGCGAGCACCACCGCCGCCTGACGCGGCCGACCGGAGTCGTCCACGGTGACCGTGTACCTCCCGGGCTCGAGCGCGAGCACGATCGCCTTGCCGTCGCCGGGGGCGACGAGCTCTGCCGCCAGCTGCCCCTTCGCCCCGCGCACCCACACGCGCCCCTCGAAGTCGCCGACGAGAGACAGGCGCGCGTCCGCCTTGCGCAGGTCCGTCATCACCAGCTCGCCCGAGCCCGACAAGCGCATGTCGTACGCAGCGTGCTGTGCTCCCACCGAGGTGGTCTGTGTGTGCTCGAGCGTCTCGTCGTACGCGAACTGATACGCCTCCGACAGCGTCACCCTGCGGTCGCCGTCGCGATCGGCCGCGCCGCGCAGCCCGCTGACGAGAAAGTGCGTGAAGAAGGACCCACCGATCCGGTCCGACTCCTGCGCGGTCTCTTCCGCGGAGCTCGAGGTGAGAAAGGCATAGCCCTGGACCCGGCTCGCCGAGCCGACGAGAAACGGGGGCCGTCGTGTCCCGCCCTTGATGCGGGTGAACGCTCCCGATGCACACGAGTCGAGGATCGCGATCTGCACGTCGGCCGGAATCGCGCGCAGGTCCGCGCGCAGGTCCACGTACGAGATGCGGTGGCTGCCCAGGAGCAGTCCTTTGTCGTCGGAATGTCCAGAGTAGTAGAAGACGAGCTCGACCCGCTCGCCGCGGGCCTTGGCCGCCTCCGCCAGCTCGGTCGCGCGTGCGATCGCCTGTCGGATCTTGCGTGGCGTCGCGCGGTAGACCTGGATCTCGCCGTCGCTGCCGAGCCCGCCGACGTCCCGCAGGACCTTCGCGAGGGCGTAGGCGTCCGACTCGGCGTAGCGCAGCACGTCTCGTCCGGGTCCGCCGTCGTTGGCCGCCGCCAGGATCGCGACGCGGCGGACCGACGTCGGTCCGGACGGGGCGGCATCGGCGACCGTCGGTGCGACCGCAAGCGCGGCGCCCAGGACCCACCCCGCCCCCGGCGACCCACGGCGCACGAGGGAACGGACGAGGCGGCGACCCATATCGACCATCAGTAACACCAAGGGCGGCCGGATCTGTTGGTCGCCCGACGACACGATCGGACGATTTTTTTTCTTCGGCCACCGACACGGGCGCCCCCGCCCGGTGTTGTTAGGCTTCGCGACTGGAATCTCTTGGCAGTCGACGTCGAAAGCCTCTACCGGCGCTACGGGCCCTTCGTCCTGCGCCGCTGTCGACGAATGCTGGCCGACGAGCCACAGGCGCTGGAGGCGATGCAGGACGTGTTCGTACGGGTATTGCGGCGGCAGGAGACGATGACCGACGAGGGGCTCGGGGGCCTGCTGTTTCGGACGGCGACCAACGTGTGCCTCAACCGATTGCGGTCGCAAGCGCGCAGACCGCAGGTCCCCGTCGGAGACCTGCTCGAGCGACTGCCCGAGGCCGAGCGCCATGGCAACCGCGCCGAGGCGCGGGATCTGCTGCGCGCCGCCTTCGCCGACGAGCCCGAGTCTTCGGCGACGATCGTCGTGCTGCACCTGCACGACGGGTTGACGCTGGAGCAGACCGCCCGCTTCGTGGGCATGTCCGTCTCCGGCGTGCGGCATCGGCTTCGCGTGCTGCGGGCCAAGCTCGAGGAGCTGCGCGATGGCTGAGCCGATCGCCGACATCCTCGTCGAGCTGCTGGCCCTCGGTGAATTGCCACCGGACGAGGCCGCGGCCGTGCGCGCCCGGCTCAGCGAGGACGACGATCCGCGCTTGCAGGCGATCGCCGCCAGCAACGAGGAGATTCTGGCGCGCCATCCGGTCGAGGTGATCGCTCCTCGCCTCCGCGCCGCGGCGTTCGAGACCGGCGACGCCTCCGTGATCCCCCTCGTGATCGCCCCCGCCCACCGCCGACGATGGGTCGTCGGAGCGATCACCACCGCGGCTGCGATCGCGATCGTGTGGCTGCTCGTGGACCGGGCCCCCAAGGTGGATGGCGACGACGGGCCCGACGTGGTCGCGCGCGCCGGAGAGGGCGTCGGTGCGACCGACGCCACGGACGAGTACCCGGGCGGGCAAGTCCGGCACAAGGGTGTGGCGCGTCTCCTCGTCCACGTGCAGGGAGGAGCCCAGCCATTGTCGGAGGACGACACGGTGCGGGCCGGCGAAACCCTGCAGCTGTCGTATGCGACGGGTTCGCAGCCCTACGGCGTGATCGTCTCGCTCGACGGGGCCGGGGTCGCCACGCTGCACTGGCCCTCGCGTCCCGACGAGACGACGAAGCTCTCGCCGGGGCTCGTCTCGCTCGACCATGCCTACGAGCTCGACGATGCGCCGAAATTCGAGCGCTTCTTCTTCGTGACGTCCGAGCGGCCCATCGATCCAGCGCGCATCCTCGATGCGACGCGGGCGCTCGGACGCACGAGCCGGGCCCCGACCGGGGACCTCGCGCTCTCCGAGGGCATGTCGCAGGTCTCGCTGCGACTGCGCAAGGGCGACTGACACCTCGGATCCCCCGCGGTGTTGTTGAGGGCATGAAGCACAAGCCTTGGTCCTCGTTCATCGTCCTGTCGTTGGTGTCGTCGGCGACTCTCGCCGGGTGCCTCGAGCCGGTCGCCACCGTCGAGCGCGACTTCGCCGTCGGTGACGTCACGCGCGTGCGCATCGACGACGGGGCCGGCGACATCGAAGTCGTGGGCGAAGTGGGCCGCACGACGATCTCCCTGACGGTCGAGCTACGCTCGCAACGGGCCACGCGTCGCGACGACGACGACGCAGAGGCGGCCATCGAGCTCGACTACGTCATCGACGGCGAGGTGGGCCGGATCGTGCAGCAACTCGTCGACGCGCCCGATGGCTACGCCTTGGACCTGATCGCCCATGTCCCGGCCGAGCTCGCCGTGGAGATCGCCGACGACCAGGGTGACGTGGTCATCGAAGGCGTCGCAGGCGTCGACGTTCGCCAGGACCGCGGCGACCTCGACATTCACGACATCGCCGGCAGCGTGTCGATCCGACAGGGATCGGGCGACATCGCCATCGACGACGTCGGGGGGCACATCGAGGTGTTCGACGGCAGTGGCGACATCACGATCGACGGCGCCGCGGCCGACGTGGTCATCGACGACGGCAGCGGCGACATCTCGGTGCGG
This sequence comes from uncultured Pseudomonadota bacterium, assembly GCA_937896535.1. GTDB lineage: Bacteria > Myxococcota_A > Polyangia > Nannocystales > Nannocystaceae > CALBMM01. The sequence continues at coordinate 136,730 of CALBMM010000255.1, forward strand.
GCCGACGGCAACGTCGAGATCGTCGGCGACGACGGCGGCGACGTGGACGTCGGGTAGCGCGTCGCCAGCCGCGGTCACGAAAGCCGGAAGACTAGCCCCCGAAGGCACAGTAGCCCGCGCTCGGATTGGCCGGGTCGACCGCGGCGAACGGCACGCATACGTCCGGCTTTGGACACCGTGGGCCGTCGAGATCGCAGATCGTCGCGCAACACAGTGCTTCTTGGCAGTTGAAGAAGTCGTTGCTGTCGCTGCACACGAACCCCGGCGCGCACGGCTGCTGCTGCTGATCACAGGGCACGCCTTGCATGCCGCCGCCCGCCGGTTGACACCCGAAGGCGCCGTTGGGGCCCGGTACGCAGGCTTCACCGGGACCGCAGTCTTGCAGCAGCGGGTCGCACTGCGCCGCGCACAGTCCGAAGCGTTGGCCCACGGTGGTGATGCACGCCTCGTCGCCATCGCACGGGGCGAGTTTTTGGTCACAGAGGACCCGGCAGATCCCATTCCAGCAGGTCAGGCCTTCGTCGCAGTCGTCGGCCCCGCCCGTGGCACCACACATCTGCACGCACGCGTCCCCTTCCTGGGCGGGATCGCCGGCCACCGGGACACACTGCGCCGTCCACATCATGTCCACCACGACGGGCGCACACTTGGAACTGCCCGCGCACGCGTCGGCGACGAAGAGCGCACACTCGCCTTCCCAGAAATCGCAGTCGCCGGTGACCCCGGTGGTGGCGTCGGTCGGATCGGTCGGATCGGTCGGATCGGTCGGATCGGTCGGGTCGGTGTCCACCCCGTCCGCGCTGTCGGTCGGGCCCACGCCGTCTTCGCCCGTGGCCGACGCCGCGCTCGCGGCCCCACCGGTCCCCTTGCTGCCGTCGGTGCCCCGGGAGGTCGCGCCATCGTCGACCGTGCCGTCGCCCTCGGCCGCGCCGTCGTCGAACGCGGGGTTGGCTCGGGCGCACGCCGCCGTCGCGACGATCGCGAGACCGACACCACGCACCCACGACCCCGACCCACCAAGCATGGAATCAGGATAGCGCGCGGGAGAGGTCGACGCTCACCGTACGCGGCAGGTAGGCGAGGCGCTCACCCGCACGGGTCGACGCGGTCGTCGGCGAAAAGCTGAACCCACCGCCCGTCGAAGCCGCCGCCTTCGGAGGTGTGCCAGCCCTGCCGCAGCCAGTGGCCCGCCTCGCCCGACAGCGTGCCGTCGCCGCCGGTGCCGTCGTGGACGAAGTAGTCGTGCTGGCCCCAGTAGGCACCCGCGCAGTCGGCCAGCCCGCTCGCCTCGCAGCGCGCGGAATCGGCGAACGCGTCGTCGTACACGTCGACACCGTCGGACAGGTACGCGCCCCAAAAGTACGGCTTGCCCGGATAGCCCTCGCGGTCCTCGGCGGGATCGAGGTCGTCGTAGGCCGCGGAGAAGAACCCCTGGCGACCGGCGGCGACTTCTTCGGTGCCGTCCTCGGACACGATCGGCTCGGCCAGATCGATCTCGATGCGGGGCTCGTGCCAGTCGAGGTTGGGCGTGCCGCGATCGAGGTAGGAGAAGAACACGTCGGCGGTGTCTTGCAGCTCGTACTCGATGGCGACCGCCTCGGCGCGAGGCACCGTGTCGGTCACGCCGGCGGCGAGGGCATCGGCGGTGCAGGGTCCGAGCGCCATCGCGCCGAGCTGGGCCACGGCGTCGGCGTCTCCATCCGTGGTGAACACGTAGTGGTAGGCCTGCCGCTCGACGACGCCGGCGACCGAAAGGTCCGCGTCGGGCTGCGCCATCACGGTGTCGAACGCCTCGGTGATGAACCGCAGCTCGCCGTAGCCTCGGCCGGCGGGATCGGTCTGCTCGGCCTGGAAGATCATCGCGTGCCGACCGGCCGCGGTGACCATGAAGTTGAGGTCGGGGCTGTCGGGCGTGCGGACGATGTGATCGGAGTGCTCGGTGATCGCGATGTAGCGGATCGTCTCGTCGCCGCCGGGGTCACCGGTCACGCCGTCGATCCGGATCTCGACGCGCTCCCAGTCGTGCACGGACCCGGACTCGGGGAGCGCGTCCTCGAAGTCGGTCATGCCCTGCTCGGCGTGATAGACGTGGTACAGCAGCACGAGGTCGTGCGAGCCGCCCTCCTGGAACTCGAGCGCAGCCACGTACAGCGTGGGCCGCACGTCCCAGCTCGGATGGTCGGTGCCCGCCGTCCACCCACCGATGCCGTCGAGCCAGTTGGCGCGGTTGTTGGACAGTGACCAGTCGTCGGCGTCGAAGTCGAAGTTGGCGATGAAGTCGCGGCCGGCGTCGAGGTCGGTCTCGTCGGCGCGCTTGAAGATCACCGGGGCGTAAAAGTGCAGGTAAGCGCGCCGCTGGTCGTCCGTCAGCGGCGGCCCGGCCGGTGGGCCGGTCGTCGAGCCGTCGTCGGAGGCGTCCACGCCCGAGGTCGCGGTCGTGGTCGCGGAGGTGCTCGCCGTGGTCGTGGCCGGGGTCGACGTGGACGTGTCGGTGGCCGATCCGTCCGCGTCCGCGTTCTCGCCGGCATCGTCGCCACACGCCCCTGCCACGATCAGCAGCGAGAGCGCCCCCGAGCCCCGTCGCCACCGCGATCGTCGTTCGTCCATCGCCGGTCACGGTCGCAGACCCGGCGCGAGGGTGCAATCGAGGCGCCGCATCCGATGACAACGGGCGCTGCCCGGTCGTACGCTGGTTGGGGATCGGGATGCACGACCACGACGACGCCACGGAGTCGACCATGGGCGGGCGCGCGCTACCGTCCATGGCCGTGCGGCCGCGCCTGCAGATGGCGTGCGCCAGCGACACGCCCGCCTCGCTGCTGCCGGCCCACATGATCCTGTCGAGCGCGGCGCGGATGGTCGCGATGTCGGCGGACGGCGTGGTGCTCGAGATCCCCAGCCCGCCCGAGACCACGCTGCTGGGAAGCACGGCCGCGATCACGTTTCCCTCGATCGACGGGACGAGCAGCTTCGTGTCCGAGGTGACCGCCGTCGACGAGCGACCGGACGGATCGGTGCACGTGACGGTGGCGACGCCCGACACGATCCTCGCCGGCAACCGCCGCGCCGCGGTGCGCGTGCCGGTGCCCCCCGACACGGTCGAGGCCACGCTCGTGCTGTGCGCGGCGCGAGGCAAGGTCAAGCCGATCGACATCAGCCTCGGCGGTCTGCTCGTCGAGCTCGACCCGCTACGCGCCCAGTCGCTGGAGGTCGGCAGCATCGTGTCGGTGCGGCTGGCGTTCGAGCCGATCGCGCTGCTCGTCGACGCCGAGGTCCGCCGCCGCGAAGGCCGACGCTTCGGCCTGCTGTTCGTCACCGACATCGCCGCGCCGCCACCGGAGCTGTCGAAGATCATGTGGAAGCTGCAGCGGACCCGCCTGCCTTCGCGCTGAAGTTGCGCGGTCCCGACACGCGGGCGCGCGGGCCGCGAGCAGAACGCCGAGGTTTGCGTGCGGCGGTGTAACCGCCCGGCGCGGCCGGGCATAATGGCCACATGGGCTGGGGATCGACGCGTCGGTACGCACTCGCCGTGGTCGCGCTGGGCGCGGGCGTATGGGCGATCCCGACGGTCGCCGCGGCCCACGTGCAGCTGACCTCGCCGCCGCCCCGCTACGGCAAGACCCAGTCCCCGGGCCCGTGCGGCTCCGGCCCGGTGGTGGGCGAGCGCACCACGTTCATGGCCGGCGAGACGATCACGGTGGCGTGGACCCAGGAGATCCCGCACGGCGGCTACTACTTCGTGCGCTTTTCCCCCAACGACGACGCCGGCTTCGACGACAACGAGCTGCTCATGCTCGACGAGGTGGAGTCGCAGACCGACTACGCCGTCGAGGTCACCCTCCCCGCCTGCAGCTGCACGGACTGCACGCTGCAGCTGTGGCAGGCCCAGCCTTCGCTCAACGGGGGCTACTACGCGTGCGCCGACATCGAGCTCGTCTCGAGCGACGCGCTGTCGATGCCGCCGTGCCCCGAGGCGATGGTCGAGCCGACCGACCCCACCGCCGGGGGTGACGGGTCCGGCGATGGGGGCAGCGCCGACGGTGGATCCGACGACGGCAGCGCGCCCGCCGACGGGGGCAACGCCGACGACGGGAGTGCGCCGGCGACGTCGAGCGGTGGTGGGGCCACGGCCGACGACGGCGCCATCGATGATGCCGACGGCGGCGGCTCCGATGGCGGTGCGGCCGAGGGCGGTGCCGGCTCGGGCTCGGGCTCGGGCTCGGACGGTGGTTGCGCCGTGGGCCCGCGACCTGCGGGCGCGCTCGGATGGTGGTCGCTGCTGCTGCCGTTGGGCGCAGTCACACGGCGTCGACGGTCGCGCTAGTCGGCACACTCGCCGAGCGACAGCACGTGCACGCGCTCGCCGTCGGCCACGGCGAGGCGCCGGCCGATCCGATCGAGGGCCATGGGCGGTGGCGGCGGAAGGTGCGAGCTGATGCTGCTCGTCTGCGCGCCGGTCGACAGCTCCGGCCACGCCGCGAGCACCTCGCCCGTCTCGAGCGACACGAGTCGCGGGTGCTCGAACAAACACAACGCGCGGTCGCTGCCCACGGCCATCATCGCGCCCGTTGGAAACGGCAGGCGCACGAACGCCACGACCGCTCGCGTCGACAGGTCGACCTGCGCCAGTCCCTGGCGGTGAAGGCCAGGCTCGGGAGGCTCGGCCGCCGTCTCGCGGTCTTCGCGTTTGGCGGTGCCCCCGACCAGGACCGTGGTCGCGCTCGCCCAGCACGCCGACGACTCCTCGGCGAGCCCCACGCGTGCCGACGGCGGCGTGACTTCCTCGGGCGAGTCGAGGTGGGTCGGATCTCGCAGCGCCTCCTCGAGGTCGAACGCCCCAACGGCGTCGAACGGATGCCACACCCATCCCGCGGTCAGCATGCGCTTGCCGTCGGGGCTGACCTGCAGCCGCGAGTGAAAGAAGTCCGCCGGCTCGCGCTCGCCGGCGGTCAACCGTGCGCCCGTCTGCGCATCCTCGATCTCGATCCGGTTGTACTCCTCGGGGCAGTGCCCCACGAGCGCACGCCCGTCGGCGTCCCGCCACAGGCAGATCGGGAAGTCGTAGCTCGACGCGAAGTAGTACGAGCGGTTCAGCTCCCGCACGAACGCCCCCTCACGGACGAGCAGCGCCTTCGTGCCGTGCCGCTCGTACAGGATCGCCCACTCGCCGTCGGGCGTCGCGATGGCCGTGTCGAAGCGGTAGGCGTAGAAGACGAAGGCCCGCCTGCGCTCGCCCTCGAGCGACAGCCGCGTGCCGCCGCCGACCCAGTCGACGAGCTCGTCGCCGCGCCAGGTCAGCGACCGGATCTCCTTGGCCTCGAACGAGCGCAGCCGTCCGTAGTGGTCTCGCTCCGCCATGGCTCGCGGTCAGCCCGAACTGTACGCGCCGTGGGGCGGACCGGGGCCGCGCGCCGGATCCGCGGGGTGGGTTGCGCCCCCTGGCGATCGTGCACATACTGCCCGAACGGCCGGGGACCAAGCCCTGTCGACGCTTCCGGCCGCGTTCCTTTTTCCAACCCACGGGGGTGTCACGGTTTCGACGGGGGTACAGAGGATAGAGACTGCGTGTCGCGGGGGTCATCCAACCGTGTCAAAAAGTGGACGACAAAACACAGTTGCCAACGACAGCAACTACGGCCGTCTGGCCGCTGTCGCCTAAGACCTAGGCGACACGACCCCGTCTGAGGAGCCCGAGTAGGGCGGGGTCGTCAACACACGGGCTAGCGAGCCGGGACGTCTCGACCGGCAAGCGAAACTCAGAGACTGGGGCGAAGGATCGCGTGTCGGTACGCGTGCCCAGCCCGAGATCAAATCTACCGGCTACGCACGTAGACGTCCTATGCGAAGGCTTCCGGACCCGGGTTCGACTCCCGGCGCCTCCACTGACTCAACGGCTCGCAGGACTACCCTGCGGGCCGTTTTCTATTCGGCAGCAACGCTGTCACCACCTGTGTCACCACCAAGATCGAGAGCGCGGACGGCGTTGCGTCACATTCGGCGAAAGGTGGGCATAGCGCATCGTCATTTCGATGGTCGCGTAGCCCAGCAGTTCCTGGACCGCCTTCAACGGCACGCCACGCATCGTCAGGTGCGAGGCGAAGGTGTGCCGTAGGTCATGCCAGCCCAGGGCGGTGATACCGGCCCGGACCCGAGCCCGCCGCAGCGGGCCCTTGGCTTTGTTCTTCGTGAGCATCGACCCATCGTCGTTGCAGAACACCAGCGGTCCCCGAAGGTGTCGGTGTTCCTCCAGCACGGCTAGCGCGGTGTCGTTCAGCGGCACTTCGCGAGCCCGCGACGAAGGCCGCCCTGGCGGCGAAGAAACGACGCGGCGAGCGGACCGGCGGGGTGCCCTACGGCCGGCGGCTCGCCGATGGTGGCGTGCACGTCGTGGATGCCCCCGATGAACAGGCCGTCATCGACAGGATCGGGACGCTCGCCGCGGAGGGGATGAGCCACCGGGCCATCGCTACCCAGCTCAACAGCGAAGCGGTGCCCGCCCGTGGCTCGCGATGGCACCTCACGACCGTCGGCCGACTGCTCCGACGCGAGGCAGCGTGACGCCCACCTAAGATCCCGCCGGCTCGGCAGCCGCGTACCTCCGCCCAATGCCGCGGTGATGGTGCGCCGCCTGTCGTGCGGATGCCGACGCGTTCGCCGGCTGATACCCTTGGAGACTCTCCGATGGCCAAGACCCGACAGAAGAGCCGCAGGCCGGCTCCAAAGAGAACGCCCAAGGATGACCGAATCCGGCTGGGCGTCGACGGCGAGGGCGTGACCCCTGAGTCGTTCGATGTCGTGGCCACGCTGGCTTTCATCAGCGCCTTCGTGGAGACGATGCGGGCCGCAGCTGCGACTGAGAAGATGGAGTTTGGCCTGCATTCGTTGGCCATCCTTCCCGGCAGCGCAGCGTTCGCAATGCACGCTGAGAACCAACCGCTCGCCGAGGCGATGCTGTCGCGAACACGGCTCTACATCGTTGGGGACGCGGAGCCGCCACACGGAGCAAAGGGGGCATTGACGGCGCTTCGCAAAACGCTGGAGACGCTTCCGGCGGGCTACGAGCCCTACGTAGAAGTCAGGCGCAAGCGCGAAGCGTTGCCGACTGCCTTCGGCCCCGCAGGATTGCGGGTCGAAGTCACGAACGTTCGCGGCATCGTCGTGAACGCTGGCGGTCTGAATCCGCCGCGGATTCGGCTAGCGGTAGATGGCGAAGGCGTCATCACGCCCCGAACGTCGCAGGAACTGGCGACGCGCGCGGGCAAGCACCTCTACCGGCCTGTCGATGCGGTTGTGACCCTTGAGCGCGACGGCGTCAAGGTCTTGGAGACCTCGTGGGTCCACGACTTCGACGTGGTGGAGGACATGGCGCCCGCGGACGAAATCAAGCGTTGGAAGGACTGGTTCGCGCGCGTCGGTGGCGACTGGGAGGATATCGACGACATCGAACAGGAGCTTGAACGCGAGGCACCACGATGATGGACCCGAAGCTGCTACCGGACCGGTGCCTCATGGACACCGGGGTCCTGATTCGAGCGCTGCGCCAGAAGCAGGACCCCGACACGGCTGACTGCGCGGACTTCTTCGAAGCGATGGTCCACGCGCAGAAGACTATCCTCGTCGCGGCGCCGACTCTCGCGGAGGTACTCCGCAGCAAGCCCGAAACAACGGTCCCACCGACCCGCCATGTCGTCGTGGTGCCCTTCGACCGACGTGCCGCCGAGTTGCTGGGCGAGAAGATGCCGTGGACCGACCAGCAGGCTCGTGCGGCAGAAGCCAGCGTCTCGCGCTCCTACATCAAGTTCGACGCGATGATTGCCGCCTGCGCCAAGCGCTGGAACGCAAGCGTCATCATCGCGTTGGATGGCGACCATCGCACGATGGCCGCGGCGGTCGGCCTCGCTTCGCGAGCGCCGGGCAGCTATCGGCAAGCTCAGCAGGACCTGCTGACCGCCATCGACGGGGGCAAGGCCAAGGCCTAATATTCCAATTGGACCCCTTGCCGCGGCTCCGAGTCATCACCCCCAATCAGCAACCCCTTCCTGCGGTCGAGCCCCC